>JAQBXR010000022.1 GCA_027623295.1 Planctomycetota bacterium
TCGGCGAAAGCCAGACCGGCAGCAATCATGCCTTGGTCGGTGACTTGGTTACGGCGCAGATAGGTGAGTAACTCCTGTCTATCCATAGGCGCCCAACCGAGCGCAAACTCCTTCCAACTCGCTTCAGGAATACTGCGGTCGAGTAGATACTTGCGCGCGCCATCTCCGGCGGCGGTGTAAAGCTGCTCGACAAAAAACTTTCGCGCCCACTGCAAAGCTTCGCGCGCTTCTTCGCGTTCGGTGCGCTCTTCAGGGCGTCCACCACGAAACACCTGCGGCATCTGCATGCCCGCCATGTCGGCCAAAACACTCAGCGCCTCGAAAAACTCCAGGCCCTCGGTTTCGCGCACGAAGGTGATGGCATCTCCGCCCTGACCGCAGCCGAAACACTTGAAGGAGTTGCGCCCCGGATTCACCGTAAACGATGGCGTCTTCTCAGCATGGAAGGGACACAATCCCCAATAGCGATTGCCTTTGCGGGTCAATTGAACCTTCTGCCCCACCACCGATTCGATGGGGATGCGCTCTTTCATGTCGTCGAGGAAGGTGTTCAGGTCGCTCATTGCAATGACCAGGGGGGAATGGGGATTCCCGACCTCCTAATCTAACATTTACAACGCTGCTAGGTGCTTTCTACACGCGCCAATGCAGCGCGCCACACCGCTGGAACGATGGCGCCCGGCCGTACTTTCGGGTCGACACCTTCAGCCTCGAGGGCACTGGCCCAATGGGGGTATTCTTTGCCCAATCGCCCCAACAAGGCTTTCCGACGTTGCCCAAAAGCGAAGCGCAGCACCTCACTGAGCGCCCTCTCCGACGCCGTCGCCAAGGCCGTGTCTTTCGGACGCAACTGCAAAAACGCCGAATCGATCTTCGGGCGCGGCCAGAACACTTCCGGCGGCAGGCGACGTCCGGTTTGTGCTTCAAAGGCAAAGTGCAGGCGGATGGACAAGGGGCTCCATTCTTCTTTTGCGGCTGGACCGGCAGCCTTATCGGCCACTTCCCGTTGCAGGAGCAGGGTGGCGCCCGAGATCAGTCGTCCGGGAAGGCGTCCGAGGAAGGGTCCGGAAATCGCATAAGGCAAATTCGCCACTAAACGTGGTGGCCTATCTAGCCCTGCCCACCACGCTTCCACTTGTGGATGCATGGTTTCATCGGGGCCAAGAATGTCGCCCTCAATCAAAGTTAAGCGGCCATCTTCCAACTCCTCCACAAAACGTTCGCGCAGGAGGCGCAGGAATCCGTGATCCAACTCCACCGCCACCACTTTGGCACCAGCCTTCAACAGCTCAAAGGTTAGAGCTCCGGCACCCGGGCCGACTTCCAAGACGTCATCGCCAACTTCAACTTCTGCATCGACGGGAATGCGGCTTAACAGCGCTGGGTCGACCAAGAAGTTTTGCCCAAAGCGCGGGTTCGGGCGCAAACCATGGGACGCAAGTAGATCACGTAAATCGCTGAGCTTCATGGTTGCGCGAGAGCTGTGCAGAAATCTTCCGGAGCCCCTTCCAGGCGCAACTCCTCCGCCAAACCGATGCGGTAATTCGCGCGCCATTGCACCATGTGTTGCATAGCCTGCTTCTGTTCGGAACGCGTGAGCTGGGGCCACAGAGGAAGCACCACTTGCAGCAGATAGACATCAGCATCAGCGAAGTAGCGAAAGCCGACATCTTCCGCGCGTTCTTCCGGCAGCATTTCGAGTTGCCCGGTTACTCCAGAACTGGCATCGCGGGTGGCGAAAGAACCACCACTGGCGTAATGAATCTCCAAGGTTGGGTCGACGCACCACTCACGCACATTACCGAGCACATCGTAGGCCCCTAGCGATGTTTTACCGCGTTCAAATACGCCAACTGGAAGGCGTCGACGCAATCCTAACTCCAAACTATTCCGGGCCGTTTCTGGAACCACAAATCCGCCGCGACCCGAAGTGGCTAACTGCTGCCATTCCCATTGCGTCGGCAAGCGCATTTGATGTTCTTGGCACCATGCCTCCGCTTCAAAAAAGCTCACCATGGCAACTGGAAGGTTACGTTCGGTACGGCGAACCTCTAAGCCGTATTCCTCTTGAGTCACCTCAAAACGCCCGGCCAAAGACCAGGTGCGTTGAAAGGGAGCCGGCTCCAACAAAAGCATAAATTCTAAACGCGCAATCTCTTCCGGAAGAGGTTGCACCGCAGAGCGAGAACAGGCCCCAACCCCGAGCAAAAGCATCAGGATTAGGGCCTGTCGGTTCATCGGACCGGAAAAGTAGTTCCTCAGAACTACTCGCCGTGGACCATGTCGACCACGCTTGCAGTCACGCCACTCTTGGAACCTTTCACCATATCGATGGCAAATGCGACTCCGAACAACATGAGAATGCTGGTCACGATCACGGCAGCGCGCATGCCACCACCTTCGTCGGCGGTATGTGCAACAGCTGCAGCCGCAGCACCACGACGGGCACCAGAAACGCCATTGCCACCAGATGCGGAACGGCGTGCAGGTGCAGATTCCTCAGCAACCTCCAGCTCTTCCACTTCGTCGTCGAGCAAAGTGTCTTCTTCGGAAAGCTGGGTAGTTGCCATGCCTTCGTCGTCGGCTTCGTCGAGGATGAGATCTTCGACTTCAAGGACTTCACCGGCGTCGGCTTCTGCAACCGAACCACCAATACCAAGTTGAGAGGCGACCTTAGCAACGTCTTCCACGCGCAAGCGCATGTTGGAGCCTTCGCGGAAGGCACGAATCTCACCAGCCGAAATCAGGCGTTTAAGATCCTCTTCCTCGAGCTCGAGTTTCTTGAGGGCTTCGTCAAATGATGAAAATTCGCTTTCGCTCACGGTATCAGGTTCTGGGACTATGGGGCTGGGAAGAAGGGTTCCTGCTGGCCAGCATAACGGTAGCTGGGTGCGGAGCCAAGGATACGTTATCCGTCGGTCTTTGTGCTGTCTTCGGGCTGGAGAATGCCAGATTTCAAAAACTCGGCCTCGAGCTCCTGATGGGTGAAATCGGATTCGTCGTGATAGCCGTCGAGCATGGTGTCGAGCTCAATGTTGCGCGCCCCCACAAATTGAAGGCGATGAGAGTTAGTCGCGCCACCGCGGGCCTCGTAAACCGCCAGATGCTGGGTTTCCTGGTCCAGGACATAAAGCAAGGACACGCCTTCTTGATACGGCCCTGTAACCGCCACATAGCGCTTTCCGCTGTCTGCGAAGGAGGCCTCGACCGAGCTAGGGCTCAAGAGGTGCAGGCTAATGGCGCCCAGCAAGAAAGCTGTGAGGACCATGAGGGTGCGGGTAAGGAAAGTGTTCATGATTCGAAAGCGGTAGGAAGGGGGCTTGGCTCGAAGAGCCGGGCTAGAGCATATTCTAGATCACATAGTCCCGCCCATTCCCCCGGTTTCTCAACCCAAGCGAAGGCGACACCCAAAGCGCGGAGCCGTGTGAGGGCTCCAGCGAGGTCGAGATCGGCGGACAGGCTGGGGAGCGGTAAGGCGAGGTCGCTGAGCGAGGCCTTGGCGTCGGCGGTAGCAAGGCGGGAGCCGAGTAGCAGACAGGGAGGTCCCTTCGGCTTTTTCACTAAAGCAAGGGTGGCGGTGGTGGTGGCCAAATCTTCGCGTGCCGCTTTAAGACTCAGGTTGGCTTGAAACTCCGGTAAATCAAACCGCAAAAAAGGCTGCAACCCTTGGCCACGCGAGTCCAGTGCACGCAGAGCGGCGGACATCACGCGGGCTTCTCCGGGCGGGTGTTGCTCGCCTTCTTGGAGCAAGGCTTCGAATTGGCGTCGCGCGAGGACCGATGCGCCCGCACCCCCTTCTAGTGTCGAGGCAAGCCAAGCCAAAGGCGCGGTGAGTGGCCAGAACACAATCCGCGCTAAGGCAAGCGGAGCCGCAAGCCCGAACAGACGTCGCGGGTTTGCCAGCAGCAGTTGTTTGGGGAAAACTTCGCCGAAAAGGAACATGAGTGGGGTTAGGAACAGTGCACCCCAGAACTCGGCTCCTTCCAGGCCGAAGCTCGCACATAATTTACCGGCGGCTTTCACCGCGGTATCGTTGGCTAGGTTGTTGCCAATGAGCAAGGTAGCGAGGAAAGCACTAGGCGAACGCACTACGCTTTCAAGTAATGCGGCGGCGCGGGAACGCCTGGCTTCGTGGCGCAGACGCAAACGGTTGATGCCATAGAAACCGGTTTCCGAACCGGAGAACATAGCGGATGCAGCAATCGCAAACACGAGAAGCAAGATGAGACTAGTCATGAGTCTCCTCCACGCGCAAGTGCAATAAAAGGGGTCTCGTTTCCGAACACTCAGCTACAGTCAGATGGAAACGTTTGCCTTCATTCTCCAGAACGACGGCATCGCCAAGCTTTGCCATACGTTCTAGTTTCTCTGCAACCAGTCCGCCGATTGTGTCGACGCGGACATCGGAAAGACCGGGGTCGCCAAAACGATCTTCGAAGTCGTGCAAAGGCAGGACCGCGTCGATTTCCCACGCGCCACCACTGACACGGCGAATCGGATGGCGACCAGAATCGTCCGAAAGGTTAAGACGATTGAGCAGAGTATCTGCCCAACGTCCACGCTGGATGATGCCGACAGACATTCCGTATTCATCCACCAATAATATGAATGGCGCGCCGCTTTGACTGAGCAATTGCGCTCCGTTGGCGACTGGAGCGACCTCCGGAAGGATAGGGACCTTGCGCATGGCATCGCGCACCACGGCTCCTTTAGGCAAACGTGCACGATCAAGAATGCCTTGCACCTCGCCGTCTTCCGCGACCACCGCCGCCCACGGGATGCCGTCGGACTCCATTTGACGCAGTGCCAAACTCAGTGGCTGATTAGGGGAAATTTGCGGCACACTGGCCAAGGGACGACGTAGAGCACCAGCGCGTAACTCGCCCAATTCAAGTAAATGCCTCACCAACTCCATTTCAGAACGGCTGAGAACTTCCTGATGTTCCTCTTCCAGCAAGTCCGCAGCTTCACTGGAATCGAGCGGCTCTTGGCGCTCCACATGCCCCGCCCAACTACGGCCGAAGGGACGCAAGAGAGGCCCCAGCAATAAGTGGAAACCAGCAACCGGCAACAGCAAAACTTTCCCACTGACATCCGGAAAGCGATGCGCCAAAACCTTCGGCAAGATTTCTCCAAATACCACAAGGGCAAGCACCGCACCGATTTCAATGAGGGTGCCCGTGGTGGAGTCAAAGGGTCCTGCCCAGTGGTGAGTTGCGGCGAAAAAGCCCAAGTTCACAATGAGGTTCACCAGCAGAATGGTGGTGAGCACGCCGACCTGATCTTTGAGCAACAGAGTCGCCACGCGTGGAACTTTGCGATTCCGTCCGCCTTCCGCAGCGAGGGTGAACAAGGAAGCCTCCGCCCCAGAGAAGCAGGCCGATGTCAACAGCAAGCCAACCATGCCAAGCAAGGATCCGTTCATACGTTGCTTGCCGGACTCTGCATATCCGAACTCATCTCAGGGAATTCAAGCACCACTTCAAACCCGCCACTCTCTAAGTTGCGCGCTTCAATGCTACCGCCAAGGCGCTGCATGGTGGCATGCGCTAAAGCCAAACCAAGTCCGGTGCCGCGTCCGACATCTTTCGAGGTAAAGAACGGCTCAAAAAGATGCGGCAAGATTTCATCGGGTGCGCCAGGACCGTTATCGGTGAGCGTGATGCGCGCCACGCCTTCGACACTATACCGTCCAGCGATGCAAATGTGCCCTGCTGCCTGCGCTTCGGGCAAATCGAGTGCATCAAAGGCGTTCTGCAAGAGGTTCAACAGGAGCGGAAATAAGTCACCGCGTGCTGCTGGAACTTCAAAGGAATCGTCTTCGAAATCAACTTCAAACTGGGTGCCGTCCACGCGACTGGCAAGGAAGAGGCGTAGGTCTACGACTAACGGAACCACATTGCAAAGTGAGGTTTCAGCTTTGCCGGGCGAGAGTTCCAAGAGGCGTTGCACCAAATCGCGAATGCGCTCTAAAGCCTCTTGCATGAGGTCGCCGTACTGCTCGGCTTCGGCGCTCTTGGCATCGCGACGCAGGACTTCCAAGCCGAACAGGGCGCCGGCAAGTGGGCTATTAATTTCATGCGCAACACCGGCCGCCAAGGCCCCCATGGCAGCCATGCGCTCGCGGTGCGCAACCAGGCGGTTCGCAGCCTCCGTGCGTTTAGTCGCTGCAGCAACCTCCGACTCCAACTCTCCCTGAAAACCTTGAATGCGTTGCATCATGGCGCTGAAAGAACGCGACAAGTTCACCACCTCGGTCGCGCCCCCTTCCGGGAGCTTCATTTCCTGCCTGCCCCCATCGAAGGATTGGGTGGCCTCGACCAAACGCTCGACCGGGCGCAAAACCAAACGGCTGAGCATCCACATAATCAACAAGGCAACAATGAAGGTGCTCAAAATCGCTGCGAGCAAAACACTGTCAATCAAACTGCCACGCTCTTCGCCTAAGCGCATGTCTACATACAAGCCACCTGAAGGATGCTGTTCCCCCGCAAAGGGCTGATACGCCGAAAGTGGAATCGCTAAGCCACTCGCCACTGAAACTGGACGATCCTTTTCCGTAGCGACCACCACCGCCTGCATGATTTCCTCAATCGGGAAGTCTGCCTTGCGATTGCGCCTGCCCAGCGGATTCAAAAAGGTGCCGACCGGGACTTTCGCGCCATCCAAATCCAACACGCGCGTGTCCAGAATGATGGCATCTTCAAATTGCGACCAAAGCGGCCAATCTAACATTTTGGCCAGATCCTCGATTTCGGTGGGCCGGAAGCGCGGGATGGTTAGCTGAGCTAACCGATCTTCCAGTTCCACCAGGCGTTGGTCCTCAAAACCAATGCGTTCGGTTTCTCGACTTGCAACCCACCAGGCCAGGCTGCCCAACACAATTGCGTTGACCAGAACCAGCCCCAGAATAAGCCGAAGCCTCAGGCTCATGCCTGCGCGCCGAATTCCTCCAGCAGCTTGAACAGTGGCAGGAAGAGAGCAAGTGCAATCGAGCCCACAAGCCCGGCAAGCACAATCAACATGATTGGCTCAATTAACTTGAGCATGTTGTCAAGGGAACGCGTGTATTGCTCTTCATAGCTTTCGCCAATGCGCATACACATGCGATCCAGTTCACCCGTTTCTTCACCCACCTCCACCATGGCCACAACCAAGTCATCGAAACGTCCGGTCGAAGCTAGGGATGCAGCAATCGCTTCACCCTCGCGGACTTCTTCTTGAATGTCGTCGATGGACTCGCGGTAAACCTCATTGGTGAGGGCGCCGCGGGTAATGTCAAAGGCTTCGAGGTGAGGCACACCACTGGCAATCAAAGTGCCGAAGGTGGTAGCGAAGCGCGAAACCTGGCTCTTCTCAGTCAAAGCGCCAATCACCGGCAAGCGGAGGAAAACACTATGACAGTTGCGGCGGTATCCATAGCCGCGACGGTAAAGCGCCATGTGAGTGATCCACAGAAGGGTGGGCAAACCCAAAATCAGATACCAGAACCTCTGCATGAACTCGGAGGTATCAATCATGAACTGGGTGAGCTTAGGAAGCTCCATGTCCATGTCAACGTACAGTTCCGCGAATTTAGGAATCACGAACAGCATGAGCGCGGAGACCACCGAAATCGCAACCACGAAAATCACGATTGGATAAGTCAAAGCCGACTTGGTTTTATCGCGCACCGCTTGTGAACGCTCCAAGAAGTTCGCTAGGCGATCAAACACTTTGTCCAACACACCGCCGGCTTCACCCGCGCGCGCCATGTTGACGTAAAGCTCATCGAAGACTTCCGGAGTCTGCGCCAAGGCATCGGAAAGGGGTTGCCCTTCCTCCACCAAATCGCCTGCATCTAGAATCGAATCTTTGAAACGACCTTCAGGCCACTGGTCCGCCAAGATTCGCAGGTTGCGCAAAATCGGCAAGCCAGCCTCCGTCATGGTGGCGAGCATGCGCGTGAACTGCACAATGTGCTTGAGCGGCACCTTGCGTTTGACCAAGACGGAGCCCTCTCTGGCGGGGCCGTCGGCCTGAGAGCTACCGCCGGAAGGGCGGGAAGCTGCGGGTACCTTGCGCTGGATTCGAGCCATCGGGTGCTAATCTTCTCCTTGGGTGCCGTGCAAAACTTCTTCGAGTGTGGTTTTCCCCTCAAGAGCAAGAGTTAGCCCGCGCTCACGCAAGGTACGCATTTTCCGCTTACGGGCCTCTTCACGCAAGACCAAGGTACTCGGGTTCTTAAGGAATTCTTCCTTCATGGCAGCATCCATAGGTAGCACTTCATAGATTGCCGTGCGTCCAGAGTAACCAGTGAAGTGACAGGCCTCGCAGCCAGTGCCACGGGTGTATTCCTGGCCATGAGGAACCCCAAGCTGCTCACAGAGCTCAGCTTCAGGAATGTATTTCTCGGTGCATTTCTGACAAACACATCGCACCAGGCGTTGCGCAACGATGCCTTCCATGGTGGCCGCAAGCAAGAATGGCTCCACTCCAAGGTCCACCATACGGGTGACCGTGGATGGCGCATCGTTGGTGTGCAAAGTGCTCAACACCAAGTGGCCGGTGAGTGCTGCCTCAACGGCAATCTGAGCGGTTTCCGGGTCACGAATCTCACCAATCATGATAATGTCCGGATCTTGCCGCAGCATGGTGCGCAAAATACTGGCATAGTTCACCCCAATCTCATCGTTCACCGGAACTTGAACGATGCCATCTAGGTCGTACTCCACCGGATCTTCCACGGTGAGTACTTTGGTTTCGGGATCGTTCACTTGTGACAGCAAAGAATACAAGGTGGTCGTTTTACCGGAACCGGTTGGACCAGTGACCAGAACGATGCCGTGCGGGAGGCTAATGAATTTCCGCAGCATGGCATCTTCATCTGGGGCCAAGCCAAGTACGCCAAGGTCAAGTTGCAGGTTGCGACGGTCAAGCAAGCGCAAAACCACACTCTCGCCACCTTGAGTCGGCACGGTAGACACGCGGAAATCAATGCGATGATTCTCCAGAATCATGTCAATCCGACCGTCCTGAGGCATCCGTGTTTCCGAGATGTCGAGGTCGGCCAAAACCTTAATCCGCGACACAATCGCAATGGCTAGGTGCGCGGGTGGCGGGTCAATCTCGTAAAGCACACCGTCGGAACGCATACGGATGCGGAATCCATTCTGAAAAGGCTCAAAGTGAATATCTGCAGCACGGTCACGCACGGCACGCGACAGGATGGATTCCAACAAGCGCACAATCGGAGCGGATTCACTGGCTTCCACTTCGGCTGCGATTTTGGCATCGGAAACCGCGCGGTATGCCTTTTCGACCGCTTCGATCAAGGCCTCGGGGGCAGCAAGAACTGCCTCTACACGGCATCCGCTGATGCTTTCGAGATCACTCAAAAGTGGCAGAGTGTCTGGATCCGCAATCGCAACCCGTAACACGCCATTGGATTGGCTCAGCGGCAGGGCACCAAATGCGCGTGCGGTACCGCCATCAAGTAAAGAAATAGCATCTTCTTCGGGGCGCAAGTCCGCCGCCGACACCCACTCCAGCCCTTGCTGGATGGCCAGTCCACGCGAAAGGTCTTCCGAGGTAATGGCTTCCTTGGCGACCAGGATTTCCCCGATGCGACCGCCCATGCGCCGCTGTTCTGCCAGCGCCGCTTGCACTTGGCCCATCCCGATGACCCCAAGGTCTACCAAGATTTTACCAAGCATTTGATGTGTTTCCGTCATCTAGATTTAACCGCCCATTGAAAGGCGTTGATTCAAGTCGTTTGGTAACTGGGCATAAGTCATGGCCGTTTCTCTGGTGATGGTTCCAGCATTCACTAGCTCAAGCAGGTGGTCATCCAACAGTTGCATACCAATCCGGCGCTGCGTTTGCATGACCGATGGAATCTTAAAAGTTTCACCCTTACGGATGTGGTTCTCAATCGCAGAGTTGCGCACCATGATTTCGAACACACTAATACGACCGTTACCATCGGCGCGCTTTACCAGCACTTGTGAAACTACCGCCTGCAAGGAAACCGAAAGTTGTGCGCGCACTTGCTCTTGCGACTCCTTCGGATATTGGTCAATAATACGGTCGACCGTTCGCGCAGCACCCGTGGTGTGTAGAGTTCCGAACACCAAGTGACCGGTTTCTGCAGCGGTAATCGCAGCCGCAGTGGTTTCAAGGTCACGCATCTCGCCAAGCATGATGACGTCGGGGTCTTGACGTAGAACGCGACGTAAAGCTTCCGTGAACGAGGACGTGTCTTCACCGATTTCGCGTTGGTTCACCACCGACATCATCGATTCATGCAAGAATTCAATGGGGTCCTCAAGGGTGATAATATGCTCCGAACGAGCTGCATTGATCTCGTGAATCAGGGCAGCAAGTGTGGTGGTTTTCCCAGAACCAGTCGGGCCGGTAATCAGAATCAAACCACGCGGCAGGTGCGCCAATGCGCGCAGCACCGGTGGCGCACCAATCTGTTCAAAGGTCAAGCGATCCGACGGCAAACGGCGACATACCATAGCCCAGGATTCACGCTGACGGAACACGTTAGCACGATAGCGGTCAGCGCCGTGTTCGAAACTGAAGTCACAGGAACCAGTGTCTAGCACCTCCTGGCGCTTTTTGATCGGGACGGTACCGAGGCAAATCTTCTCGGTGAACTCTGCCGTGAGAACCGCTTCGGAAAGCGGCTCTAGGGTTCCAGAAACACGCATCATGGGGCGACGACGCGCACCAATGTGAAGGTCAGAGGCCTCAACCGCTGCCACAGTTTGAAGCCACTCGTCGAGCTGGCTATTGATGTTGACTTCACTCATGACTTGATTCCTCGTTGGAACTTTTCGGGCTGGTGGAAGCACCAGCCATTTCTGGCTCATCTTCGGTCGGTGGAGCGACCTTAGTAATGCGTAAGACTTCTTCGACGGTGGTTTGGCCTGACTTCGCTTTGTCAATGGCATCTATGGAAATCGGAGTCCAATGCTTCGACTTGCCTGCAGCACGCACAAAATCGTTCGGGTCCTTGGCGTGGAATAAAGCTTCGCGCAACTCTTCTTTCATGTCGAGCCACTCAAAGGCGCCGATACGTCCGCGATAACCCGTGCCATTGCATTTGCGGCATCCACGCGGGCGTTGCACTTGCTCACCTGGCTTGACCTGGAGAATCTCCTGATCTAACAAGCTGGCGTCTTCTGGCTCAGAGCATTCCTTGCACAAGCGTCGCATAAGGCGTTGCGCAAGAACACCCTGCAGGGAGGTCGCAATGAGGAATGGTGGCACCCCCATGTCGAGCAAACGAGTCACCGCGCTCGGGGCATCGTTGGTGTGCACGGTGCTAAAAACAATGTGTCCGGTCAAGGATGCTTGGATTGCGACTTCGGCGGTTTCGCGGTCACGAATCTCCCCCACCAACACCACGTTGGGCGCTTGGCGTAAGAAGGCACGGAGCACGCGCGAGAAATTCAAACCGATGCGTGGATGCACCTGGACTTGGTTGATCCCCGGAATGCGATATTCCACCGGATCTTCCACTGTCAGGATTTTCTTGTCCGGACGATTCAGCGTTTGCAAAGCCGCGTACAAAGTGGTGGTCTTTCCAGAACCGGTCGGGCCGGTGACCAGGAAGATGCCGTGCGGCCGCTCAATTAGCTTGCGGAACCAATCGTGGGCTTTCTCATTCAAACCTAACTCAGGCAGTGAAATGAGGTTGGCATCGGCGTCGAGCAGACGCATGACGCAGGTTTGCCCATTGTTGGTCGGCAACATAGAAACACGCACATCTAGGTTGCGGCCGAGTGCGATGTGTTCCAAACGTCCATCTTGAGGACGACGTTTTTCCGCAATATCCAAACCACCAGTCACTTTAAGGTGGCTAATCAGCGGTGCGAAGACATCGACCGGATGCTCAGCGTAAATTTTGAGCTTGCCGTCGATGCGCAAACGAATGCGCATGCGGTCGGCGAAGGGTTCAATGTGGATGTCCGAGGCACGCTGGTCGAGAGCGTCGTCAAACATCTTGTTCACCAGGCGAACGATGGGAGATTCATTATGAGAGCCATCTTGGCTCACTGGCTTCACCGCTCTACCACCGATGTCAGACTCACCATATACGCGAGTCAGGGCCGTCTTCAAGCCAGCTGGTGTAGTGAGTGCAAGCAGGACCTCGCGGTCGAGCAAAAAGTTCAGGGTGTCGACCACCACGGCTTTTTGCGGATCAGCCACGGCAACCACCAACTTACCTTCCTTTTCGGCCACCGGCAGGGCTTCCAGTTCCCATGCCGCCTTGCCATCTAGCAGGCTAGTCAGGCGCTCGGGCGGAGTGCGCTCGGAGACGTCGACAAAGGGCAACACCGATTGTTTGGCGAGAGCACGAAATACCGTGATTTCGTCGGTAGCACCCTGCTCAATCAATGCCTTGCCAATCAGGACCGTACGTTGGTTCTGAAGCGCCAAGGCAGCACGCAATTGATCCTCAGTGATCGCCTTGGCAGCGATCAGGATTTCACCTAGTAATTTCCTCAACGGGAGGACCGAATTCGGGCGTTCACCATGATCTCTTTCTGCGCCACACTGGATCCTTCCGGATAAGTAATGCGCAAGACTCCGTTGTAGCTTCCTGCTGGCGCATCTTCGCCAATCAAGAGCTTCACGCTGTAATGCTGCTCTGCGGTTATGGTGACCAACTCCGCTTGCATGACCTTGTTTGCATCGCCGAGGATTTCCAAAGTTGGAACCGGAAGTTTGATCGCACCACGCGTAGACTCGATTTTAATCGTGCGACTCTTAGCCTTTCCTTGATCAAAGATGCCGAAAGCAACCCGACTGGAAGGCGCGTACTTCACGGCGCCTAGAACTTCCGCGTTGACCATGAACTCAAGTTCCACGCCCAAGTCAGTTTCACCAATGAAGCTGCTCGACGTGCGGCCTTCCGTCATATCCGAACCAGCAACCACGCGGAAGGACCGAATCACGCGGCCATCGTCCGTCTTTTCAACACCATCTAACTGCTCAATCAAAACGCCTGGAGGCGTGCGCTTCCAACGAGTAATCTTGAAGTCCTCCATGGCTGTGACTTTGACGATTTCCTCAGGGGCCGCATCGCGCAAAGTACCGGAAAGAATCGATCCGAACTGCACCACAGTCGGGTCCATGACAAACACCGGAGTGATGTGCGTCTGCACGCTTAAGGTAACCCGGCGAGACAAGAAATTACCACGCACGGTAATCGTCGATGCCTTATCATCTTTATAACGGCCGGCATCAAAAGTCGCGGCGATGGCACCTCGGGCGCCAGCAGGGATTGGCTTGTTCAGCGGCCAGGCCTTCCCTTCCACTTCCAAATCCCAATCGGGACGCGTGAAGGCCTCGGTGCAACCGCAGGAGGTGTCCAGCTCAAATAGAATCACCGGGTCGGGGCCCTCGACTAAGAATGGGAACTCCAGCGGGTAAGTGTGATGCTGGAATACACCGCCAAGATCGATCTTGATGGAATCAAACTTCAAATCGCTCTTCGAGCCACCGCCCACCAAAGGCTCAAACAGTTCTGCCTCGTCAGGGCCATGGTCATGACCGGCGTGGCTGTCTTGGTTGGCCTGGTTGGCTTGGCTTTCCGGGGAAGGGGTGCCCTCTGGCGCAGCACCATTGGCTTCTCCCCCGCAGGAGAGCAGGACGGGAAGCATGCCGAGCAGGATGAGGCTAATCAGGTGGCGCATTTTCATCTTCTTTCGTCTTCTTTACAGCCCCAAACACGCGCATGCGACGTTCGAGAACTTCAGATTTCCCCGTCGGGTCGGTATAGGGCAGGCTGAGGATGAGCTCCCCACCGATGTGTTCAGACCCCGGGGTTATTCCCAACTGTACCCGATAACGGCTTCCTTCAACTACGGTTTCTATGCGAACTACCGCGTCAGGTAGACCTTTGGTAACCACCTGGGGCAATTCCAGGCGCCCAGCACGCACGCCAACCTCGACTTGTGTAAAAAACTCCACACTCTGATTAAGTTCGCCGAGCAGGATCTTTTCGTCGGGGATGGTCCACAGCAGCCCTGCCACGCGATAACTCACCGGTACTGTGAAGGCAAAACCCTCTTGGTCGGTACCGAGATTGAGGACCCCAAAATGCTGACCCTCTGCAGTCGTCGGCGGCAACACGACCTGAAAGGTGTGCTGCTTTTTCGATTCCAAGCTTGGCAGTCCACGCACCTGAAGAGGAGGGGCGGCGCCAAGCAAGGAGGTCATCTGGAAAGGCTCCTGCCCCACCACGGTCAACTGCACTACTTGCTCGATATCGCCCTGTACCTGGCCGAAATCGGCAAATCGCGGGGTCACCTCGAACCATGGGCGCAACCAACTTTGCACCTCCAGTTTCAGGGGGAGGCCGAGGCCGCTTCCAGTGAGGTCCACGCCAGTGAATTTGCGGCCCTGGAATCCTGCCGTGTGGTAATCCACGACCAAAACCCCTTCGGTTCCTGGCGCCAGCACCGTGCCTAAGGGAACAAACTCGCCATTTACCGTGAGCCGTGGCTGTAGGCACCCACAGTCTGGAAGCGCAGTATCAATGCGTACTTCACTCCCGGTGACGCGGAATGGAAATTCCAAGGGCACCACCTCGCCGGCCCAGAGTTCGCCTAAATCGATCACTGGCTGTGCAAAGCTGAGTCCATCTGGGGCCGGACTGTCAGAGCATGACGTAGTCCAGCTCAGGCATAAGATGGCGAGCAAATGAAAAAGACGTGCAGGAAGGGATTGCCTATTCATCGGTGACTTCCCAATATACATATGTGCGTGCCCCGTTGCCGATTCTATTAGCCTTAGCTCTGATTCCTGGAGCCTGTCAGGTTTGCCCTCCCGCGACCAAAGCCTTGGTCCTTGCGCCGAACTTCCAGAATGCCGAGCTGGCTGGCCAAAGTTTCTTCGCCGCCATGTCTTGCGACGACGCTGGTGCGGAATATCGTTGCCTGGGCGAACCGCTCAAGGATCGTTATGGCGCGACTTTGGATTTATATCTTCTCGCGCGCCCTCAAATCCGTGAAGATATTGGCACCACCGCCGGCCAAGCTTGGCGCCTGAAGCCTTTGCGTATGGAGCAAGCGGAACCCGGCACTCTGATTTGGTGGGGCATCGGCGCCCGTGAAATCGTCGGCCTGGTCATGCTCCCGCAATACTTTTACGACGTCACCGAATCCGACGGCCGCCGCACCGGGAGCATTCTCGAGCAGTCCCCCGACGCCTTGCTGCAATTGGAAGGCCGACACCTGATTCTCGACCTAGCGGATCCCGCGCTGCGCAGCCTTGGGAGAAATCCTGACATCAGCGATTTCCATTTGGGTACCGAATGGAAAATCGCAGACTTCCGTTCTCCTGAGGAGTAGGAAGTCCGCGATGTAAGAGGTGGTCTTTCGCGCCTTAGAGGCCAGAGACTAAATTGTAAGCGGATTCCATAGCCGCAGAAATCGCAGTACCCTGCGCCTTCTGCATTAAGGACCGCAAGCTTTTCTTTGCCTTATCGGAATCGCCAGAAAAGGCTTGTTCCATGGCATCCAAACGCTTTTCATCAAGCTGCATTAACGACTTGATCTCGGCATCTTTCTTCCAAGTTTTCAGTATTGCTGTCCACTCGTCTGCAGCTGGTGCACCCTTGTAGACCATAATGCGCGCTTCGATGTAGTCGGCCGCTTCTTGATAGCAACCATCTTTACCCAAAGTTGCAATGTAATCGTTTTGGGCATTCACCCGCACGCCAAATTTCTCCTGGAAGTTCTGCACTTCTCCCAGCTTTAAGGGGTCTTCAACAAATCGTTTGAGCAGGCTTTCGCTTTCCTTCCAAACTTTCCCCATCTCCCCTTTCTCAGCCATTGCAGCGGCTTTGTTGAGGAATTCAGGGTGCTCACCAATATTCCATTGGTCAGACATCCGCTCGGCATCCTCCAAAGCCTTATCCAACATGCCTTCCCAACCACCATTTCCAGGATGGCCTTGCCACACGATGGTGCCAGTGTGGTCAATCAAGAAAGCGGAAGGGATGCCACTCACACCAAAAGCGCGCTTACCTTTCGCGCCAGTGCCAATGGGATAAGTCATGCCATGCGTTTCGATATGCTTCTCAACCGTGCCGGAAGCTTCATCGGAAAGCGCGAGGATCGTGAGTCCTTTCGATTCGTATTCTTCCCAGACCTTCACGAGGTGTGGGATTTGTGAGGTGCAAGGGCCTCACCAAGTGGCCCAAAACTCGACCAGCACGACACGACCGCGAAGCTCCGCCAAGGATTGACCAGCGGGGTCGTTGAACCAGTCTTTGGCTTGGATTTCTGGCGCTTTAGCACCAACAGGCAATTGCGCGGATGCTTCGGCGCTGCCGAAAGCAAGAACCACTGCACAGAGTAGGGCAAGTTTCATGCCCTGCACTCTATCACTGGCCGCCCTTAGGCGCGCCTTTCACTTTCCCGAGGCATGACCTTTGCCAGGAAAGCGTGTGAGTTCCGCAGGGAGCTGTCTGGGGCGACCGCAACCGAAGTCGAGACATCCAAGGCTTCTCCGAGCAAGTCACGCAAACCACGGCCATCGATGCCTTCCAGGACGCGTTCAGCGAAGAGACGGGTGCCTTCCGGACCGGTGTGAGGCAACATGGCGACCAAAGTGCGCGGGCCGATGCGGGTCGCAACGTCTACATCGCGGGTGTCGAGTAGGAGTATGCCAGCAAGGTCGAGCAGGGCATCGTCATCGATTTCGCCTTCCCAGGTGAATGCAGCCAGGCCGAGTGGAAAGCGGAAACGAGAAGAGCGCTTAAACTCTTCCTCGAGACGGTGCTCCCAAAATTCTGGTGTGTGCAGGCCGGTTTCGGAATCTGCAACTGCAGAGAGGAAACGCTCACGGGCTTCTGGCTCGCGGCCTTTCAAGATTTCGCCGATGCTAGCGCCAAGGGTGGCGGCATCGGGAACTTCTAGCTTCTCTGGGCGCATGCTGGTCGGCGCGCCAAAGGGAGAGGCAAGGTAGCTGGCGAGCGAGTCCGGCCGAACCGGAAGGCCCAACGCCCCTTGAGCACCGACAAATCGCGCAAGGCCATCGGCGTCGGCATCGTTGCCGTTGGTGAACAAGAACAGCAGCACGCGGTGTTCGCGCAAGAAGCCCAAGGCCCATTCTTGAATGCTCAAAGGAGCCATGAAGGATGGGTCCACCACCACCAAACCGTCAATGGTGCCGGCTGTGGCGAGTGCGGTGGAACTGTCGTAATGCGCAACGCTACCCACTGAATGACCAGCAAGCTTGGCAGCCTCTTGGCATGCGGATACAACGTTGGGGTTTGCGGAAAGAATGGTCAGGGGGCGGGCTGGCATGAAATTATTCTGGGAACTCGGCGTTGTGATGAACAGCTTGCACGTCTTCGTCGTCCTCTAGAAGATCAACAATGATTTGCAGTTTGTCAGCGGCTTCGGCATCCACTGGAATGTAGTTATCGGGGACGTAACATAAACCGCCGTCCATGGTCTCCCACCCCTTATCGGCAAAAGCCGTGGCCAGATTCATGAACTCTTCCGGCGGTCCATCGACGCCGAAGATTTCTTCTTGATCGGTGGTGACATCGTCGGCGCCATTTTCCAACGCGACCTCTATCATTTCGTCTTCCGGAATGCCCGCGCGCACGATTGCGAACAATGCGCGTCGCTTGAACATGAAAGCGACCGAACCGGAGCTTGCCATAGTGCCGCCGCGTTTGGTCAACACCATGCGGATGTTCGGGGCCGTGCGGTTCCGATTATCGGTCAGAGCCTCAATGATGATGGCCACTCCACCAGGAACGTAGGCCTCGTAGACCACCTCCTCCATAACGGAACCATCTAACTCACCGGCACCTTTCTTAATGGCCCGATCGATGGAATCCTTAGGCATGTTGTCTGCCTTGGCACGATCGACGGCATAACGCAGTGGGAGGTTCATGCCGAGGTCACTGCCGCCAGTGCGCGCTGCCGACATAATGAGCTTTGCCCATTTGCTAAAAACTTTCCCGCGCTTCGCATCGACTTTCGACTTGTTGCGCTGGATGTTTGCCCAGTGAGAGTGGCCTGCCATGTTCTAAGGGGTTCGAGTTCGAACTTCTGCCACCAGATTACCGAGGCGGTAGGTGTGGCCAAAGGCCTCCTGCCCATAAAAACGAAGACCGCCGGTAAAAACCGGCGGTCTTGAAAAAGAAACAAGTGCGATTTAGCGCTTGCCCCACTGGTGACCACGACGTGCGCCGTGACGACCATACTTCTTACGCTCGACCATCCGTGGGTCACGCGTGAAGTGACTAGCTTCTGCCAGAACCGCATGGGCATCAGGGTAAAGAGCCAAAAGAGCGCGACTCAGACCCATGCGCACTGCGCCAGCCTGGCCGGTGTTACCGCCACCGTGAGCGTTGACGAAAACGTCAACCTTCTTCTGCACAGCCAAGGAAACCATCGGTGACTGACAGGCACTCTGATCCACTCCCCGCGGGAAGTACTCGGCCAGAGTTTTGCCGTTTACGGTGAACTGACCACTGCCTGGGCGAACCCGGACGCGAGCGACGGCGTTCTTACGACGGCCGGTACCCCAGTGGTAGGTGTTCGGAGTGAGGTCGACCAAACGGCCGAGAGGGTCAATCTTTGGAAGTTCCTGTACAGACTCCCCACCACCAGTGCCATCTTCAGCGCCTAGGGTGAGAACTGCAGTGTTCCCTTCTACTTTATTATCTTTTTCTTCCATCGCTAAGCGAGTGGTTGGGGCTGCTGGGCGATGTGTGGATGCTCCGCACCACCGTACACGTGAAGTTTCCTGATCAGTTGACGACCAAGCTTGGTTTTGGGAAGCATACGCTGAACAGCCTTCATAATGATGCGTTCAGGATGGTTCTCAAGGAAAGTGGCATACGGATCCTCACGACGTCCACCGGGGTAGCCGGTGTGACGACGATAGGTCTTGGTTTCCGCTTTGGTGCCGGTAACCGCAACCTTCTGGGCGTTAATGAGGACGATGTTGTCACCGCAATCGTAATGATCTGAGTGGGTAGGCTTATGCTTACCCATCAAGATCATGGCGATCTGGGTGGCGACGTGACCGAGAATTTGGTTCTCGGCATCAACCAAATGCCATTCACGGGCAATGGTCATCGAATTGAGATGAGGAGTCTTGGGACGCATCTTCTTTTCCGGGCGGAAATCCGCACAAACGGCCGAGCATTCTATGCCCGCCAAACACTTACAGCAAGGCCTTAAGCACAAGAAGACCGTGAGAATCTATTTCCCAGCGCAAAATGGCTGGTGCTTGGCCTAATTCAGGCTCAAAACTCCCCTTGGGGTCTGCAATGGCGTCGGCCCAATGGAGCAGAAGTGGAAGGATACCCTCGTCCCCCGCCTGCCTGGGAGCCAAAAGTGGGCCGCGCTCGACGGTGGCGATGGCTGCACTTGGCCGGATTTCCTGCGGCAATGGTTCTCGCACCGAAAAGCTGAGCTCAGGCCAAGCAATCGTTAGAACCTGCCATCCTCCATCTACGGGCATGAGCCAAAGATTCTGAGTCATCGGCGGGCGCAAGAGTGCATAGGCCAGTCCGAGCGGAGCCAGGCCGACGACCAGATAAATCAGTTTTCGGCGGCGACTGAGATAAAGCCCCAGCCCCAGCGCGATGCAAAGCAGGCCAGCACCACGACTTTGCGCCCGCCAACTACCCTCAAGCGGCATCGGCTCTGCTCGGGACGGAAGAACTAGGGATACCCCGTGGTGACGGATTCGTTTCCCGAAGTCTTGGGCGTCCACCTGAGCCACCCAAGGATTCCGTGCACCTGCGGAAGCCACCGCCGCGGCTGGATCGGTCCGCTGGACGACATCGGCTATGGCTGGCAGCAGCAGCAGGGCCATGAATAGGCCAGCCACGCGAGGGCGCCCCACCCACCAAGCATGGGTGCCGGCAATCAGCAAAACCCATAACGGTGCCATCCACCAGGCAAAGGGGTCTGGCTGGAGGAAGAGCATGGTCCCCCAACAGGTGAGATGACGCACCGCCAAGCGCATCGGGTCGGTGCCTTGAGGAAAAGCTAGTTCCAGAAGGCAACCCAGCATGAGGGCTTGGGTTGGTGCCATCCCCCCCCACGCTGCGGCAAGAACGTAAGGCGTGAGCGCGAAGAGACGCGCGAGTAAGAATCCGCCTGGGAAGAGTGCGCTCTGGCTCAACGGATGTTGTCGGGCAAAGGCATCAACTTGCCGCTGGCGTCGAAGGCTTTGACCAGTGGGTCATCTAAAACTAGGCGACCAACTCCTTGGAGCATGGGGTATTCATGCAGCACCAAAGCCAGCCGCATCATTTTGCGCTCCGATGAGAGTGGTTTGTTGTCGCGATTTACCGAGGCCGGATCGGCGGTTTCCGATGCGCGGCCCCAACTGATTTCGACCCCGTTGGCCAAAACGAAAGACATGGCAGGAGCCATACCCGGAGTTGATCTTGGATAATCGGATCGCCGCTGAATAGAAACCACCGGCAGCCCAGTCACCACCGCGACGGTGTCGGCCTCCACCCAGAGAAGATGGGCTTCTTGCACCACGGGGTCGGAAAAACGTTCGCCGACCAGGGGAAAATCTTGGCCTTGGTCAAGCGAGACGAATAGCAAACCACTCATGGTAGCCTCCGAGAAACCACTTGGAATGAGGGTGCCATCGGACGCCAGCGTGGCAACTGGCTTCTGCCCACGCGCAATCGCGAGGACTGGAATCTTCGGTAGAAAGTTCACCCGCAAGCCTTCCGGCAAGGCCATTTTCACCTCAATGGACAAGGGATCAATCCACTCCACCTCGGTCAGCAGGTCATGAACCAATTGGGGCGCCAGAACGTCACCCAGGCGGATGGCCGGAGCACCTGCCAGAACCTCGTCAAAGCGTTCAGCCCATGCTGCAGGCAAACCACCTGGCAACTGCGGGACCTGATCCACCCGATAATCCGACAAAGCTCTCGGATTTTCCACCGATGCAGCATCTCCGCAAGCAGAAAGGCAGAGCAGAGAAAGGGCCGCAAGCTGGAAGGATTGCAGAAGGTAAGGACGCGAGGTGAGACCCATACTCCTTGTTCTACCTTGACCCGCTCTCCGTATCCACCCATGCTATGCCTATGCCGGGTCAGGGCCCCACAAAGTTTAAAGGTTTCACACTTTCCTCTTTCCAGAGGAAGGCAGCGGCAGCATTGGATACTGACCACAATGTTTTGGTGGCGGCCCCAACCGGCGCTGGCAAAACCTTGGTGGCTGAGTATGCGATTCACTTGGCGCAAAAAAAAGGAACCCGAGCTTTATATACCGCTCCGATTAAGGCGTTGAGCAATCAGAAGTTTCGCGACTTCACCGAAGACCCTGAGATTGACAGTGTTGGTCTAAGTACCGGCGACATTACTTTGAACTCGGATGGCCGCGTCATGGTCATGACTACCGAGATCTTGCGTAACACCTTGGTCGAGAACGCAAGTCAGTTGAGCGATGTCGGCGTGGTGGTTTTCGATGAAGTGCACTTCATGGATGACCCGGAGCGCGGTTCGGTGTGGGAGGAAACGCTCATGTTCCTTCCTGAAAACGTGGTCATTGTGGCGCTATCAGCGACCATCGATAACCTCGGTCAATTTGCGGCCTGGCTGGAGCGGGTGCGCAAACGTCCGCTGACCGTCGTCGAAGAGACCAAGCGCCCAGTTCCCCTGAAGCATTATCTCTACCATCCGAAGGCAGGCATTTTCCCGCCTAGTCGTTTGAAGCCTATGCGGAGTCGCTTCAAAGAACACCAGAAGGATCGAGAGTGGCAGCGTCGCGATGACAAGGAATTGGTGGATGAACTGGTAAAGGAAAACCACCTACCGATTCTCTACTTCTGCTTCTCGCGCAAACTGTGTGAAAGCAAAGCACTCAAGACTTCCCGTTCGCGCCGCTTGCTAGACCAAGATGGCGTTGACCAGTTTGAGAAACTTTGGAATGCTGGCAAAGCTGAGTTCGGTTTCGATGACCGGCGCGGCCCGATGGGTTCCTTGCGTGGCATGTTGGCGCGCGGCGTGGGTTATCACCATGCAGGCATGTTGCCGCTGCAAAAGGAAATGGTGGAGCGCATGTTCGCCACCGGATTGTTGCGCATGCTTTACACCACCGAAACCTTTGCGCTGGGCATCAACATGCCTGCACGCGCGGTGGTCTTTGACAGTTTGTGCAAGTTCGATGGCATCAAATTCGACTACATGCGCACCCGCGATTACCTGCAGATGGCAGGCCGCGCTGGGCGTTTAGGCATGGACGAAGAGGGTTTGGTTTATTCCGTGCTCGACTATGACGATGTGATGGACGGTCCCATTAACCGCATTCAAGCGGGTCGCGTGGAGCCGATTACCTCGCGTTTCAACTTGGACTATGCGTCTTTGGTGCATTTGCATGGCATCGCTGGCAAACAGTATGCGTCGGAAGTTTGGGAAAACAGTTTTGCAGCATTCCAAGCGCGTGAGCATTCCAAAAAACGCGAAGAGCATAACCGTCGTCAGGTGCGTGCACTTCTGAGTAAGCGTTTTCAGTTCTTGGAGGATATGGGCTACATCAAGCCAGAGCGTGAGATTCTGGCTCGTGGACGCACCTGCCTCCACCTTTTCGGCTATGAGATCCAACTCACCGAAATGCTGTACGAAGGTGTATTTGAAGACATCGATGCGCCTGCACTGTGCGGCTTAATCGGCGCCGTCATCCATGAAGGCCGACGCCGAGACACCTTCCCCCGCCAAGCCCTGCGCCCGATGAAGGGTGTCCTACGCCATGCCAAAGAGGTCGTGCAGCAGGCGATTGAACGTGAAACCGATTGTGGCCTGGCTGGATCGCTCAAGCAATTGGACGAATCCATGAGCCCCGCGATTTACGAATACGCCAGTGGCCGTCCGTTTAACGAGTTAGCACGCTATACCAGTGCTGCGCCGGGTGACTTTGTCCGTGTGGCACGCATGACCGTGCAGTACTTGCGACACCTATATAAGCTGCTGGAAGACTCCGACCCTGCCCTGGCGGAAACCATTACCGAAGCGATTGCAGGCCTCTACCGTGGCCCAATTGATGTACGCGCCGAGCTTGGCCTTGAAGGCGGCGCGGAAGCTGTCAAAGCGGAGATTGAAAAGGGAGAAGCTGCAGCACCCGAGGGCACTGCAGCTTCTAAAGAGAGACGCAACCGCCGCGATGGGCGACGCGGGCGTCCTTCGTAGCCTAGTCGTCGAGGCTATCTAGGAAGGCTTCCGCCGACTCTTCGTCGGTGATTTCCGAAGCGGCATCTGCGGCAGCGTCAGCTTCCGAGAGGACTTGGGCTTCCATTTGCTCTTCACCATCGGTGGTGTAAGAGAGTTCTTCCTCACCGGAGCAGCTCGCAAAAGTGAGAGCGCCAAAGAGGCATGTTAGGGTAAAAAGTTTTGACATTGTTTTTGGGGGATCAGGGTTGATTAAGAATCAGAACCTTCTTCTTTGCCTTTACGGTGCTCCTGCTTTTCCTTGCCCTTGCCCTTGGTCCCTTTAGCTTGCTTGTTGGCTTTCTTGCCCGCAACGTCAGCAACTTTGCCGTGCTTCTTAATATCGGAACGGGACTGGTTGTTCAAGTGCTCAACAGCCGTAGCAACTTCTTTCTCGCCGTGCTTGGCGCGAAGAGCATCCATGGCTTCCTTGTGTTGGGCTTCCAACTTAGGTGCCATTTCATCGGCCTTCTTAAGAAGGTCTGCGTTGTTTTTCCTCTCAGCAACGCTACGTGTTTGGGTCAAGCAAGCGCTGTTTACACGATACTTGCCCATTTCGGCAGCAACTTCGCGCAAGGTTAGGCGCTGAGCTTTGGTGGTTTTATCACCAATTTTTTTCTTCTTGCCAGTTTTTGCTTCTGCATCGCCAGCCTCTTGATCGATCTTCTCAACGGTGCCAGTGACCTCACCGGCTTCAACCCCTTGAGTTGATTCGGCGCCCTTTTCTTCCTGGGCATAAGAGGCTTTTGGAGTTGCAACAAAGGTTGCAAGACCTAAGAGAAGGAGGGTCAGGTTGAATTTTGGAGTGTTCATCTGCTAAATGGATTAACGGGCCGGGATGCCGACCACATGGGTAAGCATACGGACGACACCCGGTTTGTTGATAGAAAAAACTGAAAAGGAGAGCTATTTCCCAGCATTTCACCAGATAAGCGGATTAATAATTCAGATCTTCAGCGGCTTCTTCAGCGGCTTCTTCGGTCGTATCCGAGGAATCGCCAGAACAAGCACCAAGTGCGAGAATCAAAAAGAGGAGGGACAAGCAAGCTTTTAGTTTCATGATGGACTCCGTTTGGAGGTGAGTTATACCGAGGATAACCCGGCCCGGTCTAGTTTCAAGGCTGAAACTCTGTCACAGAGTCTGTAGCGGTGCGAAGATAAGCTCACATCATGACCTCGAAAAACCTCCTCCTCCGCTGCGACACCCTCTATGAGGCTCTGGACCGCTTTCTGGACAAGGACCAGTCGTTCATGGAGCGCATGATGTCACGCGGCCATCTCT
The DNA here is from genome assembly GCA_027623295.1 of Planctomycetota bacterium. GTDB lineage: Bacteria > Planctomycetota > UBA1135 > UBA1135 > UBA1135. The sequence continues at coordinate 24,492 of JAQBXR010000022.1, forward strand.
GGATGTGCCCCTCATGACGCGCCTATCTGAAACAGTATCGGAAGGTCCGTGAGATTACCGATCAACCCTCCAAGGCAGACTTGCCCGACGATTTCGAGGATGTCATGCAACGCGTGGTCGGCGAGTGGCGCCAAAATCCGGATTCTTAGTCGCGGATAAGAACCGCGCGCACTGGCGACGCGTCGGCTCCTTCTAAGGCAAGCGGAAAAGCGCAGAGGGTATAGAGACCCGGATCTACCTTTTCCAGAACGATGCCTTCCAAGATGGCCATATCACGGTCTGCAATCGCCTGATGTGACTCCAAAACTTTGTCGTCTTGCAAGTCCACCGAAGGCGTATCAATGCCGACTAAACGTACGCCTGCGTCAAACAAATACCCGATCAACTCTGCACTTAAAGAGTTGAAGTCTGCGTTCCATTGATCTGGGTCTGGAAAAGATCCAGTGTGAAAGAGCAAGCGAGGTGCTTCCAAACGTGCACTCAAATGCTGAGGACGTATTCGTTCACCGCGCGGCAAGTCCACTGCCATGACTTGGCAGGGCCCGTAATACCTTTCTAATTCCCGCTCATGCATGGCTTTTGCACCCGCGCGATAATGATTCGGGGCATCTACGTGGGCTCCCAAATGCAAAGTCGTCGTGATGGCACTCAAGGTAATGTTGTCGCCCAGATTCGTATCCATGCAAACGTTACGCAAAAACCCAGTATCCCCTGGCCACACCCCAAGGCGCGGACTAATCACTGGGCTGATGTCAAGGATCATGCTTGTGTCGGGGCTTTTGCCGTCACCTTGAACTCTACTGCAATCGGAGTGGGCAAAGCACGAATCGCAATCGTAGTACGCGCTGCTTGCACCGAGGTGAAGTGCTTCGCGTAAACCTCGTTATAGCCTTGGAAGTCGCGATCCATATCGACCAAGAATGCGGTCACGTCGAGCACGTCATCGAGCGTGGCACCACAGGCTTCCAAGACAGCCTTTACGTTGGCGATGACCGCTTCCGTTTGCGCACGAATATCGTAATCGTTGAGGTTTCCTTGAGCGTCACGAATGGGGCCACCTGGAATGGCATTCGTGCCGGCTTGGCGCGGTCCTACGCCTGACAAGAAAAGTAGATCTCCGTGGCGGCGGGCGTGTGGGTAGGCGCCGACTGGGTCAGGAGCCTTGTTGGTGCGAATGGGATTGCTCATCAGGGTTTTACTTCTTTTTGCTTTGCCGTCGACAACACATTACGGTCGCCACGGAAGAAATCGGTGTCATCTTCATCGTACTCCAAGCCACCGCCGAGATTCTTCGCTGGAGTCAGCCCGACCAGGGCAGCGCCGGTCCCCCACACTGGTTGGTAATCAAACACGGTGCCCCGGTAATCATTGGTTTGCCCCATGGCCGATGCCATCCACCAAATCGCTTTCATTTTCGAATCGCCATTGGCTTGCCGGCTAAATTCGCGCGACAGTTGCGACACATCTTCCAAGCGCCCTTCGCCAAGTAGTTCCAGGAGCTTGCGGTTCCACTCATCGTCCTTCAAGGAATGAATGCGATCTTGTTGCGGATCAATCCATTCGGTGAACATGCGATTCGAGAGCGCCGAAACACCCAGCAGGATGACCTTGCGCCCGCTTTGCTTGATGGCATCGGCCGCAGCTTTGCCTAAAACTAAGGTTTCTGCACGATCGGAGTAAACATTGCATGAAACAATGCCAGCCGCAATGCGGTTATCCGGGTTGAGCATTTTTAGAGCGCTAATGCTTCCAACATCGATGGGGAAGCCTTGATAGGCCACCGTGCGCGCTTCCAAACCACGCGCCTTTGCGCAATCGCGATAGGTCGCCGCGAAATCTGCATCGATGCGTAACTTGTAGTGCAGGCTCCCAAATTGATGAAAGTCCTCATCGACCACCCAAAAGTCAGGTTCCGGGTCGGCCTGCATTTGATGCCCAATGATGCTCACCCAGCGAGTGCTGAAAATGAGAATCAAGTCGGCCTCGGAAGCTTCGATTTCCGCACGTACCTTGGCATAGGAATCATGCAGAGATTGCCATGCGGGAGATTGCTCCGGCGCCATACACGGCAAAGGTTGGTTGGGCACTAAATAGGCGCCAAGCACGCGGCCATCGCTCATGCCTGTACCTCTGCTGCGGCCAGGTCCCATTCCACGATGGCATTGCCGGTGCCGATTACGGTGCCATATCCATGAATCTTGGCCTCCATGTTGGGCACATCCATGGCCCCAAGCAACCAAGTCAGACTGCCATCGCGACATTCAGCATTGGCTTGTGCAATAAAGTCGGGCATCTCCTCAAGCAAGCGCCGAGTTTGCCCCGTTTGCATAAGATTCATCACGTGATGATCCCACTTACTTTGATTCTCATTGTAAATATGCTCAAAGCTTGGGTCTTCCGGGTCAGCTGGTTCATCGGTGAAGTGACGATGGCTCAAAGAACAACTGGCAAGCAATAAAGCCTTGCGCCCAGTCTTCTCGACCGCACGCTTCGTTGCAGCGCCCAATGCAAGCATTTCACGCTCTCCGGCTTCGTCGCTGTAATCAAAATAAGTCCGCGCCGAACTAATGGCCACAATCGGTAGATCGAAGGCAGGGCGTACTAAGTAATTGGAAGTAATCGTGCCGTAATCAACACGAAACTCCGGATTACGCATCATGTTCATGACCAAACCTTCCTTTTCAGCTTCGTCATGAATCGCTTGGGCCAACTCGACATCTACCTGGAGGTCGAAGTGAAAGCGGAAAAGGTTCGGGAAAATCGGGTCTACCGACAAGCCCTCAAAGTGAGGAACACCGAGTAAATGATGTCCGACACAGGTCTTCCAGTGCGGGGTATGCACCAGGATGACATCGTACTCCTTGTCCTTAATGCTTTCCCGCAAACGCGCATAACCTTCCAGCAAAGGCGCCCAGGCACCGGCGCCACTCGAGCGCGGCTCATTCTGTTCAGGGTTGGCGGCGTACACCAAATGCGGTGGATGCGGGGCTAGGCATCCGGTAACGATTCTTCCAGGTTCACTCATGCTCAAAGTTGAATGCAAATGTTGCGGTCTTGCGAGAAAAACTCCATGGCGTAGCGTCCACCTTCACGGCCGACACCGCTTTGCTTCATGCCGCCAAAAGGCACGCGGAAGTCGCGCTTATTCCAAGTGTTAATCCACACCATGCCAGATTCGATGCGCGCGGCGAGACGATGTGCGCGCGTAATGTCTTGGGTCCAAATGGAGCTAGCTAGTCCGTATTCGACGGCGTTGGCCATTTGAAGGGCATCTTCCTCCCCGGTAAAGGGGTGCACCGTAACCACGGGGCCAAAGATTTCCTCGGTTGCAGTACGGCAATCAATCGGCAGGCCAGTGATCAAAGTGGGCTCAAAAAAAGCACTCTTCTCGGCGCCGACTTTGTTGCCACCAAACACGACGGTTCCACCTTCCTGGCGAGCAAGGTCAACATAAGAGGCGACTTTTTCACGGTGCTCAAAGGAAATGAGGGAGCCCATGGAGGTTCCAGGAGTCCAATCGCCACTCTCCACTTGCCGCTTCAGAGCACTCACGAATTCATCGTGAATGCTAGCTTCCACCAGCAACCGGGAGCCGCAAAGGCAAACCTGTCCGGTGTTAAAGAAAGCTGCGCGCGCCACTCCGGCTGCAGCTTTTTCCATATCGCAATCGGCGAACACCAAGCTTGGGTTTTTACCGCCCAACTCTAAGCTGATTTTCTTCAACAGAGGTGCGGCCTGGCTCGCAATGCGTTTGCCGGTTGCGGTACCGCCGGTGAAGGAAACCGCCTTAATACGCGGGTCGGTGACCAAAGGCTCCCCCGCCTCTGCGCCTAAGCCATGCACCACGTTCAACAACCCCCTCGGTGCGCCGACTCCTGAAAAGGCTTCGGCGAACAAAGTCGCGGTCGATGGCGTCATTTCGCTTGGTTTTGCAACTACGGCATTGCCCATGGCAATCGCAGGTCCAATCTTCCAAGTGAATAGGTGCAATGGAAAGTTCCATGGCGTAATCGTGGCTACCGTTCCGAGCGGTTGCCGCAAGGTGTAGTTCAGGCCATCTTCCATCTGATGGCAAGCGGTTTGGTCGGTGCGAATGGCCGCAGCGAAATAACGCAAGTTATCCAATGCGCGTGGAATATCACCCTTGGTGGTCGCAGCGAGCGTTTTACCGCTGTCCTCAGCTTCGGCAGCAGCGAACTCGGGAATGCGTTCGCTCACGGCATCGGCAACCGCCATCAGCAAGTCACTACGATCAGCAACACTCAAACGAGGTGCCGCTTCGGCTGCGGCAATCGCGCGCGCAACATCTTGGGGACCGCTGCGTGCAATCTTGCCGCACACCTCCCCGGTTTTCGGATTCACATTATCCAAGTAGGCTCCACTCTCCGGCGCCGCCATGGCGCCATCAATCCAGTTATCAATGGTTCGGTTCACAGGTAAGGCTCCCAATCAAAGTCGTAACGTTCACGGTCTGGATCCCATTCATCCCAGGTTGGTATTTCGGCAAGGTTGCCAAGTAGAGCTTCGGGCACCATACCGGGCACTAAAAATGCCTTCTGGCGGTGCATGGCATACGGGTTGCGCAATTCGATACCAAGCACGCCGAGTAAGCCGCGTGCGATGTACCAGGTGGCTTGCGAATTCCAGCCATGTGCGATTTTCACTACGATTCCCAAGCCTTTCGGGTAGTCCGGATGCACAATCGAAAGCCCAAGCAATCCATCAGCGCCTTCTTTGGCCAGCACCATGCCATTGCCAGATTTCAAAATGGTGGAATCTAAGCGGTTAAATCCACCAATCAAATCGGGGTAGCGCTGCATGGCTTCCCAAATCCAATCCTCATCGCGGTCACGGGCCAGGCCGGCATACAGTTGTGCCAACTCCACCACCGTGTTGGACAAGGTCGGTAAACCGCATCCATCGCGCGCCACCCGTAGGGGCCGCCAATCTTTGCCGAGATAACGTCGGATTTGCTCGACGTAGGCGTGAAAGAATGGATGTTGCGGTAGCAGATAGCCGACCTCCTCCCACCCTTTGAGCTGACATCCGCGGATCAGGGCGGAGTGCTCACCACTGCAGGTATGAAACCAGCGACGCGGACGTCTGACTTGACGGCCGAACTGAACCAGCGGCACATCAAGCGGCGTCTGCATGAGTCCCCAATCCTTTTCAGCAAGGATGGACTGCGCTGCTTCTACGTGTTGCGCATCGCCGTTGTGCGATGCCACAGCAATCGCGCGCTGACGCCAATCCAGGTCGGCCTCCAGCTCGTCAGTGAAGACCTTCAACATTAATGGCTTCATCATGCTGCGGCCGTAGCACAAAACATTGCCGCCGAAACTATGAAAGACCTCCTCTCCGTGTGCCCAAGCAACGGCACCGTGAATGGTAGTTTCAGAGACACCCGCGCGACGAAAATCGACCAGTGGCTCCCATTCGACATCGCGACCAGTAGGGATGCCCTCTTCGCGCACGCCAAGCGGGGATGCCGGATACATGGCATCGCGTGGGCGGGGTGGGTGATCTGCGCTCATTGGACTGCTCCTTGTACAGCAGGAATCACCACTCGTTGGAAGGCTTGCATATTTCGAATGACACGCTCGGAGTCGTGGTTATAGAAGTCAAACCAGAGCATGAGTCGGTCATCGGAATGAAAGCGCTCTTGCACCTGCTGCGCAATCTCTTCGGCGTTTCCAACGAGCGCGTTCTCGGTTGCAGCCGCGACCTTCTCAGGATCCAGGGTCCCTTCCAGAGCATTCCAGTATTCGGACAAAGCGGCCTCTGCCTCAGTCGACGCCGCTGCTGACTGTTCCTCAGGACTCAAGCCGGGCTCTTCATTCAAAAACACCATGACCGTGCGTGGCATGTACTCGCGCTGCCAGGCTCCGCCATCCTTGTGATAAGTCGTGGCCAATCGATCGTGCGTTTTCTGAATCACCTCTTCCGATGTAATCGAAAGGTTGAACACTTTCACCGGCGCAATGGCGTTCAACTGTTCCTGTAGCAGCGGGTCATGCGACCCAACAATCAAGTCCAGCAACTCCCGCCGCCAATCCTGCGGGATTAACTTGATGGATTCAAACACCCAGCGCTTGGCAAAAGTGATTTCACTCGGCGCATCTTTGCCGTTTTGAATCATCCAGGCATGCTGAACCCGCTCCCAATCTTCATCCGAGCGGAAGTTGGCTCGGGTAAGCGTAGTTTCTGGAGTTTGCGTGCTGTCGAGGACATCGCCGCGCAGTAAACGGAGGAAAATCTCGCAGGCCTCGCGGAACATCTGTCCCTTGTAAGCAGGCCATGCCGCTTCTTCGACGGCATCGCGATAGTCCACGCCATAAGCGCGATTCATAAAATCAAAGCGCCCCATAGAGAAACCAATCCGCAAACGGCGGCTCTCAGAAGCCTCTATTCCATGCAATGCGCAAAACGCTGCAAGCCGCTCGGCGGCCGCAATCGGGCCTCCGTTACACGCGATGTTCATGACCGCCGCACCGACTTCAATTTTCTCGGTGCAGGCAAAAACCTTATGCGCCAGTTGGGTGATATCGACATTCAAGCCGACTTCCCCCTGGAAGTGCGGCACTACCGGACGACGGTTGCTTTTCTGCACCTCGGTGGAAAGATGGGATTCGGCAACCCAAGCACAGCCATAACCCAAGGCATCGGCAGCCTTCACTTGGTCGAAAAAGTTCTGAAACATGGTGGTCTCAGAAGGCGTATGGCCGGCAACCGGTGTCTGACAAATGCTGAAGAAGATGTCGAAATGCATGATGCCTTAGATCCCGTTTAAGCGACCGCCGTCTACAGCAATAGATTGTCCACGCACAAAAGCTCCGGCGGGACTTGCCAGGAATGCGGCCAAGGCAGCGAGTTCTTGCGGATCACCAAGGCGTCCTGCGGGAACCGTTGACAACCAGTTGGCCTCGACTTGATCCGCGGAAATGCCCTGACGCCCGGCAACCGTTTCGCGCAAGGAATCCAAACGATCGGTTGCGGTAAAACCTGGTAGCAGGTTATTAATCGTGACGCAGGCCGGCAGTTCTTTCGACAAAGTTTTGGCCCAAGAGGCCACCGCACCGCGCACAGTGTTGGAGACCCCTAATCCAGCAATCGGCTCCTTCACCGAGGTCGAAATGATATTTAAAATTCGGCCATAGCCCTCTTTCTCCATCCCCGGCGCAAGCTGTTGCACCAGATAATGAGCCGCGAACAAATGGCGCCGCAGAGGTGCAAGAAAGTCGTCTACCGAGGCTTGTAGCAAAGGACCACCAGGAGGCCCTCCACTATTGTTAATCAGAATGTGCACCGGGCCGGCTTGCTGCAACATATTGGCGGTTGCGGCAGCGAGAGCACTGGAATCTTCCAGGTCCACGGGGAAACCCTCTGCGGCTTCGGCCCCACTAGCCAAACACTCTGCCTGCAGCGAAGTTAGCTTATTAGCAGAACGTGCAAAGAAGGAAAGGCGTGCGCCTTGGGCAGCCATAGCCAAAGCAATTTCACGGCCGATGCCAGAGCTGGCGCCACAAACTAATGCATGACGTCCTTGTAGAGATTGGGAAAGGGTCATCGCTTATTTATTGACGTGCCATTCAGCGTTGCGGACTTCCCACAACTCTGGGAAAAAGCGTAGCGGCAAGCGTGATTCAAGGAAAGGAACCCCACTGGAACCGCCAGTTCCCTTTTTACCGCCAATCGTGCGCGAGACCATAAGAATATGCGCGGAGCGGAAGTTAGACCACATGGTGTCGAGATCCAACAAAGCTTCACAGGCCAGAACCCAGTGATAGTTCTTGCCTGGATTTTCGTACAAGTCGCGGATAACCAGAACGAGGTCATCGTTCATGGTGTGAGTTTTCTGTACGTCGCGATCGAGAATCTCTTGCGGTATTGGGTAACCCTCACGTGCCAAAGCCCGGAGAAAGTAGTCGTAAAGGCTTGGAGCTTCATAGCGAGCTTTCAAGCGTGAGATTTCATCGGGCTGGTTTTCGAAGAACTGGAAGAACCAGGAATCTCGTTGGCCACAAACAAACTCCATCTCACGAAACTGAACGGACTGAAAGCCGCTCCCGGTTCCGAGCGCTTCGCGAAACCCAGCAAACTCTTCTGGGGTCAAAGTGCCGAGCAATTGAATCTGCTGGGTCAGGCAAGTCAAAATAGCTTGAATACGTTTTAAGACCTTCAAGGAATGGCCGACATCGTCTCGCTCAAAGCAGGCCACCATGAGCCCTGCTTCGTGGAGCATTTCCTTAAACCAGAGCTCAAAACTCTGGTGAATCACGATAAAGAACATCTCGTCATGATGCTGCGGCTCACTGCGCAACTCCTGTAAAGAGGTCAGTTCCGGGATCTTTAGGTAGCTGTTGTAATTGAGCTCTTCGAGCTTCAATCGATCGTAATCCGCGAGGCGTTCGCTCATACGGCTCAGTCTAGCTTCCCCACCTCCCTGAGCCTCCCCAGACGCGTTAGAATTAGGCCATGGCATACTGGCTGGTGAAAGAAGAACCCACGAAATACACCTTTGAGATGTTCCTCAAAGATGGCAACACTTGTTGGGATGGGGTGCGCAATTACCAGGCACGTAACAATCTCCGCTTGATGAAAATGGGCGATGACGTGGTTTTCTACCATTCCGGCAAGCTCAAATCTGCCATGGGCACAGCCAAGGTGATTAGTGAGGGCTATCCCGACCCAACCGCAGAGGAAGGCGACTGGACAGCCGTCGATCTTGAAGTGCAAATCGAGTTCGCAGAACCTGTAGCACTGGCGACCGTACGCGCCGACAAAGTGTTGGCTGAATCTGCTTTGGTCAAACAAACACGGCTCTCCGTCATGCCGTTGAATAAATCTCAATTCGAGAATTTCAAGAAGCTCGGAGGTCAATAGTCATGGGTAGCCCTTGGGATAACGCAGGCACTGGCAGCCGCGATGGACGCCGGGAGCATCGAGATGATCGTGAGGGACACGATGGCCCACGCAACTACGGACGCGATGACCGTGGTGGTCAAGGCACCCGCGGCCACGAGTCCTCTGGTCGCAGCGATGGCGGACAATGGCGACGTGATCAAGAACGGTCCTCGGGCCGTGAAGTGCAGCGCATGGAGCCTTGGGTGAACCTGCGCGGTCCGATGCGCGGCCCACGCGTTTGGTCTGGCGATGTAGGCCGCACTTCCGAGCGGCATAAGGCTGGCACCATGGTGGCGGTTTATGATCAATACGATGAGTTTCGCGGCTGGGGTTTTTATCACCCCCACTCACGCATCGCGGTACGCCTAGTCACGCGCGACCACTCAGAACCAACCGAAGAGTTCTGGCATGATCGCGCGCGGGCTGCTGCCGAACGTCGCCTCAAGGATCCTGAGATTCCATCGGAGGTTTGTCGCATTTTGCATGCAGAAGGGGATGACTTCCCTGCCCTCACCATGGACCGTTACGGCGATTTGCTGATTGCAGAAGCCTATTCCGAGCCCATGGCGGATATCTTCGAATTGGTATTGCCGACTTTCCATGAGGTGCTTGGTACCAAGGAGCATCGGGTGGTTTACGACGAGACAGCTGCGCGTGCTGAAGGCGGCATCCCCTTTGAAAAACGCTCTGCTGGCTGCCCGCCGCGTTTTCAGTTTGAGGAAGGCGCCATCACTTATGAAGTCTTCCAAGCGGAGGGTCATAAGACTGGTTTCTTCTGTGACCAGCGCGAAAACCGTGCACGTCTCGCCAACCTAGTCAAACGTCTCGTTGCAGAAGGCAATCCGCCGACCGTACTCGATGTGTGCTCCTACACCGGAGGCTTTGCGTTAAACGCCGCTGCAGCTGGCGCCAGTGAAGTTCATGGCCTTGACCTGGATGAAAAAGCGATTGAGCAAGCGAAACGCAATGCCAACGTCAATCATTTGAAGAACGTCAAGTTCACTCACGCCGATGCCTTCAGCTATCTGCGCACCTTGCAACACAATGGCAAGGAGTACGACATTGTGATTGTGGACCCTCCCAAGTTCATTCGCAGTCGCCGCGATTTCGAAGAAGGTAAGGCGAAGTACAACGACATCAACAAGCTTGCAATCCCACTGGTGAAGCCTGGCGGTTTCTATATCAGTTGTTCATGCAGCGGTTTGCTGGAGCCTTTGACATTCCAAGAAATCATCCGTCGCGCGGCACGCTTGCGCACGGTACGAGTGTTGCGTGAAACGGGCGCCGGCCCGGACCACCCAGTACGGATTGACTTCCCAGAAGGCCGCTACTTGAAGGCCTTATGGACGCAAATGGACTAAAGCGGTCTTGCTCTAAAAGCGCAACAGATACCCGATAAGGCTCTTTTCGCCCTTATCGGGAGACAGCATACGGACGGCCAGGACCTCTTCACGCCCGTCGCCATCCATATCGCGAATGGTTAGAGCATGCGGCTCCGCCCAATCCTTAAGGAGAATGTCCAAGTCCGGTTCCTTGCCTTGCGTCATGGAAGTCATGGCGGAAGTTCTGCCTAGGGTCCATTGAGTGAGAGTGGAAATGCCCACCTCTAAATCACCATCGCCGGCAAGAGTTTGTTGCAGGAACTGTTCAATGGCACCGTGCAAAACGGAATCATCGGAAACCAATTCCAACCAAACTTGCAAGCGACCGTCGGCTCCCAGAGTGACTAAATCAGTGCGTACTCCGTCGCCGTCGTAATCGCACGTGCGTACGACCTTTTGGCGGAGGCTTTTGAACTGATTTTTCTCGCCCTTGTAAACGGTAACCAGGGAATCGCCCTTCAGGTTTGCAGAACGTTCGCGGAATGGCCGCTTTTCAAAGTCGCCGTCACCCTTCCCTTTAAACACCAGGAAGTCGAACTCGATTTCCCAAGAGAACAAGGCGGCGCGCAAAAGTTTACCGATGCCTAGGTCTTCCACCCGGACCAGCACTAGGTCTGGAATGTCATCCTTGTCGATACGTGCAGGGTAAATGTAGAACACATTGCCACGTACTTTGAGACGGGTGCGTTCACGAGCCAGGTCCACTCCATCTTCCCCACCGAGGAAAACGCGAATGCGGCCATCGGCCAAAATGAGTAGATCCATGGCGCCATCGCCATTTAAATCTGCCCACTTGTCTTGCACCAGAAAACGGATGGAGCTGGTGAGGTTACCGAGGTCCACTCCAAAATCATCTAGGTCGGCGCGGAACGGCGAAAGGTCCAAGCTGCGCGTTGGTTCACTTGGAAAGCCCTCGGGGCCCAGAACGAATTGACGAATTTGTAAGTCATCGCTCACCGTGAGGTCAGGCTTGCCGTCGCCATTTATGTCTTCCGGAAACAACTGCGGCACGACCAACTTACGTCCAACCTTACCCAGCAAGCCGCGGTCGGTGCGCAACTCTAAACGCGAAATGGAGCCGAGGTCTGGACCCGGCTGAAAGGTGGTGTCGGCGCCCATCCATAACTGCAGGCGATCCCCCATGGGAAGCAGCAAATCAGGCCGCCCGTCGGTATTAAGGTCGCGCAGAAATGAGCCGGAGTGACAGCCGCGTGGC
>JAQBXR010000001.1 GCA_027623295.1 Planctomycetota bacterium
GCAGTGGCTGGCGAAGGTTGGGCAAATGCGCCACGCTACGACTTGCCGCACCCCGCATCTTTGCGTGCCGCTTTGTTGGAGGATTTGCCTGGTGGTACCAACGCCGTTTGGCTCCAGTTAGATGCATGCACGCGTTTGGGCGAGCCCCCAATTTCTGAGATTGGACGTGAGGCCTGGGGCGATGGCGGCTGCATGCTTTGGACCCTGCAGGATTGGCGCAACGCCTTTGAGGGAGTGCATATTCATATGGTGCACTTAGAACTCGATGCTGGTGGCAATGCCATGGCCAGCGCCGCGATGCTGTTGAGCTTGGCCAAAGAGCGCGAGGTTGACCTTGCATCGCTTGCATGGAACTTTGGATTAGATCCTTTGGCATCGCTTGCCCGCGATGGCATGTTGCCTTTGGGTTCGAAAGCCATGAAGCATCAGGTGGCCGATTTTATCTCTTGGTGTGAAGATCACATGCCAAAGGCGCGCGCCTTAACCGTCTCCACCGAGGTTTATCATGGAGCAGGTGCGAGTTTGGCGCAGGAACTTGGCATTATGGCGGCGACGCTAGTGCACTATCTTCAGTTGGGGGAAGCGGTTGGCTTATCACCTTTGCAGGTGGCGCAATCGACTTCCTTACGCATGGTCATGGACCGCGATGTCTTTCCAGCCATAGCTGGTTTGCGCGCTGCCCGTCGCATTTGGTCGCGCGTTTTAGAAGCCTGTGGGGTGACCGAGGTGCCAGCGCCGTGGATTCACGCGATTGGCTCGCGACGCTCTTTGGCACGACGTGATCCCTGGACCAACCAATTACGCGCAAGCACGCAAACCTTTGCTGCAATTCTTGGTAGAGCCGATGCCATTACCACTTGTACCTACGATGAAGTGTTAAACGCACCCTCCACCCTGGGCCGTCGCGTGGCGCGCAATACGCAAATCATTCTGGCCGAAGAAAGCCGTCTCGGCGATGTCGCAGATCCTGCCGGCGGCGCCTATGTGTTTGAATCGTTAACCGAAGAGTTAGCGCAAGAGGCTTGGCGTTTCTTCCAACAGATTGAAGCCGAAGGAGGCATGGCCTCTGCCTTGCGCAATGGCTGGCTTCATGGACAGCTGAAATTGCAAAGCGAGAAGCGCAAGCAACTCTTGAGCACCCGACGTTTGCCCATGACCGGCGTTTCCAGTTTTCCACCTCTTGAAGAGGAGGTTGCAAAGGTGGTGCCGTATCTCGGCGCTCCAGAATCGGCGCATAAGGAGAATTGGGTGGCCTCCGAACCATGCGTGATGCGTGTGCAGCACGGAATGGAAGACTTGTTAACTGCAGCTCAAGCTGGCGCCGATGTTTTCGCCTTAACCGATGCGCAACGCAACACCATGCCGGCCAATTGCGACGGCCCCACGGTGGAGCCGTTGTTATTGCAGCGCGATGCTGAGCTATTTGAAGACTTGCAAGCTGAGTGTGCTGGATTGGAAGTGCAACTGCTGAGTTTAGGCAGTGAAGTCTCTGCAGCGCCACGGATTGGATTTGCAGAAACCTTGTTCGCAACGGCAGGCGCCAAAACCATCCGTGTAGAGGAAGCTTCTGCGGGAGTGATTTGCATCTGCGGCAGCGATGTGTCGTACGAAACCGAGTTGGCGGCTACGCTGGAAGGCTGCAAGGCATCGGGCGCGCGGATTTTAGTCGCTGGACGGCCCAAATTAGAAGATGGCAGTATCACCTGTATTCATCTCCAGACTCACATCCCTGATCTCATGGCATCGTTGATGGAGGTGCAGGTATGAGCTCCATTCCAAACTTTCGTGAAGTCCCGTTGACGGCAGAGAACGGGCCTGCAAAGGCAAGCACCCCGACCAATACCGCGGCGCATTCCTTGCGCCGCCCAGAAGGCATCGAGGTGCACGATGTATATGGTCCGGCTAGTGTCGCGCCATCTGCCGCGATTGACTCCAAACCGGGATTTCCACCCTTCTTGCGTGGCCCATACTCGACGATGTATGTACGTCGCCCATGGACTATTCGGCAATATGCAGGCTTCAGTACGGCGGAAGAATCCAATGCTTTTTATCGCCGCAACCTTGCCGCTGGTCAGAAGGGATTGTCGATTGCATTCGACCTAGCCACCCATCGCGGTTACGACTCGGATCACCCACGCGTCACCGGCGATGTTGGCATGGCAGGGGTCGCGATCGATTCGATTATGGACATGCGCATTCTTTTTGATCGCATTCCACTCGACAAGATGAGCGTATCGATGACCATGAACGGCGCGGTGTTGCCGATTTTGGCTTTGTATATTGTGGCTGCGGAAGAGCAAGGCGTGAAGCCGGAGCAGCTTGCGGGCACGATTCAGAACGACATTCTCAAGGAGTTCATGGTGCGGAATACCTACATTTATCCGCCCACACCTTCCATGCGCATTGTCGCGGATATTTTCGCTTACACCGCGCAGCACATGCCGCGCTTTAATAGTATTTCGATTTCCGGCTATCACATGCAGGAAGCCGGAGCGACGGCGGACATTGAGTTGGCCTACACTTTGGCCGATGGCTTGGAATACGTGCGCACTGGCGTGAAGTCGGGCCTAGATGTCGATGCCTTTGCGCCACGGCTGAGTTTCTTTTGGGCGATTGGCATGGACTTCTTTATGGAAGTGGCCAAGCTGCGTGCCGCGCGCATGTTGTGGCATGGAATCATGCAGGAGTTTAATTGCAAGAATGCCAAGTCCACCATGTTGCGCACGCATTCGCAAACTTCGGGTTGGTCTTTAACCGCCCAAGATGCCTACAACAATGTGGTGCGTACCAGCGTGGAAGCTATGGCGGCAACGCAAGGCCACACGCAGTCCTTGCACACTAACTCCTTAGATGAAGCGCTTGCTCTGCCGACCGATTTCTCTGCACGGATTGGGCGCAATACGCAGATCCAATTGCAGGAAGAATCCGGCACCTGCCGCCCTGCCGACCCATGGGGCGGGAGTTGGTTTGTCGAACGCCTGACCCAAGACTTGGCCGCACGCGCGACCGAGCACCTCAAGGAAGTCGAAGGACTCGGCGGGATGACTCAAGCGATTGAAGCAGGCATTCCTAAGTTGCGCATTGAAGAATCTGCAGCACGCGCGCAAGCTCGCATCGATTCCGGGCAACGCACAATTGTGGGGGTGAACCGTTTCACCCTAGAACAAGAGGAGCAAATTCCGGTACGTTCAGTGGATAACAAAGAAGTGCGTGAAGCTCAGTTGCAGCGCCTGCAACAGTTGCGCGCAGAACGGAACAGCGTCGAGGTGAAGCAGAGCCTGCAAGCCTTAACCGAAGCTGCGAAAGCGGAGACCGGCAACCTGCTTTCCCTCGCGATTGTGGCTGCCCGCGCGAAAGCAACGGTGGGTGAAATCACATCGGCGCTGGAAGAGGTGTATGGTCGGCATCAGGCGACCATTCAGACCATATCGGGCGTGTACAGTGGCGAGGTGGGTGACAACGAACAACTCTCTGCGGTGCGTGAAGCCGTATCCCGTTTTGAAACCGGACATGGACGACGTCCGCGCATTTTGGTTGCAAAGATGGGGCAAGATGGACACGACCGCGGTCAAAAAGTCATCGCTACCGCTTTTGCGGACCTTGGCTTTGACGTCGATATTGGCTCCTTGTTTCAAACGCCGGAAGAAACCGCCCGTCAAGCGGTCGAGAACGATGTCCACATTGTCGGAGTGAGTTCTCTAGCTGCCGGGCACTTAACTTTGGTGCCGGCCTTACGCGATGCCCTCGCCGATCTCGGTCGCAAAGACATTCTCGTGGTTGTGGGTGGAGTGATTCCGCCGCAAGACTATGACACGCTTCGGGAAATGGGTGCCGCCGCTATTTTCGGCCCCGGCACCGTCATCCCGCAAGCTGCCCTGTCTTTGCTGGAGAAGTTGGAGGGATAAGGATTTCTACCCCAGAGTCCGCGCTACCCCAGATTGTTACCCTAATCCCATGCCATCTTCCTTGCCCACAGTGACCGAACTTGCCGACGGCATCCGTCGCGGCGATCGCATGCTGCTGGCGCGGGCGATTACTTTGGTGGAGTCCTCTTTGCCAGCGCATCACACTCTGGCGCAAGAACTCTTAACCGAGTTACTTCCTGAAACTGGGAAGGCTGCGCGGATTGGCGTGACCGGTGTACCAGGAGTTGGCAAGAGCACTTTTCTCGATGGTTTCGGCATGCAACTCGCCGCTCTAGGTAAACGCGTTGCCGTGCTTGCAGTCGATCCGTCGAGCCGCTTGAGTGGCGGCAGCATTCTTGGTGATAAAGCGCGCATGCATCGGTTGGCGCAGGAAGACCTGGCCTTCATTCGCCCGAGCCCTAGTGGCACCACTTTAGGTGGAGTTGCCCGACGCACGCGCGAATCCATGTTGCTCTGCGAAGCCGCCGGCTTTGACGTTATCCTCATCGAAACGGTTGGCGTGGGTCAGTCTGAAACCGTAGTGGCCGACATGGTGGACTTTTTTTTAGTGCTCATGCTGCCAGGTGCTGGCGATGAACTGCAAGGGATCAAAAAAGGCATTCTTGAACTAGCCGATGTCATCGCCGTGAATAAAGCAGATGGCGACAACCTAGACCGTGCGCAGCGTGCGCAACGGGACTATGCAAATGCTTTGCATTACCTCACGCCGCGTAATGCGTGTTGGAAGCCCAAAGCGGTGAGTCTTTCAGGTCTAACTGGCAGCGGTCTTGAAGAACTTTGGCAGGTGGTGGAGGCGCATCGTCGTTTGCTGCAGGAAGCCGGCATTTTCGAATCCCAGCGTCAAGCGCAAATGGGACGTTGGATGTGGTCGCAGATTGAAGAACGCTTGCTGTCGACCTTCCAAGCAAATCCCAAAGTGCAAGCGCAACTCTCAGATGTAGAGCAAGCGGTGACCTCAGGCGCTATGCATCCAACCGCTGCCGCGGATCTTTTGCTGTCTTTGATGAACGCGCAGTTTTAAATGGGAGATACCGCAGCTCTCGTCATGACCTTGGTGGTTTATAAAGTGCTGCTGTTGAGCGTTGGCTTTTGGGCTTCGCGTCGCACTACCACCGATGCCGATTTTTACCTTGGCGGCAGCGGTTTAGGTCCTTGGGTTGCCGCCTTGAGTTCTGCGGCGTCTTCCAGTTCTGCATGGACCTTACTCGGTGTTAGTGGCGTGGCCTTCACTCAAGGAGTGAGCGCTATTTGGCTCTTGCCGGCCTGCATGGGCGGTTTCCTGCTGAACTGGCTGGTTGTGGCGCGGCCCTTGAAGCGCGAGACGGATAGGACTGGCGCGGTCACGCTTGCGGAATACTTAGCCGAAGGATCGCCGCCGAAACGGCATCGAGCGTTCATCGTGAGTGCTAGTTTGGTCATCCTGTCCTCGCTTCTGATTTACGTGGCTTCGCAGTTTCAGGCCGCTGGAAAGACCTTTGCAGAAATTCTCGACATGGAGTTCAGCACTGCGGTGCTCATCGGTGGGGCAGTGGTCATGGTCTACACCATCAGTGGTGGCTTTTGGGCAGCATCGGTCACCGACATGATTCAGGGCATCGTGATGGCAGCGGCCTCGATTGCGGTACCCCTGGTTGCTTTGATCGAAGTGGGAGGATTCCAAGAACTGTGGAATGGCCTCGGCAATGCGGGTGAAATGTACGTGGATCCATGGCGTGGGAAGCATGGTTGGACACTTGCTGCATTCTTAATCGGCACCTTAGGTATTGGACTCGGATATCCAGGGCAGCCTCACGTGGTCAATCGATTTATGGCCTTGCGTTCTGAAAAGGACATCCGCCTGGGTACTTGGATCTCCATCGTTTGGGGCCTGGTGATTTACATGGGCATGTTGTTAGCGGGTTGGTGCGGCCGCGTTTTGGTCGGCAGCATGGAAGACGGCGAGAAGATTTTAATTTGCCTATCCACGGATTTGTTTTCGCCAGTCTTTGGCGGAATCATTTTGGCAGCCATCCTTTCCGCCATCATGTCCACCGCAGACAGCCAGTTATTAGTTTGCGGATCCACCGTGTCTTACGACCTTCCAAAGGGGAAGGGCAAGCGGCGGATTCTCCTCAACCGTCTCACCATATTGGGGCTTGGCGGCGCAGCCATCCTTGCCGCCATTAACCTCTCCGCATCTATTTTCGACAGTGTGCTGTTTGCGTGGTCCGGTTTAGGCGCCGCCTTTGGACCCCTTTTATTAGTGCGTTTGTCCGGCCGAAAAGTGGCCTCGTCCTGGGCCTTGGCTTCCTTATGGACCGGATTCCTAGTCACGCTTGTATGGATGCCGATCAAGCCAATGGTCGGCGGATTATATGAGCTAGTCCCCGCGTTTTTTGCGTCCATGCTCTGCGTGGTGCTTGGGATAAGACGCTAGAGGCCTGGGCTAAGCCTACGCTTCGAAACCGAAACACTTAAACTAGGGCCATGCAAATTCCAGACGGAGTGGTCGACGTTCATGTGCACATTCAGCCATGGCAACAGATTAAAAATGTCCCGCGCCAAACCATCGAAGCTGGTCGGGACGATGTAAGTGACATCCTCCTCTATCAATCCAGTCCTATGGCCTTGCGCGATCATTTGAAGGATCAAGGTGTGGCGCGGGTTGGTTTGATTAATTATGTGTCGCCCAAGCTGATGGGCTTCGATGCCAGCTGCAACGATTGGATTGCGGAATATCGAAACGCGGACCCTTCCGTCTTCCTTGCGTGGGGCGGAGTGCATCCAGAGTTTTGCGACGATGTCCCTGCGGAAATGTCCCGCCTCCTCGATGACCTGAAAATCGATGGCATCAAGATTCACCCTCCGCATCAGGAGTTTCGCGCCAACGCCTACCGCGGCAACCAAGTACCTGGCTTAGCCGATGTTTATGCAGCATGCGAAGAGCGCGATGTGCCGGTCATGATTCACACCGGAACTTCCATCTTCCCGGGCGCGCGTGCCTCTTATGGCAACCCCATGGATCTAGACGATATCGCGATTGATTTCCCCAATCTGCGCCTGGTTATGGCGCATGCTGGACGCCCTCTTTGGTACGACGAAGCTTTCTTTGTGGCACGCCGTCATCAGAATGTGTGGCTGGAGTTAAGCGGTATTCCGCCTCAGCAGTTGCCGGATTGCCTGCCTCGTTTGGAGGTCCTTGGCGACAAGGTTTTATGGGGAACCGATTGGCCGAGTCCAGGTGTGCGCAAGATTCGCTCGAACCTTGAGACCTTTTGTGGGCTGAAGGCTTACAGCGACATCTTGAAACACAAGGTGCTGGTGGAAAACCCTAATCGGTTATTTCCGCCTCGGGCGTAGCTGCGGCGTCTTTGCTCTGCTTCGCCTCGTCCAAGCGTTTGGTGAGGTCGAAGAAGGCATACATAGCTAGAAGCAGAATCGCAATCAGCACGGCAAAGCGAATCAGGCGTTGCTTAGGTTCGGTTTGCTCTTTGCTCACGCCTCTCCAAGATACGCAGCACCTAAAAGGCCGGCGTCATTGCCGAGTTTGGCGGAGAGCAGTTGGAAGTCTTCCATTTTGCGCCCGAAGCAACGTTGCTTGAGCACCATGAGAGCTGGTTTACGGAGTAAATCCAGAACCGGACCACCGCCACCACCAAACAGGAATACGCGAAGGTCCAACAGCAAACACACTTGGGTCAGGGCATCGCCGAGGCAGGCGCCTGCGGTTTGAAATACGGCCAAGGCATCTTGATCTCCTTTGCGCGCGGCTTCAGCTAGCTCTTTCAGTGGCACCGCTTTGCCCAAACTTTGAGCAGCAAGAGTCTCCATGGCGCGGGCCGATGCAATCGCTTCCAGGCATCCGAGCGCGCCACATCCGCATTGGCGATTGTGGCTAACGGTGAGGTGCCCAAATTCGCCCGCCATGCCTCCAGGACCATGAAATAGGGAGCCATCAAAAATCAAACCGCCGCCGACACCGGTGCCTAAGGTGACGAACAGAAAATCTGGATGGTTTATTCCTGCGCCGCATCGTGCTTCGCCGAGTGCAGCCACGTTGGCATCGTTCTCCAGAATGACGGGGCAGTCACAGGCCTCACTGAGTAAATCAGCGAGTGGAAGGTCAACCAAAAAAGGCAGGTTTGGTGCGTCTACCGCACGACTCCGTTCCAAGTTAATCACGCCAGGCATGCCAACCCCAATCTGCATCGGAGCGCCGCCTGGGGACAGCTTTTGCACATGCTCCACCAAAGATGCCAAGCAAAGGTCGACATCGTGTTCGGTGGGAATTTCAAAACGCTGCACCACGCATCCGTCCTCCACGCGCCCCAACTTAATGTTGGTGCCGCCAAGGTCGATGCCAATCCGGTTATGAGTAGGGGAGGTCATTAGTAAGCTAAGTGCTGTTGGAAGGGTAGCGGCTGGAACCCTCTCTGGTGAGGCGGCTCTCCGAAAAATGGCTGCCGGAGATGGAGGTCATCGACAAAGACTGGTTTGGTTGTTTGCTGGCCAAGATGGCGGATGGCGAGTGCCGCAAAGCGAGCGACGACTTCCATGCCAGCATAGTTCACCTTCTCCTTAGAATCGCTCGGGCGATGATAATCCGCATGCTCAGCGCCGGTGAAGTGCAGGGTCGGAACCCCGATTTTCTGAAACGGAGCTTGGTCACTGCGGTCAAAGAAGACCTCGTGGTTTTGCGCAATGTCCCAACCCTCGGGCGTGCCTAAATCCGTTAGCAGTGCCTCTAAACCCGACCCACTGCGGCTCCCAATCAGTCCAAAGGAGGCCTGGTTGAGGCGACCGACCATCTCGAAGTTCATCATCAGTGCGATGTCCTCAATCACTACAGTGCGCTGATTGAGGAATGCGTGTGCCCCAAGTAGTCCCTTTTCTTCACCGCTAAATGCGACAAAGATCAAGCTTCGTTTCGGGCGATGAGACTCCTCCTGGAAATATTTTGCCAACCCAAGCAGGACCGCCACCCCCGAGGCATTGTCATCGGCACCATTCCATATTTCCCCCTGAGCGTTTTGCCCTAAGTGGTCATAGTGTGCGCCGAGGACTAGCGTTTCCGACCTTAAATCTGCATCGCTGCCTTGGAGCATGCCCACGACATTGAAGGCGGTGCTTTGCGGCTGCCAGAGATGTTTGATGGAAATCGTGACTCTGTTGCCCGCCACTACTTGCTCCGCGACCGTGCGAGAAACATAAGCCACTGGGATGCCTACGCCTAAAGGGGCAAGGTTTTGCGCTTCGAGTAGGAGAATGTCTGCAGCCGTCTCGGGATTCAAGTTCCAAGCGAGGAGCTGCTCTTCGGTTTTGGTCTGGTTGAGTCGCGCGGCCACGATTCTTTCGGTCGCGGAAATCTTTGGCCAAAACACGGCTCCGGGTGCATGTCCGTTGTCGCTGGGGAATTCTTTGGAGGGCGGATCGACCACCAAAACAGCCAGGGCACCTAAGGTTTCCAGCAACCGAACCTTTTCGTGCAATAAGGCGTGACTAGAAAGCCGTTTCCCTGGTCGCGTTTCAGGCTCATAGCGTTGTAACAAAACAATCGCATCGCGCACATTCCAATCAGGGGATAGAGGCTCTTCTGGGGGGCCCATGCCGAATCCAACCCAAACCAAGGTGCCCGTCACCTTGCCTTCCGGGGCAGAGGGATGGGGAACGAAGGCTCGCCCGGCTGGAAACCGACGCTCCTCTAACTGCAAATAAGTGGCCTCTAAATCGAGCGTCAATGGCTTCACCGGAAACGCATGCAGCCAATTCACCCCCACAGCTTCTAAGCCAATCTGTTCAAAGCGCGTGGCCAAAAACCGTGCTGCTGCATGTCCGCCCCATCCAGCGGAATCGCGGCCTTGTAAGGCATCGTCCGCTAGGAAATCTAAATCCGCTGCCAAGCGATCTGCGTGGAGCGGATCGTGGGCTGCGGATTGAGGAATAGGCAGTGCCGCAAGGATTAGCGGCAGGAAAAAGCTCAACGTTTTTTCAGGGCTGCCTGGTAGAGCTTGTTCGCCTCAGGCATTAAAGCGCGTAAACGCTCGATGCGAGTGCCTGGGCTTGGATGCGTCGACAGAAACTCCGGGGGTGCACCGGAAGAGGCAGCGCCCATGCGTTCCCATAAACCAATCGCAGCTTCTGGGTTGTAGCCAGCATGTGCCGCGAGCATTAAGCCAACTTCATCGGCTTCCGATTCGTGACTGCGCGAAAACGGGAGCATGACGCCGACATTGCTTCCAACGCCAAGTGCCATCATGTAACCATTGCGCTCATCTGGATCCATATCCTTCATGCTAAAGGATGCACCCAGCATGCCAAGTTGCAGCAACATGTTGTGGCTCACGCGTTCCGCGCCATGATGCGAAGTAGCGTGCGCAATCTCGTGTCCCATAACCGCGGCAAGGCTGTCTTCATCTTGGGTGATGGCGAGCAGGCCGGTGTAGACCGCAGTCTTGCCACCGGGCAGTGCCCAAGCATTTGCAGTGTCAGGAGAATCAATCAGCTTGAACTCCCAGCGAAAGCGTTTGGCATCGGATTCTGGCAGTAAATCGGTCGCGGCACGCGCAATGCGTTCTCCAATCCGACGCACCATTTCGGCATCGGCGCCGGTGGTAATCACGCGCTCCTCAGCCAACATTTCGGTGTAAGCCTGAGCACCCATTTTCATTTCCTGGCCCGCGCTCATGAAATTCACCTGAGAACGACCGGTGCCGGGGACCGAGGAACAAGCCGCTGCGAGCACGACAAGCAAAAGAGGTGGAAGAAAAACACGCATGATGTCTATATCGTAGTAGCAAACCGTGCTGATAGCACCCCTCTCATGACTCCAAAGCGCCCAAAACTTCTCATCGTACTGGATGGCTGGGGATATGCCCTGCCCAGCGACAGCAACGCCATTACCCATGCGCCGGCCGAGAATTTCCTTTCCTGGTGGGAAGAATGGCCCCATGCGCTGCTTTCAGCCTCGGGCAAGGAAGTGGGGCTGCCGCCTGGGCTTATGGGTAATTCCGAGGTCGGCCACACCAATCTGGGAGCGGGACGCCGGGTTTATCAGACTATTTCGCGCATTGGGGAGAGCATTCGATCCGGCGAATTTCAACGTTTGGGCGTTTTGCGGCAGGCCGTAGAAGCCGCCAAAGAGAGTGGTGGATGTCTCCATCTTTTCGGTTTACTAGGCGACGGCGGTGTGCATGCCATCGATGACCACCTAGAAGCCATCCTTGCTTTAGCCGCCTCCATGAATCTGCCTGGCGAACGCATTTTGTTGCATGGATTGCTCGATGGCCGCGATACACCGCCATCGTCAGCGATGGGTTATGTCGCACGCTTGGAGCCGCTTCTGCAAAAGACTGGCGCGCGTTTCGCTACTTTATGCGGTCGCTATTTTGGCATGGACCGCGATAACAACTGGGAGCGCACCCAATTGTTCTGGGATTTGATGATCCACGGCAAGTCGGAGTATCAGGCACAGAGCGCCGTGCAAGCGGTGGAAAATTCTTATGCGCGCGGCGAAACCGACGAGTTCATAAAGCCCATTTCAATTGGGAATCCTGCCTTGATCAAAGACGGCGATTCGGTTTTGAGCCTTAATTTTCGAGCCGATCGGGTGCGTCAGATTACGGCTGCCTTCCTTGGTGATGAACATTTCAGTGGATTCAAGCGCGGTGCAGTTCCTGCAGTCCGATATACCACCATGACTCAATACTCCAGGGAGTTCTCCTGCGCGGTGGCTTACCCACCGCTGGAGCTGACTTCTATGTTTGGGGAGCTGGTCGCAGAAGCCGGCTTGCGTCAATTCCGTTGCGCCGAAACTGAAAAATATGCGCATGTCACATTTTTCTTTAATGGTGGGCGAGAAGCGGTCTATAAGGGAGAGGAACGGCACTTGGTGGCTTCACCAAAGGTGGCCACTTATGACCTGAAGCCCGAAATGTCGGCTTTTGAAGTCACCGCCGCCGTACTTGACCGTCTTGATCAAGGTGAAAATGATTTGTATGTGATTAACTTTGCCAACACCGACATGGTCGGACACACCGGAATTGTGCCTGCCGCAGAAGCCGCGGTGCGTGCGGTTGATGGCTGCTTGAAGCAAATCGTAGATTCCGCGCTCAAGCATGGTGGCACCGTGGCCATCACGGCAGACCACGGCAACGCGGAACAAATGATTGATCCGGTCACCGGCGAAGTGCATACCGCGCACACGGTCAATCCGGTTCCCTTCCTCTTTATTGGAGAGGAATTCCGCGGTGCCAAGCTGCGTGAAATGGGCGTGCTTGCCGACGTAGCCCCAACATTCATGCAGGCTATGGGTTTGGAGCAGCCCGAGGTTATGGATGGTCACTCGCTCTTAGCTCAATAACACTATGAACCTTCGCTTACTTTCGATTCTGTTCGTTTTTGCTTGTGCCAGTTCGCTTTCGGCGCAGACCACATTCTTTGTGGATCCTGTGGGTGGCAGCGATGGCGCCGATGGATCTCAAGCTACACCTTTTGAATCCTTGACCTTCGCCATGACCCAGGCCACCGCTGGGGATACCGTCACCTTGCTAGCAGGCACTTATTCAACGGTGAATGAAACCTTCCCGATTCTGCTGGTCCCAGCGCTGCAGTCCAAATCAGCATTACCTTAGATGGGGCCAGTATTCTTCAATCAGACATCACCATCACTTCCTTGGGTGGTTCCATCGTGTTGCAGCTTCCTGCATTAACCGCTGGCAACAGAGACCTGGTGGTGACTAACCCTGGCGGCCAAACGGGAAGCTTTAATCTTAGGATTTCTGCTCCGTCCTTAGATGACTTGGGCTCCGACAACGACTGTTTCGTGGCCACTGCTGCGCACGGCAATTATAAATCGCACGAAGTCTTTGCCTTGCGTCGATTCCGCGACCAGTACTTGAAAGCCACTCCAGCAGGCAATCAATGTGTTGATTGGTATTACGAGCAAGGCCCGAAAGGAGCCGCTTTTCTGTTAGAGCATGAATGGGCGCGTAAGGGTGCGCGTGCCGCCTTGGTCCTGCCGGTTGCCGTTGCCGATGGCATCACCCAATGGAACCCAGGTCAGCGCTTTGCTTTTGGCGTATTGCTGCTTGGCTTTCTGCTGCGCCTTACTCGACGTCGGGTTTAGAAAAAGAGGGGCACCCTCCACCGATTAGCGAGAGGATATAATGCACGGTCTCATGAGCGTTTCCTGCGGCATTGTGGGGCTTCCGAACGTCGGTAAGTCCACCATTTTTAGCGCCTTATCTTCTGCGAAAGCGGAAGTCGGCAACTTTCCCTTTTGCACGATTGAGCCCAATGTGGCGGTGGTGGAGGTCCCTGACGCTCGCCTTGAGCTGATCCATGGTTATGTGGAAACCCAAAGGGTTCTGCCGGCAGTGGTGAAAATCGTCGACATTGCTGGATTGGTGGCTGGTGCCGCGGAAGGCGAAGGCATGGGCAACAAGTTCCTCGGGAACATCAAGGAATGCGATGCCATCATGCAAGTGGTGCGTTGCTTTGGTGGCGACAAGGTATTGCGCGATACTCCGGTTGACCCAGTTGACGACATTGAAGTCATCGAGCTCGAGCTCGGCCTGGCGGACATGGAAACTTTGAAGCGCAACTCCGATCGGGTGATGAAAAAGGCGCGCGCCGGAGACAAAGATTGCCAAGCGGAGAAGGAAGTTTATGACTTGGCGCTGGAAATTCTCGATGCCGGCAAGCCCTTGCGCACCTACGATTGGAAAGATCGGCAGCGCAAACTGCTCAAGCCGTTGTTCCTTATGAGCATGAAGCCGGTGCTTTACGTTGCCAACGTGGCCGATGACGATCTCGATGGAGAGAGCGAGTGGTGTCAGAAAGTTGCCGAGTACGCGGCTAGTCATGGCTCTCAATGGGTTCCGATTTGCGGCGACCTTGAGTTGGAGCTGCGCTCCATGGAAGAAGAAGATCGGGCTATGTTCATGGAGGAACTTGGCGTGGAGAAGCTTGGTTTAGAGCGGTTGATTCAAACCGTGTACAAGTTGCTCGGCCTTCAAACCTACTTCACTGCCGGTGAAAAAGAGGTTCGCGCTTGGACCATTCACGCTGGAGACACCGCGCCGGTAGCTGCAGGTGTCATCCACACCGACTTTGAGAAGGCGTTCATTCGCGCTGAGGTCTACTCGGTGGAGGATCTTGATCAGCATCAGTCCGAGGCTGCCATCCGCGCAGCAGGACGATTGCGGACCGAAGGGCGGGACTACAGCATGCGGGACGGCGATATCGTGCACTTCCTGATTGGAAAATAGTCCTAGAACGGCGTTCTGCTCTAGGAAGTCGTGAGAATGTGCATAACCGGGACTTCTTGAAGCCATATCTTAGCCATAGTTGGTGCCTACACCTGCATGCCATCGGTCAGTACGCCGGAATGGCAGCTTGGAACTCTGAGTTATGAATCTGCGCATAAGGCGGAAGCATTTCCTTAGTCGCAGATCCACGCGTGGGGTTTGACTTCCGCATGGAAGACTTTTCTGGCGACTTGGATTGTTGCGCAAGACGAGTCCGCAGCGATTCATGCGCAACCATTCACTCCGGAAGCCGGGGATTGGATGCGTTCTGGGGAGGTCTCCAAATCGATTTCCTCCCGTTTCTGTCCGTTATTCTCTAAAAGGCTCTTGGCCCGGATGCTGTAAGGGCAGGTGGTTCGGGTGTAGATTTCGATTTTTGCCATGAGCGTGGTTTCGTGGGACAATGCCCAGAGTGACTAATAGTTACTCTACCTCAGAGTTAAACTGCTCGGAAAGTTCCCGGGATTGTCCTAAATTACGCATCACAATGGACGCAGACACCGTAAGCGAAATCGTCACCAGCAAGCTGGATGGCTCCACCTGTAAAGTAACCGACCTCACTGGAACCCTGGATCACTGGGGTTTGGAAGTGACTTGGCCCGGCTTTGAGGGCTTGACGCTCATGCAACAGCACAAACATGTGTTGGAAATCGTGCGCCCCTACATGTCGGAAGGAGATAACTCCATTCACGCTGTTCAGATCAGCACCAAAAGTTGAATCATGGAAATTAAGGAAAAAATAGAAGAGATCATTAAGCAGCATCCCGTGCTGATTTTTATCAAAGGCAACAAGATGTTTCCACGCTGTGGTTTCTCCCAAGCCGTGGTGGAAGTGTTCAAAGAACTAGATGTGCCTTTCGAGGCTGTCGACATTTTTGATCACCCAGGCATTAAACCAGCTTTGGTGGAAATTACCGATTGGCCAACCACGCCGCAGATCTTCCTCGGCGGTGAGTTTATAGGAGGGGGCGACATCGTGCGCCAACTGCACGCCCAAGGCGAGTTGAAGGCCATGGTGGACAAGGTCCTGCCTGACCCCGTCAGCTAGGAATTCTCTGTTCTACCAAGGAGTCCGGCGAAATCTATCGTCGGGCTCGTTACATTAGGGGCCATGCGGCTCCTTGTCGTCTACCGCGGCCTTCCTTGGCCCTACTCCGAGGGTTATCACCTACGCATTCTCCACCTGTTTAGCAGGCTGGCGAAGCGCCATGAGGTGCATCTACTCGCATTGATTCAAGACGATGAGCAGCGTGCAAAGTTGGCGCCGTTAGAGGAGCAGAAGATCTTCTCCAGCATCACTTTGTTAGATGTGCCGCGTCGCAGTGGAGTCGGGCGCTTCCGTACCAATCTTGGTATTGGGCCGGTATCGGCGTTTCGCTCGGAGTACCCAGGTTTCGATCAACGCGTGGCAGAGGAAACCGAAAAGTTAGTTTCCCAGCACAAGATCGATGCCGCCTATGTGTTCGATCCATGGGCTGACTTGTGGTTCCGCAGCGGCGCAAAGGTCATTCCGACCCTGCTCGATATCTGCGATTGCCGGACCTTGTTTTACGACCGGCATCTGGACCGCGGCGGTTTGAGTTTGGCGGAAGGCGCGCGTACGCGTCAGCTGCGGCATCGTTTTTTGGCCTTTGAAACTTTTGCCATGAAGCTTTATCCCATGGCCACCGCAGTTTCGCCTTTGGATCAAGAGCGCTTGGAGCGTATGCATCCAACTGGACGCGTCGAGCTGATTCCAAACGGCGTGGACTTGGATATGTTCCAGCCGGTGGAAGGGGTGGAAGAAGTCCCAGGCAACCTGATCCTATTCGGCAATATGGACTTCTTGCCCAACGTAGATGCCGCGATTCACTTTGCGCGCGACATTCTGCCCTTAGTGCGCGCGCGTCATCCGGAGGTCACCTTCACCATCGTCGGCACCAATCCTGTGCCTGAAGTCCTGGCCTTGGCCGGCTTACCTGGCGTGGAAGTGACGGGACGCGTGGAAGATCTAAAGCCCTTTATCCAGCGCGCCTGCATGTTGGTTGCGCCGATGCGTTTCGGCGCGGGAATTAAGAACAAGGTCCTGGAATCGATGGCGGTTGAAAAACCTGTCGTCACCAATAGCACCGGAGTGGAAGCCATGCACGATGAAGTGCGGGAACTGCTGGTTATTGCTGACGAGGACCATGACTTCGCTACTGCCGTGTCCGACTTACTCGATGACCCAGAGCGTCGGGCGAAACTCGGCCATCATGGGCGCGAGGTCATGGGCCGGCTGCACTCCTGGGATGCCGCCGCTGAAGCTTACGAGCGCCTCTTCGAGGAGCTCGCAGCTTCGAAGTAGTTTCGGTTTACTGAACCTGTAGACGGAACAAGCTTGAAGTCTGCAGCGGACCGTTGGCGGGGCGTGAGAGTTCGGTAGCGCCGTTTTGGGCTGTGGCCGAAGTGGCACACAACCCAAGAAGAGCGGCAGTCAAAGTGAAGCGATGGAGCTTCAAGATGGCCTTAGTTGACCGTCAGAGTGTGAAGGTTGGAGTTCACAATCGAACCCGCATTGGTTGCGGCTTCAAAGTAAACCGTGAGGCCCGCACCGCGGGCTGGGACGGTAAAGGTGTGCGAGGCATCGCCATTGGAATCGGTGGTTCCGGTGTGGAACAAGGTCCATGGAGTGCCAATCTCAAACGGGGTACCGAAAATGGTAGAGCCTGCATTCGAAAAGCTGTAAAGCAAGTACCAAGTTCCACTTGGCGCGGCATTGCTCAAGTTGAAGCTAGCGCTGGCACCTGGGTTGACCGAAGTGGTGCCGGACAAAGTCATACTGCCACCGCCACCTACAGGCTCCAAGGTGTAGAGTTCGAAGTCGTCAATGTTCCAACCGCCGAACTCTAGGCCAGCATCGGACTCCAGGCTAAAGCGCACTTCCACCGCCGGGTTGTTGTCCGCAATAGAAGAGATGTCGATGTCCTGAATGCTCCAAGTATTATCGATCACGTTGCCGCTGAATGGGTTTTCCCAAACAACGGTGCCGTTGACGCGAATCTTGGCGTTGTCGAACTGACCTTCCTCAACCGTGAGCCAGCGCGCGAAACGCAACCTGACGCCGGTTTGTCCCGAACAGTCAATGCTTGGCGACTCGAGGTAGTTGCTAACGTTGGAAGCATAGGAACCGTTGAATCCACTTGGGCCGAGGTCGTTGCCCCAGCAATTATTGCCAGAGAATGCACTACCCGGATCTTCGACTTTGCCGGCCGGAATACCGCGCTGCCAATCATCTTGCGAGGCCACTTGAACGTGGCTCCATCCTTCATCGGTAGCGCCTTCAAAATCGTTGAAGGAGATACGGTTGTAGATGCCCACCACGAAACGGTGGAGGTTATCGCCCGCGGTCAAGCCATCTGGCAAAAAGCGCGTGTTGCCAAAGGAATCGGTGGCAACCATGTAGTACTCCACACGAACCGGGCTTTGTTGTCCCGGAATGCCACCCGACCACTCGTCTGGGGTACCCGTTTGGGTCATGGCGAGCGTGGTGTAGTTCGCAGCACCTTCCAAGCGCCAGAAGAGGTCGACGCCGGAAACCGTTGCCGCAGTCTGCGAGACAACATCGGCGATGGCGGTGTATGGACCGGTTTCGTTTTGCGTGTCGGTGAGTGGCACATGACTCATGGTCATGGACACCGGACGCGCCAACTCAGCGATGGTCGCTAAGGCGCCTTGGGTAATCATGCGCGACAGGTTGAAGTCGTTGGCTGAAACACCAGTGACGTCGTTTGCCGTGTGAATGTGTGGGCTGAAAGCACCAAGGTCTTCAAACGGGAAGGTCGAAGGGAAGCCGTGGTTGAAGAAAGACTTGTGGTCGCTGGTGCCGCCCGAAAGAAACCCAATGTTGATTTGCAAACCCGGGACGTAAGCGGCGTACACATCCATGGCGAAGTTATTGAGGCCGGTGTCGGTGTCATTGGTGACAAAGTCCACACTCAAAGAATCGCCAGGTGCGCGGTAAGCCGTCATGTCGAGCTGCACCATGCCAATGACATCGGCACCAGCGTTATCTAGGAAAGCGGCGTAGGCTTCCGAACCTAGAAGACCAAACTCTTCGCCAGAGAAGGCACAAAAGCGAATGGTGTAATCAAAAGACTCACCGGCTAGAACGCGAGCAATTTCAAGAATGCCGGCGGTTCCAGATGCATCGTCGTCGGCGCCAGGAGCGGGGGAAGCTGCACTTCCCTGCCAGTTCACCGAGTCATAGTGGGCACCAATCACCACAATTTTGCTTGGGTCGGTGGTGCCCGTAATCTCTGCAATGACGACGTCTGCGCCTGCATCGTAGTTAAAGGTGGTGGTGGTTAAGCCGAGACCTTGAAATTGACCGACCAGCCAGTTTTCGGCATTCACTTCCCCTTGCTCGAAGTGACGACGCGTACCAAAAGCTTCCATGGTGGCGACATCGTTCTGCAGGTTGGTCTGGGAGACTTGTGCAACCCAGCCAGCGATTTGAGGATTGGGGCTAATGGCACCAAGACGTCCACCAGTGAAGGAGGTCGGCTGCACACCCTGTAAGGACATTTGGCGCACTGCGCCATGGCAGCGGAAGTTGCTGTTTGCAGCTGCCGCGGCTTGCGACTTGTTCAAAGCACGCAACACAATGCGCTGGTCGCTGGAGGTCCATAGATGACGACCGGAATCGCCGACGCCATGAGAATCTTCTCCGGCGTGTTCGATAATCGTGAAGACCGATTCTCCGTCTGCCAAGGCAGGCAGGGCAATCATTTCCACGCCGATGCGTTGCGCCAGGTCGGCATCGATGTCACCCAAAATGTAGCCACCAAGATCGTCGTACATGTTGCCATGACGAATCAAGGCATCGCGGAGTGATACTTCGGATTGGAAAACATAAACCGCGAACTGTGGTTCGGCGGTGATGAGGGCAGAGTCCACCGATGGAGCGGTGGCTGCGGGTGGCTCAGGCAGGACAGGATTCTGCAGCTGGGACGCAAGGAGCAGGCTAAGGAGCAAGGGACTTGAAATTAAGGGAAAAGCCAGGGGAGGTTGTTGAAACGTGTGGAGAAGAGGAAAGGGGCGGCCCGTTTCGGAGCCGCCCCTTCGAGTTTACGCTTACTGAACCGTGAAGGTCAGCAAGTTGGAGTCTTCGATCCCGCCAGCACCTTGAGCGCCAACTTCCATGTAACCAGTTGCGCCAGATGGCAGGTTAGGTGGAATGGTGAAGCTGGTCGATGCGTTACCGGCTGCATCTGCAGTACCGGTGTTCATGACGTTGAAGTTAGGACCAACATCGAAGGTGTGACCGAAGATCACGGTTCCGGCGTTGGATGCACTTGCCAAGAAGCCCCAGCTTGCGCCAGCAGACATGGCACTCATGGTGTAGTTCACCGTTGCACCCGGAAGTGCGGTGGTGTCTCCACTCAAGAGAATGGTGTCGCTGCCACCAGGGACTGGCTCCAGGGTCATCAGTTCAAAGTTATCCAAGTTCCAGCCGCCAAGCTCAAGGCCACCGTCCGAAATTAGGGTGTAGCGAACTTTAACCGAAGGGTTGTTGTCTGCAATCGCAGAGATATCAATCTCCTGCATGCTCCATGCACTTGCACGATCATCGCCAGCGAATGGGTTTATGTAAACCTGAATGCCGTTCACCGTAATGATGGCACTGTCGTATCGACTCTCTTCAACGTTCAACCAGCGAGCGAAACGCAAAGTCACACCGGTTTCGCCGGTACAGTCAATCGATGGAGACTCAAGGTAGTTGTTGACGTTTGCAGCATAGCTACCGTTGAATCCAGAAGGACCAAGGTCGTTACCCCAGCAGTTGTTGCCGTCGAACGCAGAGCTTGGGTCATCGACCTTGCCTGCAGGAACGCCGCGCATCCAATCGTCTTGGGTTGTAACCTGAGCGTGAACCCAACCTTCGTCGGTAGCACCTTCAAAGTCGTTGAAGTAAATCTGGTTCTCAACACCGACTACGAACATCAGTTCGCTGCCGTTGCGGGGGAAGTCCTCGGTGTTACCGCCACTATCCGAAGATTCAATGTGGTAGCTCACGCGGGCAGGAGAAGCCTGTCCAGGAATGCCTGCGGTGTAAGAACTGCCAGAGTTGGACATTGGAATGGTGACTTCAGGGCCGCCATCGACGGAGTAAACCACGTCGGCAGAGGTGATCACGTTGCCAATCAAGCTGGTGATGTCTGCATCCACTACGTAAGGACCAGCTTCAGAGAGGCTGTTTCCAAGTGGAGTGTGTGCAATCTGGATGAGCTGAATATCCACGCCATCGAAACCTTGCTGACGGAAACCTGCGTCAATGTCAGCGTAATTTGGAGTGCCGTTGAAGATGTTGCCATCGTTGTCATCTAGGGTCAGCCAGTGCTCTTCAATGATGGTTCTAATCTGCCCATCGTTGTAAGCGTTCATCCAACCGATGAGCAAGGTGTCTGCAGTGAGGTCACCCGAAGCGTTGCCCAAGGTGTTGTTGAGGTTCACGCGAACCTTCCACAATGCACCCATGAGAACTTCACCGTCGGCGTGCACTTGGCCGTAACAACCTGGGTTGCTATCGCCACAGAACTGACGGTTGTTGGTGCCAGTGCGGATGAAACCACCACCGGTGAAGAAGTTTTGACCGACGATTGGGGTGTCATAAGCGTACATCGCAAAGACGTCTGCGTTACCTTCGCCGAAGCCATCGGAACCGTTGCCGCTTGCGTAAAGAACGTTCATCCAGTGACCTTCCTCGTGTGCAACTACGGTGCTGAAACCGGTGTTGTTACAACCGCCGCCAGATGAGAACATGTTGATGGAAGAACCATCAAAGTATGCATTACAAGTGGAGTTGAGGTTGGCATTGGTGCGGACCTGGAAATCTACCGTGGTATCGCTTGGATCAATACTCTTCAGCCAAGTGC
Source organism: Planctomycetota bacterium (assembly GCA_027623295.1). Taxonomy (GTDB): domain Bacteria; phylum Planctomycetota; class UBA1135; order UBA1135; family UBA1135. The sequence goes on from JAQBXR010000001.1 coordinate 21,109, forward strand.
GTACGTCCAGCACCGAGTCATAGCAGCTTGCTTCCGAGGTGATGAACTCGGTTTGCGCCGCGTTCATGGTCAAGGTTCCAGGAGCTCCAGGAGTGAAGCTAGTGGTGGTGCTGTGACCGCCACCCGCCTGGTTGAACACGCGGCAGAACGGACCGTTAAAGGTTGCCGTAATGTTGACCGGGTTACTGTTTGGAGTGTTCAGAACAAAGTCACCATTGGCATCGGTTTGGGTGTTGCCAACCGGGCTGGTCAAGTTCATGAACGGCATGGTGTGCAAGGTCGGTGGGTTTGCACCACTGTTTGCACTCGTGCCAGGAGTGGCAAAGCTGTTCACAGTTCCGGTTGCCTGTTGGTTGTGAATCAGGTTGCGCTCTTCGAGCATTTCCAGGGAACCGTTGTCAGCAGCAATGTAGATATTGCGGCCGGCTGGGTTCGTAGGGTTTTCCTGGTTGCGGATTTCGAGGGACCATGCAAGGCGTGGTTCCATGAACTTGCCAGGAGAGTGCTTGATGATCACCAACTCAGGAATGCCGACGAAGGTTGGCTCGCGGCCGCCTTCAAGGTCTGCGTAATAACCGATGGCAGCGTTGGCTGCAGCAAAACGATCCGCGACGGGACGAACGGAGAGCGATTCCACACCTGGAATGGCGCGGCTGTCCAAAGAGAGCAAGGAGCCCTTGGTGTTGAAAATGGCGTGTGCCGATGCATCGAGAACTTCAATGCCTTGCACATGCTGACGGAATTCAACCGCCACCTTGTCGGTGGTGCCAATCTGTTGCAGAGCCAAAAACTTGACTTGCTCTAGAGTTAGGCTGCCATCGGCAACTGCGAAAATTCCGTAGGCTTCATCGAAAGCCATCCGCGCAAGCTCTTCATAATCGGAATCGAGCGAAGGCGTAAAGGGAGCTTCGGTGTGATAACCCCACAGGTGGCGACCTGTAGTGAGGTCATCGTGGAGTCGTAGGCGCCAATTTTCTCCGTGTTGGTTCTGCCAGGTGTCGAGCGCATCGCCGACGGGGTCCTGGACAGGAGCTTCACTTTGAGAAAAGGCGGCGGGCGAAAAGCCCAGGCACGCCGCGACGGCGCAAGTAATTAGGGTCCTTGTGTACATGTTAGGAGGTTTGGGAAATCCCGGCGCAAGGGAAGCGCCTGTAGGAGTGGGACGAGTGAACAGCTAGTAGGTTCCAGAAACTTGGTTAACCAGGTTTATTAGGATAACCTTGACTTGGTTAACCAGGTTTATTAGGATAACCTTGATTTAGGGGCTATCGATGGAAAATGCATACTCCTAATTTAGGGAATTGGGGCATTACTAGGAAATCTCAGTCAGGACGCCGGTTAGGTAATAAGATTATCCTGAAGTCGCACCTAGCCTCCCTCTAATCCAGGGAGAGCGATTTCAAAGCCCCTTGGGCAACTTCGGCCCCTCTCGCACCGAAACCATGCATCTCACCTCACGAATCCCCACTATTGGCCGCAACCTCCTGTTGCTGTATATGTTTGCCCTGGCAGCCTGTGCCCACCCAGGACCCGACTCCCTTTCTTCCACAACTGGTACCGGCGGTGGAGACGGAGAAGCCACCATCACATTCGACCTCTCCAACCTGGAAGGCGACTGGGTTGGCCAACTCATCCCTGATAATTTGGCACGCCCAGAGCGGAACTTTTACGTCCGTATTGCCGCTGGAGCGGTCACGGAGGCCGCTGACAGCCTGGGCAATGAGTGGAAGGGCGCGAATTCAACGCGCACACTCGATTTCTCAGAGGCCGGCGTAATGCAGACCATCATGGAGTCCACCGTCTTCACCAACACCATGGTCATGGACGCTCAAATGGACGATGCCATGTCCACTCTGACTGGAACCTTCAGCCACCTCGCCCCAGATGGCGCCTTAATCGAAGGCAGCTTTGTCTTGGTGCACAGCATTGGTTCCGGCCACTTTCCCGATAGCCTGATTAGTGGCGTCTGGGATGGCTTCGGCGCCAACGAAATGGCCAAGCGTCGCACCTTCACCGCGACTTTGGATACCGATGGCACTGTGCTGAGTGGCGAAATCCGTCGCCCAGATAACGACGAGCTCATCCACAGCTATGCGACCGGATCTGGCGTCTTCGCCTACTCCGATAGCGCGATTGGCCGTATTGACGACGTCGTGATTCTCGGCGACGACGGCTCTACTCTGACTTTCGTTTACCTGTTGGTCGATGAAGAAGGCTCCCTGCTCGGCGGGCCTGGCTTTGATTCTCAACTTGGCGCCGGGGTTGTAGAACTCAACCGCATAGCAGTGGCTCCAAGGTAAATCCTTCGACTTCACCTGAGCATGCTGCGGCTTGTCTAAAATAAGGGGCTCATGGCGAGCCCCTTTACTTTTTTGACCGACTTCGACGGCGTGTGGACCAACCCGTGGCGCGAGTTGCAGGCCGTCCATAAAACAGTGCACGGTGAATTGGCACGCATGGCGGGGCACAGCATGGAGGAAATGGACCCGACATATCAGGGTTTTCGCAGCGCAGTGTTAGCCCGGCCGGAACATCATGGTTGGCAGTTGGATAACCGATTCAGTTCCTACGTCGATGAGGATTATTTTGCGGTACCCACTGCCATCGGCCAGCACATCGACCAAGCGGCTTGCGAGGTCTCATCGAGTTTCCGCAATTTGGTGCTGAAGGAATACGGAACCGTGCTCGAGTTTTTGGATTATTGCTACCACAGCACCTGCGATCGTTTTCGTTTAGAGGTCGACCACGATTTAACCGAAGGTGCCGCCCGCATTTTACATTGGCTGATAGAGAACGATGTCAACGTCGTCTTTGCCACCAATGCACCCGGCGGAAAAGTGGTGGATTGGTTTTCGCATCATGGATTTTGCGTAGCCGACGGACGTGACACCGAACCAGGTTCTTCGCAACTGCGCGTGTATGGTCGTTCCGGAAAACAGTTTCTTGGCGATGCGCACCACACCATGGATTTCTCAGGACGTGCGGTGCACACCAATCGTCCGCAGTACCGCGAAATCTTGGAGCGCGAAAATCCGAACCTAGTGGTGGGCGATGTCCTCTCCCTAGACCTATCCCAACCTTTAGCCATGCGCGTGGAAGGTCATCCGGCGGCGCCGCAAGGAGTGGGGATAATGGACTTGCCGCACACTCCACAGTGGGTGAAGGATTCGGTGTCGACAGAACCCGGTCACGTGGACTTTTTAGTGCCTCACGTAACCGCTTTGCCGCGCATCGTTAACTTCCTGCGTGGATAGCTTCGACCACCTGCAATGCAGGTTCAATGCAGTTAAACGGTGCCGCAACCTGGAATCCAGCGACTTTGCCCTGCAAGGCTTCTACGGTTTCTAGCGCGATCTCAATGCCCACTTCCGCACTTTGATTGCGGTCTTCGGCATAAGCCATGCGCTTCAAAACCTTTTCCGGCAGATGCACTCCAGGGACTTCCGAGTTCAAGAACTCTGCATTGCGACGACTACGCAGCGGCCACAATCCTGCAAGGATCGGCGGCGTGTGCGCGGGCAGTCGCTCGATGATTTCCAAGAGGGTGTCGGCATCGAAGACCGGTTGGGTGATGAAGTAATCTGATCCTGCATCGATTTTCCAGAACAGGCGTTCTAATTCGCGGTTCAAATCCAACGCGGTGTGGTTGAATGCGCCTCCATTACAGAACCGAGTCTGCTGCCCAAGATCGTTGCCGCCTAGATCCAATCCGCGATTCAACATGGTGATCATGTTGGTCAGGCCGATGGAATCGATATCGAAGACTGCGGTTAAGTCAGGGTAATCACCTTTGTAAGGTGGGTCTCCCGTGATCGCAAGAATGTTATGCAATCCAAGTGCTGCCGCGCCGAGCAAGTCGGACTGCATGCCAAGCAAGTTGCGGTCGCGGCAGCAGAAGTGCAGAAGCGGCTCAATGTTGGTCTCGCGTGACAGGATGGCGGCGCATGCAATGTTCGAAATCCTTGCCGAAGCGCGCGGTCCGTCGGGCAAGTTCACCGCATCGACGCCATGGCGGTCCAAAGTGCGTGCTGCATGCAGCAGTTTGGTCATATCAGGCGTGCGCGGTGGCACCAACTCCACCGAGATCACGGTACGGCCACGCGCAAGGCCCGCTGCGAAACGGGAGCGTTCGGCGAGCGGAATGGCATCGACGCCAGCATCTGGGGCTTTGACCGCAGCATCGGGTTTGACGCTGGGTTGTCGGGTGGCGCCACGCATTTGTGCGGCACCGGCACGTGCAGCTCGAGAAAGCGCACGGATGTGGTCGGGCGTGGTGCCGCAGCATCCGCCGAGCACGACGCCGCCTGCCTGCAAAAAACGACGGGCGAACCGAGCAAAGTAATCCGGATCGTTCTCGTAGAAAATCCGGCCATCGACCTGGCGCGGCATGCCGGCATTTGGTTTTGCAGCGAGTGGAATTTGTACCCCACCTTGCGAGGCTTCGAGCACCGCATCTAAAACGACTCGTGGACCGCTGCTGCAGTTAAAGCCAACCACGTCGGCACCGGCAGCTTCGGCGCGGAGAGCACTATCTTTGGCGGTGGTGCCGTGGGAGGTGCGCGTGTTATCGCCAATCGCCAAGAAGGCGAAAATCGGTTTGTCCGTCACCGAACGTAAACCGAGAATGGCGCATTCCAACTCAGCAACGTTATCGAAGGTCTCCAAAGCAAACCCATCGACAAACGGGAGAAGGTACTGCGCGGACTCGGCAAAGGCGGCTTGGGCTTCTTCTTTCGCTACACGGCCCAGCGGTTCCAATTCCACGCCTAGCGGACCCAAGGAACCGAGCACATAAGCGTTCTGCCCAGCGGTCTCGCGTGCCAGGCGTCCACCCGCTTCCAGTAACTCTCCAAGCTTGTCCTCCAGCTGATGCTTCGCCAGCCGATAGCGATTGGCTCCAAAGGTGTTGGTGAGCAGGGCATCGGACCCGGCATCTAGGAAGGACTGGTGGATTTCCTGCACCCAATCGGGGTGTTCCAGGTTGGCGGTCTCGAAATTGCGATGAAATGGAATCCCGCGCTGATTCAATTCGGTGCCCATGGCGCCATCGAGCAGTAAAACTTCCTGGCCGAGAGCGTCGCGAAGGGGGATCCGAGTGTTGGGGCTGGTTTTCATGGGAAATCCTGGCATCATCCGCGGCATTCACCGGCTTGGAAGGACCACGCCTCCGATTTTATGCCCAGAGAGGCAAGGGAACAAGGACACACGGGCGAAGGCGCCGATATCATGAGCCGTCCCATGCCCGATCCGCTGACTTTCGAACGTGTCTGGATGCCCTACATCTACCTCTACGGAGTGGGTGGGCTGTGCTTTTTCGGTGGTTTGGTGCTGGCTTATAAGAGTGGCGCCTTTAACCCCAAGCGCGCGGAACATCGGCGTTGGATGGGTGTGCTCCTGTTCGGTTTCCTCTGGTATGCGGGAATACACGCTGCTGGAATCCTCGCGGCCATCAACCTCTAGGCGATTATGTTCCTGCAATCTTTGCTGCAACAGCATGCGCCGGGTGACTCCAAAGCAATGGCTACCGAAGCCGCCGCCGCCGCTGCTTCTTCCCCGGTTTTCTGGGGCATCTTGATTGGTTACTTCGTGGTGGTGTTGGGCTTCGGCTCCTACTTCGCGCGCTTTAACCGCAGCACCACCGACTTTTTCTTCGGTGGACGACGCTTTGCTTGGTGGTTAATCACGATGTCGATTGTGGCGACCGGAGTCGGCAGCCACAGCTTTATTAAATACAGCGGTAAGAGTTTTGAGCACGGTTTCTCCGGCTCGATGGCGTACATGAATGATTGGTTCTTCATGCCGCTGTTCATCTTTGGATGGCTGCCGATTGTTTATTACATGAAGGTGCGTTCGATTCCAGAGTATTTTGAACGACGCTTTAATCCAACCGTGCGCGTGCTGGCCACGATTGTGCAATTGGTTTACATGATTGGATATGTGGGCATTGGTTTCTTAACCATGGCTCGCACCCTCGAGCCCATTGTTGGTGGAGCGCTCGGCTGGGAACTCATGGAAATCATTTGGGTGGTCGCGGTGGTTGCTGGGCTGTACATCACCTTTGGTGGACAAACTGCAGTCATCTTCACCGACCTCTTGCAGGGCTTCATTCTGCTGTTAGCAGGGGTCATGTTGTTTATGCTCGGACTGGACTGGTTTGGCGGTTTCGACGCCTTCTGGAGCATTCTGCCAGATGAGTTCAAGCTCCCGTTAGCCAACTTCAACGAGGATCCGAGCTTCAACTTTATTGGAGTGTTTTGGCAAGATGCGATTGCCGGTTCGATTGCCTTTTTGTTCATGAGCCAAGCGCTCATCATGCGGTTCATGGCTTGTCGCTCGGTCGATCACGGACGCAAGGCAGCCACCTTCAACGTGCTCTTCGCATTGCCGATTTCCGCAGTTGCAGTTTGTTGCGCCGGATGGATTGGACGCGGCATGGTGCTCACCGACCCCGGAGTACTGCCCTCCGATGTCGCGCCCGACAACGTTTTCGTGTTAGTGGTGCAAGTTTTAACTAGCACTGCAGGCTTCGGCTTCTTTGTTGCTGCTGTAACCGCCGCGCTGATGAGCTCGGTGGATACGTACATCAATGCAACGGCAGCGATTGCTATCAACGATGTTTATCGCCCCATCTTGAAACTTCTGAAAATCGAGCGCGACGACAAGCATTACCTGCGCGTCGCCATGATCGTTTCAGCCTTGGGCACCGCGCTCGGCGTTGGCGCAGCTTGGATGTTCTCGCAGTTCAAAGACCTCTATACGGCACACGCGTTTTTCCAAAGCACGATTTCGCCGCCGTTGGTTGCGTGCATTTTCCTCGGAATCTTCTGGCGACGCTTCACATCTGCCGGCGCAGTGGCCACCTTTGTTGGAGGAGTGGGACTCATCGTGCTCGGCCGTTTCTTCCCGTATGACTTGATTGAGCCCTTCGCCCAAGGCATTCCACGCCCTGAGGGCGATGCACAGCCTTACACCTACATTGGTGCGCTGTATAACCTGTTAGTTTGCTTTGGCATTGGCATCTTGGTGAGTTTGTTCACTCGACCGAAACCCGAGGGCCTCGAAGGGCTGACCATTTGGAGCATCAAAGACGCACGTCGTTACTTCAAAGGTGGCGAGCCCAACGATAGGAAAGGCTTCAAGCTCCCGATGACTTGGGAGGTCGATGACACCCTTGATGCCGGCACCGTGCAGGTGGATCAGGAAGGCATGCATCACTTAGCCGCAAACGAAGGTGACCTGGTTTACGTCTGCGATAAACGTTGGTGGTTGGGCGGCCTGCGGAGCGCCCACGGCAAACTCCATGGCCTTCACGGCCTTGGCGAAACGGTGCGCATTGCACCGGATATTCTTGAGGCTGCCTTCTTCCTAGAGGGGAAGTTGGTGACCATCGAGAAGGAATTCTAGGAAAAGCCCTGCTGCTTTAGGGCCGAGGGCTGCCTTGCGAACGGGTATGCACGACCTTCCGCGCCAAGCCTGCGCATCCTCATGGATGATTAACCGCGTCCAACCCAGCCAAGCTCTTCAGCATGAGGTTGCAACTGTGGAATAAGAAACTCCACCCACTCGCGCACCTCCACTCCAATCATGGCGCAACCGGCCTGGACTTCTTCACGCTCGACGCCCGCGGCAAACTTCTTGTCCTTGAACTTCTTCATGACACTTTTGACATTCAAAGTCGCAACGCCTTCTGGGCGAATCATGGAGCATGCACCAAGGAACCCTGTGAGTTCATCGCAGGCTACCAGGGCTTTGTCCATGAGAGTGTCATAGGGTACGCCCCACTTGGTGTAGTGCGCTGAAATGGCGTGCGCTACGGGTTTTTCACCGCGCTCCGCTAGCCAAGCAACAATACGCTTTGGGTGTTCCTCCGGCCAAGCTTCGTAATCAGCATCGTGCAAAAGTCCGGCCAATCCCCACAGTTCCGTTTCCTCAGGAACGCCGAGTTGAGTAGCCGCAGTACGCATAGAGATTTCCACGGAACGTCCATGGCGGCGCAGTGCCTCGGATGGGGTCCATGCGCAAAGGTGTTCCCAAGCCTCAATTCGTGACAGTGACATGGAGGGGATTGTAGGAGCAATCCCACCTGAGAAGCCTTTATTTACAACCTGTCTTGTAGTGCGGCTTGCTCGTTGTGTTATTTTCTTCGATTTTTGCTTCCCGTTTTCGATTCTGTGCTACTTTTGGATTATGTTAATTTTCGCCCCCTTCGCGCTTCTGGCTTCTATGCAAGCCATGAGCCAACTCCCCCCTTCCCAGGATCCCACCCTGGTCCCTTCACAAAACATCCACCATGCCCAAAGCGGCCTCGTCGGTGGTATCGCTGCAGCCGGCAGCATTGATTCCGATGACTTTAATCGCGCCACTCTCGGCACCGATTGGGTTCAAATGGGAGGTTCGTTTTCTATCGTTGGAAATGCTTTGTCTTCTGCACCGGGTAACGCTTGGATTGAGCGTCTAGGTTCTGTTGTCGATTACAAAGATGCATCCACCGAGTTCGATTTAACGGCGTCTCCTGTTGGTTTAACCTACACTGCTGCTGTTACCGGCGCAGGAATTGACATGTTATGGACGAAGATTCAATCAAACTCTGGTGGAGTCTACGGCAACATTGGCTTTTTCCATGGTGTCAATAACGGAGTGCGCGTCGGAACCTATGGCGGTTTCTTCGCAATCACTCCTGTGACTGGTGGTCATGTTCGTATTTCGATTTCGAATGGTGGCGACACCATGAACGTTGACATAGATGAAGCAAACGACGGTGTCTACGAATGGCACTACGAGAGTACTGGTATCCTTGCTGCCTTCCCTTCTCTTGGCACCGGCGTGGGTATTGGTGGTTGGTCAGCCACAATGGATAACTGGGATTTAGGCGATGGCCCGAGCCTCAGCTTAACGATTACAGGTGCATGCCCAGCGCCAGTGACTATTGCAGTGAGTGGTGCCGGTGCCTCCGCAAGCGTAGCAATCGCTTACGGTCCTGCAGGCAGCTTTGTCATTCCTATTGGTCCGTGCATCGGTACCGTGATTGACATTCGTGCTCCAACACTTGGTGGATTCTTTACCGCCGACGGAGCTGGAAATATTACTTTGACCACTCCACCGCTTGGAGCGGGTTTGTGCGGGTTAACCGTTCAGGCAGTGGATATGAGTAACTGCGCGGTCTCCAATACGGCGACTTTGTAGCTTCCAATAACTCATCCCACTTTTCGGCTCCAGGTCTTTGGCTTGGAGCCATTTTTTATGAACCGCCCGATGAAATTGAAAATCCGACCTCGATGGGTTGGATTCCTAAGTCGGTGCCGCAGCGATTCCGCTACTCAACTCCAGAATCCCAATCCTCAGGCAACTCCGACGTGGTGTCGTAAGAGTGCTCTTTGGTCGGGAAACTGCCATCGCGGATATCGGCGGCTAAACCATGCAAGGCTTCGCGCATGACTTCGGCGACGTTGGCGTAACGCTTGACGAACTTTGGTGCCGGGCCCATGGAGAGGCCGACGACATCGTGGAAAACCAAAATTTGGCCATCGCAACCGCCGCCGGCACCAATCCCAATGGTGGGAATGCTTAAGCGATCGGTAATCCGAGCTGCAACCGCCGCAGGCACGCCTTCCAAAACCACAGCAAAAGCACCGGCTTCTTGCAAGGCCAAGGCATCTTCCAAAAGCAGACGCGCGCTATCTAGAGTGCGTCCTTGTACGCGGAAACCACCACGCACGTTCACGGCTTGTGGCAACAAACCAACATGTCCCATGACCGGGATATCGGCCTCGACCAAGGCCTGCACCAAGTGAGCACGCGCAACACCACCTTCCAACTTCACGGCCTGGGCGCCGCCTTCACGGACCAAGCGTAAAGCATTCACAATCGTGTCTTCCACCGAAACGTGGTAAGTGCCAAAGGGCATATCGGCCACGACGAGAGGGCGGTCGACGGCGCGTTTCACCGCACGGGTAGCGCTGATGATTTGATCCAATGAAACCTTCAGCGTGCTGGCGTGGCCTAAAACCACATTCGCCATGGAATCCCCAACCAGAATTAAATCGAATCCGGCTTCATCGACCAGGCGCGCGGTCGGCCAGTCGTAAGCGGTCAGGCATAAGATTGTCTTGCCGGTACCTTTGCGCGCGATCAAAGACGGCGCAGTCACCTTGGAGGGTACCTGGCGTTCTTGCGGCGCCTCGTTTTGCGGACGAGAAACAGGCGGAGTCTCGGCAGAGCCGTAAACCGGACGATCTTTGCTGTCAGTCATGAGGGCCTCCCTGGCCAGAGTCCACATTGTATCCTCACTTGAAATCCGCGGCTTGATTTTGCTACTCTGGGTCCAGGAGATTCCATGATTCTTACCATCCTTGCCTTACCCATTCTGGTGTGCTTTCAGGAGCCAGAGCCTATTTCCCTCGAGCCTATTTCCCTCGAGCCAATCCAAGAGCCAATCCAAGAGCCAATCCAAGAGCCAATCCAAGAGCCAATCCAAGAGCCAATCCAAGAGCCGACCTCAGATGCTGAAGCCGAAGCCCTCGCTGCTTGGCTGGGCGATGGCAACCCCGATTGGAATACTCCGACCGGTCGCTTTCTCCGCGAGTTGGAGCTCGGTATGAACATCGACTTGATTGCCGAGTTCACGGAAGCTGCCGGTGGTGTGGAGGCGTTCAACGATCTTCGCATTCGTAGTGCACAGTTGAACTTTGCGGCACCCGTCGAAGGAGTCGGGCGTGCCTTTGTGACCTTCGACCTTTCCGATGGCGGCAATGGCACGGACATCATTCTGCGCGAAGCTGGCGCTTTGCTTTCCGATCTCGCGGGCGACCTGGTTCCGGGCCAGGTCGATTTGCGGGTCGGTAAATACCTTGCAGACCTTGGCGCTTGGAATACGGTTTTTGCAAATGAGTTTCCTGCGCCTTCTTTAGATGGAGTGCGTCGCGGTTTCCTTGGTGGCAACCTGGTGATGAGTGGCGCGGAGTTGCACCACCACATTCCGTTTAACAATGGCTCCTTCCGCTGGTCGCTTGGTATTGCCGGCGACACGGAATCTCAAGACGTCGATGCTTTCGGTAATGGACTCGATGAAGATCTTGGCCTTAGTCCAAGCGGACGTCGTGGTGTGGCGAACTGGACTGGAACCCTGCGAGGTGCGGCGCAGTTTGATTTAGGTAGCGGCATGCGGGCACGGGTTGGTGCAAGTGGGATGTTTGCGCCCAACGAAATCGTCTTCACTAACCTAGGCGGTGGCGTCACGGAACGCGGCGAAGTCGATCACAGCATGCTCGGTCTAGACGTTGGCATCCTGTTTGAAGTCCCAGACTCCGATATGGCGCATGAGTTGTCTGTCGAGATTTGGCTTGATGACAACGAGTATCGCACTGGGGTCAACACCTATCAGTCCGAAGAAGCACGCGGTGAGTGGATGCTCTACCAGTTCACCTACAGCCCGCAATGGTCTGCAGGCGCTCTGCTTTCGCGAAACGACGTCCTTGGTCTCAGCGCCCGAGACCTCGATGCCTCTTACCACTCTGGCTTCGTGAACTACAGTCTGTCGGAGCAAAGCACCGTGACCATGTTTGTGACTCACACCAATCCGCAGCAGCTCACCCAGAAGTTTTTCACGGTTGGAATGCAGCTGACCATGGATCTGGGTGCCTCGCGCAATAACGCGATTCCACGCTGGAACTAAGCGCTCAAACTTGACTGGCGGTGAGGCGGCTCAAAGCCTCGGTCATTGCAAAACCATCGGCCCCGGGGACTAAGTCTTCGGGGCCGATCCAAATTGGCCCCTCTGCCGGTGAAGATGGGGGGCGCCCGTGGGAACCCTTTACCAGAGAAGTGTCGAGGGAAACGACATTCATGAGGGTGCGGAAGCCGAGTTTTTTGCCTAAGAGCTTGAGTGCCAAGCGCGGTTTCAGCATGAGTTTCTCAGGGTCCAGAAATAGTTCTAGCGGGTCATAGCCAGGCTTTTTGTGGATGTCGATGGTGCGTGCGAAATCTGGCTCCGGCTCGAGTTCAGACCAGTAGGGATAGGCAAACCAAAAGTCCTTTTTAGCAATTAGGACCAGTTGGCCACTGCGTTCATGCGCTAAGCCAAACTCGGCTAACTCATTGTTTTCTAGAATCCGGTCGATGCCATTTAGCTTTTGCAGCACCTTTTTAGTGGCTTCCAAATCCTTGTCATCGGCTATATAAACGTGGGCGATTTGATGGTCGCAAACGCAGAAGGCTTTTGAGTTGCCTGGATCTAGCAAGGAACCGTTTTGGGCGGCATGCACTTGCAGTAACTTGGCATCGCGTAAAGCACGGTTGGGCAAGACGGCTTGCTTGACCGATTCGATGCCGTATTCACTCACCACTACAATGCGGTAGCCGAAGGCAATGGCGCTTTGATGCAAACGATCAAACTCATGGTCGAGCGCTTCCGCAGCTTGCAAGGCTTCCGAAGAATCCGGGCCAAAGCGTTGCAGGTCATAATCTAAATGGGGGAGGTAAGCCAAGGCCAAGCCTGGCTTATGCTCCGCCAAAATATGGCAGGTGGCTTCTGCTATCCATCGGGTGCTGGCAATGCCTGCACCTGGACCCCAAAACTGAAACAAGGGGAAGTCGCCGAGGGTGTTTTTGAGCTCGGTATGCAGTTCCGGCGGCGAAGTATGGAAATCAGGCCCCTTGCGGCCATCTGCATAATAGGTGGGGCGTGGGGTGACGCAGAGATCGGCGAATCCGGGAAGGTTCCACCACCAGAAAATCTGCGCGGTGAGGGATTCCGGGTACTTCTGCTTCCAACGTTCAAAAATGGAGTCAAGGCTGCCACCTCCATCGATCAGATGACACGACTGGCGCCACGACCAGACCTCAGCTAAGTCCTTGAAATACCAACCGTTACCGACGGCACCATGCTTGCTGGCAGGCACTCCCATGAGCATGTCCGCCTGTGCAGTGCAGGTCACGGCAGGCAATGGGGGCGTCATGGTTCGCTCTGTTTGCGCGCTGGCATAAGCCTCAAGCGCCGGCATTTTCCCGGAATGCAGAATTTTGGGAGTCAGGCCGACGAGATTGAGGACGAGAATGCGTTCCATTCGCGTCCCAGAATAGCAACGCGACCCTTAAACTTGAGTTGTTAACACTCATGAGAATTCTCCCAATCCTTCCATTTCTCGCCGTCGGTGCCATCGTCGGTATTTTGCTTTCTGAATACAACCATGCGCTTGCCACAGACGCGGTAGCCACGCAACAAAAGGACTCGATTGAGTTGCTTGGCCTTACTCATGAACCTTATTGGAATAGCACCAACGTGGACGACGACACCCCACGTTTGTTACTCCGCGTGCCGAAAGGTAGCCGCTTCGTTTTAACCGACATGTGGTTCCTCTCCCGCGAAGAGCAATATTTACCGGTGAATGAGGCCGATCGCGTTTGGCTTGAATGTCAGCACGGCAGCAATCGTCTGGTAGTTTTTGATTCGCCGATTGCGGAGTTACGTCTTCCGTTGCAATGGCAAACCGGTGTTGCCTTCAGCGAAGGCCAAGAAATGTGGGTCAACTATCGGTCCGCGGATGAGACCGATTTATTGCGCCGGATTCACTTCACTGGATACTTCGAGCCAATGTTGGAGGCGCCTAAGCGCTGACCCCGCTCGAGATAATCGGCAATCAAACTAGGTTCCAGGGCTTTCGCAAACAGGAAGCCTTGGCCTAGGCGACAACCTAAGGAATAGATTTGCTGTAGCTGTTCCTCGGTCTCAATACCCTCTGCAATGGTGTCGAGCTCGAGGCCTTGGGCGAGCAACAGAATGGTGGATATCACTTTATGGCCGGTGCGGCTGCGGCTCATGTTGACCACAAAGGAGCGATCGATTTTGATTAAGCCAACCGGCAAGCTGTTGAGGTAATTGAGCGAGTTATAGCCGGTGCCGAAGTCATCTAGGCTAAGCGATATGCCGCTGTGATGGATCTCTTCCAGGATAGGAATGACTTCATCAGAGGTGTTTAAGGCTTCGCGCTCGGTGACTTCTAAATGCAAATGCTTCGGCTTGAGGCCATAGCGCGTGAGAATGCGCAAAGTGCGCTCCACCATGCTTGGATCACGCAGTTGTTGCACCGAAAGGTTGACGCTTACGAAAAGATCACTCCATTTCGGATCGAGGTCGTGACATGCGCGTAGTTGGCGGCAAGCCTGATGCAACATGAGCCAACCAATCGATACAATTAACCCATTTTCCTCCGCGATAGGGATGAAGTGGGCTGGAGGAATCATGCCACCCTCGGAGTGTTTCCATCTGGCTAAGGCTTCAAAGCCAACTGGGGTGCCGAGCTCGAGATCTACAATCGGCTGGAGCCAAGCTTCGATTTGCTCTTGCTGGACAGCATCGTTGAGTTCTTCTTCTAGCTTCCAACTCGACAAAATCCGGGTATGCATGACCGGTTTAAAAACGACTTCGGTGGCTCCACCAAGTTGTTTCGCGGAAACCATAGCGGTGTGTCCTTCGCGCAACCAGTCCGCGGGTGCCTTGTGGCGAATGGAAGAAAGTGAAATTCCAATGCTCGCGGTTGCAGCAATATTCCGCCCTTCCACATGGAAGCCTTCACGCAGATTCGTTTGAAGTTCCGCAGCAAGACTCCGTGCCTTCTTTTCATCGTGCGTGTTCTCTACTAGAACGGCAAATTCATTGGTGCCGACGCGTGCCATTAAAGTGGTTGGTGCGAAGAACTTGCGCATGCTTTCGGATACTTTTGCCAAGAAACGGTTTGCGGATTCGAGGCCAAGCGCATCGTGCAAGTGGACAAAACGATCCAAATCTAAAAACAGAATTGCGCCGGATCCAGTCATGCCATGTTGTTGACGATCCATGTATTGCTGTACGCGATCTAAGAAAAGCGTGCGGTTTGGCAGTTGGGTGACCTTGTCGTACAGCTTTTCACGTGAGAGTTGGTCTTCTGCAGTCGACCGGTCGGTGACATCGGTAGCAATCACGATGAGCTGATCGACTTCGTCCTCGGCGTTGACTACCGGGGTGAACTGGCCGTCAAAAACTCGATCTCCAATACGAATTTCGGATCGGAAGTCCTGCCCAGAGATGCCGCGTTCCAGGCTGAGCAGCATTTCTGGAGACTTGGAAAGTAGATCAAAGCCGGATTTCCCGACCAACTGTCCAGCGATGACTCCGGCGCGCGCGAGGGCTCGACCTTCCGCGAAAAGGATGTTACCGCGCGGGTCAAACACGAACATGGCGACTGGGGCATAGGCAATCAAGGTTTCAAACTGGCCTCGGCTAGAGCGCGCCTCGATTTCAGATTCTCGGTGAGAGAATTCCGAAGCCGCAATCTCAGCCACCACGCGTAATGCGGAGGCTTCATCTTCTTGCCAGGTGCGTGGGCGGCGCACGGAATCCAGTCCCATGAAACCAAGGACTTGACCACGGCTGATCATGGGAACGGCGACCATAGATTGCACCTTCTCCTTGAGCAAGGCGTCGCGCATAAGCCTTCCTTCTTGAGGAATAGCACTTGTCTTCGGAATTTGAACTTGGTGGCGACGCAAGATGCGGTCGGTGAACCAAGAATAATCCCGCATCGAAAGGTCTTGGAGAGACTCCATCTTGAGCGCAATGCCTTCGCGTGCCCAACCGTGCGTTTTGGAAAAGCTCTTCTGGTCTTTAGAGAACAAGTAGGCGTAGGCGCGATCTGCGTCTAAGAACTTACCCAGGACTTTCAGGGACTCGGTAATCGAGTCATCGAGCTCATCCTCTTTCAAGTGAATGAAGAGGTTGGAAATCTCCATGAGCATCCGATTCGACTCGGCGTGGTACTTCAGAATGTGATAACTACGACGACCTTCCTTGAGCTCTTCAATGAGATGGTGGACTTTGTTCTTCGCCCGGCGCTGGCGTCCAATTTGGATTCCCAAACATAGAAGGCTTGCTGCGGCACAAATCTGTACTCCTAAAATGAGAAGATCACTTTGCGGCATGATTCCAGCCTAGCAGAGCAGTTGATTCTGGGGGCAGCATCACTTGGAATCCGCTGCGAGTTGCTCGAGTTTTTTACATACGCGCTGGCCGCCTTCGTCATGCAAAAGAGAAGGAGAGTCTTTAAGGCTAGCCCACTGAAGGAGTTCGGATTCACCGCCGCCGGGAGACAACTTTTGAGCTTTGTCCGCAACGAAAAGATAGCGCACATCTAAATGCTTGTGTTCGGGTACCTCTTTTCGCGCTGGGATGATGTGGACGTCGAGGTCGAAAATGACCGGGTTCCCAAAGAAAGCAAAATGCTTCAAGCCACTCTCCTCTGCGAGTTCACGTAAGACCGCTTTCGCGGGATGTTGTTCGCCATCGTCATGACCTCCAAACTGCAACCATCGATCTAGCTTGCGATGATAATGCAATAGCATCCACTGAAAATCCGGTGTGACCACAAAAGAGCTCGCGGTTACGTGTCCCGGCATGGTGTCTCGATGCCACCAAAGGGAGGTTGAGGTGACGTGCTGCCGTATAAAAACGCGATGCGCTTCTTCGGCTTCATCGACCCCGCGATAGGCGTCGAGTTCCGTGAGCAAAATTTGCTGCTCAAGGGTGAGCGTGTCACTCAAGCTTCCAATTCCAGCAGCGGAGTTCCCTCTTCGACGTCATCTCGGTCTTGCACCAAGATAGCTTTCACTTTGACGCGTGGCGGAAGCCCGGAAGTTTGCCCGTACTTAATCGGGTTGAAGGTTTTCATGACTTCCAATAAACCTAAGGTGCGACCGATCTCAAGAGTGTCTCCTACGGCAAGGAAGGGAGGCGAGTCAGGATCTGGTGCGGCGTAATAGCGTCCTGCCTGTGGAGAGCGGAAAAGTAAACCGCCTTCGCTAGAACTGTGCCCATGGCTTTCGGCAGCAAGGTCTTCCGCATCGAGTTGTGGCTTGATTTGGCAGAGTTCTTCGCCATAGCTCACGGCTTTCAATCGTGCAGGACCCAGACTGAGACGCGCAATGGAACCTGCAATGTCGTGGGGGAGTAGCAAGGGGTGTCTGACTCCAAGAACCTCCAAGAAACCGCATTCCTGTCCAGCTTGCAGGCGACTTCCTAAGGCCGGGAGTTCACGCAAAATGCCCACGCCAGGTGCTTGCAGGCTCCAGCCATGCTCATCTTCTAAGGGCTTGGCAATTAAAAAGAATGGATGCGCTTTCATCTTAGGCACCTCCTCGGATGGCTGCTAAATCGTGCAAAGACCATATGCGCGGGTTCTTCACCCGACGATAACCTTGCGCCTGATACGCCGATTCCACTAAGCAGCACAACCAGGGACGTAGCTCTGAAGGTGACACAATCTCATCGGTGTCGCGTTGGCTGGCTGATTTATAAGGGTCCATGTCGCCCTCAATGCGCGCTTCGACCGATGCCATGCCTTGCTTGATCGCAGCAATCTCTTCCGGGTCATCCGATGCGATTTCAAACTCGTCATCGAGCTTGGTGTTGAATGCAGCAATCGCAAGCGTGCGGCCTTCCATGACCGATTGCCGCGCGATGACCGTGCTTAACTGAACTACAGGTTCATACGGCAAACCTGCCATGGCGTAATAACCGGCGCCACTCGCTTTACGCATGAGCACGGTGAACATTGGCGTGGTGTTGGTACTGTTGGTGTAAATCAAGTTCGATCCATAACCCAACAGGCCGCGCGCCTCTGCATCGGTGCCAATATCGAATCCACTGATGTCCTGCAACCACACTATGGGGATGCCATCGGAATCGCAAGCACGGGAGAACTGGGAGATTTTGGCAATGCCATCGCGGTAAAGAATGCCGCCAGGACGCAACTTGCCGGGGTTCTCCGGATCTGGAATCGGCCCTTGCACATTCGCAATGATGGCGCAGTAAAGCCCATTGATGCGTCCGACGCCCACCACCATTTCTTGCCCGAAGTCCGGCATGATTTCCCAAAACAAAGAACGGTCCACCAAACGCGCAATCACCTCACGGGCATCGTAAACGGTGCGATGGTCTGGTGGGAACAAGCTATCTAACTCTTCCGCGGGGAACTCCGGATCCGCTGGAGCCACACCACCGCGCCGGTACTCCGCTCCTGAACTGGCGGTTCGTGTGACTTCTCTACGCAAGGCTTCCAGGCACGCGGCATCGTCCGGAACGCGTTCATCGGCACAACCGGATTGATGCACATGCACCTCGGGTCCGCCAATCCCTAAAGAGGTGAGGTGTTGCGATTTCGCGCCTTTGATCAAGGCGGCTCCAGCAATCACCATGTAGGCCTGTTCGGTCATGTACACGCGATCGGAAATGATCGGCATATAACCGCCACCTGCAATGCAGTCGCCAAACACACCCGCGATTTGCGGGACACCTTCCGCGGACAACTGCGCATTCTTCATAAAGATATGCCCAGCTCCAGTACCACCTGGGAAAGATAGCGACTGCTCCGGCAAAAACAAACCACTGCAGTCCACCAAGTAGACCACCGGTAAGCGCAGACGCAGCGCCATCGTTTGAGCGCGTTGAATCTTCTCGGAAGTTTCTGGCCACCAAGAACCGCTCGCTACGGTGTTGTCATTGGCAATGATGATGACCCAACGCTCTTCCACTTGTGCAAAAACGGTGACCACTCCAGCGCCGGGTGACTCCAACTTGCGCCCGCCTTGATTAAACTCGCGTCCCCAGTTGACGAAGGTGCCGACCGGGAAAACCGTGCTGCCCTCATCCTTGAGTGCCTCAACACGTTCCCAAGCCGTTAACTTGCCTTTAGCGTGTACTCGATCGGTGTATTTCTCACCCCAACCCTGACGCACCGAAGCGCGGTTGGCGGCAAGTTTCTCCTTGGCAGCGTCAAGGAAGGCGACGTTACGCGCGACCTCGGCCTCATCTAGGGTTTGCTCCCGAGGGCTGCCGTAAGGGTGGAGGGGGACGATGGCCATGAGCCACAACTTACCTCCGCCGACCCCCCAAGGAGCTTTTCCTGCGACTTAGGCCTTGAGGAATTCTCCCAGCCAAAGAGTGTCGAAGTTGCCAGAGCGGAAATCCTCATGGTTGAGAATCTCCTGTTGCAAAGCTGCTGTAGTGGGGACGCCTTGAATGTTTGCGCGACCTAGGCAGTCGAGCATGATCTCGATGGCCTCTTCGCGCGAACTACCGTGTGCAATGACCTTGGCCAACAGGGAATCATAGAACGGCGAGATTTTCGAATTCGCGACAATATGGGTGTCAATCCGCACCTTATCTCCCGGGAAAGTGATTTTCTCCACGACTCCAGGAGCGGGGCGGAAATCCTGCTGTGGGTCTTCCGCGTTGAGGCGAACCTCGATTGCATGTCCATTCCAATGCACTTCTTCTTGTGTGCACGGCAAGCCCTGGCCGGCTGCAATTCGAATCTGCGCTTCGACAATGTCGATGCCGGTGATTTGTTCGGTCACCGGGTGCTCCACCTGCAAACGCGTATTCATTTCCAAGAAGTACAGATTGCCATCGTCGGCCAACAGGTACTCCATGGTTCCGGCGCCTGCATAGTTCCAATGCGCCGCGGCTTCGGCAGACAAGTTTCCATAATGCGTGCGTTTCTTCGCATCGATTACGGGCGATGGCGCCTCTTCTAGTAACTTCTGATGGCGCCGCTGAATGGAACACTCGCGTTCGCCAAGGTGAATCGCTTTGCCGAAGCCGTCGCCAAGAATTTGGAACTCAATATGACGTCCACCGAGCATGTACTTCTCCAAGTACAAATCCCCGTTGCCAAATGCCGCTAAGGCTTCGCGCGAGGCCTCGGTGAATGCGGTTTGAACTTCCGCTTCGGAATTGCAACGTCGAATGCCGCGACCGCCGCCGCCGGCATCGGCTTTCAGCACTACGGGATAACCGATTTGCTGCGCAACTTCGATCGCCTCCTTGACGCTGCGTAGTAAACCTTTGCTGCCTGGAACGACTGGCAAGCCTGCCGCCGCTGCCGCAATCCGCGAAGACACTTTTCGGCCCATGCGGTCCATGACTTCTGGTGCGGGGCCAATGAAAGTGATGCCGTGCTGCTCACAAAGAGCGGCAAAACGTGGGTTTTCAGCAAGAAAGCCCCAGCCCGGATGGAGTGCCGTGCAGTGGCTTTGCTTGGCGGCTTGGACCACCTGCTCCATTTTTAAATACGACTCGGCAGCACTTCCGGGACCTAGATTCACGACCTCATCGGCCTCCTCTAGATAAGGGTAAGCAGCATTGAGATCGGGTTGGGAGGCAGCACAAACGGCTTCGATACCCATCTTGTGGCACGCACGTACCAGGCGGGCCGCTACCTCGCCGCGGTTGGCGATAAAAATGCGGTGGAACATGCGCGCAAGACTAGCGTTCGTCGGTCAAATAGGGAAGCCGCAGGTGCATTTCCTCGCTGCCATCGACCTTGACCTGGTGCCGTACCGGGGCACCCCCGGGGCGATAAAGCTGAATCTGGTATTTCCCAGGCAAGAGCGGGCCGACCTTTTGCTCGCCGCCTGAGAAGAATGCCGCGTTGGTGGCTTGGGTCTCGGCTTGCGACCAAACAAAGGAGGCCGGTGCACCCCGTGCATCGAGAGCGGTAACCAGCACGCCGGACATAGGGTTGCCATCTTTGTCGGTAGGGGTCACATAAACGCGCGCACCAGCTTGCAGGGTGACTTCCCTTTTAGTGAGTTCTCCAGCCACTAGGTTGACTGGGATTTCGGTCGCACCAAGATTCGGGTGACGCACCAAAATGTTGCCCGGACCGGAAGGCAAACCTTCCAGCTCCGCCACGCCCTTCGAGTTGGTTCCCTGCAAGGACAAGATGTTCATGACCTGTCCATTGGCATCGAGGTAGTGCAGGTGTGCACCCTTCAATAGATTGCCATTGCTGTCGCGCACACGCGCTCGAAAGGTTGCGCCTTGGTCGAGCTGCACTTCGAATTGCTGAATGCCACTGCCTTCTCGAATCTCGATAGGGCTGATCTGTTTGGAGCCAAGCCCAGCGTCGCCTGCAGCTAAGAATACCGCCGACATGTTGCCAACCGACAAAATGTACTGCCCCGTTTGAAGGCTGCCAAGCTCCAACATACCTTCATTGTTGGTAAGGCCAAAAGTTCCACCTTGGATGTTGGTGCCATCAAGCGGACGCATAGCTACTGGAATGTTGGCTAGGTTTCTGCCGCCTCCAGCTGCCGTGACATGGATTTTGATGCCTTCCAGAGGCATTTCAATGTCTCTGCGCAAGGTGCCTTCCGCATCGATTTTGAACAAATCGTAAATGGTAGAGCCGCCGCGGAATTGCGCACCAGCGGTCACCGTGTAGGTGTAATCACCGAGCGGAACACCCTTGATTTCATACCAACCCTTATCATCGGCAATGCCTACTTTTGCGCCGGAATCTGTAATGATGGCCACCATAGCCTTAGGCATGAGTTCTCCACCACGGCGCACTTCTCCTTCTACATCGGCACGGGGAATGAGACCGCCAATGGTTACCGTGCGTTCCTCATTATCCTCGAGGGTGACAAACTTGAACTCGACGTCTAGCGAACCAGTGTTGTCGGTGGTGTCGAATGCCGCGAGGTCGGTGTAGGTCACTTGATAGTTACCAGCCGCCAGCGGCGGCAAGGTGGCGATACCATCAGCATTGGTGGTGGCGTTTTCTGCAATTTGGCTTTCGGAATTAACCGCAGCAACATTTGCGTCGGCAATGGGTACACCCTCACTGTCTAGGAGTTCGACATGCAAGGTTGCACCAGGATGCAGCATGATGCTGATGTTCTCCACGGCCGTTTCCCCAAGTATGAACGGGCCATACTGGGTTTCTGAAAAGTCATCGTGCTTCGCGGTAATCGTGTACTCGCCGGCAGCAAGATTTGAAAAGAGGAAGGTGCCATCTTCCGAGCTGTCGGTGTCCCAAGTGCCATCGCCAAAGAAGCCAATCAGACTTTCGCTTTGGGCGCTGTCGAAAAGTTCAATCTCGGCAGCTTGAATGGGGGAACCGGAGCTCCCGTCCATAATGATTCCCGCGATGGAAGCACCTTGGGTCATGGTGACTTCAAGCAGATCGCTTGCCGTTTCTACGCGTCCAGAAAAGTCATAGTCTTCCAGGTGGCGCGCATAATCTTCATGTTCCAAGGTCAAAGAAAGGCGCTCTGCGGGAAGGCCTTGCAAGATGACGCGACCCTCTTCGTCGGTGTTGACGGTGGGCAGTTGACCTTCTCTCTGCAGACTGATTAGGGAGTTGCTCGCATAGCGGTTCCAAAGTACCGAAACGCCCTCCAGGGCTTCCCCTTGGTCGTTTTGCACCCAGAGTTCCAGGCGGAATCCTTCGGTTAGTGAAAATTCGCCGAGATCGGTGTTTTGACGGGCATGGATTTCATCCTTTGCAGTGTGGATCAGCGGTAGGAATTCCTCGGCGCGAATCAAGACCTCGTATTTGCCCGGCAAGTTGCTCGGGAAGGAGAAGTTCCCGTTGGCATCGGTGGTGGTGATCTGTTCTTCTGGAATAGAATGCGGAAACTGGCCATGGCTGCGGAAAGTGTCCAGGCCTAGCCCAAAAATGTTGTCGCCTTGTCCGGCAGGCATGAGCGCGACGGTTGCGCCGGGAAATGGTTTCTGTCCGAGGACCACGCGACCACTAGCCTGCCCAGCAGCTTTCATGGTGACTTCGATGGCCAGAACACCTCCTTCTGTGGAAGCTTCCACGGTTTTTTCTACGGCAACGTATTCCTTGAGATATGTTGTGATTAAATATTCTGCGGGAGGTACGTCTTCCACGCGAACCAAACCATCCTTGCCCATAATTTTTGCAGGCATGCCGAATTGATAGCGCAAAAAGGCTTTCGGCAAAGCGTGATCACCCAACGGTAAAATCTCCAGCCAAGGTTCGGTGGCAGAACCACCATCGTCGGTACGCAAACTGACTTCCAAGGTGGTCGATGGGAAAAGTAGGTTTGCGGTGAGGGTGCTGGTTAAGTCGGCGGCATCGTTAGCTTCAAAGCTGATGAACTCAGACCAGTAGTGATCTCCAAGAACAAAGGCACCCTCTAGAGTGCTGATGTCGGCAAAGGGAAAACTGCCTTGCTCGCCGCTGATTTTATGGACTTGCTGGTCCTTGCCGACCACGAATAGGTCAAAGGTTGAAGCTGGCTGCTCCGTGGCGTCGACGATTTTGAGAATGAGGGCGGCATCTTTTTCCGAGCTGCGCTCTACCGTCCAACCACGGTTGTCGGCATCGGCCAAGGGGCCGGCAGCCTCAATCGGGTCGGCCTGGCCTTGGGTGGCCCCTTCCTCAAGCTGATTGGAAGCCACCGTCTTCTCGGGGTTTTCAGAGGAGCCTGTGAAAACAAAAAAGATGCCGGCACAAATGCCAGCAAGAAGCAGTAGGGGAAGAAGGAGCCGCATAAACCTCACAGGAGCCTACGTGAGGGAACCCACGTGCGAGGCTCTTTTTTGTCGGGTTTCTTAACCGAGTATTTGGCCGACGAAACAAACGCCGACCATCACCACTAGAGCGCCCATCCAGCCGCGCCAGCCGGGGCGTTCGTGCAGAATCCAAACCGAAAGCGGGATGGCGAAGAGTGGCACAGAACTCGAAAGGCTGGCCGCAACGCCTTGTTTCGCCCACTTGAAGCCACCAACGTAGAGCCACATGCCAAGGACGGTTCCGAGCAGGGTCGGAATGCCGTAGCGCCGCCAGGAGTTGGCCGAACTTAATTGTTTGACCTTGGCCACCAGCTCTCCCTTGAAGAGGAACCACAACGCGAAGCCAAAGGCGCCTGCACCGAGGCGTATGGCTCCGCCAGTTACGGCACCGGTGCCGTGGAGGCCATCGTGGATGGCGAGGTTGCCGGTGGTCCACAATAAGGCACAAGCGATAGCAGCAAGTAGGCCAGTGCGGTCGACGTGTGCATTGGCATCGGAGGCGCCCTTTTTGAAGCGGCGACTTTCTGCGAGGACTCCACCACCGACCACTAGGCCAATGCCAATCCACTGTCCCGTTTCTAAGACTTGCCCATGGATCGGCCACGCGAGTAGGGCGGTTAGCGCTGGCGTAGTCATCGAAATAATGACGGTCCGGCCTAAGCCAATGTGGGTAATGGCGACGAAGTAAAGCCAATCGCCGACGCACATGCCGGTGATTCCTGAAAGCACTAACCATTTGGTCTCGCCGTCAGCAGGGAGTCCACCGCCGAAGGACGTGCCGAGCAGAAGTGCGAGGACTCCCAGCACCAAAGCCGCCATGGCGTTTTTAAACCAAACCGCACTGAGCGGGTCATCGCCACGCATGTTGCGTGCATACAGGACCGACGCCGTGCCCCAAGCCGCGGCGCCGCTGAGAGCAGACCATTCGCCGGCACCTTCGAAGGGAGGGGTGCCTGCTTGCAGGAGGAGGTTTAGCAAGGCACTAGTACGTCAGGCGCAGGTGCATATCCTGCGAGCCTTGCACCACAATGGTTTCTTCAAGGGGCACCTCGCCGGGCCTATGCAGGCGCAGCGTATAAGTTCCAGGGAGGAGCGGACCCAAGGTTTGCGCAGTGCCGCGGAGGTAGGCCAAGCGCGCTGCTTGTAGTTCCGCAGTGCTGCGTAAATCGCCGACCGATTGGTTCTCCAGGTTGAGCAATTGTGCCATGACACCTGGAACCAGGCTACCCTCCGAGTCGACCACTTGCACGTGCACGGTGACCCCAGGCTGCAGGCGAACCACGCGTTTGGTGCGTTGCCCTGGAACCAAATCGATAGCCAAGCGGGTTACCCCGAGTTTCGGATGGCGCGCAACTAAATAACCTGGACCGGAGGGTAGGCCGCGGATCGAAGTGTCGCCGTGTGTATTGGTGCCTTGCAGGGAAGCTTGATTCAGGACATTGCCGTAAGCATCTTGGAAGTGCAGGAACACGCCTTCCAAGGGACGGCCTTGGCGGTCTTCCACCCGCACGGTCAAAGTAGCGCCGCGTGGCGCGCGCAGTTCTAGTGTTTCACTTTGAGGTTTTGCCGCAAGCACGGTAATGGGCTCTAGGATTGCGCCGTACTTGCCGTCGCCGCCATAGAAAGGAGCGGCTCCATCGCCTGCGCAAACTAGGTAATCGCCATCGCGTAGGGTGCCAAACTCGACCATGCCTTGCTCATCGGTGGCTTGGAATTGGCCGCCGAGGAGATCGGTGCCATCGGCCGGGCGCAGGGTAATGGGCATGTATGCAATCGGGCGTCCGGTCGAAGCATCTACCACGCGTACCTTGATCGAGGACGATGGCAGGAGAATGTCGCGTTTAACCACATCTTCAGAACTCACCCAAGCGCTTCCGTAAAAACTCCCCGTGGAGGGGCCAGTGGGGCTGGTGACTTGGAAGAGGTAGCGTCCTGGAATAAGGCCTTCAAACTGATAGAAACCACTGGCATCGGTGGTGGCCATGCGGGTGCCATCGTCGGCGAGCAGGGCCACGCGATACCCCTGGACCGGGCGTCCACGCAGCAGCAAAAATCCTTCCAGGGTGGAATGCACAATGCGGCCGCCGAGAATGATTTTGCGCTCGTCGGAATCGAGCAGGCTGGTGAACTCATAATCGCGGTGCAGGCGGCCGCCGGAGCTCATGGCATCGGCTACCGAATCGGCGTGCATGACCCGGTAAGTTCCTGCAGCAAGATGTTGGAAGCGGGCGATGCCCTGATCATTGGTCCGCTCGCGGGAGAAGGATTCCGGTTCCTCGGAACGCACTACGACTAATTCTTGTGCCGCAGGCATGCCCGATGCGTCGAGCAGTTCCACGTCTAAGGACGCACCGCGCGCAAGCATGAGAGTCTGTGGACGTTCATGTTCAGCGTCCACAGCAATGGGATTGGATAGCGATGCTGCGTATTGCTCGTGATGCACCAGCAAAAGGTAGGTTGCTGGCGGCAAACTGTGAAAGCCGAACATGCCCTGGTCATCGCTGATGACTTCGGTTGGGTAGCTGCTTCCAAAAGCATTCGATGCCCCGGCACTGCCTACCTGTGGAAGAATCTTTAGGCTGACTCCGGCGATTGGCTCGCCCGAGGTTTGGTCTAAAACTTGCCCGGTGAGATCGCGGCCATGCAGAAGCGTGACGTCCTTCACCAAGGTGTTTTGCTCCGATGTGAGGTCGATTTGTGTTTCGTAAACCGCGTAGTTCGGATGCAATATTTGTAGCCACAATTCTGCTTCAGGAAGACCGTCGATCAGGCAACGACCGTCTGCCCCGGTGGTGTACTTAAGCGATTTGAGTTGACCCAAAAGTGGACGTCCGGAGGGCGGGCGCAGCTGCCAGTGGATTTCGGCATTGGGCACCGGGCTTCCTTCTTCGGCCAGTAGGTTCAGTTGTAAGGCCTTTCCTTTTGACAAGGTGAGGGCATCAAACTCGATTTCTTCCCCTGCGCCAAGCTCCAAAATTTGTTCCCCGACGAGTGGGCGATAACCTTCTGCAAAGGCAAGCACGCGGTATTTTTCTGGTGGAATATCTCCCAGCTGAGCAAGGCCACCGACTCCGGTTTGAGTGAGTTCCGCTTGGGGAATGCGAGCCGGAAAAATTCCGTAAATACGGAAGGTGGTCAGCGGGTCATCCCAGCCGATGTTGCCAGAAACGATCGGCCAGAGCGCAACTGTGGCGCGTTTCAGGCCAATGTTTTCACCCTCCTTGTCCACCGTTTGAACAGTGCCGCGCAAACTGGAACCTTGTTGTAAGCGCACTTCCGGATTGCCCACTTGGCCCGCTTCAAGTTTGATTTGTATACGCACGCTTGGGCAACCGGAATGTCCAATGTCGAGTTGATAAACCGCTGGCGGTAAATCTTGGACCTTAACCTCTCCATTGGTGCCAAAGAAGCGGAAGCTGCCAGCGGTTAGAACGTTAAGGTAAAGAATCGCGGCTGCAGATAAACCGTCGTCGCCGAGAGGGTGAA
This sequence comes from Planctomycetota bacterium, assembly GCA_027623295.1. Taxonomy (GTDB): domain Bacteria; phylum Planctomycetota; class UBA1135; order UBA1135; family UBA1135. Next base: position 47,954 of record JAQBXR010000001.1, read on the forward strand.
TCTCGACCCATGGCTCCGCGGCATGGTCTAAGCCTTCAATTTCTACGCTGACCCGCAGGTGTGAAGAAGCAACGGTTGCCTTGAGTACTGGAGGCTCCTCTGACTTTGCTGGAATCTCACTAACACTGGACCAATGGTTGTCGGCCAATGCGGCGGCAGGGGTGAGGCGATCGGGGCTAACCGGCAGGCGCACCCAACCACGGTCACTCGCAAGGCGAATGATTTCCTCGCCGGTGTCGACATACACCGCAACCTCGCGGGTGTCGAGATCTTGGTGGTCGCGAATCGTGAGGCGTCTGGTTTCTTCCTGCTCACCTTCCGGTGGCGGACCCAGCATGCCCTCTTCTAGCGCCGCATCGTCCTCGAAGTTCGGGTCAAACTCTTCCGAGCCTCCGCTGAACATGTCCATGAGCGCCCAAGCTGCAACCAGTGCAGCGACCCCACCGATGCCGAGTAATACCTTCTTATCCACCGTCGGTTATTCTAGAGGTCATGCGCCCAGATTTCGCCCTCTCTCTTGCCCTGCTCTTTGGGTTTGGTGGGCTTGGGTTGTTATTTGGGACCATTCACACCCAGGGTCCATCTCCTTTGGAGGCCCCGACACGCGTAGCCTATAACGCGCATCGTGGTCTTATCCAGGTAGAGTGCGCCGGACAGGAGCTGCGCTACTTCAATGTGTTCCTTGAGGAAACAGCGGCACCCCCAATTGCAATCGCCTGGCCTGTGATTGGCGCAAAGCCTGCTACACCAGGGTTATTGGAGTTAGACGTTTGGTCAGGTCGTCACCTAAGCATCGATGTCGCGGCAGGTTCCATCATGCTTTCTGGCAGCAGCTGGGAGGATCCGCCGCTGCTCACTTGGGGGCCAGATTGGGCTTCTGTGACCTGGCGTACCGCGGACTCCGAAAGCGTATTGCAATGGCGTCGTGCGGGTGAGGAAAGCGTGCAGGAAATCACTGCAGTTTGCGATTCCTGGGACGGTCTCAAGCGTCGGGTGTGGCTAAAAACACTGAAAGCCGGCGAACGCATCGAGTTGCGCTACCGGCCTTCAGGTTTGTTTTTCCCGCCACGTTCCTGGACGGAGTGGCAAGAGTTCGAGGTGCCTAAGGTAGACCCCTCGGGAAATCGCCCTACTTCAAGACTGCAGTAAGCACCATTTTGGTGGCGCCACGGGTCACGTGAATCTCAATCTCGTCGCCCTTTAGGCCTGCAGCCAAGGAGCGCCGCAGCATGTTCATGTCTGGAGTCTCAGAACCACCAATCGACGTCACTTGATCGCCGACCTCGAGGCCAGCTGCTTCGGCTGCACTTCCTCCGGTCACGGTGTTGACCACAAGGCCAAGTGCCTCATCTACGGAAACGCGAAGACCAAGCTTGCCCTTCAGCTCCTTGCGCGCGCTAATCCGACGATAATGGTCCGACATGCGTGACATGAAGTCTGCTGGAATTCCCATGCCGCCGAGGTTGACGAAGGTGAGACTGCTTTGTTGATCGAGCAGCACCACAATGTCGCGTGCCATGTTCAAAACCTTAACTTCCCCTTCGTAATTGATGCGGTCGGCATCGTCCGAAGGCATGTGGTAATCCTCATGGATGTTGGTGAAGAGGAATAGCGCAGGAATGCCGGCGTGGAAGAAGTTGGTGTTGTCGCTAGGTGCTTCTCCGCGATCATCCAGTTCCAAATTCAACTTGCTGTTCTCGAACATTGGGTCAAGGATGTCATGGAGTTCTTCCGCAGTACCAAGTCCACCGATGAAGAGGGCGTCGTCATCGAGACGTCCAATCATGTCGAGGTTGATCATGGCCATGATTTGGTCATTCGGAAGTACACCACTGTTGACTAAGGCTTCACTGCCTTTCAAACCGCGTTCCTCACCACTGAAGGTCATGAATAGGATTGGGTGTTTGAGTGGGTGCGCGGTGAAGTACTCCGCAAGTTCCAAAACACCTGAGGTGCCAGATGCGTTGTCATCGGCGCCGTTGTGAATCTCATACGGGAAACCCATTGCGCCGGAAAGCTTGGAACCAAGTCCTGCGTGGTCATGGTGACCTCCGATCGCAAAGTAGACATCTTGCATGTTTGGATCGGTTCCAGGAAGCAGTCCAACCACGTTGTAGGCGGTGTCCGCGCCAAGCTTGAATGGAATGCGGTAGGAGCCGTCTTCGGTAATCGGCTTCAGGCCGTAACGGCGAAATTGGTTCTCCACATAACTGGCGGCAAGATGGCCACCGCGCTTGCCTGCTTCACGGCCTTCCAATTCCTCACTGGCGAGGAAGGCAATATGGGTTTTGATGTCAGCAACCCGAATGTCGCTAGGCACCGGCTCCTGGACGGGAGCGGAGAGGAGAAGGAGTGTGGAAAGAATCATGCTCTATGACCTGGGTAGTCCAGGACGGCACAGGATACGCACCACCCTCTCAAATGCTGGTAATAATCCGAAAAAAACGGGTCATTACCAGATTTATGGGGCACCTAGAGGGTCGAGTTCAGGTTGGCTTCGACATCGGCGCCATCGGCTACGTAAACGCTCTTCTTATCGCCCTCTGGAGGGAACAAAAACATGCTTTCGTTGGAAGGCGGGTAAGCCACCAGTTCATAGGAGCCAGCTTTGAGGCCATCGAAACGGAAGCGGCCTCGGGCATCCACAGTGGCACGCTTGTTGAAGAAGGTGCCGCCGTCTTGGCGCGACAGGTTAACGCTACCTCCGGTAAGCATGGCGCCGCTCTTGTCGGTGGCGATGCCATAAATACTTCCACCTTGATAGATGCCAATGGCACCCAAATCATTTTCAACATCTCCAAGCACCGTAGTGGCGACGATGTTGGAAAGGTATTTCTGGTGGTCAATCAAAACTTGCACAGTGCCCGGGTAGGCGTTTTCCATGCGGAACTCACCGTTCTTATCGGTGGTCACCGTTAGGTGCGGAATGTTGTTTGGGTCGCCCAAGGATGCTCCAAACAAGGAGTCAATCTCTTCCGGATTGTATTCATCGCCATGCAGGCTAATGAGCGCGCCGACGATGGGCTTCTGGGTGCTGCCATCGATTACGCGACCGACTAACACGCCACCGGCTAGCATGGGTATGTCAATTCCATCGACTTCTTCGCGATCGACGCGGAAGCTTGGCGAGTAGGTCGCAGCAAGGCCAGGTGCGCGAGCGAGCAAGATGAAAGTGCCTGGATCAAGACTGTCAATGGAATAGGTGCCATCGGGAGAGTCGAACTCATAGGTCGCACCGGTCATGCCGTATTGCTTGGTGCCAGACCGGGTACGCATGACTTCCAAGCTGAATTTGGTCACTGGGCCACCATTCGGGCGCGTGATGCGTCCAGTGACGCCAGCTTTTGGCTGCATCACCACGACCAGGGTCTCGGTGTTGGCTTGAACTCGACCTGCGTGCCCATTGGTGTAACCCTCTGCCTGCACGGAAAGTCCGTAAACGCCGGCTGCGAGGCCGCGAACGTCAAAAGAGCCGTCCTCTAGGGTACGCGTATTTGCAGTCAAAATTGGGCGCGGTTGAACGCGTGAAACATTGACCAGTGCGTTAGCAATCGGTTCGTCGTTCTCATTGACGGCGCGTCCAGCAATGTGGTGCTCGTCTTCCATGACGACTTCTTGGTCTTCAATACTCTTGTTCTCATAACAAGCAAGCGGGCGCGCTTCGGCGGAAGCAAAGCCTTCTTTGTCAGCACGCAAAATCCAAATGCCTTCGGCAATGTTCTTAAAACTAAAGTTGCCGCCTTCATCGGATTGCGTTTCTACCAAGCGACCAAGCGCGAGGTCTTCATCCTGTTGATCTTCAGGCGAGCCAATCGTGAAACCACTCTTTTGGCGACGCAACTGCACCTTTGCAGCGAGCGGGTTGCCATTGGTGTCGATAACCTGTCCTGCAACGGAGTAACCAGCTTTGAGTACAATCGGAGGAAGCTCTTGTTCCTCATTCAGCAGCGATGAAAAGTTAGGACCTTGGGTCGGGGCATAATCGCCATGGTACACCCAAATGTTCATGTCTCTGTTGGCCGGTAACTGGCGGAAACGGAAACGTCCACGGGAGTCGGTTTCGACTTCAAACTTTTCGGTCTTTTGAAAGTCAGCAAGCAAAGTGCCATTGGTGTACTTCTGCGCCAAACTAACAATGGCTTCCGCAATCGGCTTGCCTTCGTTGTTGACCACCACTCCGGTGACGGCAGCGCCAATCGTTGCATCGTTATGGTTCAGAACCGGGTCAAGCTCAAGGTCTATCCGTGCACCACTGTCAGCGCGATCGGTCGCCCGCGTGGGACCGGTTTCGAGAGTGCCAGCCTCAATGGGGGCATCTTCTTCGACCTCGGTAATGGGGTCGCCTTGGGGTAGATTTGTAGGCTCCGCGGAATCACTCATAAAGAGGAATCCAATGGCACCTAAAACGAAGACACCGACCACTAAAAGGCCGATGAGTTGGGAATTTCCGGACTGGGGACGTGACATGAGTTCTGGAGGGGCAGCTACTGGCGTGGTTTTGACGCCCCATGTACCCGAAATCTTGCCTTCTTATCGGCAATCATGGAAGAGGTAGGTGGGATTTTTCTGGCGACGGCTAGAATCTCAGGCAATCATGCTGCTGCTTGCCTTACTCCTAGTGCTCAGTGCGTCCATCCTGGGGATGTGGACTCAGTATTCCGTAAAGGCAAAAATCGCCGCAAATCAGGCGATTCCGAACCAAGCAGGTCTCTCAGGAGCTGAAATCGCCCACATGATCCTGCGTCAGGCAGGCCTAGAGGAGGTCGAGGTCGCCAGAGGAGAATCCGAGGGGCGAGATCATTACGACCCTCGTTCGGTACGCCTGGAATTGTCTCCCAGTGTGTTCGACGGCCGCTCGGTGGCGGCTCTCGGCATTGCTGCTCACGAAGTCGGCCATGCTCTGCAGCACGCCGAGGCTTATGGCGGCCTAACTTTGCGCAACCTGACCGTTCCGGGAGCACGTTTAGGAAACTTGCTCGGTATGCCGTTAATCCTGCTCGGGCTTCTCTTCCACAACCCCATTTGGGCAGCTGTAGGACTCGTGTTCTACCTCGGAGTGGTGGTGTTTCAATTCATCACCCTGCCGGTGGAAATCAACGCTTCGAAACGGGCTTTGGTTTCTCTCGACAACCTGAATCTCTTGCGCACCCAAGAGGAGGCCGATGGCGCGACTGCTGTCTTAAATGCAGCGGCCATGACTTACGTAGCGGCTGCTTTGGCGGGCATCGCTACTTTGATTTTCTACGCCCTAAGCCTCTTCGGTGGCAGACGAAACTAATGGCTCTCAATCTCGACCTCAGTGGTTTGTTTGGCGATGGCTCCGATGCCCGTCTTACCCGTAAATCCTTCTCCGATGCTTTGCCACGGGCCTTTGCAGCACGCGAAGCCCACATGGCCAATATCCCAAAATGGCGCACCTTGCACGAACGTACGGAGTTGCAAGATGCCTGTCGTGAGCGCGCTGTCGAAGTCAAAGTTCGCGGTGACGTCGATTACTTTGTGGTTTTGGGTATTGGCGGATCGGCTCTCGGCAACACCGCCATGATTTCGGCGTTAGCTCCGGTTTACCAAGAGTGGTCGCCGGAAGAGGGGCAACCGCGCGTCTTTGTGTTGGACAATGTAGACCCTGATTGGTTGGGCGAGTTTTTCGAAAAGGTACCCATGGACCGGACTCACATCAACGTGATTTCTAAGTCCGGTGGCACGATTGAAACCAGCTCCGAGTTTTTGATTGCATGGCATCATGTTTTGGCCGCCTGTGGTGGCGATGAAACCGCTGCTCGCGCACGCTTCACCATCACCACAGACCCTGTAAACGGTCATTTCCGTGGCATTTGCGATGACCTAGGGTTTTTCACTCTGGAAGTTCCAGATGGCGTGGGTGGACGCTTTTCGGTCATGTCGCCAGTCGGTATGTTTACCGCAGAAATGGCTGGTTTAGACGTGGCTTCGATTCACGCAGGAGCTGCGCGGGTCGACAAAAAGTTGCGCGAGTGTGCCCCGGAAGAAGACCCTGCATTGCTTTATGCACTTAGCCATATGCTTTACATGGAGCAAGGGAAACCGGTGCACGTGCACTTTGCTTACGCGCATCGTTTGCGTTACATGGCCGATTGGTACAAGCAACTTTGGGCGGAATCTTTGGGCAAGCGGCATAACCTTGCAGGAGAAACCGTGCACCTTGGTCCAACTCCCGTGAAGGCGGTTGGCGCAACCGATCAACACAGCCAAACGCAGCTCTATGTGGAAGGCCCCGACGACAAGGTTTACACCATGTTGAAGCTGGGCAAGTTTGGTCGCGAGGTTGAAATCCCAGAGCCCTTCGTGAAATCGCCAGCCTTTGAACACTTGAAGGGCCGCAACTTGAGTGAACTCATGGAGCAAGAGCGTCAAGGCACGGAAGTCGCGCTGTTGGATTCTGGTCGACCCGTTTGCGTGATTGAATTGTGCAAGATGGACGCCTTTCACCTTGGCCAGTACTTCCAGTTTCTGCAAATCGCTACGGCCTATGCCGGCGGTATTATTGGCATCGATCCTTTTGATCAACCTGGTGTAGAAGCGGGCAAGATTGCAGCTCTGGCTCTCATGGGTTGCAAAGGCTTCGAACAACGCGCCAAGGAAATCGCAGCGACCTTCGCCGCGCGCGAAGAGTTCAAACTTAGCTGTTAAGCGGCTCATCGAAGAGCCTGCGGGCCGTAGCATAAAGACATGAAAAGTCACCGTGGATGTTGCCAGCATGACTTTCCACGACCACGTATTTCCACGCAGTTCTCATTTCGGAACCGCAATGAGCCTTCTCTCTCTACAAGCAGAACACCTACCGCCAGCGGTAGGGCCAAAACGCTAAAGCTGCTTAGTGAGCAGCCTCCAAACGGTGCTGCCAGCGACCGGTGTATTGGATTTCTTCCAAGAACGCCTCGCGCAACTGGCGATGCTGGCCGCGTCGGACGAGGGCTCGGAAGTCGTCCTCACTCGGCGCTTCCCGCAAATCGTCCACTAGGACCAAAGCCATGCCACTGATGGGCGCAAATGGGTTTTGATCAATGACCTTCACAGGGCCATAAATGCCCTTTCCTTTTGCCTTAAAGGCTGCATCGCAAATCGCAGGGGTCACACCTTCTTCCTTGCGGTGAATCCAACCGAGCATGCCCTGGCGGCGACTGCTTAGCTGGTCCTCGGAATAATCCTTGGCCAGGGCACGAAAGTCATCGGCACTCTGCATGCGTTCGCGCAACTTCATGAGTTCCTCACTGGCTTCTTCGAAGGTTAAATCTAAAGGATCCTGCTTCTCCTCGTGGCCGCGCAATAAAATCCAGCCAACATGTCGTGTGGCACCAAACTCGTTGTCGAAAACCGAGCGTTGTTCAGTGCTCATGGCGTCAAACCAAGAATCAGGGAAGCGCTCTGCAGCCAGCAAGCGCAGGTAACCGGAAACCCGCAATTCTTCCGACTGCAAAACCAATTCCACGGAGGAATTCCGCGCCTCTAAGAGACCGGCATAAGTGGCACCGCCATAAGCTGGGTTTTCATCCACCCGCACGCGACGCCATTCAATTTCGCGATAAAGGATGTCATCGGTCAACGGCAGCTTGTTGGTGGCTGCCCACAGCGGAAGCGCTTGCATGAGCACCAACTGTTCTAAGCGGTCGACCAGGTCTTCATTGCCCGTGGTTTGCCGAATGATGGCACCCACCTGCTGCTCCGAAACACGATAGGGAGGGGCATCTAGTATCATGCCGGTAGGGGCGTCTGCAGAAAGGACCAGCAGATTGGCAATGCGTTGGTTAGTCCAGTCCTGCAACTCTTGTGGCGTCAGCGGAGTGACTTCGGCAATGCCGCGATCGGCGCGTACCAGCATTTCATGCAGAATCGAATCGTGCATGAGGCTACGGAACTCTTGCATGCCCATTTGACGTGCCTGCAGCAGGACTTCTAGGCTCTTGCCAGCAAGTTCAATTTGCTCAAGTGCATCTTGAACGCGGGCATCAACCAACTTTGCGCTCACTTTCAAACCACGGTCATCGGCCTCGGTCTGCACCACCTGGAGTTGCAGAATGTGGGTCAAAGCTTCCCGCCCAGAATCCTGATATTGCGCATTGGCGCCCAGGAATCGGTCAAAACGCTCCTGAGTAATCATGCCACCATTCCACACAGCAACCTGGTCCTGTTGGAGACGAAGTGGGGCTTGCTCCTGCGCGGCGGGCGCTAGGGCAATAGGAAACGAAAGGAGGAGGGCAGCCAACATCGAGGGACAGGATAACCTGGCCTCGGAAGTGGGTAACCCTGCTAGGAGGGTTGATTCAGCGGTTTAGGCAGCGTCGCCACGGAAAGTGACCCTTCCGCCGCGCCAACCTGCAGTGACTTTTTGTCCCGGGGCAAACTCTCCATCCATAATGGCATTGGAAAGTGGCTCCTCAACTAGACGCGCCAGGGCACGACGCACTTCTCGCGCACCGTATTCTTCGCAGTAACCGGCTTCTGCAACGGCTTCAGCCAAGCGCTTCGACCACTTCAGTCGAATGCCGGCGTTATCCATGCGCTGCTGCAGCTTTTGTAACAGCAACCCGGCGATGGTGGTGCAATTCTCCGGCGTCAAAGAGCGGAAGGTAAGTACACCGTCTAGGCGATTCATTAACTCCGGCTTAAAGTTACGCCGCAGAGCAACGCTGGTGATGGCATCGAAATCACAGATTTCTAAACCGCCGTCACGTCCAAACCCAAGTCGGTTGGTGGCTTCTGCATAATCCGCAGTGCCCACGTTAGAGGTCATTAACACCAAAGCCTTGGTAAAGGAAACTGTATTGCCTTTGCTGTCGGTGAGACGGCCATCGTCCAGAATCTGAAGCAGCATGTTGTGCAACTTCTCATGACCCTTCTCAATCTCGTCGAATAACACTACCGCGTGGGGGTCGCGCATAAGCGCTTCGGTAAGTGTTCCGCCATCGTTGTGACCCACGTATCCAGGGGGGGCTCCGATTAGTTTCGCTGTTTCATGGGGGAGAGCGAACTCGGAACAATCAATACGGACTAAGTTGTTACTTTCATAAAGGTGGCGGGCGAGCGATTTCGCGAGCTCAGTTTTGCCGGTTCCGGTGCGGCCCACTAAAAGGTAACTTCCTACTGGGCGTTGCGGATCTCCAATTCCACTTGCAGATTTACGCACCGAGCGGCAGATTTGATGGACCGCCTCATCTTGTCCAATTAGCTCTTTGAGCACAGCATCTTTGAGTAATCTTGCGCGCTCTTTGAAGCTCTGCATGGCCTCGTTCTCGGATTCTTCCTGGGCGCCGCCTGCGGGCAGGGCCACGGAGTGGATATCGAGGTTTGGGTTGACGTCAACACAAATTTGATAGAGCAGATCTTCGGCTGCAATGGTGTCTTCTGGGTAGATGGAGTGCACCTTTGGCAACACCTCTTCTTCCACTGCAATCACGCAGTTTTCCACCACTAAACGCCGGTATTCGCGACGGCTAGGGGGTTCGCCTACACCTTTTTGCAGCACTGAGAGTGACACATCTTGGCCCAAAACCTTGACGCGGATAAACCCGTCAATCAGGTCGAAGTATTTGTAGACGATTCCGGTTTCGTTAGGCATGACAGCAAGTGTGAAGGTCCGGCGAGAATTGCCAGACGTGCATATTTCGGCTTCTTAGCTTTCTTGCTTGAGTGCCATGGCTTTGCCGCCGAAGGCTTAAGTTCCCAGGCCGCCCTCGCCGATATAGGATGTTGGCCTTCATGGCGGTATCACCTCCGGTCCCAGCTGAGGATCAAAGCTTCCTCGCTCAACTCGTTTTCCGCGGTTATCTCGCGCGGGAACTGGCCACGGTTGTATTAGAAGCCGCAGGGGAAGTCCCTTTTGACGATGCCCTGGCTGCCGTGACCGATTGGGATGAAGCGCGAATTGCGTTCTTGCGCCGCACCAAGGTCATGCAAGCTCCGGAGATTCCAGGCTTCAAAATGGGCCAACTTTTAGGCACAGGCGCTACTGCGGAAGTGTTCGCGGCCCAACGCATTAAGGATTTTAAGCATGTTGCGCTGAAAATCTTACGTCCAGACCTGGCTGCCGACCCATTAGCTTCCAAGCGTTTCTTGCAAGAGGCTAAATTGCTCAAGGACCTCAACGTCCCTGGTGTCGTGTGCGGTCACCGTGCCTTCCGTTTCATAGGCACCCTCATTCTGGAAATGGATAAGGTACCCGGCAAAAACTTGGAAGACATGCTTGCTGAAGGCCATGAGTTTCAAGAGAAAGAGGCTCTATCGATCGTACTTCAGGTTGCCGCTGCTTTGGAGGGCATGCGCGGACAGGGCGTCGTCCACCGCGATTTGAAGCCGGGCAATGTCATGGTGACGAAAGATGGCAAGGTGAAGTTGATTGACCTTGGTTTTGCTGGAGAGGGCATGAGCGGGACTGCTGGCGCGGGCACGACCCTGGGCACAGCCGCATATTTGGCTCCGGAACAGGCACAGGGTAGAGAAGACCTCGATGGCCGCGCCGACATTTACTCGCTGGGTGCAACTCTTTACCACCTAGTGGTAGGGGCGCTTCCATTTGAAGCGGGCGATGACCAGGAAATGGTGCGCAAGCAGGTGCTGGAAAGCTTGAAGGGTTCCGCCTTAAAGGGACGTTCCATCTCGCCGCATTTGCATTACTTCATTGAGAAGATGATGGCGAAGGATCGCGAGGTCCGATATTCCACGCCGAACGAGTTGATGGAAGACATCGCAGCGCATTTGGCGCGATGAGCGAGTCGGCGCCGCCTTTCTCCTTTGACTGTCATCGTTGTGGAAACTGCTGCCGGGTAGGGCATGGGCAAGTTTGGTTTGAGCCGGTGAACCTGCCTTCCATGGCCAAAGCCGTAGGGATTGACCAAGAGGCTTTTCTACAACGTTTTGTGCGCAGCGTGAATGGGCGTTTATCGCTCCGGGAAAACCCCGATGGCAGTTGTACTTTGCTCGATGGCAATGAGCATTGCTCGATTTACGAAGTGCGACCGAAACAATGCCGCGACTTTCCATATTGGCCGCAACTTAGCGATGGCTCGCGCGCGCTGGAACTTGCCGCCGGATATTGCCAAGGCATTCAGCAATATCCGAACCGTAAAACCTTGCATGCGGTGCTGCCTCAGGCTGCTAGATTCCTCAACGAAGTTTTAGCGCAAGATTTGAGAGCTAGCCAGTGGCTCCCTGCCGACGGAGAACGGTGGGGCAGTTCCATAGAAGTGGACTTGTACTTGGCCACGGCGGAAGAGCGTCGCATTCTCAAACCGTCGTCCTTGCAAGAGGTTCGTCAGTGGTTGGAAGCTCTTTCCACCGAATCCAGCTATCCTTGGTCGGTGGGCCCATGGGAGCGCATCCTTGCTGACCGACGGGCAGGATGGATGGCATCGGGTGGCCTACCCACTTTTACGCATGAATTTTAGTCGTCTGTTGGTTATTCCCATCGCCCTGGGTGCAGGGATTTGGGCCTATGTTTCCTTCTCAGAGGGAGGGTCAGAAGAATACCTGCAGGGGAATTCTTCGCAATTGCAGCGAGAACCCTTGCAAGAATCCTCGATTGCCCAGGGACCGACCGCAGAGGATATGGCTTTTGCGAAGCAAGCGGAGCGGGGTGATGGAAACCGATTGGCTGCACTCGATCTCAACCGTCGAGCTTTGGCGGCACTGGATGAAAAGCAAACTCAGAAGGCCGTTGGGCTCTTGCGGCAAGCGTTGGAGCTTTCCCCCGAAGACGTGGTGATTCGACTCAACCTTTCCCGTTCCTTGGGGCGTTGGGCTGGGCAAGAGGTTTCTCTAGGGCGACAAGACAAGGCGTTGGAGTTGCTCATGGAATCGCAGGAGGTCGATGCCGACCAAGGTACCCCGGCGTATTCGATTGCACGGTTTTACCTGCGTCTAGGGCGACGGGTAGAGGCCCGCAAAGTCCTGGACGATGCTTTGGCAGCCTTCCCTAATCAGCCAGCCTTGTTGCGTTTGTCAGCAGACTTGGCAGCCCTGGAAGGCAATCTGAAACGCGCAGCCGATGAAATTCAAGAGGCGCTTGCACTAATGCCTGAGGATGCATTCTTACAAGAACGCGCCAGTCAATTACTCATGGAGGAGCAGCTCTACCGCACTTTCTTAACCGACTCCACCGCCCATTTTGAGTCGCGTTTTGACCCGCAAGACATCGATATGGTGAAGTGGATTCCGGATCTAAAGCGCGACCTTGAGGAAGCCTACACCGAGGTCGTCGGCCTGCTTGGCATTCAGCCGCAGCAGCGTATTTTGGTTATGTGGTTAGACCCCGAGCAGTATCAGTGGCGTGCGCCGGATTGGTCAAGTGGTTTATATGACGGTCGGGTTCGAATTGTGATTGATGATTACCCACGGGATCAGACAGCGATTCGCAGCACCTTGCGGCATGAGTTAACCCATGCCGTTTTGTTCACTTTGGGCACTCGCTTACCGACTTGGTTGCAGGAAGGCATGGCGCAGATTGCAGAAGGGCATGAGGTGGAATTGGCACGCCAAGGACTTCGGTCTAGATTGCCGTTGCGCTTAGGTGTGGGCGATTTGGACAGCAATTGGACGGCGTGGACGGATTACGAACAAGTGGCTCAGGCCTACTTTTATTCGATGGCATTCTGTGGTTGGCTGGAAGACGAGTACGGGCAAGGCGTGCTACATAATCTTTTTCAAAACGTGCGCGGCCATACTTTTGCAGAAGGATGGGAACGTACCTTTGGCTTGGATTTCGACATGGTCGAAGCTCGGCATCGTGCGACTTGGGAAAATCTGTAACTAAGTTGCTCGCTATCCGTCATCTTGGCGGATGAGTACTCTATCTGAGTTAACACGACCGCTTTCTTGTTGGAAAGAAACGGAACTTTTGGCATCTTTCGGCGTGCAGTTGCCGTCGGAAATTCCTTTGGCACGAATTGCTGGATTGGAGCCTGCGGATCTTGCCGAGAGATTTGCCTTGGAGCCGGCAGCAGCGCAGCGCTTGGCTGCAGCTATGGAGCTTGGACGGCGCGCGCTTCATCTCGCCGCGGTGTTGCAGCCTCCCATTGCCGGTGGGGAAGATGTCTATCGCTATCTTGCACCCAAGCTCTCTCATTTACCGTGCGAGGTTTTCTATGTGCTCTACCTAGACAGCAAAGGTCGTTTGCTTTTTGAAGCTGAAATCAGCCGCGGCACCTTGAGTTCTTCGTTGGTTCATCCGCGCGAAGTCTTCGCACCAGCCCTCAGCCGCCGCGCCGCCGCCATTTTGGTGGCGCATAATCATCCATCCGGGGATCCCCAACCCAGTGCCGATGACCGTACAACCACGCGTCGTTTGCAACGGGCAGGACACTTACTTGGGATTGAGCTTTTAGATCACATTGTGATTGGCTCGGGCAACTTTCTGTCTTTTCTGGAAGAAGGTTGGCTGTAAAACGGGTGTTAATGTCCTTGCCGCACCAAAAAATGATGCTGACATAGGCCAATCGCTAGGGGTCCAGCGGCTTCGATGCGCAAAATCGTAGGGGAAAGCCCGGCAAAGCTATATTTTTGATCGCGGAGTAAGGCTTCTTCCTCATCGGTGAAACCGCCTTCCGGGCCGACCACCAGCAGGACGCGCTGCGGTCGGTGCAGGTCGAGTTCCATGCCCAGCGGCCAAGTTCCGGGCACCAAGGCAATGGCATGGGCATCGGGGACAGCCTCGCGGAGTTCCTTGAGGGGGATCGGCTGGAGCTCAAGTTTTGGCAAGACCGGTCGTCGAGTCTGTTGGCAAACTTCTTGAATGATTTTCTTCCAGCGGTGTTCACGGGCCGGGCTAAGCTCGCCGCGTCCGACTACGCTGCGTGCGCAAGCAAGTGGCAGGATACGAGTTACACCATTTTCTGTGCATCGGCGGATGAGCTCATCGCCGCGCGAACCCTTGGGCCAGGCGGTGGCCAGAGTGACCTCGAGCAAGGGAAGAGTGGGTCGTTTGGAACGCCCTTGAAGCTCCAAATAATCGGTGCTGTGGAAGACGGCTAGGTAGGCATCGCCCTGTTCCGGCAACAGCAATAATTCCTCGCCGGATTGGAACCTGAGGGCTTTTAAGTGGCGGGCTATTTCCAGCCCCGGGTTCCATGGTCCCGTAACGTTTTCGGGCGGAGTGGTCAGGAAGAAGAAACGCATGCTCGGTCAAGGTTACTGGAGCGGAGGGTGGAGGTAGGATGGCACATGAGGTTTGCCCGCAACATGAGGGCGGGTTTAGACTTCCATCCGCCCGCAGGCTCCCTCATGCGGCGCTTTTACATTCCACGTATGGTTCAAATTGAGATCCTGAGTGGTCCCGACACGGGCAAGGTCTTAGACCTCGGCCCGGGTACACACACCATCGGCCGCGCCAAAACCAATGATTTGGTCTTGGCGTTGGATTCCGTGTCGGGCCAACATCTTGAAATTCAGATCGAAGCGAGCGGATTGCTCCGCTTCAAGGATCTGGGTTCGACCAATGGCACCTGGACCGGCGGGGTCCAAGTCAAAGATGGGGAATGGTTCCCCGGAAGTGAGTTGCGCGTAGGCGATTGCTCACTGCGCCATTTGGATTCTTCCGCAGTTGCAACAACTAGTCCTGGGGCTTCCGCCACCGACGATGCAGGTGATGACGTGCATCGCCGCGCGCGCGAAGCAGCTATGTCCGACAAGAAGAAAGGCGGTCCTTTGACCATGGTTCTTGGCGTGGTCCTGATTTCAGGTGCCGCTGGTGCTGCATGGTGGACCTTTGGTGGTGGAGGCAGCGGTGGCGAAGAAGGCAAAGGCACCGCAGGCAAAGCCGGCAGCGGGGGCACTGCAGTGGTGAGTTTCGATGCCATCGATAACTACGGCAGCTTTGAAGAGCCAGAGGTTTGGACTCTTCCGAAGGGCGTGAGCTTGGAGAGTGGCCTAGTGCAAAACGAATCGGGTCGCAACGAGATCCGTTTGAGCAAGTCTTTCCCCATGGACGACGGCGCTTTGGAGATTTCCGCAACGGTTGCGGGCATGTCGGTGCGCCCGGTTTTGAGTTGGGGTGAAGACGATGCCCAAGAAGTGGTGCTCGGTAGCTGGGAAGCCCAAGACTTGTCGAAGGGTTCCTCCACCTTGCCTTTGCCGGCGAACGCAAAGTGGTTTCAAATCAGCTTGATCCTAAATGGCAACGGCTCTTTGTCGAACTTAAGTGTGCAATCCGCAGCAGGAGCTCCAACTAAGGCATCGACCCCGTTTGGCTCGGCTTTGAGTAGTGGTGCAAACCTGTTCTTAACCGGACCGCTCGGAGATCTGCTCATTGTGCGCGGACAAGGAGGAATTTGGTCCGCCAGCGACCATGGCATGACCTTCACACCAAGTGGAGAGAGCACCTTGGCGGTTTCGGCCTCTGAAGCTCTTAGTCAGTCAGGTAGCTTTTTGATTCTGGGCGATGGCGGCCCCGTCGGCAATGCACGTGGCGTGCGCGTCGATCAAAGTCCTGGACTTTTGATTGGAGATAGTTCCCAACGCTTCATGTTGCGTTTTGAAAGCCCAGCAACCGTGCTCGGTGGACAAGAGGCGGCAAGCTTTTTGGTCCTTACTCCGGTAACTCTTTTGTGGGATTTACGCGAAGTCATCACCGATGCCGCGCGCCTCACTCAAGAAATCAATCGTGCAGCTCGATCCGGCGAAGTGCGGAATCTGCTCGCGTCTACAGCACGTTTGTTGCGAGAACTTCCGCTCGACGAGGTCAAAGTGCAGGAAGCCTTGTTGCTTTCGCGCAATGCCATTGAAGCTGGGCGTCAAGATTTTTCCAACCTGCAGTTACGTGCTTCGGGTGCTCTTTTTGTGGGAG
Source organism: Planctomycetota bacterium (assembly GCA_027623295.1). Lineage (GTDB taxonomy): Bacteria > Planctomycetota > UBA1135 > UBA1135 > UBA1135. The sequence goes on from JAQBXR010000001.1 coordinate 63,765, forward strand.
CCATTGCGCAACTCGACGGCTTGAATCAGCAAGTCCTGGAATTGGCCGCACGTTTCCCCGGCACCAACATTGCTGGAGAGGCAAAGGAACTTTCCGCAGTTTTGGAATCGGCCTTGGGTGACCTTCGTTCTGAAAATGAAGCGCAGGCAAAGCAATATCGGACTCGGGTGCAAAGCGCACTCGCAACCACCTACCCAGTGCTATCAGCCTGGATCAAAAAGGAGGCAAACTAATGGCTAAAGGATGTGGAATCGACTTAGGGCATTCCTTGGTGCGTTTGGCCGCCTTTGAAGCGAGCAAGGGCAATCACCGCCTTACCCGTTACATGGCCGCTGCTCCAGAAGCAGGGGAAGCTCCGGTAGAAGCTGCCCGCGCCGTTTTGGCCGGTGCCGCGAAGAAATTGGGTCAGGTGGAGCTAGGGCTCACCGGCGCCGATCTCATGATGCGCTACCTCCCGGTCCCACCGGTGGAAGATTGGCGTCTCGAACGCCTCATGGATTTCGAAATCCGTGAAGTGGAATCGCGCGCGGGCTCAAGCTTGGCATCGTCCTATAACTTGTTACCCGTGCCGAAAGGGCTCGATGACGAGGACACCATGCTGCTGAGTTTGGTGCGCGAAGATTTACTCGAGTCCACCATGAACGCTCTTGGCGGCTTGAGCGTAAAGGCTTTTACTCCGAACGCGATTGCGCTTTACAACGCGTACTTAGTGTTCGGCGATCACGAGGCCTCGACCACCTTGATTGCAAGTTTGGGTTCTGGAACTTTGGATCTGGCCTTGGTGAACGGTACCGAGCTTTACTTTGCTCGTTCGGTTTCCACTAGCCTCGAAAAACGCGATAGCACCTTAGCCGGCCAACTAAAGATCGATAAGGGACGCGCCCGCGGCTTGGTGCATAAGCACTTGGACTTGCGCCTCGCATTAGGAGAACGCCTGAGCACCGATGCCGAGCGTGTCACCCGCCCGCTTATGCCTATGTACGAAAGCCTGCCTACCCTTTTGGGTGGTGTTGTGACTTTATGTAAGGCGCAAGCACGCTTGAGTGATCTAACTTTAGATCGCGTTCTGTTAACCGGTGGCGGCGCGAACACCAATGGTTTGGCAGAGTTTTTGCAAGCCCGCATGCGGGTGCCGGTTCAGGTATGGAATCCCGTCGAAATGGTCGACCTGGATGGGTTGCCGGCAGAAGAAGCCGAGCAACTGGAAGCTGATGGCCCGGGTGCAACCGTGGCTCTTGGACTTGGTGTCGGTGCCGCAGATCCTGGGCTCTACGCTTTAGAGATTCTGACCGCTGCCGCGCGTAAGAAAAAGGAGTTCTCGGAACGCACGCTGTTTAATATTTTGATGGGAATTGCTGCGGTAGCTTTCATCGTGGTTAACTTCGTCATCATGGGAGGGCTTGCGGAAACCGCCGGCAAGGCATCGCGGTCGATGCTCAATACCAAGAGTCGCATTGAGAGCAGTAACACTAAAGCAATCGAGCTTATAGAGCAGGTTCGTTTGGAGAACCTGCTCTACCAAGATTTGGAATCGCGTTATGCCGTTTCGCACGGCACCGATTCCTTGTTAACCTACCTGGAAAGCGCTCTACCTGAAAATTTGTGGGTCGAGTCCATTAGCGTAACCTTGTCCGATGGCAAAGAGTTTGGCCATGAGGGTCGTCGCATTCCTGTGTTTGAAATTGCTGGTCGCGCCGAAGATGATGTCCGCGCAGCCAGTCAAGCTTTCGGTAGTTTCACCGGTGGCATGAGTCCCCTTTTGGCTGATGGTGACCGCGATATGCAAGCCAGTTCGACCCCAACAGGTAAGAACTTTGAATGGAGCATGCGCATGCAGTTAATGAATGAACCGGCACCGGAAGGGGACTTAGGGGAGGATTTGCAGTGAATTTCGACGCATTTTGGCAAACGCATCGTCGCTTCATCCTCGGCATGGCCGGCGGTGTGGTGGGGTTCTTCATTTTGCTTGCGTTAACCGCTAGCGGTTCGCAAGACGACTTCAAACGCAGTTCCAGCTCCATCGGCAGTACACGCCGCAAGATGAACGCCAGCGATATGTATGGCGCATCGTCGGTTGCGACCTTGGAAGGCCGCTTGACCTCCTTGAAAGAGCGCAATGCAGAGCTTGGGCGCATGTCCTTGCCAGTATTCCGCGAACGCTTCCAGATTCCAACCGGGACTCCCGCTGGGCAGCATTACATTTCGCTTACGGGTGAACTGCGCGAGGACTTGATTGGTTGGGCCTTACGTCGTAATTGTGAAGTCGATGACTCGCTCGGATTACCTCCTGTATCGCCTTCGCAGCCGCAACAAATCGAACGCATCTTGCATGGTCTCGATGTCGTCGACCGTGTGGTTCGCTTAGCGGTAGAGAATGGCGCATCGGAGGTCGAGAAGATCCTTATCTCGCAAAAAAGTCGCCGCAAAGGTGGGCGCAATGCCTCTCCATTAGATGTGACTCCGGTCACCCTGGAAATCGTGTTTCAACGAGTCAGCGCAACTCCATTTTTGCGTCAACTCGCTACCGAACAAGAAGGCGGCAACCCTCTCGGCCTAACCGGGCTGGAAGTCTTGCCACGTAATGCAAAACGTATGGAACAACGCATCATTTTGGAATTTGGAGTGGGCGTCATGCCAATGATTACGGTTGGGGAGGATCTCCAGTGAAGCGCGAACCGATTGTTTTCGTAGTTGTCCTCATGGTCTTAGCCCTGATGACCTACACCCTCATGCAAAAAGAAGCTCCTCGTGCACCACAGGTGTCGGGCGGCAAAAATCTTGAGGAATTCCAAATACCTACCGGTGATCCGGTGGTCGGTTTGCCCGCACAAGGAAACCGGCGCGATCTTTTGCGTCGTCCAAGTGCAGACGAGCCGCTTGACGCCATGCTGTTACCAGACCCAGCTTTGGCAGCGCTCGGCGTGCTCATGCCACCGCCGATTCCAGATAGCGGCGCTTCTTTTTGGAGTGAACACCTCTTCACCGCTTCGCCAACCATTCTTGGTGGGCTCGATGACTTGGTAGATGGAGGAGAAGATGGCGTAGACCTTGCAGGCTTAGATGCTTCTGTAGCCAATACATTTGCGGATCAAGACGACCAGTACCGCAAGGTTTACGACTGGATTCGTTTGAACCCATTGGCCACTTTCTACGGCTACTTGATTGGCGAAGATCGTTTCGATTTAACGAAAGGTGCCACTCTGAGGTTTAAGCAAGTCGATCCTTACACCGGACGCGAGCGTACCGGCGAGATTAGTTTCGGACCTGATGAATACGAAGATTTCGGTTTTGCCGATACGCTTCATAACAACATCGAGTTAGGTGTACGCAATGAGCGCGCGCGCATGTCGGCGGCACGGGTACAGGACCTTGCGGTTTTTGTGCATTGGTTGCTCGATCAAGGATTGGCCGAACCGATCGCCTTCGGTTATGCCGAGGAACTCGCACGCGATGCCGTGCGCCTTGCCCCGGACGACGTCTACAACTGGATGCTGCTTGGCGAAGTCTGGGAGCGCACCTTCGAACTCGACCGTGCCTTCGCTCTCTATGCAACCTTGGCTGGAGAAAACCTCGGCGAGACCTTGCCAGACTTTGGCCTCAGCGTTGAAAGGGGCCGTTTTGCCCGCTCTGCCGGTCCACGGGTTCGCATGGGTGTCATCTTGCGTCGCATTGGTTTGGATCAAGATTCGGAAGCTCAATTTCGCGCCGGTGTCGAGCTCGCTTCTGGCGACGCGTCTGCGCCGATGGAACTTGGCATTCTGTTAATGGACTTAGGGCAAGTGGCCGAGGGGCAACAGCTCCTGCTTCGCGCCATGGGCATGCAAGGCCAACGCAATTCCAAGAGCGCCTTGCGTAATGCGGTCGCCCTTGGGCAAGCCTCCATGAGCCTCGGTGATTGGAGTAATGCAAACCAAGCCTTCTTGAATGCAGAACGGGCTGCAGGCACCGATAAAGATGCTGCGATGCAAGCCCAGTCCGGTTTGATCGCCTCAACTTACTTGTCCGGTGATTTCACTCGGGCACGTGCTTTGGCTGGAGCCGCTATCGAAAACTTTGGCGCCAATGCAGGTCTACTTTACCTTCGCGGTATTTCGGAAGCCGCGGATGGGGGAGCCGCCGGAGAAGTCATCCGCGATTTACGTGCCTCCGCCGCAGCCAATCCTTTTGATGCTGCCCCGGCACTCTCCGCACTGGCTTTCTGGCTCGATCGCCTTGGCGAAACCGATGCCGCCCAAGAAGCTTTGGGCAGTGCTCTTGAGCTTTCTCCGCGTCACCTTTACAGCCGTTACCTCAAGGTGCATTGGGCTTCCCGCGATGGCGATCTCGAAACCGCTCGTGAAGGGCTGCAAGACTTGGTGCGCACAGCTCCTGTTTGCGCGGCGATTTTGGCTGAGTTTGCCAATCTTCTTTATGGCGAAGGTTCCTATGGTCGTGCAGAAGTGGCCTTCCGTAGTTTGGAGGAAGCCTTTCCGGAATGGGTGCAAAATGCAAATTCTGCTCCAGCTTGGGGTGGACTTGTTTTGCGCCACGGTTTGAACTTGTTGCACATGAATCGTCTGGAGGAATCCATGTCGGCTTTCGACCAAGCTCTTTCCATGGATGCCGGCTTGACTGCCGCACGCAATGGAAAAGCCGTCGTGCTTTATCAAGAAGGAGACCTCGACGCTGCGGTTGCTGAATTCGCTTTCTTGCAAGACGCCCTGCGTGAAACCGAGAATGACCCGCAGTTTGTGTTTGCAGCTACCTGGCAAGACCGTTTACAGGAGCATGCCAAGTTACGCCGTTGGGTCGACCCCTTCAATGGTCAACGTTTGCGTCCAGGTTGGGATACCCAAAGTGGTGCACGTGCTGGTGTGGAGCCACGCCTTGCCGATCAATCGCTGCTTATTCAGGGTGACCATACCGGTCCCGCTGAGACCAGTGCTTACTACACGGTACCGGGTGTTGCTTTCCGCACTTTCGTGGCTGACCTCACAATAGGCAAAGGGCATCGCGGTGACGCCGCGGCATTCATTGCCTTGCAGAACCGTAACAAGGAGACTTGGTCCTTCCGCGTGGTGCGTGACCGGGAAGGAGCCATGAGCTGGGTCATGACCAAAGGTACGCGCTCTGAAAATGGACGCAGTACCTTCCGTCTTGCAGAAGGAGAAAGCGCGCGCATTTCCTTCCAGGTGAATCGTGAGCCGAAACAGCCGATTCTCACCGTGCGCTTCAACGACGAAGTGATCTACTCCGAGGCCGACAGCAACTTGCGTAACCCAACTGGCGTCATGGCTTCTGGTTTGTTGGTACGTACGGCTCTCGCTCTGCCAGTGGAAGCTTCCCTGGATAACGTAGAACTGATTTACGCAGTGCAATGAAAAGTAACCAGAAAGGATTCACCCTCATGGAGCTGATGATCGTGTTGGTCATCATTGGCATTCTCGCGGCCGCATTTGCTGCGGTAGGTGGCAGCATGTTTGGTAAAACTAAGGATCGGGCAGCGCAAGCGCAACTGCAGTCTTTAGCCGTCATGTTGCATGCTTATCGCAGCATTGAAGGCGAGTACCCAGATGATCGCCTGCCTAAGGGCGTGACGACGAACCGCTTCAACTCCCACAGCGAAGCGCTTTACCTTGCCCTGTTTCATCCCGAGTACTCGGGCGAGCGTCCAGCCCAAGATTGGTTGGTCAACACCGATGGAGATGAATCCACTAGCAACTTGACTGTGTTGCAAACGCGGGAGCTCTTTGAAATCGGAGATGAATGGGGCAATCCCATCGTCTATTTCGAAAGCTTGCACTACAGCGACAAAACGGGCGCTACCGTGCAGGCCGGTGAAGATGAATACTATGAAGAGCAACAAGTCTCTCCGGTTAGTCATGAACGAACCGGAAGCTTTTACGAACCGAATGGTTTCCAACTAGTCTCTGCCGGTTCAGATGGCTTGTTTGAAACGGAAGATGATCTCTATTCCTTCGAAACCGATAGCTAGATCCACCCTAAACCCACGAGCTATGGAGCTCGCAAAGCGAAGTCGTCAAGCTGGCTACACGCTCTTGGAAATGTTGTTCGTCATGGTGCTACTTGGCATCATTATGGGGATTGGGGTTGCCGGATTTGACCGCATGGATCCGGGGTACAAGGGATTGCAATCTACGGTGGAAACCTTTTTGGAAAGTAGCCGTGACCGCGCGCGCACTTCAGGGCATTCGGTTTTGGTCCTGCAGGAAGTTTCCACTGCTGACCCACCGATTTCTCGGCTGAAGCGCTTTGTCTTCCGCCGCTCCCTTGAGGCCACCTTTGAACCGGCCTTCCGCGGTCGAGAAAAAGTGAGCGCTTCGGGTGCTGCTGCTCTTGATCAGGCAGGACGCTTCGGCACCGGAATCGATTTGCGCCAGGGCGGTTCGGTCACCGTCGAAGGGCGCGGTCTGCCAAATCTAGAGCTCGGCTTCTCCCTCGACTTAGACATTGAATCCTTCGATGCAAATGGCGGCGAACTTCTGCATTGGGAAGGCCTTATGGATTTACGCGCGCAAAAGAATGGCGTGCTTGCGGTGTCCATTCGCGCGGGCAATGGAGGGGACGAACTCTTCCAAGACGTGGTTTTAGAATCGCCTCCTGGAGCTCTGATTCCCAACCGCTGGCAGCACATCAAGGTGGTTGCTGCGGATAGCCAGGCTGAGGTCATCATCGATGGCCAGAGTGTGGTGAAACTCGAGATCCCACCGGTGCTTGGATCTCCTCGCTCCGCCGCGCGCTTGGGCGATGACAGTAAAGGTTGGCGCGGCCGTTTAGATGAGTTCACGATTTGGGCACGGATGGCAGAAGCCGGCCCCGAGTTGCCGTTTGACGTGGATCTGGTTATTGGCAGTCCAAAGGTGCATTTCGATCGCCACGGGACCTTGGATCCTGCATTCCACGAAACTGGGCTGCCGGTGCGCATAAACGCATTTGGGGAGGAAATCGCATCCTTCATCATTGGACGCTTTACCCAGGAAGTCGCACTATGAAAACTACCGCAAGACAAAAGGGTGCTGCCTTAGTGGTGGTCCTTATGGCGCTCGCGCTCCTGTTCTCCATGGGGGTTCCGTTCCTCTTTGCCAGTCGCTTGCGTTCGGAATCGTCCAATGAAACCTACAGCCGATCTCTGGCGAGGATTTCGGTGGAGTCGGCATCGAAAGCCACCGCCTTCCAACAAGCTTTATCGCATCCGTTTGTTGACCCCAGCCCACTTTGGGATAGCGCCGACGAATGGGATGGCAGTGCTTCCGGCCCTATGCCGCAATCGCTTGGTTCGGACTGGGAACGCTCCACCGAATCGTGGGGGGCAGAAATCGAAAGCACTCAGGCCAAAGTTTCCTTGGCCACCGCACCGGTCATGCTTTTGCAAAATCTGTTGCACCCGTGTTTCTTAAACGCCGATGCCAGTTACCGCGATGCCAACATTCCGGTGAACTCGACCGCTGGTTTCCCTGAGGAAGGTTTCGTCTTGGTGGGCACCCGATGGATCCAGTACCGCAGCAAAACGCCGACCGCATTCACTGATTTGGTTCCCTCTGGAGAGGAGCCGGAAGATCTTGAGGAAATCCGCTTCCGTCGCGGGTTCTTAGTGCAAGATCCACGTGTACAAACTTTGGTTCTGTCGAACTTCAAAGCAGAAGGCCATTTGCCGCCGGAGTTCTTTGCCGATGCCTTCGCCTTTGACTTTGGTGGTGGCCCCGAATCGCGCTTGCCGCAGTCGGATTTAAAAATCCTGCACGACCTTTGCGTTTTGCGTTCCGGCGCTTATGGCGCTGACCTTTGGGAGCCGGCCAGCTGGACTACGCGAAGGATTGACCCGGAAAACCCAAACATCGTAAGTGTCGATGAAGGGAGTTATTTCAGCATGGGTACCGTGGCTAGGTTCCTGCCGGACTATGGCGAACCGCTTGATCGTTTGGTGCTTGCCTCGGAAGGTGGACGTTTGGCGCTTGCCGCACCTCTACCCACGGATTTCGATCCTCTGACCACGCGAGTTTACCCCATGCGTCGCGAGCCGATTGACATTAATGCTTGCCGCTTGGAAATCCTCGAAGCCCTTGCGCTTGGCGTTTCTTTCCGTGGCAGTCCGCCAGTTTTCTCGCGGACTCCAGTTTCCGGTGCTGGTGGCCGCGATTGGGTGGAACCCTCGGAAGCACGCCGTTTCGCAATACGCGTAGTGCAAGCGCGGCCTTTAAAAGGCCCGCAAGATCTTTGGGACCGTGTGCTGGAGCCGATGGCAAAAGAGGGCGCCATGTCGGTGGCCGATGCTTGGGCGCTTTACCTCAACGGTTTGGATCCAAACAATGGCGCCCTGCGCCAAAGCACCACCAGCTTTGGCTATCGCAGTGGCAATCATTACTTGCAACGCATGAATGCAGCAGTGCGCTCTCGTTTGGGCCGCACCATGGCACGCGCATCCTTCCAACAGAAAGTCGCTTCGATTCCATCGGGCGAGTTACTGTCGGTGTTGCAAGACCAAGAGACTTTGGAAGATGCCACCCGATGGGGCCGCGGCATGCACGGGGTGGTCACCTTGCCAACCGCCATGGGTTCGCTTACCGGTGCCTTTGAAGCATCCGAGAACGGATTGACTCTGCAACTGGGTACCTGGGAAGAAACCGGTCGCATGGTGCCGGATCCGGAGCCAGAACTTTCTGCCGTGATCCCCATGCCCGCACGGGAAAGCGATACTTTCCCTTTCAACGGGCTCGGCCGCATCGAGCATTTCGATTTTGATCCCTCTCCGTTAGGGCGCTACATTCCAGAAACCGGTCCTTACAATCCGGTTTTTGAAAGTTGGAATGTCTCCGGCCAAAGCAACTTCTCCGATGTCGAGCCACTGTGTTTCCAAGGTTGGTTCTACAGCGAAGATTTGCAGACCGGATCTTTGTTCGAGTTAGCTGGATTTGAGAACGACCGCAACCGCGTGTCCGCTGCTATGGAGCAAGGCAAGTTAGTGGTGCGTGTGCAAGGTACCGCCGGCCCCGACGACTTTGATCTTGAAGGCATGGAAGAAGAAATTGTGGTGCGCATCGATTCGACGGAATACCCGCTCGACAATCGTTGGTTCCACCTCTCCGTTTTGATTCGGGATCTATCGCATCGCGGTGTCCAAGTCATGGTCGATGGCGTGCCACGCGGAGACATTGACGGATTCACTTATCTAACAGCAGCTTTAAGTGAGTTTGATGGTTCACCAAGTGGAAACGTTATTAGTGTCGAATCGACCGAAGGCTTCCCCTCACGCGGAACGATTCGGATTGGCCCGGAGGTTATTGAATACAGTTCCAAGACCAGCACTTCCTTTGTCGCAGATTGGGATGAAACGATTTACTTCGGTGGACGCGCCATCCGCGAAGCCTCGGGCTCGCTTGCAATTACCACGGACACGGACCACCCCGTTGGATGTGCCGTCGAACTATATGGCTACTCCGCATTGTTGCAGAGCAACATTCCGCCTGGCGCAAAATCACTCTCTGGGGATGTCGGCCCATGGGCCATTTCCACGCTGAACACCGGAGTCGAGAGTATTACTGGGCTGTCGATTTTGAATGGATTTCCGATTCCAGCGCTTGGCGAAGGAATCAGTGGCGCCTACGTAGGACCGATTGAACTTTCGGCTTTCAATCAAACTCCAAGTGACACTTTCTTTGAACGAGCCTTTCAAAGTGATGGCGGTTATGCCTACTTGATCTCTGGACCGATCTCTGCCACCAACGCCGACGATGGCAGCATGATTGGCGGCGTAGAAGTGGTTCAATATTCGAGCCGCAATGAAACTACATTGACGCTTTCTGAGCGCAATGTGCGTCTCCCTGGCATGGCCGACGCTGAAGAAGACGGAAATCGTTTCGATTCCCTTTCCAGCGTGGGTGTGAGTCACATCATGGAATACCGTGGAGATCTTCTTTCCACCGGAAGCGGCCAACCGTTTGCTGAGATTGATGGCTTAAAGCCATACCTCATTCCGATTTCGGTGCATGCAGCCGGAGCCGATGACCTTTCCTACCATCCTGGAACCGAGGAGTTCAGCGAGTATGTTCAGCTCGGCACCTCTGGAGACCCGGAAAGTATGGAGTGGATTCGTTACGACCACATCGTCGATGGCCACTTTGTGCGCGATCATTGGGAGCACCTCAATGGCACTTTCTTTACGCTCATTACGGATTTATCTGAAGACGATTTCGCTCCTCCTGGTCCGGGCACCCGTCCGGTTGGTTTGGATACTTCATGGGCGCCGCAGGAGCCTGACACCCTTCCCGTGCGTCCGAATATCGGCAAGCCTGTAGAAGATCGGGACGACCTTTTTGCGAGTCATCTCACAACTGCCAATAGCCTTTCCTATCGTTTGAATTTCCGCGGCGTCACGGGAACCTATGACCATGCGCACGAAGCCGGGGCTGAGTTCGTTCCCGTTTTTCGCACTCAGTTTATTCCGGGGAGTTTAGTCGACGATGGTTATGGCTTTGTCGGTCGCTTTGACCGGGTTGCGGTTATGCAGAGCGATGAGCAAAGTCTGCCTTTTTGGTTTACGGTCAATTGGACACACACTCCGATTCCGCAGGCAACATTCCCAGATGGGGCACGCATTCTTGGTGGAGTGACTTACGTCGCTTTCGAAACTTCCACCGGGATTCCCTACACCGGCCATACCGGGGAAGAACTGGCCACGACGTATTTGGGGCAGGATCGACGCGAATTTAGCCGTTTGAGTAAGTTCCCGAACCATGAACGCCCGCGCAACCTCGGCAACTTAGTGGTGGGTGGAACTGCCGCAGGGACCTCTCCAAACCTGCAAGGCTTTGTTGATGAAGTTTCCCTCGCCGCAGTTGGCGGACAAGGTCAAACTGGAATTTTAAGCGCACGCGGAAACTTCTTTCTGAGCGAAGACTTGCTAGAAGGTGCAACCGGTGTCTTGCGAGCCAATGAACGTGACTTCATGTTGGATGGCTTCCGTTTGCGCATTCCTGGAGTCGAGGCTGGCGATTGGCTCAATGTTTTACCGCGCAGTGGATTGCTTGATATTGATGGTGAGTTGATTGCTTATTCGGATCTCGATTCGACCAACGGTGAGTTCACCATCGCTCCTGAGGGGCGCGGTTTCCTTGGAACGGAAATCCGCGGGCATAGTTCGGGCACTTCCGTGCGCTTCATGGATAGTCGCGCTTCGGCGGCTCTAGATGGCAACTTAGATCTATTCGCAGAATCCATTCAGATCGAAAACCAAGCGGGATTTGCTCGTAGCGGCATGATTTTGGTGGATGATGAACTCATGCATGCACCTCTCCGCGGAACCGGCGGCGCGATTTCCATGCCTCGTGAACGACGCGGTCCCGATGGGCAGGTAGGGCAAGGCATTCTGCGCGGCCGTTTTGGAACCCAGCCTGCCACGCACCAGGCGGGCACTTTGGTTTACAGTTTCCCCAACCGCTGGATGGATAACTACATTCCTAAATCGGATAGTGGAGTGGGGGCTTGGTTGCAATTGGGTTACAACGAACCCGATGCCTTCTGGCGCGGCATTTCTTATCAGACCGAGTTGCCGGACAGCTCGCATGCGATTCGGGTGCTTGCGCGCACCGGTCCTGCTTCGTGGGAAGACGATCCGCGCACCACTCCAGGCTTAACCCTCTTTCATAGCGACAAGAGTGTATCCGGTGGCTTTCAGCCTTTGGGCTTCCGCAACGATCGCCTTGATCTACGCATTATGTTTGACTGGGGCGCCGGTGCTTTTGATCCAACAACCTTTACTGCGGTAGGTTGGACTCAAGCTCCACGCTTGCGCAACTTCGTCATCGATTACCTCGGTTCGAGTCGCATCGAGCGAAGCCAGGAGATCATCGAGTGAAGGCCCGCGCACAAAGCGGAATGACTCTGATCGAAGTCATGCTCGCACTCTTCTTGTTTGGAGTGTTGGCAACCTTTGTGATTCAGGTCATGGATTCGGTACTTAACTTATGGAGTGCAGGCGAACGACGTGGGCGTGGCGATTTGGTTTACGCTTCCACAGTGGAGCGCTTTCGTGGAGATTTGCGCGCCATGCACACCGGCCCACGCGGTTGGATGATTGTCGACTCTTGGGAAATCCCGGGCTCAGAAGACGGAGAGCCTTCGATTTTTATGCCTCGCCTGCGTTTCCTGGCCGACGGGTCTTCCCTGCCTTCGATCGAGCCGACGGGGCAAGCAGCAGTTGAAATCATGTGGTCCTTAGTGCCAGAAGCTCCCGGAAGTCCGCTGAATCGCTTGGTGCGTTTTGCGCAGGTCGAGAACCCTTCGGCTCCTTTGCAGGACCCGCGTGTCGCCCGAGAAATGCTTCGCTCAGGCACTGGGCTCGTGGTCATGGACGGAGTTCTGTGGACCGAGTTCGCAGTCCAAGATGGCAGCGTAAGTCGCACCGAATATCGTGCCGAGTCTTATCAGCTATTCGACTTTCCGTCGCGCGTGGAGTTGGTGGTTGATCATGTTTCTGGAAGCTCACGTAAGCATCCACCGTTGTTGGACAATGGCATGGACAATGAGCCGACCAGCATGAAGCTACGAGGCAGTGCGCCTTTGAAAATGCCGGATATGGTTTTGGTAGAAAAGGAATGGATCAGCGTCGGTGGACAGTTCCCAAGCATTAGTTTTCATGGACGGGGGCAAAGAGGCACCTTGCCGCGGGAACATGATGCGCGCAGTGAAGTCTATTTCCCTACGCGTTACTCCAGTCACAGCACCGTTCCCGCAGGAGGTCGACGTCTTCCATGATGCCGAACGCAGCCAAGCAAAAGCAGGGCTTTACCCTGATCGAAGTGGTGATTGCCATCGCCATTTTTATGTTTGGGATTACTGCCCTATTGGGCTTATTCCAAGTTGGCGGCAACCTTGAGCAAAGTGCTCGAGTGCATGCCGAACTCGCCCCGTCGGTCGAACCCTTGGTGGAATACGTCCGCCAAAATGCATGGATGGTCGACGCCACGGGCAAAATTACCGGTCTACGCGAAATGAAGGGGGAGGCGGTGCCCGGCTCTTCTGGATATCGCTATGACCTCATTGTGCGACCCGCTGGAGATAACCCTGCCTTGCGTCGCGCCGAACTTCGGTTCTACCGCAAATCTCCAGATCGTGCTTTAAGTCGCGTGACCTTTCTCCTAGAGGAAGACGTACCCATCGCGCGGTTCCTTGAGGGCCAGAAAAAATGATGCTCGCCGTACTCTTAACTTCTTTTCTCATGCCTGCCATCCAACACGATGGCGATGACCAAGTCGTGCGTTTGCGCGATGGCCGCCTACTTGTAGGTGCGATTGTCGAGCATGACCTTGATGGTTTAATCCTGACCACTGCCATGGACGGCGGACGTTATGAATTAACCTGGCGTGATTTATTCCCTGGTGAAGCGGACCGTTTGCGCGATAGCTTTGGGTATCGCAATCAAACCGAAGTGCCAATGACTACTGCGCATCGCGTGTTGCTGCAGAATGGTCGCGAGATCATTGGACGGTTGTTGCGCGAAGATAACCGCAACTTGGAAATCCGTGTCCGCGATACAACTTCCCTGGTGCCGAAGTCGCGCCTTGCTGCGCCGCCCGAAAAAGTAGTCGTGGAAGCTTTAACCATTCTGACTCCAGAGCAGTACTACGGGGAACGCGTTCCGCAAGTGGATAGCGCGGATCGTTTTGCGAACTTCGATTTCGCACAAGAGCTCGAAGTGATGTTCGCGCTCGACGAAGCCAAAGTGCATTATGAGCTAAGCGAAACGCTTGCCACTGCAGAAGGGGACACTGCATTGTTGAGTCGAATCGAAGGTGCGGTGAGCAAGTTGGACGACACCATTGCCAACCGCGTCGAAGCGGAGAAGTTGGAAATCATTCGTCAAATGATGCACCGTAATCGTTTCACGGTTGCCGAAGGCTTGATTGAAGATTTCGACCATGATCATGGCGATTCACCTTTGCGTGGCGAGTACTTGCAGATTGCTGACCGCTTTGAAGGGCGTCGTAATGCTGCCGTAACCCGCTACTTGGAACGCCACTGGTTTAACCGCGTAGCCAAAGTCATCAAGCGCAAGGCACTGGAGAAAACCGTGCCGATGGATGAGTTAACCAGTTGGTTGGAAACCGAAGTACCAATTATGGTGCGTCAACAGCTGCTCGAAGAAATCCAAGACTTGGACACTCACTTGGATCTCGGCACGATCGATGCGCGTTGGTTCGCACGTCTCGAAGGTGGTGCAACCGCGCACGTTGCCGGCTTTAATGATGGCACCTGGGTTCTCGGAGAAGAGCGTGCTCGCGCTGGCTTGGTTGCCGAAGAAGATGAAGCCAACGATGGCAAGTCGGCTCAGCAAAAGGAAATGGAAGACCGCATGAGCCGTTACATGGATAACATCCAGGCTTCTCGTCGTTCTGCAAGTGGTGCTGGTGCCGGAGATGTCAGCCCAGAAGATTGGTGGATGCGCGCCAGCGTGACCGCACGTTTTCAGTGGATGCTGGCTTACTATTCGGAGTTCTCAGGTGACTTCAAAGTCTTGTCGGTGAAGTTCAGCTACTGCTCGACTTGTGCCGGCAATGGTTACATCGAAGTGATGGATGTGTCGCCGGAAGGTGCACGCCAACGCAAGAAGGAGTGCCCAACTTGTCACGGCGTTCAAGTAAAACGAAGTGTGAACTTCAAGTGATTGCGCGGATTGGGGTCGTCGGCTTTTGCTTGCTCGCAGCTTCCTGTCAGAGCGGGCCGACGTCGACCCAATCCAATTCCGGGCTGCAGCGCACCCAACGCAATGCCAGCGTTACTGGGATTGTAGTTGATGGCGCTGGTTTGAATCTTCGCGCTTTCGTCGCGCAAATGGCTTTTGTTTTTCCTGACGAATCTGCGGACCTAAGCCGAAGTGTGGTGCGCACCGAAATGGCGCGTTTGGAATCGCAAAAACTCGGTGTGGTGCTTCCGGCAAGGCGAGTCGACCTTGCCTTCCAAACCTTTTCTAAGGGCCTGGTTGCCCAACTCGGTAACGAAACCACTCCCGATGATTGGGCCATGGCACGCCACGATGCCTTGTGGCGCGACATCCAACCGCTCTACCGCGAGAATTTGGCGCATAACCTGCTTTATCAGGCCGTGCTCCGTGCCGATGCTCGTCTAAGCGGTCGGGTGAGCATGTTCTGGTTCGTGACCGGCGATGCCAACCAAGCGCGTAGATGGGCCGCCAGTCTTCAAAGTGGGCGGGATCCGAAATCCATGCTTTCAGAATCTCTAATCTCCGGCCCAAACCCAGATGGCAGTTATCCACCCATGAGCCGAGATTTGCCCGGTGAAGCGGGGGAGCAGTTGCAAAACCCCAGCCTCGGCCAAATTGTCGGCCCGATCCAGTTTGAGGGCGATCGCAGCTGGCGGGTGGGTGTGGTCACCCAGGTTCTAGCCCCAGAATCCCAGCTCCCACCGATCGATGTCTTGCTAGATGAACTTGAATCTCAGCCCATCGACGCACTTGAGGCCCGGGCCTGGTTTGAGAAGATGTCCCGTCGCTATACTGTTTCGTCGAGCCTTTCGCCTTTCGCTGGCCCGACACAAGCCTTTGAGTTCTCCCGCTGAAGCCACTGTGGACAACCAGCCACAGATTTCCGACGACAAGCTGCGTCTTTTGTTCGCGCTGTTGTTCTCCTCACCCGAAGTCGTCAATCTGGAACGGATTCGTCAGGTGCTCTATCCAACTCCGGAGAATGCCGAGGCGGATTCCGATGAAAAGGTATGCACTCCAGAGGCCGTGTTGGAGGAGTTGGAACATTTCAGCCCACGCCAGCATTTGGCGGCGCTCGAGGATTGGATGGAAGAGCGCAACCTTCCGTTGGTCTTGCATCAGGTCGGTCGCAGCTGGCGTTTGTTGACCAGCGAAGAGATGGCCGATTCTCTGCAGGCTGTGCGCAAAACTGCGCAAAAGGAAACTCTCGGCCCAGCCGGATTGGAAGTGCTTGCCTTGGTGGCCTACCGTCAGCCTGTTTTGAAGGCCGACATCGATGCCATCCGCGGCGTGAAATCTGGAACGCACCTGCGTCACCTTTTGGATTTACGCTTGGTGCGCATTCTTGGCCGCGCCGATTTACCTGGCCGTCCCTTCTTGTACGGCACCAGTAAAGAATTCCTTGACCGCTTTGGCTTACGGGATCTTGAAGATTTACCTGACGCCGGTCGCTTGGCAAACCCTGCTGAGCAAATCGTGGCCGAAACCAAGCCTGAACCTGCCGCAGAGTCAGAGTCTCCTTCTCCGGAAGAAGAGCTGTCTGCGGAATAGTATGCTCACTTGTCGGGAGGGGGTACACTTCCCGGCTAGAGAAAACGGCTCTACGCCCCAATAAGCATGTCGAAATCCAACCCAAAGGCCAAAGTGGTCGACCAACACGCTGCTGTTCACACTCATGAACCCATGTCGCCGCTACGGCGCTGGATGATTGGAGGAGTGACAGTGTTCTGTCTCTTGATCTTCTCGGTGACTGGCCCTATGTCCGATGTCATCAGTGGATGGCTTGGAGGCGGTCCTCCGGTTCATGCAACCATGGAGTTGCCGCACCAGGGCACGGTCGATATCACTCAAGAAGACTCCTACCGGGCTAGCCGTTTGCGTAGCTGGGGAGAGAATTTTGGTATCGTTTTGTTCCCAGAAGATGCCGACGAGGAGGAGAGCAACTTGGCTTTTGCAGGCCTCATGAAGCTGGCCGATGACATGGAAGTCATCGTGACCAATGCGCAACTTGCGGCCTATCTCGCGCCGTTCTCGCAACTTGGAGCTACTGAATACGAGCGTCGTTATCGTCAGCTCGGTTTCGCCAATGCGCGTCAGTTTGAAGCGCAGGTGCGTTCCGCAGTGCGCATTCAAACTTTGGTCGGCATGCTCGGCATGGCAGCCTTGCCTTCTGAATCGGACATCCTCGAAGCATGGGCTAAGGATTACGAGGAAATGGATGTGCAGTACGCCGTTCTGCACCCATCGGCATTCGCCGATGCCGCTTCGGCTCTCGAGCCTGAAGAAGAGGAGTTACAAACTTACTTCGAAACCGGCCTCAATGGCACGCAGCGCCGTGACCTCGAAGTCGAGCAAGCGGTTTCTTTTGACACCGTCGTGCTTACCGCAGACGTTCTCGAAAGCGAAGCTGTGCAAGCTTGGTTTACGCCAGAAGAGCCTACGGAAGAAATCCTGAACGGTTTCTACCAGACCAATCGTTTCTCGCTTTACCGTCGTCCTGAGCCTGAAGAGGGCGCTGAAGTCGACATCGAGTTGGGCGACCACCTGACCGTGGAAGAGTTGGGCGACCGTTTGCGTAAGGATTACTTGTTGCACAAAGCGATCACCACTCTCGCCTTGGAACTGCCTCAAGCAGAAGATGCAGCGGCATTCGCTGCCGAGAAGGGAGCTGAATACGTGAAGCACGAGGCCATGGTGGCCTACAGCGATCTGCCAGAGGTTGAGCGTCTCGGCCACATGCAGTTGCGCCGTTTGTTTAACGCAGAGATCAACTTCTGGGTACAAACTCCAATCCAGACCGAAGGCATGGTTTACTTGGCACGTCCTTTGGACCGTCGCGATCGTGCCATGCCCGAACTCACCGAGATTCACGACGAGGTCGTGACTCTATGGCGTGAAAGTCAGCAAAGCGTTCTCGCCCAAGAAGCTGCCGATGCTTTTGTCGAAGGTTTGCCGAAAGGAGAAGATGCGGTCGAGGGAGACCCGGTCGTCATGGACGCCGATGCCTTCGCGGCGGCCCTTGCAGGTGCCGATTACGCAGTCGAGCAAATGGGTTGGATTTCCAAAACCAACCGTCGTACCACCGACCCAATCTGGCCTTCCGACAGCAAGATTCTGCCTACCTTGCGCTACATGGTTGCCTTCCAACTTGATGCGCTGGAAGACGGTCAAGTGATTGGCCCAGAAGTCTACGGTGAGAATGGCATTGTCATTGCTCAGTTGAAGGGACGTCGTCCTGCCAACGTTGAGGAAATCTGGCCAAGCGAGCGCGATCGTGCTGAGTACAGTGCGCAAACCATTGCTAGCCAACGTTTCCAGTCCGATGTACTTTCCTTTGAAGGCATGTCGAACCTTTACGGCCTCACCAAGGTTGTTCAGGATGTCGAAGAGATGGAGCTCTAAGCAGCTCGTCTAATAAGCAACTCGGGGCCACTCCGGGAACACGCGGCGAGTGAGCTGCGCGATCAGTTGTGGCTCTAAGTCGGGTTGCTCGGCAGTGCGTTCCAATAAGCCCTTGTGCCCACCTTTCGCCATGGCGGCAGCGGCATAAAGCGCATTTTTCGTGGTCCCATGGTCGCCTTCGACAGCTGCCATATAAGCTTCGGCGAGATGCATGGCAGTCCACCACGGTGCAGCATTTGGAATCCCCAGCTGAATGCGACGGACCGCTTCATCCTGGAATGCCTTGCGGTAGCTGTCGAGCCACAGGATGCGCGCCTGCTTGACGCTCGGATGGAAAGGAGCAAACTCTTCTCCGCGCGCTAATAGGCGCAGCATGAGGACTTCGTCACCATCAGGAGCGAACATCTCCACTTTGATGTAAGCAGTGAGTGCAGCCAGGTCGGTGGGGTTGTGCACCAAGGCACGATCAAAGCAATCGCGCGCGGCGGAGAAGTCTTGACTGGCGAAATAATAAGACCCAAGCAGGACCAAGCTGCGGTTGTCCCATGGACGCACTTCAATGGCATCGTTCAGGTGCTCTGCGAGTAGTTCTTGATCGGCCACGGCAGCAGCAACATGATGTTCACCGCGCAGTTGCGCCCACGCTGGAGTAACCGCCACAATCCCGAGTGTCAGGGGCAAAAAAGAAAAGCCCGGGTGTCGTAGAGCTGGCGCCCAAGTGCGGAGATCACTGCCAAGCAGCAATGCGGCAAGGCCAAGTGCTGCCGGGTTGTCGCTAAAAGGAGAACGCAGCATGGCCATAACACCTATGCCAATCCAAATCGCCTCGGTGCCGCCGGTTTCGCGGCGTTTTAGTGCAAGGCGAAGCAGCGCAACCGCCAGTAAGAGACCACCTGCCCAACCTAACTCCAAACCAGTCAGCAAAACCTCCTGGTGCGGGGTCTTCGGAATCCTATGCGAGGTATCGGCCCAGTTGCCAGAGCTTAGGCGTGCTTCTTCTTCAGCACGCCATTCTGGATAGTCGGATTCAAATTGGCCAATGCCCATACCCATCGGGTGGGTGAGAATGTGGTCTGCAGACGCGAGATAGATTTCAGAACGCACTGAAACGCCACGTGGGGCAGAGTCGGGCGGGAGGATGCTGGCGCCACCGAGCAGAGTGCGCGTGAGTTCTCCGCAAACCACCAAAACTAGAGCGGTGAGAATCGGGAGTCGTGTGGCGCGTTGGCGCAGGAGCATCCAGGCAGCTCCCGCAAGCAGAGCCAGGCGTCCGGCGTTGGAGCCGAGGTATCCGACTTGCACTGCAATTGGGGCCAACGCCATCCAGAAGAGGCGTCGCTGTTGTAAATCCTTCGGCAGGAAAACTAAGCCAAGCAGTAGCAGTGGCAGTTGCACTTCGATGGCATGACTCGGTCCGGCAAAGGGATATGCCGGGCGCACCGACAACAAGGAGTCGTACCCAGGTGGATCCCATCCGAAGGCTTGGACTAAACCAAGCAGCGCAGCAATCCCACCGCCGAAAAGCAGAGGCAGCGCCAAGCTACGCGCGGACAACTCCTTCCAAGTCGCCGCCGCAGCCGCCAAAACCCATGCGGCAAGCAGAGGTGCGCGGTCTGCAAGACCACCAAGGCTCGGTGCCCATCCAGTACTCCCGCCGGCGAGGCGGAATAGCGGAATCAACCCGCAGACCAAGGCACCCACCACCAGAAAACTACCCGGCAACACGGTCAGTCGTTTTTGTTTCCATAAAGTGAAGGCGGTAAAGGCCAACGCCAACATGGAAAAACTCGCGCCATCGGCTCGCGCCTCATCTAGGCGATAAGCCGACCAGGTAAGCATGGGAAGAAGCACCACTGCGGCGGCTGCCCATGGCACCATGTTGCGAGTAAGGTTCAGGCTTCTGCCTCCTCGGCGCGCGGCTCAAGCAGAGCGTCGAGGAAGGATTCAGGCTCAAAAACTTCGATGTCCTCATTACTTTCGCCCAGACCTACAAACAAAACCGGAAGTCCCAACTGGTGTCCAATCGACAAAGTTGCGCCTCCTTTTGCGGTGCCGTCTAGCTTGGTCAGGAACACTCCCGACAGCGGCACCGTTTCACCGAATTGACGGGCTTGTTGCACGGCATTTTGGCCGGTGGTGGCATCGAGGACTAACACGGTGTGATGAGGGGCGCCATCGATTTGACGTCCGATGACCCGTGAAACTTTCTCAAGTTCCTTCATTAAGTTTTTCTGCGTATGTAAACGACCCGCGGTGTCCACTAGAAGGATGTCCACGTCGCGGGCCTTGGCAGCTTGGGCGGCGTCGTGCGCGACGGAAGCTGGATCGGAACCTTGCGCTCCTTTGATCAAATCCACGCCAGTGCGCTCGCACCAAATTGCCAACTGTTCCACGGCGGCTGCGCGAAAAGTGTCGCATGCAGCAACTAAGACGCTCTGGTCACGATTACGTAACCAAGTGATTAGTTTTGCAATGGAGGTGGTTTTGCCGGAACCATTCACGCCCACAATCAAGATGACGGTGGGGCCAGATTTAGCAGTCAAGGGCAGGGGGTCGCCGTCGGGGCCTTGAGCCACTTCGAGCAAACGTTGCCGCAACCAAATCGGCATTTCTCCAGCCTTTGCCAAGTTGCCTTTCTTCAGTTCGCCTTCGACTTCTTTCAGCAATTCGGTCGCCAAAGGGCCGACGTCTGCGGAGTAAAGCACCTCCTCGAGAGCTTCTAAGGTTTCCTCAGCACTGTTGTCGCCGGCAAGGCGACGCATGGCATTGGACAGGCGGTTGCGAGTGCGGGAGAGTCCCTTTTTAAGCCGGGCGAAAACCATGAATCGAAGGGCGGGTGCTTAGGAGAGGCCGTCAGCCGGAGAGGTGCGCTTGCGAGGGCGCGGCACCGGCACAGAAGAGAATGGAATGGTTTCCGCCGCGGCAGCATCTGGGCGCAGATTGCCTTTGGTGGCGAAAGGCTCGGGCGCGACATTGGCTTTCGGCGGTACCGGATGGCTGCCCGGAGTTTCGCGGGCCTCGGCAATCATCAGACGTGCGCGATCCAAGATGCCGTTTACGAAGGAGCCCGATTGCGCCGTCGAAAAACGCTTGGCAATGTCAATGGCCTCGTTGATGACTACCTTATATGGCGTATCAGTTTCAAAAATCAATTCGAAAACCGCTAAGCGCAGCACGTTGCGGTCCAAGTGCGCCATGCGGTCCATCCGCCAGTTACGCGCGATGGTCTCAATCCAGCGGTCTAGCTCTACGCGGTTTTCCACCACGCCACGTGCAAGAGTGAGAGTGAACTCGGCCAACCCACCACGGCCTTTGCGGTCGCGCGATCCCTTGGTGTGGTGCTCGACAAAGGGAACCAATTCTTCCATAGCTTCACTGCCGCGCAGCTCCAGCATGTAAAGGAATTGAAGGGCAAGTTCGCGCGCACGCGTACGACGTCTAACAGGAGCCATAATTTAAATCCGAGATAGGAGGGAAGACATCTCGAGGGCGGCTTCGGCGCATTCCGAACCTTTGTTAGAGCGTGGGGTCTCTTTTTCAGTGCGGCCTTCTACGGCCTGATCACTGCCTTGGAATACCTTGCGGTCGGCACGGAATTGTGCCTGCGCGAGGTCATCGCAAGTGAGTAAACCCATGATGACAGGAACGCCATGGCCGAGGTTGACGTCCATCAAGCCGCGGATGGTTTCCGTGCAAACGTAATCGAAGTGAGGCGTGCCACCACGAATGACACAACCCAATGCAATCACTGCTGCGTAATTCCCAGAGCGGGCGAGCCGATCACAAGTCAGGGGTAACTCAAAGGCACCCGGGACTCGTGCGACATCTATGTTGTCGAGGCCTACGCCGTTTTGGGCAAGGGTGTGCAAACATCCGTCGAGTAAAGACTCGGTGATGTCTGTGTTGAAGCGGGCTACTACGATCGCAAATCGACCATTAGAATCCGCTGGATTGCCTTCAAGGAACGTCGCCATGACTGGGTTGCCCCTTATTGTAGGGCATCCTGCCGTAAAGGTCTCGGCTGGAAGAAGTTTTCCTAGCTCACCTTAGCCCACGGCAGTGGTTTGCCGAGGAATGCGTTTGCAAACAGGGATCCTAAATCGCGGAGCAGCGAGAAGGAGAGCGGGACCACAGTCAAGGTGAAGAAGGTCGACACCGTAATGCCGCCCACAATGCCGATGGCAAGCCCTTGGAAGTTCATGCCGCCGCCAGAAGGTTCGGAGAGGGCAATGGGAAGCAAGCCGCAGACCGTGGTGAGCGCAGTTATAAAGACCGGACGCATGCGGTCTTTGACTGCTGCGAGAATGGCATCGCGGGTGGCGAGGCCAGTGCGTTCGAACTGCAAAATGCTGTCAATCAGCACAATGCCGTTGTTGACCACCACACCGGCCAACACAATCATGCCGATGAATTCCATCGGGCCGACCGGTTGATCCATAAGGTAGAACGCCCAGTTGGCTCCGAGGATTGCGAAGACAATGGTGGTGAGGGCGGAAAGCGGAAGCACCACCGAGTTGAACAGCAGTCCCATGAGCAGGAAGACCAGGCCGATGGCAAGAATCATGGCTTTCATGAGGTCGTCCATTTCGTCCTGGGTTTTAGACCAACCACCATCTTGCGTCCAGCGATACCCTTCAGGCATTGGTATGTCATCCATTAACCTCGCTGCAGAAGCATAAGCGGCTTTGATGTCCTCGTCTTTGGCCTTCAATCCGATGGAATCGGAAAGCTTGCCATCGCGACGGAAGATGCCACTATTGGAACGCGAGTTGGTGAATTCAGCAAAAGTTGATAACGGCACCAGGTTGTTGTTGGTGGCGATGCTCATCTCTTCCAAGCTAGCGCGGTTCGGGTTGGTCGGCGTGTCGTACTCAATAATCAGCGGCAAGTCTTGGTTTGGTGTTTCGAAACGTGACACCATAAAGCCACGCATAGTCCATTCAATATTTCCAATCACCGAGCGACTGTTGACTCCCAAACGGCTCATGCGTTCGCGGTCGAGACTCACTAGAATCTCACGGTTTTTGCCGCGATCTTTGCTGGCCTCGGTGAAGTCCGGGCTTAGCAGAGCAGCTTCGCGAACTTGGTCTAGCAAGGCAGCAACGCCGGTGCTTTCTGGGCCTTCCACACGAATGCGGGTCCACTCCAAATCTTGGGAGTTGCCTTGGTTGAACTCCTTCTCAAAACGAAATTTTACCCGCGAGCGTTGCGGGAGATTCTCTTTGAGGTATGTCATAAGCGCTTCCTTTTCACGCGCCTTCAAGGGCTTAGAAGGCCACACCATAATCTGGCCATCATCCTCATTGAACCAGATCCCGGTATCGACAGCTGGGAAGGAGGTCTTGAACTCTTCGGAGAGTAAAACGCTCTCGATGAATTCTACTTCTTCGTGGCCATCAAGGAGGCGGGTGCCATCGGTAAAGTCAAAGCTAATATCCACTTGGCCATCATCGCCCTCACCCCTGCCGGTAGACCCAAGGCCGGTGGTGGCAATGGACTGCGACATTAGCAGTGCCACACAAGTCACCGAAGCCGCAAAACGGTACTTAAGCGCCAGCCCTAAAGTGGCCAGCAAAGGTTTCGTCATCCAGGCGGGCATATGCCCAGCTGCTTTCGAAGACTTTTCGGCACGCTTGCCCTTGTGTTGCAAGAAGCGTGCGGCCACCGGAACCATGAAAATGGAAAGCACCAAGGCAGCGAGCAGGGCGACAATAAGAGGCATGCCAATGGCGCCTGCAATCACGCGTTGGGCGCGATCCTCGGTAAGGAACATGAGCGGTAAAAACACCACTACGGTGGTGAGCGTCGCAGTAATGATGGCAAGCATCACTTCGGAAGGACCACGACTGATCGAGTCCAAGGTGCTAGCACCTTTTTCACGACGCTTGAAAATACTCTCCACAATCACCACGGAGTTGTCGACCAACATGCCAATAGAAATCGTAATGCCCATCATGGACATTAAGTTCAAGCTGTTGCCACTGAAGTAGAGGTAGCTCAAAGCGATCAAAACCGCGAACGGAATCGAAAGCGTAATTAACAGGGTGTAGGAAAGGCGGCGCAGGAAAAGGAAAAGCACTAAACAGGCAATGGCTCCACCGAGAAGGGAGTCGTCGACCAAACCCATAATGCTTTGACCAATCATTTCACCTTGGTCGAAGTAGATAATGTACGAAAATCGCCCAAGAACTGGATCGTCGGGCAGGAGGTTTTCGAACTCTTCGTTGAGGCGTTCGCAAAGCTCAAAGGTATTTGCGGAGCTCTCCTTGGTCAGCTGTACGGTGGTGCTGTATTGGCCACCAAACTTAAACAGGAACTCTGGTGCACTGCGCGCTTTCACCACGCGCCCGATGTCTTTAATCACCATTCCGTCGCGCACTGGGAAATTCTCAATTTCCTCCAGCGTCTTAAAGCGTGAATCCACACGGATGATGGCACGCGAGCCCCCGTCATCTAGGTCGCCTACCGGTGAAGAAACGTTGTCGCCCTGGAGCCGTGCAACCAAGGCACCAATATCGATGCGGTTGGCGCTGACCTTTTGCTCATCTAGCCAAATGCGTACCGATAGGGGAGTCAGGCCCCAAGAGTTTGCACTAGCAACGCCATCAATGGCTTCCAAGCGCGGGACTAATACATTGGAAATCAAGTCCTGGGCAACTTCGTCATCAATACCGTTGTATTGAATGCCGGCGAACATGACTGGGATCTGATTCACGCCGCTTTTGCGAATCAGAATGCGGTCGACTTCCGATGGAAGCAGCGGGCGGGCGCGTTCGATACGATCTGCGACCTCGCTGTAAATCAGGTCCATGTCAAGGTTGCCAGGGAACTGAAGATTAAAGCCGACGCTGCCGTCGGACGCCCATGAAACGATTTCCTCCAAGTTGGAAATCGAACGTAGCTCTTTCTCAATAGGCTTCAACACCTTCTGCTCTAACTCGATCGGGTTGGCACCCTCCCAGCTGGCATCGATGGAAATGCTGGAACCGGTGAGTCCAGAGGGGACCAACTCCAGTGGAATACGCTTGGCGGCAATGACACTCATGCCCAAAAGGGCAATCGAAATCATGAGAACGCCAATCGGGTGTTGGACCAAGCCGCGAAAGAAGCGCACCAAGGCGGAATCTTGAGAATCAGACAGCGACTTGCTCCTTCGGTTTGCGGTCGCCACGCTCAAGGGCAGCCAAGAGACGATAACCCGCTGGAATCACGAGCAAGGTGAGCACCGTCGAACTGATGAGACCGGCAATGACGACCATAGCCATTGGCGTGCGCAGTTCGGCGCCTTGTTGACCACCTAGCCATGGGATCCAACCGGTCATCGGCAGCATGCCAAGGACGGTGGTGGTGGTGGTCATGAGAATCGGACGAAGACGCGCATGACCGCCTTCGAGAATGGCTTCTTTCAGCTCCATGCCTTTGATGCGGTTACGGTTGATGCGGTCCACCAACACAATCGCATTGTTCACCACAATGCCTGCCAGAATGACGGCACCGAGTAAAGCAACCACCGAGATAGGGGTGTCGGTCAAGCGCATGACGGAGATGGCGCCAACCCCAGCGAGTGGTACCGAGAACAGAATCAGGAAGGGTTGCAGTAACGATTCAAACTGCGCAGCCATCACGGCGTAAACCAAGAACACTGCAAGCCCCAAGGCAAACAGAAGAGAGTTAAGGGCTTCGGCCATTTCGTCGGTTTGACCGCCGAGGCTGATGCTGACTTCTGGTGGAATTTCTAGCGTTGCAAGGCGTTCGCCAACGGCTTGACTGGTTTCACCCAAATCGAAACCGGCGAGCGATGCGGAAAGCACAGCCGCACGACGTCCACGGATGTGGCGAATGTCGCTAGGGCCATCTTGCAAGGTGAAGTCGGCTACGGCACCGAGCGGTAATGGATGTTCTGCGTCTGGGTTGACTGGAATATCCATGAGCTGCTCAATGCGTTTCATGCCATCCATGTCGGCTCGCACGCGAATGTCAATGCGTTCATCGCGCCCAGGAAAGGTAGAGGCCGTTTCGCCTTCCACCGCAAGTCGTAGGCTACTGGAGATTTGCGCAGCGGTGAGGCCGTGACGCGCAAGCATTTTCCGGTTCGGTGTAATCCGAATTTCCGGATTGCCGCGGCGCAAGGAGGAACGCACGTCGACCAAACCTGGAACGCCTTGTAGCGAAGCCATGGTTTTCTGCGCCATCTCGCTAAGGACCATTAGGTCGTCGCCGATAATCTCGATTTCCAAGGGTGCATTCATCGCCAACAAGGTCGGGCGACGCAAGGAAAAACGACCTAGGGCGGGTTCGCGTTCCATAAGGCCGCGAATTTGCGCTTCGGCCCGACGCTCCAGTGCGTGCGGATCGTCAAAGTCAGGGTCGAGACGAATCGAAATGCGCGCTGTGTGTGGGCCCGTCTCCTCGGTGGAAACCGTTTCCCGGTCGGAGCCAGATGTGATGGCGGTTTCAAGTACGCCTTCCAGAGTGCGAATGTTCGCCTCCATCTTGCGTGCGAGGAAATCGGTTTCTAGGAGTGGTGTTCCTGCAGGGAAGAACAGTTCTGCAGTAAACTCGCCTTGCATGACTTCCGGTAAAAGCTCGCGACCCATGTCGTCGGCGCTACGGAAGGTGAGTGCGGCGCCGCCGAGGGCAATGAGCAAAACGATGGCGGGCGCACGCAGTGCGGCGCGCAAAACCTTGGGGTAGAAATATTCCGAAAAGTTAAACAGGAGGTTCATCAAGAAGGAAGGCGGCCACAGCACGATGCGCATGACGCCAAGGCAAAGTGCGACGATTGCTTTTAACACGAACAGAAGCACGCTCACCAAGTCGAACAAAGTGCGCGACGCCAGGACGATGAGTGGCTGAACCCAAACCCAAAGGAATGGCAGGGACAACAAAAAGGCCAGGAAATTCAGGATGGCCATTTTCTGTTGTACCCCTTGAGGCACTGGATTCCTGTCGCCCTGGTTCTTTGCTCCTTCCTTTACCCATGCGTCATCGAGTGGTGGAATGACGAAGATCCAAAGAGCGCAGGCAGCTAAGCCAAATACTGCGCCAATCACAAAAAAGCGCGCACGCTTGGTATTGCTAATGTCCTTAAAGAAGTTCCCCGAACGGATGTGCGGCAGGAGTTGCGAGCTAAGGCGCTGGACTAACCCGCTAAGGCCACCTTCTGGCTTGTCCTTGTCGGTCAGCTGAATACGCGCGGCGAGCCCCGGGATAAAGAACAAGGCCACGGCCAAGGAAATTAGCAGGGAAGCGACCACGGTGAGCGCTTGGTCACCAAAAGTTTGCCCGGCAATGCCTTCCACAAAAATGATGGGGGCAAACACTGCAATGGTGGTTAGCGTAGAAGCCGTAACCGCACTACCCACTTCCGAAACTCCGCGGATGGCTGCATCGCGCGGGGAGTCGCCTTCTTCACGACACCGGGTAATCGATTCGAGTACCACAATTGCGTTGTCCACCAACATGCCAATGCCAAGGGCAAGTCCACCCAGCGACATAATGTTCATGGAGACGCCAGCGCTGTACATAGCGCCGAAAGTGGCGACGATGGAAATCGGTACTGCGAGGCCAATAATGAAGGTGGTGGCGAAACGTCGCAGGAAGAAATAGCACACCAAGACCGCGAAAATTCCACCGAACATGGCGGCGTTGTTGACCTCTGAAATTGCATCGGCAACGAAGGTGGACTGGTCGGAGAGGAGCGTGAGCTTGACGTCGGATGGCAGCTTGGTCTCGACGTGATCTGGCTCCTTAGGTGGAAGGCCGTTCTCGTCTTCTTTGGGCGGTCCGCGGTTGGGGTCGACGGTTTTGCCGAACAATTTCTCACGCACTTCTTGTGCGACGGAAACAATGTTTGCACCTGCTTCGCGATACACCGCAATCTCTACCGCTTCAGCACCACCGACGCGTTGAATGACATCGCGGTCTTTGCTCGCGCGCGTCACTGTGGCTAAGTCGCGTAGCTTGACGATGGTTTGTCCCACCGTAAGGACCGGCAAGTTTCGAATTTCATCCATGGTGCGAAATTGATTCAGCGTACGCACCACATATTCCACAGAACCCTCTTCTAGTTTGCCTCCGGGCACGTTGAGGTTCTCATCGATTAAGCGCTGGCGAATGTCGTTTCCAGATACACCGAAGCGCGCCAGCTTCTGAGGGTCAAATAAAACGTGGACTTCATCTTCCAGTCCACCTTTAACACGCACAGCTGCCACCCCAGGCAAACCTTCCAGTTGCCGTTCCACTTCCGTTTCCGCAATGTCGCGGAGACGTACTAAATCGGTACCACCAGAAAGTGCGACGCGCAAAACTGGATCTAGGCTAGGGTCATAGCGCAAGATCAATGGCTTCTCAACGCCATTGGGTAAGAAAACGCGATCCAAGCGTTCGCGTACGTCTTGGACTAAGAAGGGGAGGTTCGAACCCCATTCAAACTCCATGAGGATTTCCGAAACTTCGGCACGCGAACTAGAACTGATGCGTACCAAATTGCCAACCGTAGCCAGGACATCTTCCAGGCGTTCGGTGACCCGTTCCTCAACATCTTCCGGAGCGGCACCGGAGTAAGTGGTGCGCACGGTGAGCGATGGGTAGTTCACGGGCGGCAATAAGTCGACCGGGAGCTTGCTCAGCGAGATTATGCCGAACACCACCGCCGCAGCAACAATCATGCCCATGCCTACTGGTCGCCGTACACCGAGAGCGAACAAGCCCCCCATGCCACGGCGATTCGAATCTTCCTGGCTCATTCGTCTGCGATCTCCACAGGGTCGCCGTCACTAATGCGGTCAGAGCCCACTACCACGACTAGGTCATCGATGGTTAGGTCAGTTCCTGCAGCAGCTTCCACTTTGTCTTCGTTTTGAAATCCTTCCACGACGTCTACCCGGACTGCTTTTCCATCGCGCACGACATAGCAATAAACCAAACTGCCTTCATGCACTAAAGCCTTTTTGGGAATCAACAACACGTCTTCGTGCGTGTCCAAAACCAAAGCCAGCTTGGCCAGAATGCCAATTGGAATGATCAGTCCCTTTGGTTCCAGGGCAGCAGTCACTTTGACGGTCCCAGTTGCAAGGTCCACAGTGGGTGCAATCCGTTCAATGTAGCCGCCAACCGACAGGCCCGGGAATGCATCGGAGGTGGCGACCAAGCGTTGGCCCACTTTCAAGTCGTTCAACTCACGTTGAGGACGGTAAAGCACTACCTTCGGTCTGCTTTGGTCGGTGATTTCAAAAGCACGTTGGCCGACCGTAGCCATGTCGCCCAGTGAAATATCGCGCACACTAATGGTGCCGCTAATCGGAGAAATCAGCTCGCATTGAGCCAAGTCGAGCAAAGCTTTGTCACGTGCTACAGCAGCGGTTTGATGGGCCGTCTTACTTGCATCCCAGGTTTGCCGACGCGTCTCCAGATCCCGATCGGATAAAACACCAGTGGCTCCGCCGGATTCCATCAACTTTTTATCGCGCTCAAGCTCGCGTTGTGCCTGATTCATGGCCTGCTGAGTTTCCATCATGCGCACATCGGCTTCCGCGACTGCAAGTATTGCATTTTCATCACGCAGTCTGGCCAGTACTTGACCGGCCTCCACCAAGTCGCCTTCTTCCACCAAAACTTCGATCACCGGTTCCGCGCGTTCCGGCATGAGTTCGACCACGTCCATCGACATGACATTGGCGGTGGATTCCAGAACCTTCTCCACAGTGCCAAGGGTAAGGCGCGAAGCACGTATCAAGACCGCTTCTTTCTCAGGTGTGACTTCTTCGGCCCCAGCGGCAGAATCGTCATCGGTTTCGGCATCCTGTCCTGCGGAGCGCGAACAACTTAGCGCGAACAGCAGGGAAAACAGGAGTAGGGTTGTCTTATCGAAGGTCATGGCAGAAAGGAAGCACGGGGAGCCCTATTATGAGGCTTCGCTGGGGAAACCAGCGTCATCATGGGCACTCAATCGCAAACATCGCAATCAAGTAAGGGTGGGGACTTGCTTCCTTACGCAGAAGCTCTGCAAGTGTTGGAGGGTCGTTTGCAATCTATCGGAATCACCCAAAACCTTCCGCTAGGGGAATGCGTGGGCGAGGTTCTTGCCGAGTCGATCGCTTTGGACCGCATAGAACCTCCAGTACGGCGCTCGGCCATGGACGGTTTTGCTCTCATGAGCGACGATGGCACCCAACCTCGAGAAATCGTGGGCACCTATTTCGCCGGAACCGCAGGTCAAACTCCACTTCATGCGGGTGAGGCGGTGGCCGTCATGACTGGTGGAACCGTGCCCGATGGCGCCGATGCCGTGATCCCGATTGAACGCACCTCGCGTGAGGGCAATGTCCTTCACATCGAGGAGGCGGTCGTTCCCGGCCAACATGTGCGTCGGGCGGGCGAAATGGGGGAAGCTGGACGGATATTGCTGAAAGCTGGACATCGTTTGCGGGTACCCGATTTGGGTGCCATCGCGGGCTGTGGTTATGGCACCTTGAAGGTCAGCCAGAAGCCCAAAATCATCATCCTCTCCACCGGCGATGAAGTGGTGCCTTTTGATGGCGTGCCAGAGTTGCATCAAGTCCGCGATTCCAACAGCTTACTCTCTAAAGTTCAGCTGGAATCCTTTGGTGCCAACGTCGTGGCCCAGCAACATTTGCTGGATGAAAAAGCTGCCCTGCGCCAAGGAGTCGGAGATGCTCTGGAGCAGGCCGATTTGGTGGTGACCATTGGTGGGGTCAGCATGGGGGAAAAGGATTATCTCCCGCAGGTTTTTTCGGAGCTTGGAGTCGAGAAGCTCTTTCATAAAATGGACATTCAGCCCGGAAAACCGGTTTGGGCCGGCGAAAAAGACGGGCATTTTGTCCTTGGCTTACCCGGCAACCCGATTTCCTCCTTTGTGGTGCTCGAGTTGCTCGGACGTCTCATCGTGGACCGCCTCGCTGGAAGCTCTGCAGCTCATCCACGCACCATGCGCACCGCCACCTTGCAAGGAAATGTTCGTAGTCGTCGACGTCCTCGTTATCTACCGGCTAGATTTACCGACAGTCCCACTCCCACAGTCACTCCCGTTCAAGAATCAGGTTCCGGCGATTGGACCAGCTTGGCCGGCGCGGAAGTGTTGCTTGTCCTTGAAGCCAACCAAACGCTGAGCTCCGGCGACGTCATCTCTTACCTACCCTTGGAGTGTCACTAGTGCCTGCGATATGGCTGACCGTTTTTGCTGCCATCCTCCGTGCCCTCTCCATGCCCGGTTGGTTCGGGGACTGGCTGTGGCCGTTAGTTTTTGTCTCCGTGGTGTTGCGCATCATGGCTTGGGAAAAGCAACCGCGGCTCTGGGTGGACTATGTCGGTGGCCTGGTGTATTGGCTGCTCTGTTTTTCCTTCCTCACGCCGGTTCACGCGCTGGCACCGCTGGGTGCGGCAGTCCTCCTGGCGAGCTCTTGGTGGATGGAAGGCGTGCTTTACCGATTGTTGCGCTCGCGTATTTCTACGCCCTTTGCCGCTTTCCTTGCCTTGCCGGCAGCGGAGTATCTGCGCATGAAATGGTTCTATTTCGGCATCGGCGGGGTGCCTTGGGCCTCTATGGGGCTAGCCCTGGAGCCTTCTCCCTTGTATCCCTATGCCCGCGTGATTGGCGAGTCCGGCTTGGTACTGCTGGCAGTTGGTGTGGGCGTTTCCATTTGGGCCTTTTGGAAGCAGCGCAATCTTCGTCCAAGCCTCTTGCTCGCGGTCTTACTCATTGGCGCCAGTCCATGGCTATCTGCACCTCCCGAACCCACCGAAACTTTGCGTTGCCTCACCGTGCAGCCCAACGTCTCAGTAGAGGAGAAGAACGGCGTTTGGTTGACCGCGCTTGAGTTTTACGAGAGGCAGAAAAAAGTGACGTGGGAGGCCTTTGCGGGCGGCGAAGCGGCCGATCTGGTGATTTGGGCCGAAACCATGTGGGCTTACCCAGCCGCTGAAGAAGATGCGCAGGGGCTCATGCGCCGCCCATGGCCGCAAAGGCCAGATGAAATCTCAGACATGGCCGATGTCACCTTACGGCAACGCGCCCTGGTGCAAGATCTCTTGTCCAAAGCTCCGAATCGGCCCTACTTCCTAACTGGAGCACACTTTTATTACCCCATAACCGCGGAAGAAGTCGAAACCAAGTACTCCCCAAGGGGGACAGAGTTTGTGCTGTTCGAGGATCGCGGCCATCTGCTCGACCATTTCTCCAAGCAAGAACTTATGCCTTTTGGTGAATCTCTGCCTTTTGGAGGCGCATTCCCCGGTTCCGAGTTCTTCCGAATCTGGGCGCACAACAATTTTGGCCTGCGTCCCGACTTCCACAAGACGGACGACGCCGGACCATTGGATGGAATTGACGCACTTCCAGCCCTCGGCGGCACAGTTTGTTGGGAAAATGTTTTCGAAGCTCCGTTTCGACGCCAAGCCGATGCCGGCGCTCAAGCCTTTGTCATTCTGTCGAACGAAGATTGGTTCGGTCCAGCGGGTTTGGAGATGCACCAAATGGTTGCAGCAACTCGTTTACGCGCGGCGGAAACCGGTCTAGCTATGCTTCGATCCACAAATACTGGCCATACCTGCCTCGTAAAGTCCGACGGAGAAGTGGTTTACGGTTTAGAGCCCAATGTCGCCGGGTGGTGGGGTGTGGATCTTCCAATCGCTTCAGCCGAGGCGACCGCCAGCCCATATCGCCTCGGCGGTTTCTGGGTAGGACCGATTTGGGCTGCCATTGCCAGCCTTTTAGCCTTGATTCAAGGGATCCAAATTTGGCGGAAAAGGCGGTTCCAGGGCAAGAGAATCAAAGTCCTTGACCCTTCTTGATGGGTTGGATAGATTTTTCGCTTGTCAGGCGTAAACCCAATGCCCACGCACGCCTAGACTGAGCCCCGCGCGACCCTGCGCTTCACCTCCCCATAACAAGCCCGCACCATCTGGGATGAGTACCATCGGAAAGTTTTTCGTCGTTTTGAACCTCGCATTGTCTGCCCTCTTCGTGGGAGCAGCCGCTTCCCTAATTGGGCACAGCGAGGATTACCGCAATCAGTTTGAGACCTCTCAAGCGGAAGTTGCATCGCTTAAAGAGGCTAACGCTGCAACAGAAGGAGACTTAAATGCTCAACTGCGCACTGCTAACTCGGTGAGCGCTCAGCTTCGCAACGACAATAGTACCCTTACTGCTGACAAGACGGCCCTCACTGAGAGCTTAGAGTCTGAACGTCAGCAAAACTCGGATCTGCGCGCAAGCCTGCAGGTGATTGATGGCAAGCTTGGTGACCTCGAGGGCACCAACGGTCAACAGTCCACCCAGCTAGAAGGTCTGCACCGTCAGTTCGAAGCCGTCCGCCAAGAGCGTGACGATGCTTTGGATTCACGCGACGCAGCTCTTGCAACTGCAAACACTGCTGAAGATTCCGCCAACATGGCGAATGGCGCAGCCAATGACTTGCAGATCAAGCTAGATCGCGAAATGGAGCGTTCCGCTTCCGCTGAAGCCAAGCTCGCAACCGTGGTTAGCCTTTACAAGGTCGACCTGGAGAGCATTGGCGCTCAGCCGCAAATGGATGGCTCTGTGCTAAGCGTCGAAACCGTAGACAACACCACTTACGTGGTTGTGAACTTGGGCAAGGACAACGATGTCCAGCCTGGCTACACCTATGACGTCTTCAACGGTTCCACCTACAAGGGTCGCATCTACGTCCACTCCGTGAATCAGACCAAGTCTGCTGCAACGGTTGTCCTCGACGGTAACGGCGCGATCACCGCTGGCGACCGCGTAACCACTCGTCTGTAAGGAGTTCCCAGATGGCAGCACGTCGACGTAACGCTAAGAAGGCCGCACCCGCTAAAACGGGTGGTGGCAAGAAGGCTCCAAAGGCAAAAAAGGCTAAGAAAGTCAAAGAGCCTAAGGTAATCAGCCCGGGCCCACCGATTGAAGTGGTCCTGAGCATCGTCACCGCAGTCATGCTTGTCGCAGCGGTCATTATGATTGACCACTCTTCGGGTACTCACTACGGAACGGGCACCTTGTTCTCTGACAACTACGGTAAGTAAGAGAACAAGCCTAAGCAGGCCGGAATCAGAAAAGGTTCTGGCCTTCTTTCAATTGCGGAAAGCCTGCTTTAATCCCATGGAGAAGGTTTCTATACTGTGCAAGGAACTGCTTCCGGTTCCAAACCCATTACTGTCCACACATGGAATGGCTTTTTCGTCGGTTCTCCCTTTCTGAGGACCTCGGCATTGACCTCGGCACAGCCAATACCTTGGTTGCATCGGCGGAACGCGGCATCATTTTGAATGAGCCGTCGGTCGTTGCCGTATACAAGGGCACCAACGAGGTGATTCTCGATGGCATGGGGGTTGGTATTGAGGCTTACCGCATGTTGGGTAAAACCCCGACCAACATTGACGCAGTGCGCCCGATGAAAGGTGGCGTGATCGCGGACTTTGAAATCACCGAGAAGTTGCTGCGTTACTTTTTGCGCAAGGCGCAGGAAGGCCGCACTTGGGTGCGCCCACGGGTTGTGATTTCGGTTCCTTCGGGAATCACCACGGTGGAGCGTCGCGCAGTGATTAACTCTGCGGAACGTGCCGGCGCACGCAAGGTTTATCTCGTGGATGAACCCATGGCAGCTGGCCTCGGTGTGGAGCTTCCCATTACGGAAGCACAAGGTTCCATGGTCGTAGATATCGGTGGTGGTACTACCGAGGTCGCAATCCTCGCATTGGGTGGCCCGGTCACTGTGAAGTCGGTGAAGACTGCTGGCGATAACATGGACGATGCCATCGTGGACTTCATCCGCAAGAACCATAACTTGCAGATTGGTCCGCAAACTGCCGAGCAACTTAAGAAGACCATTGGTTCTGCTTGGGCGTTGCAGGAAGAAAAAACTTTGCAGATTGCTGGTCGCGATTCTCTGAACCTTATGCCGCGGAAAGCGGTGTTGAACTCCGAAGAAATCCGCGAAGCGCTCGATGTACCTCTGCGAGGCATCATGCGCGCTGTCTTGGATTGTTTGGAAATGGCTCCACCGGAAATCGGTTCCGACTTGTTGGAGCAAGGCATTGTGATTGTCGGCGGTGGCGCTTTGTTGCCTGGTTTAGCCGAGTACATGACCAAGAACACTGGCCTTCCATGTAAGGTGGGCAAAGAGCCTTTAACTGCGGTGGTTCGCGGAACCGCCAAGTTCCTCGAAGACCTCGACCTTTACGCGTCCTTCCTCTCCGACGGAGAGGACCTGGCCTAGTGTTCCTGCTGCCGGGAGCGGAGCGCTATCGGCGTGTACTGCTCGCTGGGGCAGCAGTTGGGTTGTTGGGTGTGCAGGCTGTTTTTATGCAGCCTCAAGTGGAGAGCACGGTGAGTCAGATTTTGGCGCCTGTGCAAAAGCCCTTGGCTGGGCTTGCTGGTTTCTTAGATGGCCTATTAACTGCTGGAGCCTCAACGGATCATGGAGCAGAAACAGCTCCGACGGCATCGGCCCTGGTAGCCATAGAGCGACGCCTTGGTTTGCCGGAAGTGATCCCTGGAATGGCCTGGTTAGAGGTTCCGGTTTGGTCGCTCGATTTGGAACGTGGCCGCTTGGTGATTGCGGCCGGCGCCGATTTTCATTTAGCCGAAGGGCAAGTGGTAGCTTTCGGCGACGCCTTTTTAGGACGCCTCGGGGAAGTGCGCGAACATTCCGCCGATGTCGAGCTCTGGACCGCCGCCGGTTTGCGCACTGGTTTGTCGGTGACCTCCGATGTCATGCTGCCGCTTCGTGCGGTTTGTTTTGGACGCGGTACCGGCGGTGCAGCGGTCGTCGAATGGTCCGAAGATGAAACGGGTCATGCCGATGGCCGACTTCTGATGTGGCGCCCACGACCCTTGGATCCACCCATTCTGGAACAATCTGGTTTACGTTTGGGTGTGTTGAGGCAGGAGGGAGATCCAAGTCGTGGAGAAGCTTCGTGGGTGGTGGAGCATGCAATTCCAGCAGGCGCTCATGGCCGCGTGTTCATTGCAGCCGGCGCGGTCGGCAGCACCCTCATTGCGGAACCCGCCCAGCGCAAACAAAGTGCCACCCGACTGCTTCCGACCGATGCCATCCTTGGTTCCGATTGGTATGCGCTCGCTGCAGATACTGATTTCGCACCCACTGTTTCCACCGACCAGGGCAAAGTCAGTGGGGAAGTCCGGGTGTGGCGTGGTCAGTGGGGTTGGGCGCGACGTCTTTCACCTGCTGCCTGGGAAGATCGTGCGGTTGCACTACATTTGGAAGAGAATGCGGTTCTAGGTGCCGAAGCCTGGATGGCTTTCGAGCTACCTTTGCCATTGTTCACCCGCGGCGGTGCAGATCTTCCACGAGGGTTGTGGATTGGTTATCAAGATGAAGCCGCACCTCAGCCCGGTGCCGCGCTGGAAGTCTTGCGCCTCGATGCACAGTCGGAGAAACCGCAATGAAGGGCCCGCGTCTGCGTATTCTGATCCCGGTTGCCATCTTGCTGACTCTGCTGGCGCCCATCCTGCGGCAATTCCCAGGAGGCTCCCAACTTCCCGATGTTTGGCTGGTTCTACTCCTCTTGTCGGTGCCGGTGCCGGCCCCAGATTCATGGCGGCGCGCGGTGCACCTTGTACTTTTATTTGGCATTCTTCGCAGTAGTGTGACTGCCATTTCTCCGTTCACCGCATGGGCCGGATTTGGCATGGGGTTGTTTGTGCGGGAAACCCTCTCCCGGCGCTTGAGCGAATACAACCCACTGTTGCGTCTCGTCACCGGCTTTTCCGCAGCGGTGCCGTTGGCTTTGCTCGATCGCCTTGCTGCACAATCCCTCGGCGCAGAAATCCCCGTTGAGGCGGCTTGGCTGAAGTGTTTGTTTACGGGGCTGATCATGGCGGTGATCCATCGCCCCACACGTTCTGACTTTTTGTCCAAACGAGGCTCCCGATGAGAACCCTCCGTTTGCGCCATCTAGCCTATTTATTCCTGTTGGTTTTGGTGCTGCTGATTGGACGTTTGTTCCAATTGCAAGTCAAGGAACATGACCATTGGTTGCGTGAGGCACGTAACTCGCGCCTCGATCGCGAGTCGATTCCGTTTCGGCGTGGCAGTATTTTGGATCGAAACGGCAAGGTCTTAGCCAAAGATAAACCGTTCTACGACCTGTACTTTCGTTACCGTGATTTTCGCCGCGGCCATATTGCGGGGCAATTGCATGAAGCATTGGCTTTAATGGGAGTGGCTTCCGGAGGGCTGGAGGTCTGCCTAGATTCTGGCGAGGCTTTGGGGCAACAGTGTTTCGAATGGACGCCGGAAGACTTAGACAAGCTCACTCCACGCAGCCGCGGTGACCTGTTGTTTTACTTGCGTGGCATGAGTGGTTTTTCTTCCCGCATGCGTGTGGCGGTGCAGGAGTGGCAGGAAGGCGGACAAAATGCATTTGGCGAACAGTTTCCGGAAGCCTACCTAGGTTTGGCGCAAGGATTGCACGAGGCCAGGCGAGAAATCGACTTGCTGGAGGAGTTACTTGGCTTGGAATGGAGGGGCACCATGCTTCCGCGTTTGGAAAGCCGTCGTCAAGAGTTGGAAAGCATGGTGCTGCGTCGTTCTTTGCAGGAATGCGCCGGCCGAGCTTTGGGGGTTTCCGCCTATGAGTTACGCAGCCGATTGGACTCGGACACGGAAGAGCGGTTGGCCACCTTGCAGTTCTTGCAGGAGCGATGGGCGTGGGAGGCTGAGCCAAATGCGATTGGCGCCTTGCTGCTTCCGCTGAAGGGCCCAGCGGAAGATGCCTTGTTGGCGCTAGACCCGGTGGCGCAAAATGCTCTGCTGGATAATTACCTGTCCAATCTAGAACAGAATCATTCTGACGATGCCACTGGCGTGCGTCGCGATCAGGTTTACCGAGTTCACCAATTCCGTGTGAAGCCGCTGGATCGCGATCTAAGTTTTGAGTTGGTCGACCTGCTGGCCCAGCAACCGGAAAACTATCAGGGTTTGTACCTGCAAGAAATTGCGCGGCGCATTTACCCCAACGAGATTTCTCCCTTGTTGGTCGGTAATGTTCGTCATGTGGATCCTGACGAAACTTCCGAGTTCGAAGATACACTCGACCGCTTTCACCAGTTACGTCGTCTTTTTATTCGCACTCCAGAGCAGGAAGCTGAATTCCGCAAGGTGCGTGATTGGCTTTGGAGCGATGCTTTGCGCCCCGATGAAATGCGTGGCGCAAGTGGGGTCGAAAGGGTGTATGAAGATCAGTTGCGCGGTAGCCGTGGTTATTTGCAGGTGCTGGAAGGCGGACAAGGCGATGGCCGCCCATTAGAGCTTCTGTTCTCCAAGCCACGAAATGGAAGCGACATTACCCTGTCTTTAGATGTCGACCTAGCGCTTGCTGCCGAACGTTCCATCGCAAAGGTCTACAGTGAGACTCTCGGCACCTTAGCTTCGACTTTCCCGGAAACTCCGCAGGCTTCCTTGGCTGCCTTTAACCCGCTTCTTCCGCGCGTTGGGTTTGCATTGTTGGATTTGAGTAACGGAGAAACTCCATTGCTTATGAGTTCTCCCGGGTTCACTCGTGAGGAATTCCGCAGCGACTACAATCGACTTGTCGAAATCAATGCGGGAAATCCTTTGCGCAATCGCGCTTTGGGGGGTGGCTACATTGCAGCAGAAGTTCCTTACCCCGGGTCCACTTTTAAACCACTGGTCGCCGCAGCAGCCTTGTCTTTGGACTCGGCCTACTGGGATAAGGTTTACCACTGTGAAGGGGCTATCACGCCAATCAGTGGCGGCAAGGCGTTGAAGTGCGACAGTACGTGGGGGCATAAAGATGTGGGCATGCGTGAAGCCTTAAAGCGCTCATGCAATGTTTACTTTTACTTGTTAGCCCAAGACATTGGTGCCGAGGTCATCCATCGCTATGCCTTGAGCCTTGGCTTTGATCGCCCTACCGGTTTGGAACTTGTGCGTTTCGACGCCACCGCTGACGTTGTCCTCTCCAAGAATTTAGGTGGAGACAGTCGCTTGGAGCGCAATGCGAACTTCCTTATTGAAAAGGAGGAAATGCAGAAAAACACGATTCGTCTCATGCGTACGGCCATCGGCCAAGTCGGGGTACAGGCCAGCCCGCTGCAAATGGCACGCATGTACGGGTGGTTAGCGACCGGCGAACTATTGCAGCCACGTTTGGTGCACGCAGGTGGCGGTGGTTCTCCAGCCCGTGCCGCACAACAAGTCCCTTTTGTGTCCGATGCCAATCGCGCTCGCATTCTCGACGCTCTTTCTGCGGTGGCTTATGAAGAAGGCGGTACCGCCGCACGTACCGAGTTTGACCCGGCTTGGCAGATCGTGTGTAAAACGGGCACCGCGCAAATGGAAGTAGGTGGCATATTGCAGCCAACGCATTCTTGGTTAACCGGTTTCTTCCCCAAGGATAACCCGCGTTATGCTTTCGCGGTTCTGTGCGAAAACACCAGCTTGCACGGCGGTCAAATCGCATCCTTTATCCTGAAAGACTTCTTGAGCAGTGAAGAAGCTGAGGTCTTGTTCGAATGAGGTTGCCCTCTCTATTTTTTCGGGTACGCAGTTTCTTACGACGGACTTGTTGGCCAGTATTGCCACTAGTTGGCGGCATTATGCTGTTCAGCTTTTTTGTGCAATGGAGTGTGAGCCCGGAACTTGCTTTACCGAGTGGACATATCCTGCGGATGGGGGCTCTAGTTTTTTTTGCTGCATCGGCCTTGTTGTGGTCCGCAAAACAATGGCGCGCACAGGCCTATTTGTTTTATGTCGCAGTGCTCTTGCCTTTGATCTGGGTGCTGGTTGCCGGTCGTGCCACCAACGGTTCTCGCCGATGGATTGACCTCTTTGGCGGTTTAAAATTGCAGCCCAGCGAGTTCATGAAGGTTGCGGTGATTTTGGTTTTAGCGAGGTGGTTTGCAGATCACCCCAAGCCCTCACGGCTTAGCGATTTGTTTAAACCTGGAGTGTTGGTCGCAGTACCAGCCTTCCTCATTCTGGTCGAACCCGATCTCGGCACTGCCCTCGTTTTTGTCCCACTCTTCCTCGGCATGGCTTGGTTAGCTGGGCTGCCCTGGCGCAGTTTTCGCTGGCTACTACTTTTGCCCGCACTGCTTGCCCCAATCGGTTGGCTCGCGATTCAGGATTATCAGAAGGAACGCATTTTGACGTGGTGGCATCAAAATGAGTTGTCGCCGGAGGAGAATGCTTCGTCGGGGTATCACTTACATCATGCGAAACTTGCGGTGGGCAGTGGGGGGCTGACCGGGTTTGGCTTTGGGCAAGGACCTGAAAATCGCCTCGGGCTTTTGCCAGAGCGCCACAACGACTTCGTGTTCCCGGTCATCGCCGAGGAGTACGGATTCTTCGGCGCGGTTGGATTCCTCCTCCTCTACGCCTCCCTGGGCATTACTCTGCTCGCCTTTGCCGCGCGCTATCGCGATCCCTTTGCGCGCTACACCTTGGCTGGGGTTGGCATGCACTTCCTGATTCATCTTTCGCTTAACGTAGGGGTCACCCTTGGCGTTTGGCCTACGACTGGATTGCCCCTGCCTATGATTTCCTTCGGTGGGAGTTCCATGATGGCGAGTGGTTTAGCTCTGGGGCTGGCGCTGGTGGTGGGAGCGACGCGGGCACCCTTGTTCTCATCCCGGGCCTTCGAGGCTTAGCCTTTCCTGTCCGCGAGTGCGGCCGACCTGCTAGAATCTCCTTCAATGCAGGCAATCCAAATGGCCCGACCCGAAGCGGGCGCAGCGGTACTCATCGAGAATCTCGAAGTTCCCACACCGGGCCCCGGTGAGGTGCGTGTGCGCGTTCAAAATACCGCGATTTGCGGGACCGACCGTCACATTTATCACTGGGATCCCTCAGTCGCTTCCATGATCACCCCACCGGTGACCATTGGTCATGAGTTTTGCGGTCATATTGACACCCTTGGCGATGGGGTAGAAGGTTGGAATCTAGAGGACTACGTTTCTGCCGAGATGCACATTGTGTGCGGTAGGTGCCGCTCTTGTCAGGCAGGCAATAAACACATCTGCGAAAAGACCCAAATCGCGGGCTTGCATCGCGCTGGTTGCTTTGCGGAATATGTAGTGGTGCCGGCGGGTAACTTGGTGCGTTTGGACCCAAAGATTGTGCCACCGCACATCGGCTCTTTCCTCGATGCCTTGGGCAATGCCGTGCATACCGTGCAGTCGGCAAGCAGCATCGCCGGACGTCATGTGCTGGTGTCCGGTTATGGTGCCATCGGCGCCATGGCTGCTGCAGTCGTGGAGTTTGAAGGCGCTAAAAGCCTGACCATCACTGAAGTGATGCCCGGACATTTGGAGCGCGCAAAAAAGTGGGCCGCTGGTTTAAACGGCAGGATCCCGGTTTCCATTCACGATCCCGCTACCGAGGGCCCCGACATGGTGGAGCGTATTCGCCAAGCTACCCGTGGCGGCGTAGATGTCGTGCTGGAAATGTCTGGCGCACCCCCTGCGATTCTCGCGGGTCTAGAGGTGCTTTACCCCGGTGGTGAAATGATGCAGCTTGGCATCCCGTCTGCCTCCAACCTGGAGATCCAGAATTTCGCGCAAGAGTTCATCTTCAAGGGACTCACTTGGAGAGGCATCCTTGGTCGTCGTATGTTCGCGACCTGGGATGAAATGCTTTCCCTGCTTCAACGTGGACTAGATGTGGAACACATTGTGACCCACCGCCTTCCCATGTCCTCCTTCCATGATGGCATGGCACTGCTCGACCGCGGCGAAGCGCATAAGGTCGTGCTCGATCCAACTGCCTAAATGTCTGATTTCGATACTGCCATGGCCAACGGCAAGGCCGCCTTCCTTGATTCGATTGCTGAGGAACTTCAGGAAATCCGCGATGCAGGTTTGTGGAAAGAAGAGCGGGTCATTACCACTCCGCAAGATGCCGACATCAAGGTGTCGACCGGCGAAGAGGTTACGAATTTTTGCGCGAACAACTACCTCGGCCTCTCCGATGACCCTGCCTTGATTCAGGCGGCGTCGGATTGCTTACGGGAGCGTGGTTTCGGCATGTCTTCGGTGCGTTTCATTTGCGGCACGCAAGACATTCACAAGCAACTCGAAGGCAAGATATCAGCGTTTCTAGGGTTTGAAGACACCATTCTTTACAACTCCTGTTTCGATGCCAACGGCGGTCTATACGAAACCATCTTGAAGGCAGAAGATGCAGTCATTTCCGACTCCTTGAACCACGCTTCGATTATCGACGGCGTGCGTCTGTCGAAGGCTAAGTGTTTCCGCTATGCCAACAGCAATATGGAGGAGTTGGAGGATTGTCTGAAGCAAGCCCGGGAAGCGGGTGCACGTCGGATCCTGATTTCGACTGATGGTGTGTTCTCCATGGACGGCTACATAGCCAAACTCGATGAGATTTGCGATTTGGCAGAGCAGTATGGAGCCATGGTGCATGTGGATGATTCGCATAGCACCGGTTTCATGGGCAAGACAGGGCGCGGCACGCATGAGCATTGTGGCGTCATGGGGCGGGTGGACATCATTA
This sequence comes from Planctomycetota bacterium, assembly GCA_027623295.1. Lineage (GTDB taxonomy): Bacteria > Planctomycetota > UBA1135 > UBA1135 > UBA1135. The sequence continues at coordinate 106,401 of JAQBXR010000001.1, forward strand.
CTAGCACCTTGGGTAAAGCTCTCGGTGGAGCGAGTGGTGGATTCACTTGCGCCAACAAGATTATTATTGACATGTTGCGCAATCGTTCGCGTCCATACTTGTTCTCCAACTCCGTAGCCCCACCGATTGTGGCGGCAAGCATTGCGGTCTTTGATCGTTTATCTTCGACTACCGAACTGCGCGACCGTCTCGAGGTTAACACTAAGATCTTCCGCGAAAAAATGACCGCTGCTGGTTTCGAGATTCCGCAAAGCGTGCATGCTATCGCTCCCATTATGCTGGGCGATGCACGTCTTGCCGCGGACATGGCGAAGGACCTACTTGCAGAGGGCATCTACGTGATTGGCTTCAGTTTCCCGGTCGTCCCGAAAGGGCAAGCACGGATTCGCGTTCAAATTTCAGCCGCACACACCGAAGCGCACATCGAAAAGGCTGTGGCCGCCTTTATCAAGGTTGGCCGCGCTCACGGCGTCATATCCTAGAGTAGAAAACGCATGCACGAAGTCCTTTGGCAGCCAAGTGCGAAGTTCGTTGCACAAAGTCGGATCACGGCTTTTGCGGCACACATCGGATTCGCGCTCGAGGGCAAGGACAACGGTTACGATGCCTTGTGGCAATGGTCGATTGAAAACCGTGAAGCCTTTTGGAGTGCGGTTTGGGATTTCACCAACGTCATCGGCGATAAGGGTACGGTCATCCTCGGCGCCGATGCCATGCCTGGTGCCGATTGGTTTCCTGAGGCAAAACTAAACTTTGCTGAAAACTTGCTCGCCCATTCCGGTACGCAAGAGGCTCTAGTGTTTTACGGGGAAGACGGCCAACGAGTCGCCATCAGCCGCGATGCCTTGCGCGAACAAGTGGGTAACTTGCAGGCCAAACTTGTGCAGTGGGGCGTGGAAGCTGGCGATCGCGTGGCTGCCTTTTTGCCCAACTGCACCGAAGCCGTGGTTGGCATGTTGGCCGCATCCAGTTTGGGAGCAGTGTGGTCCTCTTGCTCTCCCGACTTTGGCGAACGCGGTGTTCTAGACCGCTTTGGCCAGATTGAGCCCAAGGTTCTCATCGCCACCGAGAGCTATTTTTTTAAGGGGAAGCACATAGATGCGCGGGACAAGTTACGCGCCATCGTGGCCGGCTTGCCAAGCCTCGAAAAGATCGTTCTGATTTCCTTCTTGGGGAAAGAGCCGCGGGAAAATTGGTGTGAACAGCAGGGCTTGGTTTGCTCTTGGAGTGAAACGCAAGCCCCGGAAGCGGCCAACACCCTCAGCTTCAAACGCCTTCCCTTTGCGCATCCTTTGTACGTCATGTTCAGCTCCGGCACTACCGGGCAGCCGAAGTGCATTGTGCACGGGCAAGGTGGAACTCTGTTGCAGCATCGCAAAGAGCATGTATTGCATTGCGACCTACGTGAAGGCGAGCGTTTTTTCTACTACACAACCACCGGTTGGATGATGTGGAATTGGCTAGTCACCGGCTTAGCCACGGGCGCCACGGTAGTTCTTTTTGACGGCAACCCATTTCACCCGGTACCAACCGCGATGTGGGACCTCATAGATCGTGAGCAACTCCACGTGTTTGGAACCTCAGCCAAGTATCTCGATGCCTGCAAAAAAGCCAACCTAAAGCCTGCGCAGAGTCATCAGCTAGAGAAGCTGCGCCTGATCCTGTCCACCGGGTCGCCTTTGGTTGCAGAGTCCTTTGATTGGGTTTATCAAGACGTGAAGGCCGACGTGCAACTTGCGTCCATTACTGGCGGCACCGATTTACTCTCCTGCTTTGCCCTTGGCTGTCCGATTGCACCGGTACGCCGCGGCGAATTACAAAAGCGCGGTCTCGGCATGGCGGTCGATGTTTGGCAGGACGAAAACCAACCCATCGTCGATCAGGCGGGGGAGTTGGTTTGTACGAAGTCCTTCCCCTCCATGCCCACCGGTTTTTGGAATGATGACGATGGCAGCCGCTACTTCAGCGCCTACTTCGACACCTACCCAGGGATCTGGCGTCACGGTGATTGGGTGGCCTTGACCTCCAATCAGGGCATCATCGTTTACGGTCGCTCCGATGCCACCCTCAACCCCGGCGGCGTGCGCATTGGCACCGCAGAAATTTATCGGCAAGTTGAGCGTTTTCAAGAAGTAGAGGAGGCGGTTGTGATTGGACAAGACACCGGAGATGGCGACCAGCGAGTCGTTTTATTCCTGCGCTTAGCGGAAAACGTAGAGCTAGACCAAGCGCTGGAGGATCGTTTGCGCCGAGAAATTCGTGAGCAAGCCACGCCTAGGCACGTTCCCGCGGTGATCTGCGCCGTTTCCGATATCCCGCGCACCCGCAGCGGCAAGATTTCTGAAATCGCAGTACGCGACGTCGTCCACGGGCGGCCAGTTAAAAACACCGAAGCCCTGGCAAATCCAGAGGCGCTTGAGGAGTATCGGGAAAGGCCGCAACTGACTTTGGATTAGCTAATAGCGCTTTTTCTTCCAATATAGACATTCTCCTGGTGGGGTAAGAATCCCCTGTGAAAGCGCTCCTCCTGATTCTCGCGGTCTCCGTCCCCTCACTCGTTTCTCTTTCCCCGACCCCCACGGGAGAATTCGTTGCTGTGCGGTACATCGATTCAACCTTCAATGTGCTCATAACGCATGATGTGTCGTACGGAGACGTGCTCAACCTCTCCACCAACCACGTGGACGACGTCCAGGTGGATATTTATGAGCCTGCTGGAGATTTGGCATTATCGCGTGCCGCCATTCTTTGGGTTCACGGTGGTGGTTTCACTTCGGGTGATAAATCTGAAATGGAAACCATGTGCCGCTATTACGCATCGCGCGGATACGTGGCCATTGCCGTTAACTATCGATTGGTGAGGCCAGCGGGTCGGCAAAATTTGGGCGCCATCTATGCTGGCGCCGATACTCAAGCAGCTGTGCGCTGGTTGCGAACGCAGGCATTTAACCTGCGCATTGACACTGATAAGATCGCGTTGTGCGGGAACAGCTCCGGCGGTTACGCCGTTTTGGGCGCTGCTTACGATCAAGCTTTGGAGGTGCATAACCAGAACTTGCCGGACATCCCCTTCGATGTCGCAGCTTGTGTTGACATCAGTGGTCGTTTGTACAACTTGCCAAGCATGGAGCATGGTGAGGCGCCCTTATTAATCAACCATGGCATGCAGGATTTGGTTGTTCCTTTCGCGTATGCCCTGGAGCTGGAAACCACCGCGATTTCCGCGGGCGTTTCTTGCGAGACCAATTATTATCCATTGGAAGGTCATACTCTCATGCGATCCAAATGCGATGACATCATGCCGGTGATTTTGGACTTCCTTTATCGCCGAATGATCGAAGAATAGGCGACGTTTAGCCAGTGGCGCGGGTATACCTAGGTTTGGTATTCCCTCCATGGCCTTCATTCTTCCATTTTCTAAAATCCGCCTTGCCGATCTCCCTCAGGTGGGAGGCAAGAACTGTTCTCTCGGTGAAATGGTCAACGCCTTGACCGACCTAGGCGTCCAAGTGCCGAATGGTTTCGCTGTTACGGCCGATGCTTATCGGCATTTTCTGCGGGAGAATGATTTGGAGGAGCGTATCGAGCAAGTGATTAAGGGATTAGATCCCACCAAGCTGGATCAGTTGGAGCAAGTCGGCTCCTTAATCCGTCAATGGATCCGTTCCTCTGCTATGCCAGATGATTTGGCTGCGGAAATCCGTGCTGCCTATAACGAGCGCGAACAAGAATACGGCACCAATTACGACGTTGCGGTGCGCAGTTCCGCGACTGCTGAAGACCTACCTGATGCATCTTTTGCCGGTCAGCAAGAAACCTTCTTGAATGTTCGGACTTCTACCGAGCTGATTGAGAAAGTACGTCGCGTATACGCGAGTTTGTACACCAATCGTGCTATTTCCTATCGCGCGCACACTGGTTATGGTGCGGAAGAAATTGCGATTTCGGTCGGTGTACAGAAAATGGTGCGCGCGGATCGTGGTTGCGCTGGAGTCATGTTCACCTTAGATACGGAAACTGGGTTCCGCGATCTAGTTTTAATCAACGGCGCCTATGGGCTAGGTGAAAACGTAGTTCAGGGCGCGGTGAACCCAGATGAATGGCACGTTTACAAACCCGGCCTCCGCGCGAACAAGCGCCCCATCCTGCGGCGTCGTCTTGGTGAAAAAGCCATCAAAATGGTTTATGACCGTGACCCAGATACCACACGTGCGGTGCACAATGTGGCGGTGCTTATTGATGAGCAAAAGAGTTTTTGCCTGAGTGATGAAGAAGTCGAACAGTTGGCCCGTTTTGCTTTAGTAATTGAAGACCATTACAGCAAAGAGCGTGGAAAACCTACGCCGATGGATATCGAATGGGCCAAGGATGGCCTAGACGGTCAACTGTACATCCTGCAAGCACGCCCTGAAACGGTGCATTCGCGGCGGACGGGTTATGTGCATGAGAATTTTAAGCTTCTAGAACGAGGTCCGATTGTCGTCGAAGGGCGCGCAGTTGGAAAACGCATCGGCAGTGGCAAAGCACGGGTAATTTTGGATTCTGAGAACATGCACGAAGTGCACCCAGGTGATGTCCTGGTTACCGACATCACTGACCCCGATTGGGAGCCTGTCATGAAAACGGCTTCGGCGATTGTCACCAACCGTGGTGGACGTACATGTCACGCCGCAATCATTGCGCGCGAGTTGGGAATTCCAGCCATCGTGGGGTGTGGCGATGCCACCGAGCTCATCAAGATGAATCAAGATGTCACAGTTTCCTGTGCAGAGGGAGAAACTGGATTCGTTTACTCTGGCATTCTTCCGTTTGAATCGGAAAGCATCGATCTTGAGGGTCGTGTAAAGCCGAAGACGAAGTTGTATTTGAATGTGGGAGACCCACAGCAGGCTCTGAACTTCTCCGGCTTACCCGCCGATGGAGTGGGGCTTGCGCGTTTGGAGTTCATCATTAACAACAGCATTAAGGTTCATCCGCAAGCATTGTTAGATTTCGACGGCCTCGATGCCGAAACGCGTGAAAAGATTGAGCCTATTATTGCCGGCTATCCATCTCCGCGAGATTATTTCGTGAGACGGCTTGCGGAAGGGGTGGCCACGATTGCGGCAGCCTTCCACCCACGTCCAGTGGTAGTGCGCATGTCCGACTTTAAGTCGAACGAATATGCGGCCCTTCTTGGAGGAACGCGCTACGAACCCTTTGAGGAAAACCCCATGTTGGGTTGGCGCGGTGCCTCGCGATACTTCTCTGAGCAATTCTCAGAAGCCTTCGCTATGGAATGTGCCGCATTGAAAGGGGTACGCGAAGAAATGGGTTTGGATAACGTCATCCTTATGCTTCCTTTCGTGCGCACGGTTGAGGAGGGTAAAGCGGTACTCGAAAAAATGGCCGACTATGGATTGGTTCGCGGTGAAAACGGACTCAAGGTTTACTTGATGTGCGAGCTTCCAAGTAATGCCATCCTTGCGCACGAATTCCTCGAGCATTTTGATGGCTTCTCCATCGGCTCGAACGACATGACGCAGTTAGCGCTAGGCGTCGACCGAGACTCCGGGATGTTGACTGGCTACGATGAACGCAATCCAGCCGTGCTTGCGCTTATGGAGTTAGCCATCAAGGCTTGTCAGGAGCAAGGTAAGTACATTGGGATTTGCGGGCAGGCGCCTTCAGATTTCCCAGAGATCACTCAATGGTTGGTCGAGCGAGGAATAGATTCCATCTCGCTCAACCCAGACAGCCTTGTCCACATGATGGACGTGGTCCTTGCCGAAGAAAAGGCAATCGCTGCTAAGAAAACCTAGGCGGTTCTACGCGTCAGTACGGGCAGGCTCTCCAGAGCTTGCTCGAGGTCGACCCATAGGTCATCGATGTACTCGATGCCTACTGCAATGCGGATCATGCCTTCGGTAATGCCACCCTCTTCACGACCTTCTTCCGCCACAATGCGGTGGGTGAGGCCTGCTGGATGCTCAATCAGGCTATCGGTGGAACCAAGGCTTACGGCTGGCGTGAAAAGTTTTACGTTTTGCATCATGCTGGTTGCAGCAGCGAAGCCGCCGTGCATTTCCAGTGTAATCACTGAGCCAGTGCCCTTCATCTGACGTCCGACGATGTCGGTCGGGTCACTGTCCGCGAAGCCTGGGTAGTAAAGCGCTGCGACTTGAGGATGCGCCGCCAAGCGGTCCACTAAAGTACGTGCGTTTTCCTGCGCGCGTTCCACGCGAAGCGCAAGCGTTGGAAGACTGCGATGCAAAAGGTAAGCAGCCATTGGGTGTAGGTTACCGCCGGTCAAAATGCGGACCTGACGAATGCGTGCCGCCCACTCTTCATTGGTTGCAACGATGCCTGCGAGCACATCGCCGTGACCGCCAAGATACTTGGTGCCACTGTGTACGCTAAAGGTCGCGCCAAGCTCTAGTGGCTGTTGCAGAAGTGGAGTTGCAAAAGTGTTGTCCACCATGACCGGAACGCCACCGCTTTGCGTGACCACCGATTCGATGTCCACCAAGCTCAAGGTCGGGTTGGCTGGAGTCTCGACCACAATCAACGCAACCGTTTCATCAATCTCATCGGCAATGCGGTCCTGGTTGACCCAAGTGACGTCAAAGCCGAGCAAACCACAAGCGAGAAGGTGATCGGTGCAACCGTAAAGCGGGCGTACGGCAATGATGCGATTGCGCTTCACGCCATCTTGCATGTCACGTATGCGCAGCGCTTGAAGCACACCGTGAATCGAGGCCATGCCCGATGCAAAAGCAATGCTCGCTTCCGCCTTCTCCATAGCGGCGAACGCTTTCTCATAACGATCGACAGTTGGGTTATGCAGCCGCGCGTAGATAGGGGAGTCGGCGTTAGCTTTTCCTTGTGCCAAAGCGTCGATGCTATCGCGGCCGCTCTCGAGACTTGGAACCGGGTAGGTAGTCGAGAAATCCAGCGGGGGAGCGTGAACGCCGAGCTCGCGGAAGTCTTCTCTGCCGCCGTGGACAGCCTGGGTATCGGAGTGGTAAGCCATGCTCTATTTTCGTCCGAAAATCATGCGGAAAGCGTCGAATAGATTGCGGAATATGCGGTAATATTGGGGTATGGACCGAACTGATTACGCAATTCTGAACGAATTACAGAACAATGCTCGGCTGAGTAACAAAGAGCTCGCTGCAAAAGTACATTTAGCCGCCTCAAGCTGCCTGGAGCGAGTCAAGAAACTGCAGGCAAGCGGGGTTTTACAAGGGTTTCACGCCAAAGTGAATCCGCAAGCGCTGGGTATCGGGATTCAGGCCATGATTCAGGTCCGATTAGCGCGCCATTCTCGCGATCAGGTCGATGCCCTGATGCTCCATGTCCTGAATTTGCCCGAAACCGTGGGCTTTTTCCATATAACGGGGGACTTTGATTTCCTCGTGCACGTGGCCGTTCGCGATGCCGACCATCTCCGCGACCTCGCCCTAGATGCCTTTACAACGCGCGAGGAGGTCGCTCAGATCCAAACCGCGCTCCTTTTTGGAGTGGAGCAAAAAGCGGTTTGGCCCAACCTTGTAGCATCCGTAGAAGAAGGGTAGAGCTGTCTCAATACACCTCATTTCTTAAGGCGCATTTGTGAAACCCAGGTTTACGGTGTAAAGTTGATTTAGGAGAAAAAAATGACTGACCTGAAGAATCTCGTAGGCAAGCAGAAGCGCGTGGTCTCAATCAGCCCGCATGCCACGGTGCGCGATGCAGCAAAATCGATGGCTGAAGCGAATGTAGGTGCCGCCGCAATCATGGACGGCCAGAAGTTAGTGGGTCTTTTTACGGAGCGCGATGTCCTTAAACGCGTCTTGCTTCGCAATTTAGACGTCGATGACGTGCGCGTCGAAGATGTCATGACTCGTGAATTGATTTGCGCAGAAATCGGACAAACAACTTCCGATGCTCGCTTTTTAATGCAACGCCATCACATCCGGCATTTGCCGGTGCTCGATGCCAAAGGCCAACTGGTCGGTGTGTTGTCGATTCGAGATCTCATCCATGATGAGGTTCGTGAGATGCGCGACTACATCGCCATGCACGAAGGCTAAAACTCGGCCCCGCAAACAACCCGTTAGGGACTTACCAGAAACAAGAACTCCTTGTTTCTGAGGTGGGAGACCTTGCCGACTTTCGCCCCTTGCAGATTGTGGATGCCAATCTTTGCGCCCACATAACGCGGATGTTCCTTCGCACGAACCTCTACCGTGCCGTGCTCTTCCAGTAACCGCTCCATTTGCGCACGGCTGATGTAACCCTCATCGCTAAACGAGACCACCATGGGGTGGCCGTGCAAGGCATCTAGCACGCCAGAAAAGGCACTCTTGAAGCCAGGCTTGGAGTTGAAGGGACTGCGTCGCTCGCGGCAATCCACACGTTTTCGCGCGATGCCATAAACCTCGGGTTGATCCCATCGCACTAGGGTTTCCCAAATGTGATAGTTGCCAAGGTAAGAGTGTTGGTTGTAGGGCGGGTCGAGGTACACCAAGTCGCCTTGGAACTTTTTCGCAGCGTCAATCGCGTCCAGGCACCAGACCTCCGATGCACCACCTTGGGATTGCGGCAAGAGTTCGGGAGTCCGCAAGTCCAAAGCATTGGAGGCTCGTTTGGCCCACTGCTTCAAGAAAGCCATCTGCACTCCGGTAGTGGAGTCGACCCGGTCTGCGGCTTCCATGAGCGCTACTAGCAAAATCGCCTTTTGCACTGGTTGCAAGTCCATGGCTTCAAGCGCTTGACGCATACCTTCAATGCGCATTCCGTTTTCTGGTTGGAAGAAACGGCTCTCACGACAATAAGTTTCGGTAAACCAACCGTCGACGGAAGGAGCTTGCTCTAAAACGAACAAGGCTTGTTGCACAAAGTCCAGGTGCTCTTCGGCATTGGCTTCGACGTAACATCGAGCCACAACTTCAGCGTACTGATTGCTGTCGTTAGCGGTTACCTGATACCCCGCAGACTTCAAGGCTTGGCCCACCCGCGAGGTTCCGGAGAACAAATCTAAGACCTTGCCGGAGGGAACTAAATCTTTACACGCCTCAAGGATAAACGGGAGCAGCAGGCGTTTAGAGCCCAAGTACTTAATCATGGACGACGGCCCCGCCAGTGCAGGTTGCGCAAGACGTCGGGGTGAAGGAGTACAAGCACAGTGAGTAATTCCAGGCGCCCCATCCACATGCCGAAGGTCAGGATGATTTTTGCCATGGGGTGCAGGCTTGCAAAGTTTTCCATAGGTCCGACGGATTCAAATCCGGGGCCAATGTTGCCGATGCAGGCAAGCGCGGAAGTGAATCCTGTAATCAAGTCACTACCGAACAGAACCACGACCGAACCGACCACCAGCTCCAATGCGCCAAAAGCAAGCACTAGGTTAAGGATTGCGCGCATGGCATCGTCTGGAATCGCGCGGCCTCGGTGCCGTAATGGAATCACACCGCGCGGGTGGAGTACGCGGGTTAATTCACGCCACATGAATTTGAGCGAAAGCAAAATGCGAATGGCTTTCGGACCGCCCGCTGCGGAACCAGCGCACCCGCCCACCAACATGGCGAACAAGAGTAGGACCCGCATGCCATCGGTCCATGAGGCTTGCGCATAATCTACGCTCGCAAAACCCGTACTCGAAATCAAACTAGTGATTTGGAACAGGCCGATGCGGATGCTTTCCATGGTGGGCATGCCGTCTGCAAGTAGAAAGGCTAAGCCGCCGGTTGCCGACAAAATACAAATCATGTAAAAGCGGAATTCGCCATCGCGTAAAAACTCCTTTGGGCGACGTGTGAATCCAACCCAAATTAGTGGGAAGCTCATGCCGCTCAATAGCATGAATCCGGTAATGATCCATTCCACCGTTGGATTTGCATAACCTGCAATCGAGGCTGGATTGGGCGAAAAACCACCTGCGGACATGGTGGTGAGTGCGTGACAGCAAGAGTCATAAAGTCCCATGCCGCCAATCAGGTGGAGCATGCCCATTTCCAAAAGCGTGAGGAAGCAATAAAGCAGCCACAGACGCTTGGCGGATCCACGCACGCTTGGGCTGATGACATCGGTGGTGGCGGAAGAACCTTCGGCGAAGAAAATCTGGCGACCCGCAATGCCCAATTGTGGAAGTACCACCACGAACAAGGCAATGACACCTAAGCCGCCGAACCATTGAGTCATGGAACGCCACAGGAAAAAGGCCCGGCCGTGGGCATCGAAGTCGGTGAGGATAGTGGCGCCGGTAGTGGTTAGCCCGGACATCGATTCGAAGAAGGAATCTACATAACTTAAGCCGGACAGCAAGTATGGAATCGCGGCAAAGTGCGCGATCACCAACCAGGTTCCTGCCACAATCGCCATGGCCTCTGCACGACGAAAGTTTGGTTTTTTCTCAAATAAGCGCGACAGTAGCCAGCCCGAACCCCAAGTAAGCACCATGGCGCCGCCAAATTCTGCAATCTCCAATAGCGGAGCTTGATAAAAGAAATAATCCCAAGTCGCAAGCGCCAACGGAGGCAAGAACGCCAAGCAGAAAATCTGCAAAAGGCGGCCAATAACACCAAGGACGGGCGCGATGCGCATGAGGAATTAAGAGTCCTTAGGGGAACTCGCTTGGGATTCGAAGAAGTGGCGCGTTTTCTCCGCGCAATCGGTTTGGCAGAACACCAACAACTGATCGCCACCGCGGATTTCATCGCTGCCTTGCGGAATGATGACGCTGCCTTCGCGCAGGATGGCACCTACAATCGCGAACATCGGAGCGCGCAGTGCGTGCAGCGCCACCGGCAGGGTGGATTCCGGAACGTCGAGGCGTAGAACCTTGACATCGCCATGTTCGAACTCTGCCATGAGGTCGTGCTCCGAGCGATTGACCCTGCGCACGACCGTTCGAATTGCAGCGCCGGTGGCCGAGCGCACCACGTCAATTCCGACGTTTTCGAACAGCCATTCATTCGATTCCTTGTCGGCTCGCGTGACAATCCGCGCGACGCCTTGCTGTTTTGCCAAAAGCGAAACCAACAAGTTTTTCTCGTCGTTGCTAGTCACCGCAATCAGTACTGGGTTTTCCGCAATGTGCTCTTCGCGTAATAGCTCTAGGTCGGTGCCATCACCATGCAGCACCAGCGACTTTAGCTTCGACGCGATTTCAAGCGCTCGCTTTTCGTCGGCTTCAATCACTTTGACTTTCCAGCCGGCCTTCTCGAGGCCAAGTGCAACGGAGAATCCAACAGCGCCGCCGCCAACGACGACTGCACGGCGCGCATCGTGTTCGTTATTGCTTGTGGTCAAATAGCCCGTGAGTAGGCGGTTGATTCCCTTCAGGCTACCCATGGCAGTAATCTTGTCGCCCTCTTGAAAGGTTGTATCGCCTTTTGGAATGAAGCGTTCATTGTCACGCTGCACCATGACTAGCACGGTGCCTTTAGGGACGCCCACTTCTTTTAGGGTTGCGCCATCGAACCTTGATTTGGCTTCGACCGAGTGCTTGACCAAACGTACTTTGCCGTTGACGAATACGTCGGCCTCGAGGGCGCCCGGCACCATGACGATTTTTAAAATTTCACGTGCCAAACGAGAAGCTGGCAAAACAACTTGGTCAATTTTAAGGGAGCGTGCCAAAGAAGCCGCTTCGGCCTCGCTGGTCTGCACTTCGTGGCGGCGCAGGAAACAAATGACTTCTTTTGCTCCTAAGCGCTTGGCCTCAGCGCAAGCCACCAGATTCCGTTCATCCTTAGGGGTACAAGCGACGAACAAATCCGCATTGTGTACCTCGGCAGCTTTCAAGGTGCTGCCAGAAGACGTAATGCCATGCATGACCTGTACGTCTAAGCGTTCCAAGGCAGGGTCTCGCACCACTTCAGGCACAATGACCGTGACATCATGATCTTCCATCAAAGCTTCCGCGAGACGGAAGGCGAGGGCATCTTCACCAGCAATGGTAATCCGCATGTCTGGGAATGATAACAACCCGCGAGGTGAGATTCATCGCGGGCTGCTGGTTTGGGCCGGGAAAAAGGCTAGCCGTTCCGGCGAATTCCGGCGTCTAGCTTTCTGAGGTTGTTCTTGGCGTCACGAAGAGCAGTGTGAATGCGTTCCTGATCTCCATCTTGGACATCTCCATTCTCAATCATGGCTTCCGCTCGAGCAATGGCCTTCTGGTAAAGCTCACGGGCGGTGCTGTCTTCAGTTTGGAGGTAGTAGTGGTAGATCACCGCGTAGTCATTCATGATTTGCGGATCTTCAGGCACCAGATCATTTGCCTTCGCGTAGGCGCGCAGGGCTTTGTCGGCACTGCCCGTGTCGCGGTAGAAAAACGCGAGGTTGTTCCATGCACCACCAAAGCCTGGGTCCGCAGTGGTTGCCCACTCCAACAGAATAATGCCATCCTCCATGGTCGACTTGCCTGCCAACCAGTTCATGGTTTGTGCTGCATTTTTATCGCCATCTTGGTTTTGTTTGACCGACTGCAGGTAGGTGGGGCCAAAGTCCTTCAGGTACAAAGCCCAGAACTTGGCTGCAGCACTATAGGCGCGTTCGCGGTTGGTGGCATTGCCTTCGCCATCGAGTTGCGCGCCACGTTGCATGGCGCCATCTGCGAGAAAGTAATAGGCGTTGGTGAAGTCCGGATTTAGCTCTAAGACTTTCAGGAAGTCTTCGCGGGTATTCGTCCAGTGGTCTGGGCCCATGCCGTAATAGGTGGAGCCGCGGTACCAGTAGTTGAGGACTACTTTGGGCTGACTTTCAATCAGGATGTCTAGAACCGGCAGGCCTTCCGCGCCAAGCCAGTTGGAGACCATGCCGCCGTCGACGCCAGCAGCATCGCGCTTGGCACCTGCGAGAAAGGCCTCAATCGCGCCATCGTGCGCTGCTTGATCCTTTTGGCCGGAGTTGTAGTACAGCGTCCACAGCAGTTCGCCTAAGCGCAAACAAGGAGCTGCAGATTTTGGTGCAGCTTCCCGGGCATTGCGGAAAGCAGCTTCGGCGGCCGCAAACTCTTTGGCTGCATCTTCCTTGTTGCCGACCTCTACACTTGCCCGTGCAACCGACATGAGCACGCGTCCTTGCTGCAGCATGAGGTTCGCGGACTTTGGGAATACGACCAAGCCCTTTTCGGTGGTGCGCAGGCTGTTGCTGACATCGTTGGCGTTCAACATGGCTTCCGACCAGTTCACCCAAACCGTGTCTTCCGCACCGGACATGGAAGAGGCTTTCTCGTAAATCCAGGCGACGTCGTTCCAGGCATCGTAGGCATCGAGTCCGCCAATGCGGCCGGCGCCGATTTCAAACTCGGTCCATTTGCCAGTCATATCGCCATAGGCGGTCCAACCAGCGGCATCGGCGCTGTCTTCCACGCCTGCATCCTTCAGCAGTTGGACAGCGCCGTGGAAGTTGTTCTTCGCGGCAAGGGCAGATGCATCAGCGATGGCTTCATCGAAGCCGCCAGACTGAAGGGAAAAAAGGAGTAGGGTGCTTAGGATCATTGCGAGCGTTTGCGCAGTTCTTCGAGTTTCCGCTGGAGAGGTGGAATGCCAGTGCGCTCTTCAAATGGGAAGTGTGCGAGGCTGTTTTTGATGAAAGTTTCGGAGTCTCCGATTTCCTCGTAGCGGATGAGGTAGAGATAGGCGAGGTTCTCCCAGGCGTCACCGACAGCCATGTCGAAGTATTCGTGTTCCGAAACGGGAACATCTTTACCCATTTCGGCCAGGGTTTTCATGCCTAACTCAATGGACCTATGCAACTCCTGTTCCGCAAGTTCCCAATGCTGGTCCAAATAATAAACCGCAATCAAAGCACGGTCGTTGACCAGGCGTGCTTCGTCAGGGGAAAGCTCCACCGTACGGCTGTAGGCACCCCAGGATTCTTCGAAATATTGCAGGGCCAAAGTTTCATCGCCGGCGGTCAGCGCTTGCACGCCTAGGTCACGACAGAAGAAGCCGAGGTTGTTGGTCCAGTCGGAGTTGTCATCGTGAATTGCGCAAACGTTGCGCAAGAAATGCCGCGCCGATTTGAGGTCATCGCGGTTGAAGTAATCCCCGGTGATGGCATCAATCCCAAGATGCAAAGATTCCGGGTCGGAGTTGAGTTCTAAGCGACTCGGGTCTGCTTGCAGGGTGTTTAGAAAGGTAGCAGCGGCATCGGCAATGCGCCCTTCATCGCGTAAGGTCCAGCCGCGTTGGGTGCGCACTAAATGCAACCAATCTTGGCAGCTGGTGATGTAACTCTCTTCCAGCGCCATCGCCTGTAAAAAGGACTCTTCTGCCCGATCCCAGCATTCCTGTGCTTTTAGGTAATCGGCTGCGGACCGTGCTTCGCGGCCTTGCAAGTAGCGTGCTTCCCCAAGGTACCAAAGGGGTGTGGCTTGCCCAGGAACGTCTAAACGAAGTTGCTCCAACAGGCTGACCTGGCGATTGCGATCTTGAGTGCCCAAGTTCTGCAAGCGACCATAAAGCACTAAGTCGTTGGGTGTTTCGTGTAAGCCTGCGGCAATGATTTCCGCCGCATAGGTGGAGTTCCCCAACCAGGCTGCTAAATCGGCAAGTGGAAGAACCGCAGCGGTTTCGCCTTGCTGGTTGGCGGTCTGCAGAGCCAGAATCGCAATGTGCGAGGAGCGCGGTGCTGGGTCGCCAGCTTGGATGGAGGCCACAGTCTCGTCGAGACCAGCCTGGCCAACTGCGAGAAGGTAGGCAGGGGAAACCGGATTTCCAGCCTCAATCTCTGGAGAAATTTGATCAAAAAGGCCAAGCGCGGAATCCCAGCTGGAGGAAGTTTCGCCCTGGAGGCGGTACACCTTGACCAAGCCTAGGAGGCCCACGGCTGAGGTGCCATCAGCCGCCATGGCGCCTTCATAAGCACTCAAGGCATCGTCGAGCAGGTCAGAAGCTAATCCCGGGGTGAGGCTTCCATTCGCGGCCTTTTGCTCAAAAAGCAGCAGGGTTGTGTCGGCAAAAAGCAGCAGTAAAGGCCCATTTTCCTGGTTTTCGGCCAGGAGGTTGTCCATCTTGTTGAGGGCTGATGAGGGGTCCTCCTGGGCCAGAGCGGTTAGTTCTTCAAGGGATGGAGGAAGGACTTCTGTGGTGACCTCGTCTGAGTGCTGTGCACTTGACTCAGTGACCTCTTGAAGAGGCTTTTCGTTTTGCGCTGTGGTGGTCGGATGAGACCCTGTACAGCTGCCAAGGCTGGCCAAAAGGCCAGCGAACAGAAGAGTATGGAATTCGGGGCGGAAACTCATGGGCGAGTGCGTCATTATAGATGAGCATCATGCAGGCCAGCCTAACCAAGAACATCCTGTCCAGAATCCTGCCCTCACTCTCCTTGCTTCTATGCCTGGGATTGTTCGCGGGTACGTGTAGTACTGGAAATCCTGGTACCGCTTTTAGCCCCACCGACCCAGGTGGGGGAGATATTCCACCACGCGAAGACGGACCTTCCACAGCCCCAGTGGCAGGCGCCTTCTTAGCGGATGGTCGGCCTCAGATGGACGCTGTGGCTCCTGTGGACCGAGCCAAAGAGATTGATATCCACACGCCCATCGTGTTGTGGTTCAGCGAGAGCATTCGCTCCGACACCGTCACTGCGGCATCTCTGATTTTGCGCCCGGTGGTGACCCCGGAGTTTCCGATTACCACCGAGTTGACATGGTTGGCGGGCAATCGGTGTTTGGTGTTATCTCCGGTGACTTTTCTGAGTCCTAACACTCAGTTCGAAATCGTCGCAACCGATAACATCACGGACTTGGACGGCGAGCGGATTCAGCTTGCGAGCAATGGGCGTCTTTCGCGGTTTACGACTTCGAGTAGTTTTGCTGGGCAAGCTCCCATCGTGATTGGTGCATTCCCACCGGCTGGAAGCACTGGCATTCCGAACGATGCCCCGGTCATCGTGGCATTCTCGAAAGCCATGGACTTCACTGGGATCACCGGTGCCGTCAGCTTGACCAACTCCACCGATTCGGCGCCGGGCAACTTTGACTTGACCGCAGATGGTGAGTTTCGTCATGCAGGCAATCGTGTGTTTGAGTTTCCACACTTGGACGATGCCGACGACTTAGGTGCCACTTTGGTTCTTAACGTCAATACATCCATTACCGATTCGGAGTTTGTGCCGCGGCCCTTGGCGACTGCGTTTGCTTCCACCTGGGATACGCTCGCTTTTGGACGCCCCACTTCGATTGAGTTTAATCTAGCGAACTTTGGCATTTTTGAACCAGCGGTGAACTTGGCCAACCAAGAGGCATTCCCAGTCCGGGTTGTGACTCCGGTTGCAGTGCAACCTACCGATGTCGTGCACTTACTAGTGCATGAAAACAATGACTCCGAGTCGGTGGAAAGTACTCGGGCTGCAGGCATTGGAATTATCAATTTCAGTTTGAACCTTACGGACTCCGCCGGTGGTGCTGTCTTTGGCGCCAGCTCTTCGCTAATCCTTGCTGGTTACGTCGAGCGCGATGGCCTGCGCAGTAGCGTGCAAGTATTGCGCGATGCCGAGGGTTTAGAAACCACCGTGGCGCACGACTTGGTGCGGCCCTTGTTGTTCACCTATGGTCCTCCGGCTGGCCAATTCGGAAGCCAGTTCGTAACTGACCTGCCACGCTTTCGTCCCTATGGCCGTGGCAGTGAGCCGATTGCGCAAATCGACTCCTCGTTTCCACCTACCATTTTGAGTAAGGCGCGCACCATGCCGGAACCGCCTGCGAGCAACTTCTTTGTTGGTCCATTCTTTGACCCATTGGTGGTCACCGAAGGCCCGCTCCTGTTCGACATAACTTTGACCGATGAAGCTGGAAACCCAGCCTCGTTCCCGTCCCCAGGCAGCGTGGCCTTTCGTGGATTCCTTGGCATGAGCATGCTGTCTGGGTCGGGCAGTGATTTACGGGTAGTGGCCTTTGACCGCGATGCCCTGTTTACGATTGGCGGTGCTACCGTGCACGTCGAAGACTTTGGCGGCGGCAATGAAGATTTTGGCTCCACCGGCAGTAATGGTTCCTTCACCTTCGCCAACCGCAGTGGTCCGCAAACCATCACCGTGCAAGCCTTTGGCTTTGACACTGTGAGTGTGGTTGGATTTAACACCACTGAGATTTCGGTGCCAATGCCTGGCGCCACTCCTCTCATTGCGTCGGCCGGGCCTCAAATCTCTGGACTGACCAGTGGCCTGCTTGATGTCACCAGTAACTTGTTCGTCAATCTCGAAGGCAACCTCGATGCCAGTGCGGTACAAAACTTCGACATCGAAAACCTTTTCGGCAGTGTGACTTCGCGGCTCAACCGTCTCGGTTGGTATGCGGCCTTCCATAACGTGGAAGACTTCGATGCACCGAATCGTTACTTTCGCTTTTTCGGTGTGGATTCGCGCGTCTTACTGGAGCCAAGTTCCAACTCAGCAGCCATTCCACCCGTCTTTCCCATGGTGGAGTCCACCAATCAGATTGCAACGGGCACCGACTTCATCTACCCCTTACGTGTTTCGCCAGGTGCTGGATTTGGTGGGATTACCGATAGCCATGCCTTGGTCGGCTCGGTCATTCCTGGCGTCCCAGGTTTCATCGGCCTCGGTGCCGGTTCGGTGGACCTTTCCGGTGGAGGAGTCAACGGCGATGCCGAACTCGAACTCACCCTGCACGACCTCGCGGTCATCGAAGGCGCGAGCTCTACCGATGTCATCCTCCATGTGTTCGCCGAAGATGCCTCCGACAATCAAGGCTTGGCACGGGTGGTCGCACCTCTTGCCGCCGCACCCGCCGACGTATTCCTGACTCTGCCCGACGTGCCCACCGATGGTGTTTGGAGTTCTACTGGGGCTTATCCCTTCGCCCATTCCTTCACCAATACCTTGATCGGGTCCAGGGGTTTCTACCGCCTTACGGTGGAGGACACCGCCGCGGAGCCTGGACGTTGGCATTTCTGGGTGGCCGCTAGCGTTTCGTCGGTGGACCCATTGGTCTTAGGTTTCCCAAGCCTACGTGAGTCTCCAGCCGATCCTATCGGCACTCCACCGCTCGAGATGGACCCAGGAGGCTCTTGGAGCGCGACTGTGGAGGCCTTTGAGATGCCGGTCGGCTTCCTAGAGCTCGCCTTCTTCTTTACCGAGCTAGAACGCGACGCGATTTCTTGGGCAAAATCTGCGGTGGGGCCAAGCCTAGATTTCTAAGCGAATCTGGCTATAATCTCCCGACCTTATTTTCAGGGACCTCTTCTTTGAATTTAAGGCATAGTGGGCACTGCCCACCCCGACGAGTACACCTAGAGGAAAAACCATGTCCGTCATTGATAAAGATACCAAAGCAAAAATCGTAAAGGAGTTCGCCCGTTCAGAGGGTGATACCGGTTCCGCAGAAGTCCAGATTGCCCTTCTCACCGAGAGCATCCGTCAACTCACGGAACACTTGAAGATGCATAAGAAAGACAACGGTAGCCGTCGTGGCCTACTCGGCCAGGTAGCCCAACGCCGCAGCCTGATGAAGTACTTGCGCAAGATTGATAGCCATCGACATCACGAGCTTATCGTGAAACTTGGCATCAGAGGTTAGAAATCTCTCCGATTGAGCACCGCCTTTGGCGGTGCTCAATGTTTTTCCAGGGTCACATCGGAGGACCCGTTTAGCGCAAGAGAGGCGAAATGCCCAGCGTTGAATTTGCGGAATGTTCGAATAACAACACAATAATTAATAGCGGAATAGCGGAATGACAATTTCTTCCAACAAGAATGTGAAATCGGTCTCTCGTGAGATTGGTGGTCGCACCCTTACCATCGAAACCGGCTGGATTGCTAAACAAACATCCGGGTCGGTCATCGTCAGTTACGGCGAAACGGTGGTCATGTCCACAGTAGTGGACGGCGGTCCTAAGGACCTGCCTTTTTTCCCCCTCACGGTCGATTATCGTGAGAAGACTTACTCCGCAGGAAAAATTCCTGGCGGTTTCTTTAAGCGCGAAGCAGCACCAACCCTGAAGGAAGTGCTCGCCATGCGCATGTTGGACCGTTCGGTCCGTCCGATGTTTACCGCTGGCTTCCAAAACGAAGTCCAGCTCATGTCGTCGGTGCTTTCCTTTGACCAGGAGAACGAGCCAGAGGTGCTTTCCATGATCGGCGGTATGGCTGCCATCCACCTCTCCCACATTCCATTCGAAGGAGCCATGGGCGCTGTGCGTCTCGGTTACATCGATGGCAACGTGGTCATCAACCCGACCAAGTCGGTGTTGGAAATGGAGAACAACTTGCTCGACCTAATCATGTCCGGTACTGATGGTGCCGTATGCATGGTCGAAGCCGGTGCAAAAGAGCTACCTGACGCGGAAGTGTCAAACGTTCTCGCAACGGGTCACGCAGTCATCAAGGACATCATCAGCATGCTCGATGAACTGCGCGGCATTTGCGGTAAAGAGAAGCTAGTGGTTGTGGCACCTGTGGCCGATACCGCGGCTTCCGAAGAAGTGCTCGCCAAGTACGGTGAGGCTCACGTTGAAGCTGTGCTTATGACTCAGGGCAAGTTCGAGCGCTACGCAGCGGTCGATGCCTTCGTCAAGCAAGTCATCGCCGAAATGGCTCCAGAAGGCGATTCCGAGGAAGCGCAAGCTGAGCAGAAGCGTTACAAGCGTGGTGCAAAGAGTGTCGCCAACGACATCGAGCGCAAGATGACCTTGAACAACCGTCGCGTCGATGGTCGCGATGGCAAGGCCATCCGTCAGATCGACATCGAGACCAGCTTGCTGCCTCGCGTCCACGGTTCCACCTTGTTCACGCGCGGTGAGACCCAAGCGATTGTTGCAACGACCCTCGGCTCTTCTGACGATGAAATGTTCATCGACGGCCTCAACGCCGAGAAGACCAAGAACAAGTTCTTCCTGCACTACAACTTCCCACCATTCTGTACCGGTGAGGCCAATATGTTGCGCGGAACTTCCCGTCGCGAGAAGGGACACGGCAACTTGGCTGAGCGTGCATTGCGTCCAATGCTGCCAGCCCACACCGATTTCCCATACACCATCCGCATCGTGTCGGACATCACCGAGTCCAACGGCTCGTCGTCGATGGCCTCCGTATGTGGCGGTTGCTTGTCGATGCTCGACGCAGGTGTACCTATGAAGGCACCTGTTGCAGGTATCGCCATGGGACTGATCATGGACGAAGAGTCTGGTCAGTACAACATTCTGTCCGACATCCTCGGCTCCGAAGACCACCATGGCGACATGGACTTCAAAGTGGCTGGAACCGAAGCTGGTATCACTGCATTGCAGATGGATATCAAGGTTAGGGGACTCAGCGCAGACATCATGTCTGAGGCCATCACCCAGGCTCAAGAAGGTCGTATGCACATTCTTGGCAAGATGAACGAGGCTCTAGGTGGAGCTCGCGAAAGCATCTCGCAGTACGCCCCGGCGAACAAGTCGGTCAAAGTACCTAAAGAGAAGATTGGCTTCGTGATTGGGCCTAAGGGCGCGAATATTCGTGAACTGCAGGAAACCTACGGCGTGAACGTGAACATCCTCGACGAGGAAGGCAACGTTCAAGTTTCGGGAACCCCAGTCGAGAACGTCGATGCATGCATCGATCGCATTCGCCAGCAGACCCGCGTCATCGCCATCGGCGAGCGCTTCAACGGCAAGGTTACGGGAGTCAAAGACTTCGGTTGCTTTGTCGACCTTGGTGGCGGTCAGGAAGGCATGTGTCACATCTCCGAGTTGGCTCCAGAGCGTACCGAGCAGGTCTCGGATGTCTGCAACGAAGACGACATGATTGATGTCATTGTGGTCAACGTGGATGAGCGTTCCGGCAAGATTCGCCTCAGCCGTCGCATCGCCTTGTTGCCGGAAGAGGAAGTTGCAGAGGCTATCGAAGCTGCTGCACGCCCCTCGCGGCCAACCGGCGGTCGTGGACGTGACGACCGTGGACGTGGTCGTGATGACCGTGGACGTGGTCGTGATGACCGTAGTGGTGGAGATCGGGACCGCGGAAGCCGTGATAGTGGCCGTCGCGAGCGCGTGTAATCGCAAATAACTAACGAAGGCACGAATTACCCTTGTGGTAGTTCGTGCCTTTTCGCGTCTATATCTTGTGGTGATTGCAGTAGCTCCATGAAAAAGTCGATAAAATGGTCGTTTCCGACTAAAAATGGGCAAATAGTCTACCTACTGGGCCGTTTAAAGCCTAGACTGATAACTCATCCACAGGAGCAGAGATGAAAACCCTAATTACATTCGCACTCGTAGCACTCGCACTTTCCTTCACAACACCTATGGTCGTTGCGGAATCGGAGAGTCCACTTCTCATTCAAGAAGATGTCCAGTTAGACCGGACCAAAGTGCGTTATGGCAATGTCAGCAAGTTTGATACTGAAGGGACCGAGGTCGTCGGAACTATCCGTTCCACAGAGGTTTACGAGCAAATCCCGGCTTATCAGACGATCCAAAAAGAAGGTTTAGAGCCAGACTCAGCCCGCTATACCAAGCTGATTCGCCAGGCTACCAAGAGTTATAAGGCTGCCTTAGAAGATGTGGCAAAAGATAAGAGCTTCGTGCTCATCGTGGAAGAAGGGGGCATTTCCGGTTACGCTCATGTGACCGATGCTACCCCGGACATCATCTCAGCCCTGTAGCGCTTACCAAGCGTTCATGTTTTCTCTTCGCCAGGCCCGTCTGGCTCCTGGCACGCTCATGCTTTTAGGGCTCCTGGCGCTCAACGCATGCTCCTTCTTTGAGCCCGAGCCGGAAGTCCCTCAGACGGTCGTTCAGGACCCCGTTTTCTCTGGGCCGCAGACCTTTGAGGAAGAATTTCCCTATGTGCGCATCCAAGAGAATGGAGACGGCAGCCTAAGTGCAGTCTTGACAGTACCGAAAGGGAGTGGGGTTGAGTTCAAAACACGGTTGGACGCGCAATGTGAATGCCTCCAAATCCCTGAAGGTGGAGAGGCAGAAGCCACCGTCGAAGTCATCACGGAGGGAGGTAAAGTTTACAATAATGACCTCACGGCCAAGCGCTTCCCTTGGATTACGGCAGGTGAGTTCAGGGCGGTGGAAGATTTATTAGTCCTGACCGGAGATGAAGAGTCCTTGCGCGAAATGTTTGATTCCGTGGACGCTTGGTTTAACTCCGGACCTCAGATTTCTATTGAGGCTGTGGTGACGGAGAACTTGAACAACTCGGCATTTGATCGAGGTATGGTTCAGGTTGCTGATAATCCATTATTTCAAGATTCGCAGTCCAACTCTTTTTTACGCAGTATCGGAGGTAATTTCCCTTCGCCAACAAATCCGACTACAGGTGGAGCAGGTCTTGGTGGTGCTTTCCAAGTAGGCCTTATTGACTCTTCCTTCCAGTTGGATGCGGTGCTTCAGTTCCTGCGCCAAAAGGGCTTGGTGGATATTGTTTCTCAACCACGTATTGTCACGCGGAATGGAGTCACAGCTTCGGTCGAATCCGTTGAGGAAATCCCGTTCCTTAAGGTTGGAAACGTAACCTTGAATGGTTCCACCGCCTTTACGATTGGAACCAACAGGATTGGCGTGAAAATGTTTGTCACGCCGTTCTTGGTTGGCGTCGACACGATTCACCTGGTGATTGATGTTGAGATTAGTCGTCTCGGTCAAGATTTTGTGATCGGTACCGATGCTAATAATCAACAGATCGTGGCGCCTTCCTTGAACACCCGCAAAGCGAGTACCGAGGTTTATGTTCGTAATGGCACCCACGTCATTATTGGCGGTCTGAAACTGATCGAGCATCGGGAAATCGAAAGCAAGGTGCCCATCTTGGGGGATATTCCAGTCATAGGTTGGTTCTTCTCCTCTCGCTCCGATGAAGACGTAGAGACCACGGTGACCTTCATGTTCACGCCGAAGATTAAGGATCGCCCAAGTATTGACCGCTTTGGTGTTGGTGAGTTCTTCGATCCGTTCGATCAAGCGGAAGGTTCGAACTAGGCCGAGCGTCTTTGATAGCGATGCGTTTACCAACAGCCAGGGCACGTCAGGGAGCTAAAACAAGGTCCGGGGAGCGAGGTGTCATCCTCATCCTCACCATGTTTGTGCTGTTCTTGGTAATTGCACTAATTACCCAGCTGTCGCTTGGCGCTGAGGTTGCCCACCAGGCAACGTCTAATCGCGCCAATCATTTACGCATGACTTTGGCCTGTCGCTCCACGGCAGAGGAAATCCTCACCTTGATCAAGGACGATGCTTCCGGAGAGCCGTCGAGTGGATTCAGCAGTGCGCTTTCTGGGCCAGGTGCATTCCCAGGTATGGAGGGGATGGGTGCAGCTGGAGGCTTGGGGCAAGATCAAGGCCAAGACGTTGGCGCAGAAGGTGAAGAGGGTGATGGAGAGGAAGGCGAAGGAGAGGAAGACGCCTCCAACTCGGACTCTTTTGAAGATGGCTGGGCCAGGCCTATGCGCGTGGTGGTGGACGACATCGAAATCACGACCTTCGTCAGTGATGAAAACGGGAAGTTCAACCTGCACTTGTTATTAGTCGAGGACGAGCTCGCAGCAGAAGAAAACTTTGAACGTGCGGTGCGCATTTTGGGCGCCATGCGCAATGACTTTGACGATGACCTCGGCGAATCCGATGCGCGCATCATTTTGGATGAACTTCTTCGGTGGATGCAGGTCGATTCGCGTAATGAAGAACTGCCTCTTATGCCGCGCCATTCCCTAGACGAGGATTCGAAGTACACCATGCTCAGCGCGCTCGAAGAGATGATGCTGCTGGAGTCGGTGAGTCAGGAGCTGTTTTACGATCAGGTGCGCCCCAACGAATTGATTGCGCCTGGTTTAGAAAGTATCTTCACGATTTGGACGGTGCCAGCTTTTGAAGCGGCTGGGGTGAACACTCTAGATTCCGATGGGGCCGCTGGCTCCGCTGCAGATGGAAGCCTGTCCGCGGATGGCTCTGCTGGTCAAGAACCTACTGAGGATGCCGGTGATACCGGTGATACCGGTGATGCAGATGCAAGCGATTCCCTCAACAGCGACCGCGATGTCCAAGGCGAAGGCGGCATGGAAGGCGCACTCGATGGCGACCCGCCGATTGGCACTTTGATTAACATCAACACCGCGCCGCGTGCAGTTATCGAGGGCATGTTCCCGTCCGTGGAACTGACCCCCGTCAAAGTCACCGCGCTGCTTGAGTATCGCAACGAGGTTGATGAAGATGCCCTCGAAGAACGTGATAACGCGGAAGAGGAGCCCGAGGATAAGGAACTACGGGAATCCATTTATGGTGAATACGAGCCCGAGCCTAGGCAGTTCTTCCGCTCGTTGGAGCAAGTCACCGAAGTCGAAGGCTTTGACACTGAGGATCTAGAGGAGGAAACCCAGGCTGAGATTCAGGCCCTGCTTGGCGTGCAGTCTGATATTTTTAGTGTCTACGTGATTGCGAATCGCAAGTTGGATCCGGAATGGGAACCGTCGCGTAGATATCAAGAGGCGCCGGGCAAAGCCATGCGTCTGAAGGCCGTGGTTTGGCGTCGGACCACGCAAGATGGCGTGAAGCTGATTTATCTGGAGCCATGGCACGAGGTTCCGTACAGCCGCTGGCGCATCCCTGATTTTCAACGCGACCAGCCGCCGTTTGAGCCGCCTAGTTACCGCTAGGAATTCCCTTCAAGGAGTGCTGCAGCTTGCAGACCTCCGCGCAGGGTTCCAGCATACGCAAGGCACGCTTGAGGTTCCGCACTTCTTGGGCATGCCTTTTGGTAACCCCATCGCGTGCCAACGATGCCATCAGTCTGGCCGCGCGCCGCTTGAGGTCTCGCAAGGGCTGGCCATCGGTGATGAGCTCTAAGAGCATGGTGTTGAGGCACCGGACCATCCGACGCGACCTGCATTGCGGCATGGCGCGTTGCAAGGAACCCTCGGAGCCGTGTCCGAGTAGATAAGCATCGGCGAAAGCTTGGGCGTGCTGCGGAAGCTCCAGCTTGGTAAGGGGTGCCTCAGCAGCATGCAAGTAGGGCAAAACCTCGCCGATCGAAAAAGTTTGGCGCTTCCAGGTCACCTCGTACTCGCGATAGAGGGCTCGACGGAGAGCGCGGGTGGCGGTGGCGTCGTCTAGGTCTCTGTCCAGGCAATCTAGCCACAACGCGCCTTGGAGGCCTGTCAAGATGTCCTCCGCGGAACCGAGCGCGCGGCCCTGCGGAAGGCGTTGCATCCAACGGTGTATCTGCGCGCGCCAAAGCTCCTGAAAGGGGAGCGCGGCTGGCGATTGGGCTAAGGAGGTGTGTGGGGACACCTGCCTAACTTAGCAGCAGGCCAAAAGTTTTGTTGGAATTGCACTCTGCGCTTGCCATCCTGGGAGGTGGGGCGACAATCTCCCCTTCTACTGGCCACAAAACGCCCGACCATGCCCTCTACAGCAGTCATCGGTCTCCAATGGGGAGACGAAGGAAAAGGAAAAATTATCGACAGCTTGTCCGCCGAGGCGGACATGATTGTCCGCTTTGCGGGTGGCAATAATGCCGGCCACACGGTTCACGTGGGGAGCGAGAAATACGTTCTGCACTTGATTCCCGGCGGCATCTTGCATGAAGGCAAAAAGAACATCATTGGCCGCGGCGTGGTGGTGAACTTAGACGCGCTCATCGAAGAGATCGATGGCCTTGAAGAACGTGGCGTGCCGGTTTCGGAACGCTTGTTTATAGATAGCCGCGTGCATTTGATTTTTCCATATCACTGTCAGCTCGATGGGCTGGCTGAAAGGGGGCGCGGGGAAGCCAAGATCGGCACCACCGGTCGCGGTATTGGTCCAGCTTATTCTGACAAAGTTGCGCGCAC
This sequence comes from Planctomycetota bacterium, assembly GCA_027623295.1. Classification (GTDB taxonomy): domain Bacteria; phylum Planctomycetota; class UBA1135; order UBA1135; family UBA1135. The sequence continues at coordinate 132,148 of JAQBXR010000001.1, forward strand.
CGGCATTCGTCTGGCCGACGCCATGAACGCAGAAACCTTTGCCGAGTTGCTCACCAACGCCATGGAGGAAAAGAACAACTTCATGCGTAAGGTGTACGGCGTGGAGCCTGAGAATCAGCAAGGCTTGCTTGAGAAAACCTTGGCGCAGGTGGAACGGTTACGGCCTTTGGTGGTCGATGGCGGTGCCATGGTGCGCAAAGCTCATGCAACGGGTGAGCGCATTCTGTTTGAAGGTGCGCAAGGTCTCATGCTCGACCTAGATGCCGGCACCTATCCATTTGTGACTTCGTCATGGACGGGTCTTGCTGGAGTTTCTGGAGGTGCAGGCTTTCCGCCAAACCGCATCGACCGGGCACTTGCCGTGAGCAAGGCTTACTGCACCCGCGTGGGTTCTGGACCGTTCCCAAGTGAGCTTGATAACGCGGTCGGGCAAAAACTACGCGATCAAGGCAATGAGTACGGTGCCACCACCGGACGTCCTCGTCGTTGCGGTTGGTTTGATGCCGTGCAAGCACGCTATGCCTGTTCGCTCAACGGATTAGACGGCGTCTTTTTGACCAACCTAGATGTGTTGAGTGGTTTCGAAGAGCTTGCGGTTTGCGTGGGTTATCGCTTTGAAGACGGCACCGAAACTACCGAGTTCCCGGGGGACCTCAGCTGCCTCAGCAAAATCACTCCGGTGTTTAAAACAATGCCTGGTTGGTCGGTAGACATTACCGCCGCGCGTAGTTTGGAAGAGCTTCCAGAGACTTGCCGCGCTTACGTAGCATTCTTGGAAGATCAAATGCAGACCACCATTACCACCTTGTCGGTGGGGCCTGGTCGCGATCAGTTATTTGAGTGTGAGCCTGCGGGCGCACCTGTCTAGGTTTGGATTTAAAACCCGATTTCCCAGTGCCACGTCACGTTGGCGTCATCATGGATGGCAACGGACGATGGGCGCGGCGAACCGGACTCATGCGCTTACGCGGGCATGAAGCCGGGGTGGAAGCGGTGCGCGATACCGTGGAGGCCGCCGCAGAGTGGGGGATTGAACACCTCACCCTGTACGCTTTTTCGGTAGAGAATTGGCAACGACCAAGGTTAGAAGTGGAAGGCCTCATGAAGTTCTTAGCGAACTTTTTGGCTACGGAAAAAGCTGGCCTGATTAAAAACCGCATTCGTTTGCAGGGCTTGGGGCGCTTAGAAGACCTGCCCGCGAAAGTGGTCGATGCCCTGGCAGATGTTCAAGAGGCCACTAAGGAGGGCGACCGTATGACCCTGCGTTTGGCTTTGTCCTATGGCGGACGTCAGGAAATACTCGATGGCGTGCAAAAAATCCTAGCCGATGTGCAAGAAGGCAAGCTCAAGGCCGCTCATGTCGATCTCAGCACCATCGCGGCATCGCTTTATGATCCTGCAATGCCGGATCCGGACCTCATCATCCGAAGTGCTGGTGAAATCCGCTTGTCAAACTTTCTTCTCTGGCAAGCCTCCTACTCGGAGTTCCACTTTACCGATGTTTTGTGGCCCGATTTCCGCCGCGAACAACTGCTTCTCGCTCTGCGTGATTACCACTCCCGCGTGCGACGCTTCGGCAAAGTGCTGGACCGTGATCCCGCGGTAGAGAAAACATCCTAATGAAGGACCTCAAACAACGCCTTGGTTTTGGCACCATTTTGGTGACCGCCATTGTGGGTTTATTTTTACTCGACAAGTCTGCGGTGCCGGGCGCAGCCATGATTGTGTTGGGCCTGTTGGCCTTGTTGGCGCAGAATGAGCTTTACACGATGCTCAAAAACAGTGGCCTGGCTGCGCGTCAGTCGGTTGGCTTGTTTTTCGGCGCAGTCACTTTGCTCAATGCGTGGTTCGCTTGGGTGCCGGTTGCTGGACTCATTATTGGGCTCATCGTGGGTTATTTGGTGCTGGAAGTTTTGAGCCGCCAAGTGGAAAACGCACCCGCGCGCATTGGGTCGACCTTGCTCGGCTGGTTGTGCGTGCCACTCATGCTTAGCTCGGTTATCCATATCCGCCTGCTGGATCCAGTTGATGGCTGGGAGTGGGTCATGCTGCTAGTGGTTGGATGTAAGGCGGGAGACAGCTCCGCCTACCTTGTGGGCAGTGCCATGGGCAAACACAAGCTCATTCCAGAAGTGAGTCCGAATAAGTCTTGGGAAGGCGCGGCGGCATCGGTGTTGGGCGCGCTGCTCGGCGGCTATGTTGTCGCCAGCTGGGCTTTCGGTGGTCATATCGAGGCCATGATTTGGATTCCCGCAGTCTTGGTCACCAACCTCGGTGCCCAGTTTGGTGACCTTGTCGAGAGCCTTCTGAAGCGCGGATGTAAAACCAAGGACTCCGCCAGCGCAGTCCCTGCCTTCGGCGGCAGTTTCGATATGGTCGATTCCTTTCTGGTTGCAGCGCCGGCTCTGCATGGATACCTGGCGCTGACCCTGTATAGTGCTTAGATACTGTGCGGAGCGCTTTTGCTCCGCCCCCGCATAAATTTGGAGACCCGCATCCCGCTGCTTTCCCTCGAAGAGGAGCAAGTCCTTTTCGGCCCACATGACCGGCATGTCAAGCAGGTGTCGCGCCGTTTTAACGTGCGCTTCAGTTCGCGTGGTGGAAACCTACGCCTGCAAGGTGGCGATGACGAAGTCAAGCTGCTCGCTGCACGGGTGGAAGATCTGTTGCAAGATTTGCGCGCTGGTAAAGAGTTCCAGCCTGCACAAATCGCAGATGCCTTGCTCGGTACTTCCTTTGCCGAAGATTCCGTCGGCCGAGGTGCTGACCCGCGCGATATCGTGCTCAACCAAAAGCCCAGCCGTTCCATGGGCGGAGGTCTTCCAAGCGCACGCACCGCAACTCAGCAGCGTTACCTCGATCTTTTAGAAGAGAAGGAGTTGGTGTTCTCCGCGGGGCCAGCGGGCACCGGTAAGACTTTCCTCGCAGTCGCTGCAGCCGTACGTGCTTTACGCGATGGCACGGTGAAACGCTTGGTCCTGACCCGCCCTGCCGTTGAAGCAGGGGAGCACCTCGGTTTTTTGCCGGGCGACTTAGAGGAGAAGATCGATCCTTACTTACGTCCGCTCTACGATGCCCTGAATGACTTGCTCAGTCCCACAGCCGCACGTCGGATGAAGGATATGGACATGATTGAGGTGGCACCGCTCGCTTTTATGCGTGGTCGAACCTTGAATGATTCCTTTGTCATCTTGGACGAGGCGCAAAACGCATCGAAAGTGCAGATGAAAATGCTTCTTACGCGTTTAGGTGAGCGTACGCGTGCGGTGGTCACGGGTGACATCAGCCAAACCGACTTGCCGCGTGGACGCAGTGGTTTGAAAGACGCCATGGAGCGTTTGCGGGGCGTCGAAGGGGTGGGCATGGTGGAATTTCATGCTCGCGACGTGCAGCGTAGTAATCTGGTCGCGCGTGTCGTGGTCGCCTACGGAGACGAGTAGAAATGTTGCCAGAAGACGCGCCGCGTTTAGGTTTTAGCGACCGCGTCGGATGGAACAAATATGCGGAACTGGAAGGCTTGCAGGAAGAACGGCTGCAAAAACTCGTTGCGCGCGCATGGGAATTGCAAAAAGGCCCACCGAAAGTGAAATTAGAAATTGTGTGGATGGGAGAGGCGGAACACAACCGTTTGCATGAACGTTTCCTTGACGATCCAACACCCACCGACGTCATTACCTTCCCTTATGGCGATGACGACTTGTTCGGCGAAATCGTGGTGAATTTAGATATGGCTCGTGCACAGGCGACTTCAAGGAATATTGACATGCGCGAGGAGGTGGCCCTCTATGTTGTTCATGGTGCGTTGCATTTATTAGGTTTAGAAGACGCAACCGTTGAGCAATGTGTTGAAATGCGGGCAGCAGAGTCGGCGGTATTGCTGTCGTAAGGCAAATTTCTTGCGATTTTTGTTTGTAATCGCATTTCATATCACGTGAAATCATCGCCACGGCAAACCGGAAGGCGACTTCCATGCATCGCCGCACGCTTTCTCAATGGTTAAACGCGCACGACTCGATAAGGACACCAACCAAACTTTGGTTCGGTTGTGGACTGAGTTTCGTGATTCCGAAAAGATTGAAGCACGCAATGCTTTGATTGAGTACTACCGGCCATACGCCGCCCGCGTCGCCCGGAAAGTGAAAGCGCGTTTGCCGCGGTCCGTGGAGTATGGAGATTTGGAAGGTGCCGGCGACGTCGGCCTTATTCAAGCCGTACATAGTTTCGACCCGGAACGAGGCGTGCCATTCGAAGCCTTCTGCGAGTACCGCGTACGCGGAGCAATTCTCGATGAGTTGCGTCGTCACGATTGGGTACCGCGTCCGGTACGCAACCGCTTGAACAAGTTGAAGGTGGTGGTGGAGGAGTTGCGTCGCGATTTAGAACGCGAGCCTTCGGAAATGGAGATTGCAGGAGCTCTTGACCTTGAGCTTCAGGAATACCATCGCCTTTACGGCGGTGGCCGCGATACACCTGTGCTGGCCGGTGGAAAACCTGGCAACGAGCACGGCGATGGCGAAGGAACCTTGGACTTCTACGAAGATCCTCGTTCCGACGGCCCAGACGATGGCGCGCACTCGAAAGAGTTGCTTGAGCTCATCTCCCAGACCTTAGATGCTGAAGAACGCGAGATTCTGTTCATGCGTTTCTTCCTCGATTACTCACTGAAAGATATCGGTGAGATCCGCGAGATTTCTCAATCCCGCGTTTCGAAGATTCTTGGCCGTATCATGGAGCGGCTAAAGGTTCGCTTCGAAGAGAAAATCTGAGTCCAACGGCCAACGGTCGGTGCGCTTAGCAGTTTTTCAAGGCTGAGCGAATCGCAAGCGCTTGCTTCAAGGTGGACCGCAGATGTTCCAAAGGAATCATGTTGGGGCCATCCGAGGGAGAAGACAGAGGGTCATCGTGCGTTTCGAGGAAGTAGCCATCAAAACCGTTGGCGGCAGCCGCACGCAACATGAGCGGTGCGCGTTCCCAATCGCCACCAGATTTGCCGTCTAAGGTTCCAGGGGCCTGCACTGCATGGGTGGCATCCATCACAATCGGGTAGCCAGCTACGCGGAGTTCTGGGATTGATGAGAAATCGACCACCAAACGTCCGTAACCAAAGAAGGTGCCGCGCTCAGTAATCAAAATACGCTTGTTGCCGGTGCTCTCCACCTTGCCGGCGGCGTGCTTCATATCGGCAGGAGCCAAAAATTGACCCTTCTTAATGTTCACGCAGCAACCAGTCTCGCCTGCCGCAACCAACAAGTCGGTTTGACGACATAGGAAGGCTGGGATCTGGAGGACATCGGCCACTTTGCCGACCGCAGCACAATGCTCTGGCAAGTGCACATCGGTCACAATGGGGACCTGGAGTTTTTCCTTAATCGCGGCCAGAATTTCCAACCCACGTTGGATGCCAATCCCACGCCCAGAGGAAGTGGAAGTGCGGTTTGCTTTATCAAAGCTTGCTTTAAACACCCACTGCACATCGAGGCCATCTAGCGCTTCTTGAATCTTCAACGCAAGGTCGATGGTCTGCTCACCCTCAATAGCGCAGGGGCCAGCGAGCAAGAGCGGTGCGGTGTCTGCGCCTAAGTGACGACCAGGAAGAAACTCGTGGGTGGTACTCATGAGATTTAGGGGCGGGCGACCAAAAGGGGAACCTGCATGCCATCGATGCTGAATTCTAACGGAGTGTGCCCTACGTAGTCGCCATCGACCTGGACTGGTGCGTTGTCCTTGCCTTGAATCCGCACTTTGCGCACTGGGAGGCGACGTACATCTGGCAGCTTCTCTAGTTGTCCTCCGGCCGCCGCTAAGGCGAAGAGTCCGCCGCGAAGGAGGTCCACGTTACGGAACAGAAAGAGCTCCCACAGGCCGTCCTGGAGGTTGCAGCGGCCAAGGCGGAGAATCGTGCTGCCGTAAATGCTGACACCAGAAAGAATGCCGTAGCTGTATTCACCGACGGGTTGATCATCGGCAATGATTTCTTGCGGGACTGGAGTCCAACTGCGCATGGCCTCGGCAAGTACTTTGATGTATTGCACCGGGTGAATCGGTCCATCGCGCTGCGCTTGCATGAGGCGCATGAGCTCGCCGTCGTAACCAAAACCCATACACAGGAAGCAGCGCCGGGTGCGGCGTACGCGTTCGCTTTGATAACTCACAGTTGGAATATCAATCAGCTGACGTTCCCCGCGCTCCACCAAAGTGACGGTGTCTTCTGGGCGACGGGAGATTTTCAACTCCTGCGCCAACATGTTGGCGGTGCCTAACGGAGAGAGGGCGAGTGGCGGAGCATCTTCTGCAGGCAAACCATTCATGACACTATTGAGGGTGCCATCGCCTCCGACCACGACTAGGCGGTCCGCCAACTTTGCAGCATTTTGCGCCCACTGGATTCCATCTTGTCGGGAACGTCCGATGTGCACGCCCACGGAATGTCCTCGCGCGCTGAGCAACTCAGCGATGCGCGAAGCCCGTTCTGGCCCACGGCCACGGCCCGAAAATGGGTTGGCAATGATTTCGATTTGCATGGGGGAATGCTTTTGGCGGCTGGTAGCCTGTAAGTATGTCCGCAGGAAGTTTAGCGCCGTGGTTGCTCACCGGCATGGGGGGAGTTTTGGGCTGGGGAATCCGGCAGTCCTTGCCGCAACATATTTTTGCCCTCGCTGGTCGGGTGCGCCCCGACTTCTGGCCCGACGCGCCCGGCATCCGTCTTGATTTGGCTGCGCCAGGAGAGTTCCGGGCTGCTTTAGAAATGCTGAAACCTTCGGTAGTGGTGCACGCGGCATGTATGTCTCGAGCGCAGGAGTGTGCGGACTCCCCAGAGCGCACGCGGCAGGTCAATGTCTTGGCGGTCGAGGAGTGGTTGGCAACCACTTCGTCTATGGGCAGCTTTCCACTTTACGTTTCCACTGAGCAAGTTTTCGATGGCCGCGCGGAGTCGTATGCCGAAACCAGTCCAGTTTGCCCTTTGAGCTTGTACGGCGAAACCAAAGCTGAGGCTGAAGCCATGGTGCTTGCAGCTGGCGGTGCGGTGGTGCGTTTGCCGTTGTTGCTCGGTCCCGAAGTCGGCCGCGGACGATGTGGCGCTGACACCGCCATCTTGAATGCGGTACGTGCAGGGAGACGCCTGGGCCTATTCGAAGATGAATGGCGCACCCCGGTCGCGGCCGCTGCACTTGGGCCCATGTTGTGGAAGATTGCTGCGCAACGGATACCAGGAGTCTTTCACCTCTCTGGCAGTGAATCCGTTAGTCGTTTGCAGCTCGGCGAAATCGCCTGTGAGCTGGCCGGGCTGGAGCCCAACTTTGATGCTGTGTCCGCGGCTTCTTTCGCGGGTCCGCCGCGCAGTTTAAAGCTGAATTTGGAAAATACTCGAAGCCAAGAAGTGCTCGGATGGGAGCCGCCGAATCTGCGACAATCCCTGGCCTGGAATTCGCTCACCCACCGCTAGGCTTTGAACAGCAGGCGGTTTGGGACGCGGGCGAACCCAGCAAGAGGAATCATGACCGAGACCGCCGAGAACACCCTTTCGTCGCGCTACACGCCCGCCGAATTCGAGCAACGCCTTTACGCCGAGTGGGAGCGAAGTGGCCTCATGGCTCCACCTGCCGAGGACACCGGCAACGAGACCTTCACCGTAATGATCCCACCTCCCAATGTCACGGGAGTGCTGCACATGGGACATGCGTTGAATAACACCATGCAAGACATCGTGGTGCGTCATCGCCGCATGTTGGGTTACGACGTGTTGTGGGTTCCTGGAACCGACCATGCAGGCATTGCAACGCAAGCCGTGGTGGAGCGTAAGTTGGCTGCCGAAGGACGAGACCGCAAAGAAATGGGCCGCAAAGCCTTCACCGACGAGGTGTGGAAATGGCGCGAGCACCACGGCGACGTGATTCTGGGTCAACTGAAACGTCTCGGCGCGACCTGCGATTGGAGCCGTACCAAGTTCACCCTGGATCCTGATATGGCAAAGGCCGTGCGGGTTTCCTTCGTGCGCATGTGGGAGCAGGGCTTGGTTTACCGCGGCGCACGCCTGGTGAACTGGGACTGCAAGTTAATGACCGCGGTTTCGGACGACGAAATCGAATACGTTTCGCGCAAAGGCAAGATTTGGACTCTGCGTTATCCGGTGAAGGATTCAGAGGAGTCGCTTTGCGTGGCGACCACGCGCCCGGAAACCATGTTGGGTGACACCGGTGTTGCCGTGCACCCGGAGGACCCGCGCTTTGGACATTTGGTGGGGCAGACCATTCTGTTACCGCTGGTGAACCGTGAGATTCCCATCATTGCCGATGACTCGGTAGATCCAGACTTTGGCACCGGTGCCGTGAAAGTCACACCTGGTCACGACCCTGCCGACTATGAGCGTGGTAAGCGGCATAACTTGCCGATTATGAACGTGCTCAACAACGATGGCACCATGAATCAAGAGTGCGGCATTTATGCAGGCATGACTCGAGAGGTGGCGCGTAAAGCCGTGATTGAGGCCCTGGATGAGCTTGGCTTGTTTGTAGAAGAAAACGATATCACCCATAACGTGACGATTTCGGATCGTTCGAAGACCGTCATTGAACCGCTCATCTCGGAACAATGGTTCGTGAAGATGTCCGAAATGGCGCAGCCTGCCATGGCGGCGGTCAAGGACGGTAGTTTGAAGTTCAAGCCTGAACGTTGGACCAAGGTTTACCTCGATTGGTTGGAGAATGTGCACGATTGGTGCATTTCTCGCCAGCTGTGGTGGGGGCATCGGATTCCGGTTTGGTACGACGCAGACAACGCGCCGGTTGCATCGGTTGATGACCTCAAGCTTGGCGACCCGCATCCGGTCACCGGTAAACCACTGGTGCGTCAAGACGAAGATGTGCTCGATACCTGGGGCAGCTCTTGGCTGTGGCCTTTTGCTACTTTGGGTTGGCCAGACGATGACAGTGCAGATCTCGCGCGCTTCTACCCAACGCAATTCCTTTCCACTGCACGCGACATCATTTACCTGTGGGTCGCACGCATGGTCATGGCCGGCTATGCCTTCATGGACAAGTTGCCTATGGAGAAACGCCTGCCGTTTTCCACTTGCTACATCCACGCAACCGTTTTGGATGCAGATGGCAAACGGATGTCGAAGTCCGCTGGCAACGGAATTGACCCGGTGCAGATGATTGAAAAGTACGGCGCCGATGCGGTGCGTTACTCGCTCATGATCTTGACCCGTGAAGGCCAAGATGTGAAGCTCGCCGAAAATCGTTTCGAGTTAGGACAGCGTTTCTGCAACAAGATTTGGAACGTGTCGCGGTTTGTTCTGCAAAACCTTGAGGGCGCCGACCCAGCTGCCCTTGCCGCCACTCCACCTGCCGAGGATTTGGAACTGGAGGATCGCTGGATCCGCTCGCGTGTGCAAGCTATGCGTGAAGAAGTCAGCATGCACCTTGATAGCTACGATTTTCACGATGCCGCTCAAGCGCTTTACCGCTTCACTTGGGACGACTTCTGTGACTGGTATATCGAGAGCGTCAAACGTCGCTTGTGGGCAGCGGAAGGTGCTTCCGCCGATGGCCCTGAAGCGCATTCTGCAGCTGCAGCCCGCGCGACCCTCGGGCAAACTCTCGCGCAGTTGCTGAAGCTCCTGCACCCCTTCACGCCATATCTCAGCGAAGCTCTGTGGGCAGAAGTCCCATCAAGCTTGCGCGAAGACGGTTTGTTGATGGGGGCGGCGTGGCCGAAGAGTCAGCCGCAACTTGCCGATCAGGTTGCGGAAGAGCAGTTTGAGCGTTTGCAAGATGTCGTCCGTGCGCTGCGCAATGTGCGTGGCTTGCTTGAGATTCCAGCGGCCGACCGTCCGCCGGCAACCGTGCTGTGCGAGCTCGCTGAGGTCCGCGATTCCATGTCCGAGTGCAAGGACCTCGCTTGCTTTTTAGCTCGTGTGGAGAGCATGGAGTTTGGAACCATGGATGCTAAAAAGCCTTCCAGTTCCGGCACCGATGTGTTCCGTGGTGGCTCCGTTTTCCTTCCATTCACTGAAGATACCGACCCTGCAAAACTTCGCTCCAATCTGGAGAAGAAAATGCAGAAGGTGGAGAAGGGCATTAGGGGAATCGAGGGCAAGCTTGACAATGAGCGTTTCCTCGCCAATGCCGATCCTGAAGTCGTGGCTTCGGAGCGCCTCAGAATTGAAGATTTGCGCAAAGAGTTAGAAACTCTCAGCGCAAATCTTGTGGGTCTTGCGGACTAGGGTTTATTCCCAGTTAGCTAGCTGAGCCATGCTTTTGCCCTCTGCGTCCACTGGACTGAGGGCAAAGGTAAAGCCGTATGCTTTGCCACGGTTTGCGGCAACGCGGAAATCCACTTGAAGCTTCTTGGTCTTTGGGTCATAGGAGAGCCCGTGGCCAACCTGCTTATCTTGCTTCAAGACGGGAGCGCCAATCAAGGGGATTGCTGCGACGGCAACGCCATTGTCATCGGTAAGAAGGATGTAACGACGGTCGGGGACGATTTCAAAATGGGTCATGTCAACCGATGGGCGAAGTGGATCCTTAATCTCAATCGGTTCGCCATCTGCGCCTGGCTTGTCCTGGCCTTTCAGCCATGCACCCATGCGCTCTAGGGTGTTCTTCTTGAGACCGGGCATGTACACCATGGTGTACATGCCTGGGGGAACATCGTATTCCGCAAGCGGCACGTCGGTGCAGAGCGCGCCGATGGGGATAAAGCGGCCGTCTTTGTTGGCGGTTTTGTCCACTTGGGCAAAGCTTTGCCAATTATGGACCTCAAAGGGATTCTTAAGCGGAGTCAAGGTGAGCGCGCGGTGCGGACCAAACACGGCGTAGGTGGCAGGAACCTTCGGCTCGATGTCGAGGCCTTTTAAGGCCTCGTGTTGGCTGCGCTTAGCGGCAATTTTGGCCAAATCAAAGTTTTGGAACTGTTCCATGCCAAGGGTGCGGCTGTAATCCAAACCAGAGGCTGGCGGTACACCAAGCACACCACTGCGCATTTCCCTAGTCTTCAGATAAGCCGAGTCCATGAGCGGCATTTTGCTCGCAGCCACACGGAAGCCCACTAGCTTTACAGCAGCAGTTTTCTCATAGGCATAACGAGAATCGATGCGCATGTACTTGTCCTCTAGCTCGAAGCAACCGCCTTTCAAAATAATGCGGCTCTGATCCCAAACTGGGTCGGGATAGATTTTTTCCATTTTGCCAGAAGCATTTGACACTTCCATGTTGAAGGATTCGTAGCCGTCCAACTTTCTGGCTTGCGAGTCGGTGAATTCGTGCACTTGACCCACCATGTCGTAAACCCCAAAAGATGATGGATTGTCAAAGGTACCCACTGGTAGACGCTTGAACGCAAGGGTGCCCGGCTTGGTACTAATGCTGCTGGACTTCTCTCGGCTGAACTCATGACCGTATGGGTAATCCCAATCGGTATCGCCACGAGCGGCACGGACCCACTCCTGTTCAGTAGGGAGGCGCATGCCAATCCACTCGCAATAAGCTTGCGCGTCGAGGAAGCTAATGAAGACGACTGGCTCAAGTGCAATACCGCCAGGCATCGACCACTCTTGTCCTTCGTCTTGCCAATGTTCCTTCCACCATTCAGCCTGAGCAGTTTCGTCAAAAATAAAGGCTGGGTTCGTCGGCTTACCATCGACCCATCCTTTTCCTTCATGGATCAGTTCATTCCGCTTCTCGGTGCTAATCGTCGCCCAGGTTGGAGGCGGAATCGCGCCCGTTGCATTGACAAACTCGAGGTACATCTCGTTGGTCACTGGAGTCGGACTAATAAAGAATCCTGGTACTGCGACCGAAGTGCGTGGAAGCTCACCGGCGAAGATGGAGGCTTTTACTGGATCCTTGCGAATGCGGTCCATCGTCGGCTCCTCGGCAGCGCCAAGGGTGACATTGCCACTTGGGATCTCCACCAGGCCGGGACGCTGGGTCGGGCCTTGGAGAAGGGTAAAAGTCAGACTGAGTAGTAGAGTAGAAATCATCCTGGAAGCGGTTTGTTCCCCGAGGGGGTCGGGCAATTTACTCCAGCATGGCGAATGCGCCAAATGGAGTCTCCCTTAAGGGCAAGCTCTTCTAGACTGTTGCGTCCCCGAGGTTTCGTCTCTGACGTGATTGAAAAAAAAGTAAAAGCGAAAATAACCCCAGAATTGCACGGTCAACGCCTTGATAAGGCCGTAGTCGAGCTTCTTGGAAAGGGTTACTCCCGTTCTCGCCTATCGGGTTGGATCCGCGCCGGAAAGGTCGACCTCGATGGTGAAGTGATCGAAAAACCAGGCTTTCTGGTGATAGAAGGGCAAAAAATAACCCTTCAAGTTCCTGCGGTAAAGGTGCCCGAGGTCGGCTCGGAACTGGAGCCCACGATTCTTTTCGAAGATGAATACCTTGCGGTTCTGGATAAACCTGCTGGCTTGCCCATGCATGGAAATTCCAAAGGTGACACCCAAATGAGCGTGGCGAACTGGCTGGCGCACAAATATGGGCCGAATTTACCGATTGGGCAAGGCGCGGAGCGGCCCGGCATCGTGCATCGCCTCGACCGTGGGACTTCGGGTGCCTGCGTCGTGGCCTTTCAGGTCGATGTTTTCGAAGACCTTCAAGCGCAGTTTGCGGAACGTTCGGTGGAAAAGGAATATCACGCGATCTGTTTCGGTAAGCCTCGTTTCCGGTCCGATTGGATCGAGCGACGCCTGCGCGCCGATCCGCGTGCGCCAAATCGTGTGGTGGCCACCAATTCCACCGACAGCAGCACTCGCGATGCCCTGACCTACTGGGAAGTCATTGAGGACTTCAATGGCTTTGCCCTTCTGTTGGTGAAGCCCAGAACCGGTCGCAAGCACCAAGTGCGCGTGCACCTGACCGATGCTGGCTTACCCTTGGTAGGCGATCCTTTTTACCATGCCAAAAACTTTGGCGTGGGTATGTTGCCCGAGGGATGCCCCGATCCAGAACGCACTTTACTGCATGCTGCTAAGTTATCTTTTGCACATCCAAAGCTAGGCAAAATGGAGTTTGAGGCTCCTTACCCGCTCGTATTCCAACAAGTGCTGGATTTACTCCGCCGGGATTTGCCGGCCGTTCCTTAGACGAAACTTTTGTCCCCACGTCGCCTCCCTCAGGTGTTTCTGGTCGCGTTCCATGGCAACAAGAGAAGGGAAGCGCAATCGCTTAGAGACCTTCGAAATCAGTAATTGCAGCGCGGAAATTTTCTGGCATGGGGGCGCTAGATTGCGCCTTGCTGTCCCAAATTACCATGTCTGCAACGGCTTCTGCCCAAGTCGTGTTGTTAGCAGCGTCGCGTACTCGGTACGCTTGGCGGAAGGAACGAGTGCCAAGGCGCAGCGTAACGATGTCTACCAGCACGTCGGCAGGGCCACGACCAGGAGCCAGGTAGCGAATGTTGGTCTGGCCAAGCACAAAGGTGAAGTGGCCGTGGCTGCCGATCTGGCCGAGGTGGTGGAAGTATTGGTAGCGGGATTCCTCGAGTAAGGTCAGGTAGACCGCGTTATTGAGGACCCCCTGATTGTCTTCGTCGGACCAGCGGGTGCGGCATTTCGCTTGGAAGCGGATTTGCTCTGAGGAGGGGACTTCGGGGACTTGCATGCGTTTTGGAGGATAGGGGAGTGCGCCTGCGGTGTTCGCTTTGAGGCAGATAGAACTTGGCATTCATCAATTCGTCATACTTGGCGAATTAAGAATTACTTAAGCAACAATTCGACAGAGTAGACGATTTATGCTAAGGTAAATCCTGAAGCGCTCCGATGAAGTGCAAAGCATGCAGCTCCACCCTAACCAGTCCGATGCCATCATCCTTGCCGAAATGGGCAAGCGATTGGCGCAAAAGCGTCTTGCCAAGCCGTGGTCTCAGGCGGAATTGGCGGCGGCGGCTGGGGTTTCGAAGCGCACGATTGAGCGTGTGGAGGCCGGGGCGTCGATTCAGTTGGCGAACTGGCTGTGCGTGTTGCGTGCCCTTGAGTTGATTGAAGATTTAGAAGCTTGGTTGCCGGAAAGTGGACCCAGCCCGATGGACCGTTTACGCCAAAAACGGAGCAAATCCCCCCAACGTAAACGTGTTTCGGCCTTGCGCAATGCAGCCGAAAAGCCGTGGGATTGGGAGGACAAGGCTTGAGCTCACTCGCCGAAGTGAAACTGTGGGAGCGCACCATTGGCGCGGTCTTTTTGGAAGATGGCGACTCGGTGGCGACTTTCGATTACGACTCTGAGTTTCGTCACAGTGGTATCGAAGTCTCTCCTTTACACATGCCCTTAAGTGCCAAGCAGTTTCGCTTTCCGGCGTTACTGCACGAAACTTTTCATGGTTTGCCAGGCTTGCTGGCGGATGCTTTGCCAGATCGTTTTGGCAATGCTTTGATTGATGCATGGCTTGCGCGACAAGGGCGAGAAGCAGCAAGTTTTAATGCCGTAGAGCGTCTTTGCTACACCGGCACGCGCGGCATGGGCGCTCTCGAGTTCTTCCCCACACAAGGCCCACGGGAACGCAAGTCACATCCGATTGAAATCGAGCACTTGGTCGCATTAGCGTCTGACATTCTGCAGCAGCGTGGACACGTGCACGCGGAATTGGCGAATAACGACGATCCTACACCTTTGCGCGATATCTTGCAGGTAGGTACATCTGCCGGTGGGGCAAGAGCAAAGGCCGTCATCGCGTGGAATCCTGACACCCAAGAAGTACGTTCTGGTCAGGTGAGAACGGATCCAGGATTTGAGCATTGGTTGCTAAAGTTTGATGGCGTCAGCGGCAACCGCGACAAAGAGATGGAAGACCCCACGGGGTATGGCCTAATTGAATATGCCTATTCGCTTATGGCGAAAGACGCTGGCTTGGAAATGGAGCCTTGTCGATTGCTGCAAGAAAATGGGCGCAGCCACTTCATGACGCAAAGATTTGATCGCACCGAAGATGGCTCAAAACTGCACATGCAATCCCTCGGCTCCCTCGCGCACTTTGACTTCAATCAAGCAGGTGCCCATGGATACGAACAATGTATGCAGATTATGCGGCAGCTTGAAATGCCATCTTCATCCATCGAACAACAGTTTCGGCGCATGGTGTTTAACATTCTTGCGCGCAACCAAGATGACCACGTAAAAAACATTGCGTTTTTGATGAACAAGCAGGGCGCATGGTCGCTCTCACCTGCTTTTGACGTAACTTACAGCTACCAACCTTCCGGCGCTTGGACCTGCGCTCATCAAATGACCCTCCAAGGCAAACGCGATGATTTCTCCATGGAAGATTTTCGTGCCTGCGGCAGAACCGTGGGGCTTGTCCGTGGCCGCGCCGAACGCATGGTGCGGGAAGTCCAAGAGGTTGTGGCGAGCTGGCCGCTTTATGCGGAGAGGGTTGGGCTCAAGCAAGACATCTGCGAAAGAATCGACGAGAATTTGCGTCGTCAACTGGCCTAAGGCCCCCAATCGGCTCCTCGGCAATCCTATACTTTGCCTGCAACCCGGACACCCCATGCCTAACGTTCTCGGAGTCGACCACATTGCCATAGCCGTCACGGATCTCGACGTTGCCACACAACTCTGGAAAGAGATGGGGCTGCGCGTGGGGAGCCGCGAGGTGGTGGATGATCAGGGCGTGGAAGTACAGATGATGTACGCCGGCGCCACCCGCATTGAGTTGGTTTTCCCTATTCGGGAAGACTCGCCGATTCAGGTTTTTCTGGAAAAGCGTGGTGCAGGTCTGCATCACCTCGCGTTGGCGGTCGATGACTGCGCAGCTGCGACCAAAGAACTGGTCGAAGCGGAAGTGCGCATGATCAACACCGAACCGAAAATCGGTGCACACCAAACTCGGATTGCATTTGTGCATCCGAAATCCACGCGTGGTGTTTTGACCGAGCTGGTGGAAGGTGGTGAAGGGTTTCAGGCTTAAAGCCTGTCGAAAAGATGAAAACGGATCCCATTCAAAGACTTGAGGACATGCGTGCCGAAGCCCGTTTGGGCGGTGGTGAAAAACGCATGGAAGCCCAACATGCCAAAGGCAAACTGACCGCTTGGGAACGTATTGAGCTGTTGCTCGATCAAGGTTCCTTCGAGGAGACCGATGCCTTCCGCCGTCACCGCAGTTCCAATTTTGGTTTGGCCAAGCAGCGTCCTTTGGGCGATGGCGTAGTCACCGGAACTGGCACCATTGACGGTCGTCCGGTCGCGGTTTTCGCGCAAGACTTCACCGTGTTCGGTGGAAGTTTGGCCGAAGAGCACGCGGCGAAAATCTGTAAGGTCATGGACCTGTCGATGAAGCTCGGTATTCCAATGATTGGGCTGAACGACTCGGGCGGCGCGCGCATTCAAGAAGGTGTGGTTTCACTGGCCGGTTATTCGGAAATTTTTCTGCGCAATACCATGGCCAGTGGTGTTGTTCCGCAAATCAGTGCCATCATGGGCCCTTGCGCAGGCGGTGCGGTTTATTCGCCGGCACTGACGGACTTTATTTTGATGGTCGATGGCAGCAGTTACATGCATATCACCGGGCCAGATGTCGTGAAGACCGTGACGCACGAAGACGTGACCTCGGAAGATTTGGGTGGCGCGCATGTGCATGAAGAAATTAGTGGCACAAGCCATTTCACCTGCGATGACGACGCCGAATGCCTAGCACGCATCCGTCGTTTGCTTTCCTTTTTGCCGGCCAACAACACCGAAGAGCCACCGATAACCGTAACCGAGGACCCATCGGATCGTTGCGAGGCCTTGCTCGATGAGATCATTCCGGAATCCCCGAACCAGCCTTATGACATTAAGAAAGTCATTCACGCAGTGGTGGATGATGGCGATTTCATGGAAATCCAAAAAGGCTTTGCGCGCAACATTGTGATTGGCTTGGCACGCTTAGGCGGACGCCCGATTGGCATTGTTGCGAACCAGCCGATGGCGCTCGCCGGCGTATTGGATATCGATGCTTCGGAAAAGGCAGCGCGCTTCGTGCGTTTCTGCGATGCGTTCAACATTCCAATCATCACCCTCGAAGATGTCCCTGGCTTTATGCCAGGAACCGCACAAGAGCACGCCGGCATCATCCGACGTGGTGCCAAATTGCTGTATGCCTACTGTGAAGCGACCGTGCCGAAACTGACGGTGGTTACGCGCAAGGCTTATGGTGGTGCGTATTGCGTGCTTTCCTCGAAATCCACCGGCGGTGACTGGAACGTTTCTTGGCCGGGCGCCGAGATTGCGGTCATGGGTGCCGAAGGGGCTGCAAAAATCATCCATCGCCGCGAAATCGCTGCGGCCGATGACCCGATAAAACGGGAAGCCGAGTTGGTGGAGGAATATCGCGATATGTTCGCCAATCCATACCTGGCAGCCGAACGCGGTCTGATCGACGATGTCATCATTCCGTCGCGCACTCGACCACGTTTGATTCGTGCCTTGCAAATGCTTGCAAGTAAACGCGTATCAAACCCACCCAAGAAGCACGGTTCCATTCCACTGTAAGGGTTCATGAGTAACGTCCCTCAAACACCCATCAAGCGTTTGCTGATTGCGAACCGCGGTGAAATCGCAGTGCGAATACAGCGCTCGTGCCGTGACCTTGGCATCGAAACCATTGCAGTTTATTCGGAGCCGGATCGTCACGCTTTGCATGTCCGTTTCGCGAATGAGGCTTACGCCCTTGGCGGCAAGACCCCAGCGGAGTCCTACTTACGCGCTGACCGCATTCTTGAAATTGCAAAAGAGGCCAAAGCCGATGCCATTCACCCTGGCTTTGGCTTTCTCGCCGAAAACGGTGATTTCGCCGAAGCGGTAGAAGCTGCCGGCATACGTTTTGTCGGACCGTCTCCGCACGCTATGGCGGTGATGGGCGATAAGTTGTCCGCACGGACTGCCATGATTGCAGCAGGCGTTCCAGTGGTACCCGGCAACACCGAAGCCGTAACCGATGCGGTGGAAGCTGCCAAGGAAGCCGAACTGATTGGATATCCAGTCATGCTTAAGGCCTCGGCAGGCGGCGGTGGAAAAGGCATTCGCGTGGTGCACAATCCCAGCGAGATTGAAGCCGCATTCCTAACCGCAAGTGGTGAAGCGCTCAACGCATTCGGTGATGGCCGCATGTACTTGGAAAAGTTCCTGGTCGCGCCGCGCCACATTGAGATTCAAGTGCTTGGCGATAAGCATGGCACTGTGCTTCACTTTGGAGAACGCGAATGTTCGCTGCAGCGACGTCATCAAAAATTGATTGAAGAGGCGCCATCGCCCATCATTGATGAAGAAACTCGCATGCAAATGGGCAATGCCGCGGTGGCTGCAGCAAAAGCGGTGGACTATTTCTCCGCTGGAACCGTGGAGTTCTTGTGGTCCAAGGGCGAGTTCTTCTTCCTGGAAATGAACACGCGGATCCAGGTGGAGCACGGCATTACCGAAGAGGTTTATGGCTTGGATCTCATCGCGCAAATGATTCGTGTGGCGGCGGGTGAGAAGATTGATGACTGCACTGGCTTGGTGCCACGCGGCCATGCGATTGAAGTGCGCTTAAACGCGGAAGACCCAGATAATCAATTCCTGCCAAGCCTCGGCGTGATTGGGAACTTGCGTTGGCCCGGCGGTCCAGGAGTGCGCATTGACTCCGGCGTTTACCGCAGCATGGAAGTCACCCCTTACTACGATTCCATGCTCGCCAAGCTGATTGCTTATGGGCGCGATCGTGAGCAAGCACGACGGCGAATGCTACGCGTATTGCAAGAACTGCATGTTGGAGGGGTCAAAACTTCCGCCGGCATTGCGCTACAAATCTTGCAGTCCGATGGCTTCATTACCGGGGACTACGACACCGCTTATCTTGAAAAGTTTGTTGCGGAGCGCGGTAAGCATGAAATCCAACGCGAAATCCCCGACGATCTAGAACGCATCGCTGCCATCGTGGCCGCTCTGCATCGTCAAAAAACTGCCGCGCGCCGCGTGATGCAATCTGACAACACCGGCGGTACTAAAACGAATCCTTGGGTTACCGCTGCCCGCCGAGAACAGCATGGGAGGATTTCTTGATGAAGTATTTCCTACGCGTAGATTCCGGCCGCGAGTTTGAGCTCGATGTGGAAGAACGCCCCGGCGGCCAATGCATCGTGAAGGTTGATGGCGAGGAAATCCGTGCGGATTTCCTGGATGTCGATCGTCTCGGGCAATACACCGCGATTGTCGATCATCGTAGTTTTGCAGTGTCCATTGAGGAGCAAGATCCGCAACATCTCCAGGTCAACATTGCCGGTGAGAGTTACACGGTGGTTGCCATGGATGAGCGTGAAAAAGCTGCCGGTGAGGTCGCTGGACAAGGCCCGCCTAAAGCCGAAATCATCAAAGCTTCTATGCCGGGCGTGCTGATTGACGTTTCCGTGAAAGTCGGAGACGTACTCGAAGCCGGAGCCGGTGTGGCCATACTCGAAGCCATGAAAATGCAAAACGAGGTGGTTTGCCTTCACGGCGGTGTGGTCGAAGAAGTACTCGTGAAAACCGGCGAAAGCGTCGATGCAAACCAGCCGCTGGTGCGACTGGCTCCTCCGCAAGAAGATTAAGCAGCCGTTTTACTGGCTAATTATCTGACCGCGGTTTTCCGGTGGGACCAGATTCTGCATGCCGGCTTCTAAGACCTGAATCTTGGCAGCTTTCACCTGCTGCTTGATCCAAACCCTGACATCGCCGCCTTCCTTTTCTATGTTCACCATCTCGGGGAACATAATTAACACGTGGCGCACGGTGGTCTGATCATCCTTTGGCTTGTCGCCGCGTTCATAGCTCACCACTTGCAGGAAGTGATAACCGTAAACGGTTAGGAATGGCGCCGAGAAAGCATTCACCGCTGAAGTGTGGCTGATACGGTCAAAAGGCTGCACTGCAACTTCACGCCCAAAGGTGTAACGCGCATCGTCGGTCGGAGCTTCGGTATCTCCAGAAAATCGAGCCACTACCGAAGCGAAATCTTCGCCCGCAACAGCAGCTTCATGGGCTTCCTCAATGTTGCGGAACAGGGTCGGCAATTGCGCCTGAAAGCGTGCCTCCATAACCTTGACCGGCAACAATGCTTTGACGGCCGCTTGCAGCATCATGTCATCGGAGCCAGATTGGAAGCTACGGTAGTACTCGACTAACTCATTCAGCTCACGTGCATAAATCTCTACGCCGTCGATGTTCAGTAAGGGGCGATCGTTAGAGAAAGGCAGTGCGCGGCCATCGCGCAAATCGCGTGGTCCTTCAACAGCTAGAGGCGATCCATTTTCGCTAGAAAGTTCACGGAACGCACCAGAAAACGGGTCCTCTTGGTCTACCGGTTTCGGTTTAACGGTCTGGGTTCCTAGTTTTGGCGGTTGATAATTCTCCGGAGCAGGAACCAGCGGTTTAAGGCGCTCAGGCTTTTCTGGAGCTTGAAACAATGGGAGAGCGGCAAGGGCAAGGATGGAAATCATTTGGAATCGCGATCGCGGAAGAAGTCGTCTAGGCTGCCGTGAAAATTTTCTAAGTCCGCTTTGGGATCTTGATCATCATCGTCGCGGCTGCCAGAGAAAAACCAAGGATAGCAGGCCCGGCGCCAAACCTGGTGGGTGGGCAGGGTCGGACCATGGCCTTCGCGCATGACGATTTGAAAGTATTCCATCTGGCCGCTCCACCATAGGTAAACCGCCAGTACCAAACCGATGAACAAGGCGCCGTAAGCAAAGCAGAACAGCAGGGCGATGACCGCCAGCCAGCGCGACAAACGATTGGCGGCGTGGGTGGCGTCGACCAAAGGAGAGCGGCGGGCAAGCCAAGCACGAAGAATGCGGCCGCCATCGAGCGGGAAAGCTGGAATCAGATTGCCAAGCCCCAAGACTAAGTTGATCCACGCGGCATCGGTAGCGACGGGGCCGGGGAACAGAAGGCAGAGTCCGCCTAGCACCATGTTCGCAAGAGGGCCAGCGGCAGCCACGAGGGCTTCTTGCTTGGACCGACCGGTGAGCCCTTGCATACGCGCCGCGCCGCCAAGTGGCCAAATCGTAATATCGAGTACGTGCAGTCCGAGTTTTTTGGCCACCAGCGCGTGCGCCATTTCGTGGACCATGAGAGCGACCAGCAAGATCAGCAGTAAAATCGCAATCCCAATGGGCCTCGCCTCAGAATTGCCGCCACTAATGAGGGCCAGAATCACCATAAGCCAGACAGCCGGCGCCACTTTGATGGGAATCCCAAGCAAATTGCCCACAAGGCGAGGTTTGAGGAGGCTGCGTAACAAATTCAATGTGGGCCAGGGATTCGTGTCCTCCCGACCACCTATAGGGTAACCTTAAGCTAACGTGCGACCCATCTTGTTCCTCCTGGCAACATTTTTCCTCCTTGGCACCGCCGCCTCAGCACAGGTTTACGCACTCGAGTTCCGCGATGGTACCGCTGCAAAGCAGTACAAAAAACAGATCTATCATTGGAATGGTATGGACGTTTTATTAGTCGAATTGGGCGATGGCATCTCCCGCGACTTCGAAGGTGACTTTGATTGGCTGGCCGATGATGTCTTGGAGTTTTACCTGCAAGACCAGGGCGATCCAAGCATGGTGCCTTATTCCATCGATGAGCGTCAGCATCGGGTTGTGCGCGAGAAAAAGTTCACCATCTCCATGGCTGGAGATCAGGTCGAACGATTACACCCTTTCATGCCGACGGAAAGTTTTTATACGCTTGCAAAGGCACATGCATTAACCCTTGCTGAAATCGCTGAGCTTGAACGCGCGATTCAACAAGCCAAAGGGGACGGTGTCACACAAACGGCCCTGCAACACGCTTTGCATAGGCGTTTAATGAACCAACAAATTTGGTATCGGCATACCGGCTACCTTGAGGCAGCGGAAGATTTAGAGAAGCCACTGAAGAAGCTTCGTCACATTCTGAAGCTTCCGATTAAGGCGAAGGCCAGAGAGGCGGCCTATCTAATTTCGACCCCAGAAACTCCTGAGAAATTGGTCGATGCTGCGCATGCGGTGGGTGGGCCTAATTTGGAGTTTCATGTGCAAGAGAGCACACACCTGCGCATTCTTTATCACACGGGTATTTCCGATGCGGATATTGAAGAGCTGTTGCGACTTGGGGAGCATGTCATTGCCGACTTTCGCACGCGCAGTATTGAGCCCATGCTGGAGCGTGGCAAGTTGGACCCAGTCCCTGAGGAGGTGTTCTTAGAGCTTTTCTTCAGCACCGATCAAAAGATGCATCAGGAGAAACTGCTGGGCAGTTACTACGGCTTGGAATGGGGCGACAAGCCTGGAGATCCGGCACGCGCGCGCAACCGCGGGACTCATTTTCAACTGCCGGACCGTGACTTGAGCTATTGGCGCGTGCTGGCAGATGTGGATATTGCTGGCGTGCTTTTGCATCGATTGGGCCATTCTTTAGCGACCCGTTGCTATAACATCCAAAAGGACAAATTGGATTGGATGGAGGAAGGCTTGGGTTATGAATTGACCATGCGCTATCTCAATCGAAGTAGCGGACACTGCGTGAGCTTCAAGGAAGAGGCCGATGAGGATTATGAAAAAGTCGTGACTGAAGGCCTGGCGCAAAAACTCGCTCAAGTCTCTCTCGACAGCAAAACCCAAATCCCTGACCTGTGCGGGCGTCAACTTTATGTTTTTGAGAACACCGACCTAGCGAAGGCATGGTCCACGATGGCTTGGTTAGACCGAGAGGCTGGCGTAGAGGGCCAAATCTGGATGCGCGAGGTGCAACAGCTCATGTTGTCGCGCAACTTCTTAAAGGATTGGCGCAAGCTCACTACCAATCTTTTTGGTCTCCAAGGCGGAGACTCTATTTATCAGCTGGAGGAGGACTTGTGGCGTCCTTGGCTGAGTTCGACGTATGCTGCCGAGTAGGTCAGATGCTAGGCTGAAGAAGTGATGCGATACCTCCTCCCAATCATTGCCCTGCTTCTGCTTGCAAGTACCGCTTACGGGCAGATTTACGCGCTGGAATTCAAGGACCAGAAGTACGCGAAGGGCTACAAAAAGAACCTTTACGAATGGAACGGCCGCATGGTCGTTCTCGTTGAAATTCGTGGTGGTATTGGGCAAAGCGAGACCGGGTTCACCTGGCAGCCGAACGATCGGTTGGAGTTCTATGTGCAGAACCAGGAAGATCCGTTAGACCTCGCTTACAAAGTGGATGCCGATGGCGCGCGTAAGACAAAGAAAAAGGCGCTCACCATAGGCATTTCAGGCGACCGCGTGAAAGGACTCTCCGGATTCATGCGCGATGAGAGTTTTCTGACATTGTCCATGGAGTACCAACGTCGCTTGGATTTGATGGAGCGGTTGACTGCGCAGCGCGCTGAAGCAGAAGAAGGCTCTGCTGCTTGGTTCGCGCCGCACGACCAACTCATTCGTGAATTAGATTTACTCAAGCTGTGGTTAGGCCAAACTGGATTCTTCAAAGCTGCCAATAATTTGGATCGCGACATCCATCGAGAGAAAAAGCGGTCGAGTGAAGCTAAGACGGTGCGTTTGGATAGTGCGCTTGCCTCGGTGAAGATGGTGGATGTGGATCCGAAACTTACAGAGGCTGCGGTCAAGGTTGGCGGCGCCACTTTGCAGTTTCACACTCAGGAAAGTAAGCATCTGAAGTTTGTGTATCACACCGGGATTTCCGACGAACAAATCACTCGCTTAGCCGAGCTAGGGGAAACCGTGATTGATGGCTTCCGCACTCAATTCGTCGATCCTTACCTAGAAGATAAGTTTAAGGATCACATCCCTGATGACATTTTCCTGGAGTTCTTCTTCTCCACTGATCAGGAGATGCATTACGAGAAACTGTACGAAGATTACCTTGGAGGCAGTTGGGGGACGGGTGACCACCGTCGACGTCGCCTTAACATTCACGGAGCTTCTGCCATGATGGGCAAGCTCTTCGTGTCTTACTGGCGGGTGGATGAGCAGGCCGACTTAGAGGGCATGGTGGTGCATCAACTTGGGCACCGCTTGGCCGAGCGGAATTACATGACGCATGGAAACATGCAGGATTGGTTGGAAGAAGCGTTGGGTTACTACCTGTCGTTTAACTTCTTAAATCGCAATTCGGTGAACTGCGTGGCCTTTAAACCACCACCGCGCTTGATACTCGGCGACACCGTAGCTAGCGGCGGCAAGAAAGAGAAGAACAAGAAGGAAGAGGATGGAACCGCGGTCATCCTGAAAGGCCTGCGCGATGTCATGGCTGCTGTTGCCATTCATTCGCAAACCCCTACTCCGCGTTTGCTGCCGATGAAGCAGTACGACTTCGAAAACGAAGATACTGCAAAGTCATGGGCCTTCTTCTCTTTCCTCGCCGACGAGAAAGGGCGTGTCGGGCAGGATTGGTTGCGCGGTCTCTCCCTGATTGTGGGGGAGCCTGACTTCCAGCTCATACTCCAAGAGCACACTAAAAAGTGCTTTGGATTAGAAGCCGGAAGTCCTGTGGAGGCTCTCGAGGAAGAGTGGAAAGCCTACATGCGAAAGAACTACGACGTATGAGCCGTTTCTTTCGACTTCATTAAGCGCAAACGCGTCTTCTCATTCAGTTGACGCTTGCGCAGACGCAAGGACTGCGGGGTGACTTCAAGGAGTTCATCGGTATCGAGGTACTCCAAGTACTGCTCCAATCCCATGATGCGTGGCGCACGCACCTTTTCATCGACATCTTTGTTTGCAACGCGGATGTTACTCATCTTCTTCGCGCGCACAATGTTGACGGTGATGTCGTTGTCCTTATTGTTTTCACCCACCACCATGCCTTCGTAGATTGGCGTTCCGTTTGCGACAAAGAAGACACCGCGGTCTTCCAGGTTGCGTAGGGAGTAAGTGGTGCATTGTCCGGTATCTGAAGAAACCAGTACGCCGTTGTGGCGCGTTTCAATGTCGGTAGTGCGCAGTCCGTAACCTGCAAAAATGGAGGTCAGAACGCCTTCTCCTTTGGTTAGGTTAAGAACCTGGGTGCGCGCACCAATCAAACCTCGGGTTGGGATGGTAAAAAACACGCTTGCACGAAGGCCTTGGCGGGTCATGTCGCTGATTTCAGCTCCACGCTTACCAAAGAATTCAATCACCTTGCCCATAGAGGTTTCGGGGACATCGACGCGTGCCTCCTCCATTGGTTCCAAGGTCTTGCCGTTTTCATCTTTCTTCAACAAGACGCGCGGGGAGCCTACCGCAAACTCAAAACCTTCGCGGCGCATGTTCTCGATCAAAATGCCGAGGTGCAGCACACCGCGTCCAGCGACCAAGTAGCCACCAGATGGTCCTAATGTGACCCGTAGCGCAGGATCCATAATGGCGGCACGCTCTAGACGTTCCTTCACCTGACGGGAGGTCACAAAAGTGCCTTCCTTACCGGCGAATGGAGAATCGTTGACCAAAAACTCCATCTCAATGGTGGGAGGTTCCACGGTAATCGGTGGCAGGGCGTCTTCATTGCCCATTTCAACCAAAGTATCGCCGAGGCTGAGGCCTTCCATGCCTGCGACGGAAGCAATGTCACCTGCCTCCACTTTGTCCGTGGTGACGCGATCCATGCCGGCGTAGCGATAAAGCTCTTTCACCCGCCCGCGCTTTTTCTCGCCTGCGTTGGTGAACCAGCGTACTTCATCGCCTTGACGTAAAACACCACGTGTGACTCGGCCAATGCCGATGCGGCCGACGTAATCATCCCAGTCCAGCGTGCCCACTTGATATTGCAGTGGACCCTCTAGGTCGAAGTTTGGCGAATCGAAGTGCTCGAGAATGGCATCGAGCATAGGCTCCATGTTGTCACCGGTAGTCACTTCCTCCCTACTTGCCCAGCCGTTGCGTGCCGAGGCATAGATGACTGGAAAGTCGATGGCCATCTCTTCAGCACCAAGCTCGACGAAGAGGTCGAAAACTTCACCCAGCACTGCGTCGGCGCGGGCGTCTTGGCGGTCCATTTTGTTGACGACTACCAAAGGGCGCAGGTTGTTCTCAAAAGCCTTCTGCAATACAAAACGAGTTTGCGGCATCACGCCTTCAAAAGCATCGACCACCAACAGCACACCGTCGGCCATCGACAAAACACGCTCGACCTGACCACCGAAGTCGGCGTGTCCAGGCGTATCAATTAGATTCACGAGTACGCCTTTCCAGGTCAAGGCCGCATTCTTCGAGAGAATGGTAATGCCACGCTCACGTTCCAAATCATTGCTGTCCATGACGCGGTCGGACCCTTGCTGTCCGCGTTCTAGAGTTCCGGCCTCTTTAAATAGGCCGTCTACGAGAGTGGTCTTGCCATGATCGACGTGTGCGATGATGGCGATGTTGCGAAATTCCATGTGCGTGACTTAGAAGGTTCCGAACAGCAACTGTGTGAAATTTGAAATAGGTTGCGCCTCGCGCGCATCTTCTAGCTGGCCGTTGAGCGACTTGAGGGCGGTTAAAAGCTCCTCATAAGCCTGATCTTCGGCGAGCAGGCGGCCAAGGCTTCCTTCTCCATCTTTCAGACGCCGTGAAACCTGTGCGAGATTATCTAAAAATGCTTTTGCATCGTCGGCGATCTGTTCGTCAGCAATCATTGTACCAAGAAGGCCCTTGCCTGCGATAGCATCATCAATCACTACATTCAGTCGCACCGCAATTTCGTCTAAATTATGCACCAGACTGGTGGCTTCTTCGCGCAAAACCGGGTCGTTGAGCAAAGCACCCAGCAATCCCTCCCCACTTCGAGCACCCTGGGCGATCGCGCTCAGGTCGGCGACCAAGTTGGCGGTGTCTTCCACAATGCCAACCGTGCGCTCTCTAAGGGCCTCGTCGTTGAGAAGAGCACCAAAAGTTCCCTTGCCAGCCCTAAGGTCTGCAATCAGGCCAGTGGCGTTTTCTAGAGCTTTCTCCAGATCTAGCTTCATGCCCTCGTCGTGAATGAGAGCACCAATTACACCGCGGCCTTGTGCCAAATCTTCACTCGTGGTGCGCAAGTTGGCGATAATGGTGTTGATGTTTTCCTCGTTTTCCTCCAGCAACTCACTGAACTGAGCCAATGCCGAGGCCTCGATGGTGCCGACCAGCTCTGCGCCAGGACCAATCTTCGCGTTGGTGAAGGGGCCCGGTTCAATCTGAATGACACGTCCGCCAAGCACGGTGAACTCCGCAATACGTAGGAAGTATCCCTCATGCAAAGTCGGTGACTCGGTGAACTCCATCAGCACACTGATGCGACGATCCTCTGGGCGGTCATCGTGAAAAAGGACTCCCCGTACGGTTCCAGTGGGGCGTCCAGCCACCAACACGGAATCGCCCTCCTTCAAGCCATTGGCGTTCGGGAAGTAGGCGGTCATATAGACCTTGTCAGAGAAACTGAATCCAGTGAGGATAATCGTGTAGTACAGCAACAGAGCAATCGCTCCGAAGAACACGAGGCCCAAAACAAAATCGCGGCGTCCGGTTTTTTCCATGTTAATCAATCGGTGCGCCGAGGAATTCGCGGACGCGCTTGTTGTCGGAGTTGAGGACCTCGGTGGGAGGGCCAGAAATCAGGAACTTGCCATGTTCGAAAACGGCGAGGGTATCGGCGACGGTTAATGCGCAGTTCACGCTGTGCGTTACCGTAACCGAGGTCATGCCGTGCTCTTCCCTTAAGCGGCGCAGCATGTGACTGACGCTGGTCGACATTTCGGGGTCTAGCCCCGCTTCCGGTTCGTCATAAAGAATGATGGATGGCTTGGTCACGAGTGCGCGAGCAAGTCCAACTCTTTTCTGCATGCCGCCCGAAATCGCGCCGGGCAGTTTGATGCGCGCTTCTTCAAGTTGCACCAATCCAAGAACATGCATGACGCGTTCTTCGATGTCATTCTCTGACATCGAAGTGGTTTCCCGCAAAGGCAGCGCGATGTTGTCAAACACCGTCAGCCAGTTAATCAAAGCCGAATGCTGGAACAAGTAGCCCATATCGCGACGTAGCTGCTGCAATCCGTCGCGGTCGAGTTGCGAGATGTCCTTCCCCATAATGCGAATGCTGCCGCGATCCGGGCGCAATAAGCCAATGAGGTGCTTCAGGATGACACTCTTGCCGGAACCACTAGGGCCCATGATGACCAAGGATTTGCCTTCCTCAACGGTGAACTCGGTGCCACGCAACACCTCTTGGGTGCCGAAGGCTTTGTAAACATCGTGGAACTGAATCATGTGTAGATCAGTTTCCCGAGGAAGAAGTTCAGAACAATGATAAGGATGATGGAGTTGCGCACCGCAGAACGCGTTCCATTACCGACGCCGCTTGCACCGTTTTTGGCCATGAGGCCGGAGGCGCATCCGACCACGGCAACCGTGAAGCCGAAGATGGTGGCCTTCACCAGGCTTGCATAAAGGCTACGCGGTAATCCGAACAGGCTGGTGTCGGAAAGCGAGTCATAGACATTGCGCATGTAGCCGCTGAAGTCGAGGCCAAGTTGTGCATGGGCAATCAACGCTCCACCTAAAATGCCAGCTACCGATGCAAGCAGAGTGAGGGCGGGAGCCATGAGGGTCATGGCGATCACGCGAGGGAAAACTAGGTATCCGATCACGTCTACCGACATGACATCGAGCGCGGTAATTTCTTCTTGCACGCGCATGGTGCCTAGTTCCGCAGCCATGGCGCTTGCCACACTTGCAGCAAGGACTACCGCAGTCATGATGGGAGCCATTTCCCGCACCATGGCTACTGCGACCGCAAAGCCAACCGCTTCTTGTTGACCGTAGCGTGCAAGTTCATAACCCAGTTGTAAGGCCAGGATCATGCCGATGAAGAAGTTCACGAAAAGCACCACAATCAAGGACTTCACACCGGTGAGGTGCATTTGATTAAAGGTGGAGCGGAGACGTCTTGGGAGCTGGGTGACGCGACGTACCACCCCAAACGCCAAGTTTAAGGTGTAGCCCGCAATCTCAATCGGAGGTGCCAACATGGTGGCGCCTACTTTTTGGAACTGATTCACTGCACGGTCTCCGCTTCTGCAACGCGGTGGATATCGGGCCAGCCAGGGCCAGGGAATGCTGGGTATTCCAAGCCACCATCATCTCCGCTCCGCCAGCGAATTAAACCGAAAAGCCAGGAAGAGTGCACGGTGCCATCGGGTTCAGTCCATTTACCGCCTACTCCGGGTACGCTCCAGCGCTCATGCCCTGCGGCTTCTGCCTTGTGGTAGAGATTGAACCAAGCGCGTTTTTCGTGCACCACAATCGGATCGGGCTTGATTTGCTCGCGGTTCACCCAAAGCTCGTATAGAAAGCCGAACATGAGCGAAAAACCCTCTGGGTCTAGGAAGCCAGGTAGGCCAAAGTCGAGAACGCGTAGGGCTTCGCGCTTTTGAGCTTCAAATTCATAACTAAGGAAGGGCCAGATACGGAGATGACGTTGTTGCGTGCCATCGTCCCGTTGGGTCTTTGTGTGCATGAAGAGGGGGACGAAATAATGTCCTTCGCGCTCCATGCCATTGAAGTGGTCCTTGGTGTGCCAAAAGAAGGGCCACAGGAAAGCGGAATACTCGGTTTGAGCATTTTCATGATGCATCCAAAACGGCAGTACCTTTTGAATCTTACGTTCAACTTCTTGTCCACCGGACTCAAACTTTACGAAAGGCGTAAAACTCCACGAAGAATAATCCGTAGACGGACGCTTAGCCCAACCGAAGAACGGCCACAGGAAAACTGTGGCATCGTAATCGTCTTGAGTGGTTTTGCCGTAGAGTGGAAATAGCATCCACTGCTTAGCAGGGTGAGGTTTCTGCATATCCACCGTGGCCTGATTCCAAAACGGCCACATGATGTAGCTGCTTTCATGCCGGCCCGGAACCGTGGTTTCTCCATAGAACGGGAAAATATGCCATCCTTGCTCGGAGCCTTCGATGGTGCCAAAAATGGGCCACAGCCAATGTTTGCTAGTGCGCTCTCCCTTCTTGTTCTCAAGGAATAGCGGGAATAGGAAAAAGGAGAACTCGTCGTAGGTGAGGAAATCACGACCGGTTCCACCGAAGGGGAAAAACCAAAAGTAGTTTTCTAAATCATCCGAGGAGGAACCACCTGCAATTAGCCAGAAAAGTAGAGCCCAATCCGTGTCGATGATGCCATCGGCACGGATTTCACTACGGTAGGAAAGCAGTGGGAACAGCCGCGCATAGGTGCGCTGTCGGGAAGGGTTGAACTCGTACCGGCCCAGTCCGCCGAGGAAGGAAGCTTCGACTTCTCCGTCTGCAAAATCCTTACGCCAAACCACTGGACTGAGCGCCCAGAGTGAGTCATCAGCCTCTTTGTGGTAGCGCACCATGCCACCCACGGATTCAAAGTGCTGATACTGCGGAAGTGTGTGGCGAGAAACGAGTGGCGCCAGATGGATTTCTGCATCGGGAGCTGCGCAAGAGCTCCAGATAAATAAGGCAACGATGCCAAGACGACGCAGAAAAGTCATACGGAGATTGTAGGCTCATGGCGTGGCCAATTCCCGTCCCACCTTGCTCCTACTGGCACTTTTTTTGAATGTGTCCTGTGGATTGTTCAGCTCGGAGTTAACTCTTCCATCGCCGGAGGCCGTCCGCGCGGCTCGGGTCGAGTCTGAGACGGATTGGGAGCTACTAGAAGGGGCTTATGCGCTTTATAAGCGCGACCCCGAAGAAAGCTTGCGGGGCGTGCGTGCCCTGCAGTTGGAGAATCCAGACAGCGTACGGTTGGCCATATTTCTGCAAGATTTGGAGCTCGAATTAGAAGGTCGGAAGCTTGTGGGATTGCGCGCCGAAGCAGCCCTCGAAAAGCAAGAGACGGGATTGAATGCACTGCTCTTGGCACGTGTAGAGGAAGATTCCATTCGACGCTTGCAGTTGCTGAACAATGCTTTGCGTTTGGACCCTTCCTTGACCCAAGCGAAAGTGCACTGGTTAGCCATGAACGCGGTCGCTGGCGATGCCGATGTTCTTGAGGAAATTACCGCCCTCTTGTGGGAGCATCCCGCCAGTGCGGAAGGTTGGCGTTTATTAGGTGAGTTAGCTCCACTCTTTGAACGCCCCGATTTAGCACGCGCTGCAGCACAAACGGAACCGTGGTCTGTCTTTGAGGCAACCACGCGGGCTGAATACACCTTGGCCGTTACGGATTTGAGCGCGGGCGATGCCGAGACAGCATTGCTGAAGGCACGCGCCCTGGCGGATGACTTGTGGCAAGGCCGTTTGTTAGAAGCTGCCGCCCTAGCTCAACTTGGACGCGCGAAGGAGGCCTTGGAAGTGGTGGAATCGGTGATCCAAGAACGTCCTGAAGAGCCCGCTGCTTGGTTCAATAAGGGGTTGTTGCTGCGCGATTATTTAGCGCGGAGCGCCGAAGCCAGAGTTGCCTTTGAGAAGTTCCTCGAAGTGAATCAAGCCTCGGGCGAGAGCAATCTCAAGCAAGTTATGCAGGTCGAATTCTGGCTCAGCCAAAATGCTGCGCAATGAAGGCCTTGGTGCAAAGGGTGGACCATGCTGAGGTGGTGGTCGAGGAAAAGGTGGTCGGCAAGATCGGCCTTGGATTCTTGATCTACTTAGGGTGCCAAGTGGGAGATGGCATGGAGACCGCCGGCAAAATGGCAGACCGACTGGCAAAATTGCGTATTTTCGAAGATGCCGATGGCAAGACCAACCTGGACCTAAATGCTGTAGAGGGCAGTATTTTGCTCATTTCTCAGTTCACCCTGGCCGCAGATTTACGCCGTGGGAATCGCCCATCCTTCACCACGGCGCTGGCCCCTGATGAGGCTCGGCTGGTTTTTGAGGAAGTGCGTCAAATCCTTGAAAATAAAGGATTTAGGGTTGAGTCTGGGGTGTTTGGGGCGCATATGAGAGTGGGCGCGACCAACGTCGGACCGGCAACTTATTTACTCGAAATCGAGTAGTTTCTCAGATAGTTGGGGAAAACTCTCCAACTCCTGAGCTGGAAAGGAGTAAGGTCAGTGTAGGCAATCTGCCTAGCGCACACATTTAGGAATGGAACCCGATACCCACACAGTTACCAAACGCGACCTCGTTCAGCGCATTTCTGATTCCACCGGCCAAACTACGGTCCTGGTACGCGACATTATTCAACGCTTTTTAGATGAAGTGGCGAATGAGCTGGTCCGCGGTAACCGCTTAGAGTTTAGAAAGTTCGGCGTGTTTGAGGTTCGTTACCGCCCTGGTCGCATGGCTCAGAACCCAAAGACTTTGGAGAAGGTTCCAGTGCCTCCTAAGCGCGTGGTGAAGTTCAAGGTGGGCAACGTCATGCGCAGGCGTGTGGAAGATGGCGATACCAAGCCCCAATTCGCTTCGGTGGCCCCAGCGATGGGCGGAGAGCCTGGCGGTATGACACCAACAAGCTCGATCAACCGGCCATAAAACGCCCTTAAATCTTGGCGATGGCGGCTTCAAGGTCGGCGACTAAATCGTCGCCGTTTTCGATGCCGACCGACAAGCGTACTAAGCCATCGGTGATGCCGATGGCTGCTCGCATTTCTGGGGGAATCGATGCGTGCGTCATCGGGGCAGGAAGCTCGACTAAAGACTCCACGCCACCTAGGGATTCGGCAAGTGCGAAAATCTTGAGATCGGAAACCAACTGAGCTGCCTGTTTTGGTGTGGCGTCCACCTCAAAACAAACCATGCCGCCGCCGGATGACATTTGCCGCTGCGCAAGGTTGTACTGCGGATGGCTCGGAAGTCCTGGGTAAATTACTTTACTGACCTTTGGATGGGCTTCTAAGTAAGTGGCCACTTGCATTGCATTTTTACAATGCCGCTCCATGCGGATTTCCAAAGTGCGCAAGCCACGCAGGGTGAGGAAGGCATCGAAGGGGGAGTTGACGGTTCCCGCGGAGTTCTGATGGAACCAGATGTCTTCCTTCAGCTTTTCCTCACGCACAATCAGTGCACCGCCAACGACATCGGAGTGGCCGGCAATGTACTTAGTGGTGGAGTGGATGACGTAGTCGGCACCCATCTTGAGAGGTTGTTGCAGCGCTGGCGTTGCGAAGGTGTTGTCCACCGAAACTTCTGCGCCCACACGATGCGCTGCCGCAATCGCGATATCTAGGGGCACCAGTTTTAGCAACGGATTGGAGGGCGTCTCTAAGTACAGCAAACGCGTGTCTTCCGGGAGATTATCGAAGGTCGCTGGATCACTGGTGTCGACGAAATCGAACACTAACCCAAAGCGTGCGCCAATCTTGGTGAAGAGGCGATAAGTTCCGCCATACAAGTCATCGCCGGCGACAATTCGGTCTCCTGGCTTCAAAGTAAGCAGCAAGGTCGTGATGGCTGCCATGCCGGAGGTGAAGGTAAATCCGGCTGCGCCACCTTCCAGCTGCGACAGGGCATCTTGTAGAGCAAAACGCGTAATGTTCTGGGTGCGCGAATATTCAAAACCTTCCCGTGGCACACCAGGGGCATCTTGTACATAGGTGCTGGTCATATAAATCGGCGGCATGACAGCGCCGGTTTTTTCTTCAGGCTCCCAACCGGCGTGAACCGCTTGAGTGCCAAAACCATGTTCTGAGGAGTCGGACATGCGAGTATTGTAGGGCACGGATTCCTTTAATCCCAAGGAGATTTCCGAGCTGTGATTGGCTCTAGTTTCGCATTTGCCGTCCGTCCCCGTACTTCCTTTCGCTTAGCCTTATGCCTGAGTGGCCAGTTCGGTTTGGCAGCCTGCATTTTGGACGATGTCACCTACTTCAAGACCTATGTCTAGAATGCCGCGTCCGTTGGTTGATAGGGCAATGGAGGTTTGCATCGAAGTTTATTCCGCAATGGTGAGGTGGCCGAGGATTTGCAAACGCCGTGGTAAAGCATTGATGAAAATGTATTCCCCGGGTGCAGAAGGAGCTTGGAAAAGCAACTCTTGCTGGTCTTTTGGAGCAATCGATTGCGGCGTGATGGCCGAAGTCATTCCAAAACCTTGTAACCACGATGTCGCGTCTTGCCACGGCTCCACTAACTCACCTTGTGCCTCTTTGGAATTCGTCGGGGAGGTGCCGCGCAGAGAATTCATGTACGCCGCAACTTCGTCAATCTCAGTTTCGCTCAAGATGTCGCGGAAGGGAGTCATGCCGCGTTCGAGTAAACCATCGCGAATCAAGGCGTGCATTTCATCTTGGTTTTTTAAGTGCAAGAAGTAATCGTCGGTCATGTTTGGCCCAACGAGCCCGCTGCCACCCGGTGCATGGCAACTCAGGCAATGCTTTTGGTAATGGGTCTGGCCGCGTTGAAGTGAAGGGGATGCCTGCACCTCTGCTTCGGGAGTCCAGGCCGAAAGCTGCTCCAATTGCGCTTTAGAAATTAGGGCTAGGCCAACCCATCCATTTGAGGAGTTATCAAGCTGGAGCCGAATGCTTACTCCAGGCGGCAAGGTATTTGGCTCGGCCATAGCGGAAGGCGCGGTGCCGAGTTGGATGGAGTAAACACGCAAGGCATCGGCGGTATCGTGTTCCCCGATGAGATCTAAGAGGCGTAAACCACTTTGGTACCAATCTTGTCCACGCTCTAGGCTCGGAGTGGCCTCAAGAATCTCGGTGACTCTGGTTCCAAACAGAGGTGATATGGGGGCCCTTTGGCTTGCATCGATGGCCCGTAAGCAGCGACGCACCACCATGGCACTCCAGTCGGTGGCTAAGTTGTGTTCGGTTGCCGGTGAAGGGGCGCTTTGCATGTCGAGCGACCAGACCAAACGTCGCTCCGTATCAAACAGCTGCAGGGTGTAATTCTGTAATCGCTGGCCAAGGTTTTCGTCGGTGCGATTCCAAAGCACAATACGTTCCATCGGAAACTCCGCTCCAAGGTCCAGCTCCCACCAAGGGTTTTCTCCACCTTCCGCAGTATGAGTCTGGCTTCCAGATAACCAACCGCCATCATGGTTGCCGTCGATGGCACGGTTCGCCACGCCACCCCAAGCCTCGGAATCTTGAGTGGCCTTTCCGTTTTGAGCCATGTTTTGTTCGCCGCTCCAAACCTCAACTTCAGCTAAAGTTAAAGGCCCACGATGGGGCAAGGAAATGCGTACATAACGCGCCGTGGTTTGCGCGACGTCATCTGGGTAGCCTGGCCAGTTGGTTGGGTTTTGTAAGAGTGCACCCAAATAGTTGACGCGCGCATTGGCGCCTATCGGACCCAAAGATTCGGCGGCGGCCAGTGCATCACGCAAAGCCGATGGAGACTTTTCGACTTCTTTCCACAAAGCATGCGGTGCTTGCACAGGAAGTGGTGGCAGAGTCGCGCCATCTTCCAAAGCCTTCATCCAAGCAGCCATGGCCGCGCGGCGGATTTCGGTGTGTTTGGCTTCAAAAGCAAGTTTCGATAGGGCTTCGGTGGATTGAAGGAGGGCCTCCGTGGAAAGATGCGGGACCAAATCTCCAAGTCCGGTGTCGCTCCCAAAATCTAGCTTGTCTGCGGTTTGCAAGGTTTCGATCCAAGCGGATACCGCCAGTCCAGGAGCAGATCCTTGTCCATTGCCGAGATGGTTCAGTGCAATTTTTCGTTGCTCCGCAGAAACCTCAGGGCGCAACATAATGGCGCGCGAAACCGCCTCGCTCGGGTGCAGACCTAACAAGGTTTCAGCTCCCAAGCGTGCAAGCAGGCCTTGTGCCAAAGGCGGATTGGAATCCACATAATCCCAAGGCGCGTGAAAGGCTTCGATCCATTGTGGTTTCAAGAACAGGATGGCTTGTTCGATGGCATAGTCCAGCCAGCGATCGGTTTCCGATTGCTGGATAAACAACACCGCTTCTACAGCCGTTAGGCTTGGCGCGCGGGTGGCCAAACTGAGGCATTCCAAGCGCACTTTGGGAGATGTGTCGCGCGATGCAATTTTTAGAAGAGGAATCACGAGCTCTTTTAGCTGCGGATTCTCGACTTCCATATTCATGATGCGTACCACCGCAGCTCGAATGCGTTGGTCCTCACTTTGGAATAACTTTTGGAGGTGTTCCGGCTGCAGCAAACCATGTTGCTGGCGCACCCAGGCCATTTCTAAAGCATGGGGTTCTTGCAAAGCCTCAACGGAGGCAAAGCCGACTTTTATTTCTGTAGTAGAGAACTTGCGTAATTCGCGTCGTGCACGATACCGTGTTCTCGAAGAAGACCCTGCAAGAGAACGCAATAGCTCACTTGCCGATAAGGCGGTGAGATCGCCAGGTGAAACTGGAGATGAATCGGCCCGGGTGACGCGCCAAATGCGCCCATGCTTATGATCTCGATTGGGGTCGCGCAAGCTGTGTTGCATATGCCCAATCAACGGATTGAACCAATCAACGAAGTAAAGCGCATCGTCGGGACCAAACTGTAAATCGATGGGGCGGAAGTTCGGATCGGAGCTTGAAAGTAAATCCCAATACTCATCAGCCATCACGCCGGAACCATCATCTTCTAAATGGTGGGCACGGATACCCTGAAAGCCAATGGTGTTGGTGACCAAATAGTCCCCTTGCACCTCAGCAGGCCAAGTTGCACTACTAATAATTTCACTGCCTCCAGTTGGACGCACGCGTGCCGTGGTAAAAGAATCCAAGCCGCGCCGGTAGCGGTCATACTCTTTGTCGGTGGTTATCGGAGCAGCAAGGTAGTTATTGCCATCGGAAGCATCGCCGATGTAGTCCTGCCCGAATTCATCAAACACGTGACCCCAAGGGTTCCAGAAACCAAAAGGTGCATGGACCCGGAAACGTCCGGTGTGTGGCTCCCAGCGGAATACCGCGCCATCTTTCACCCGCACTGGCCCGTACATGGTTTCCACCTGCGTATGATGGAAAGTACCTTCTTGGAAGTACAAGCCACCTCCCGGTCCCCAAGTGAAAGCCGATAAAGCATGATGCGAATCTTCGGTGCCAAAACCATGCAAAACGATTTCGCGAGTGTCGGCGCGATCATCGCCGTCTTCATCCCTTAGGAACATGAGGTTTGGTTGTTGCGCGACATAAGCGCCACCATCACCCAGTTCGAAGCCAGCGGGTAAATAGAGTTGATCCGCAAAGACGGTGCTTTGGTCAGCTTTTCCGTCGCCATCGGTATCTTCCAAAATGAGAAGCTTGCAGTTGGGCTGTTCGCCGGGCACGACTTGTGGATAGGTCGGCATGGTCGAAACCCATAGCCTTCCTTGGCCGTCAAAGGTCATCGCAACCGGGTTTTCTAGTTCTGGAAATTCTTGTTCGCTGGCAAAAACCGTGGCAGAATAACCATCTGCAACGGTCAGGGTTTTCTCCGCTTCCTCCGGGGAAAGCACGTGGATGTCCTTTTCATAGTTGGTC
Source organism: Planctomycetota bacterium (assembly GCA_027623295.1). Taxonomy (GTDB): domain Bacteria; phylum Planctomycetota; class UBA1135; order UBA1135; family UBA1135. The sequence goes on from JAQBXR010000001.1 coordinate 169,377, forward strand.
GGAATCTCAACCGAAGCAGGCATGTTTACCAAGGAGAGCTCACTCACCTTGGCAAAGTCTTCGGCACTGGCAAGCTCATGAATCTTGGCGTCCCATTGTCCGACGAGCCAGTCCAGTTGTTCCATCTCGCCAGGAAAGCTCACGCTGCCAAAAGGATCTTTGCGTCCACCATAGATGTAGAAGCCATTGACTGCGCGATGACGATACCACCACTGCTGCGACTTCTGTTTCACCGCGTCTTTGACTGCGATGAAACGTTCCTCGGGGAAGGGGGAGTCTTGGGTTAGGCGCAACATCATCTTGTTGGCCATGCCCATGTCACCGTTGGAGTTTAAGTGGATCCCATTAATGGTGCCGCGTTCCCACTCCGGGGTTAGTTCCGTTTGTTCAGGTTGGGTTCCGGCAAGAAAGAGATCTAAGTAACGGACTTGCGCACGGCGCGCAACGGCTTCCATCGCTTCCACGTAAGGCCGCATTTGTTCGATGAGGACGTCGGGATTGCGGGTGCGCCCACCAAGGTTTTCTGGGGGCTGCGGTGAAACGAGAATGAGTTCCGGATAGTTGCCATCGGCAAGGCGACGGCTGCGCACGCGGCGAATAAAAGTATCTAAGTCTTTGCGAAACTGGGCAACGCCTTCGGGGCCTGCAAAGCTTTCATTGAAACCAAAGAAAGCGAAAACTGTGTCCGCTTCCAACTGTTCAAGATGATCTTCCATACTCCCAAACTGGGATGGCCGGGGTTGCATGGTGAGTGTGTCGGCTGACCAACCAAGATTTCTCAATGTGATTTTCTTGTTGGGAAATTGCACCTGCAGCATGGCTTCAAAGCCGCCAAAAAAGGACATGCGTTCTGCCATGGTGTTACCCACCACAGCAATCCGTGCGTTCTGTTGAGGCTCCCAGATTTGCGTTAAGCCTTGCGAGCGTCGGCCAGGTATGGCTCCACCGTATTTCGCATTGGTTGGCTCAAAAGGTGGGTAAACCATGGAATTACTGCCCGCTGGGCCGATTTCTGATTCCGCGCCAAGCGCCCAGAGGATGCCGTTCAAGGCAAGCGTACGCATGGACTCCTGCTTAAAGTCATAGGGGTGGCCCAGAGTGGTAAAGAAAACGCGTTGGTGATCACCCTGAATGCGTGTCCATGCCACCGGCTGCGTGAGTGGGAAACGATCGGCCTGCTCAGCAGCGTGCGCGCTGTTTATGGAATCTCCATAAGCCAGCACGGTACTCCCTGGCGGCAAACCTTCCACGTCACCCTCCACGTGATACAGCCAAGAGGGTGCAAGGAACTCTTCCACACCACGCAAAATCGGATGGTCTTGCTGTTCTAGATTCAGAGAGACTTGCGTGGTCGATCGGTGTCCATGATGGGTAATCCACCTTTGCCCGAAGTAAATCTGCCCAAACTGGTCATTCCACTTGGAGTTAGGGCTCTTATTCTCATACATAAAAGCATGGGTGGAGGTGCGAAATCCAACCATGGGGCGTCCTGAAGCAGCGTAATCCGTGATGTGCTTCAGTTGCGCATCTGGAAGGTTTCGGAAGCGCGTGAACATGACCAGGAGGTCGGCATCGTCCAAGGCTTCCAAGCCTGGAATATTGTTCAGCGTGTTCGGCGCAATAAAACCAGCATCGTCCTCGGCGTAAAGCACGGTGCAACGCACGTGGAAGTCTCGTTCCAAGAGGGACGCCAGCATAGGCATGGATTCTTCTGAGCGGTACTCCTCATCGCCGGTCACGAAGACGATGTGTGCTGGTCTTTGTTCCTGCTCTTGGGCAGGTGCCAGGGCACTGAGGGTTAGAAGCGTAAGGGGAGCAAAAAACACCCCCTACACTAGCAAGAGATTGGCACCTAGTGAGCCAATCGCTTCAATCCCTGCATGAGTTCTTGACGACTGAAGGTGGCGAAACCGCCGTCTTTCATTTTCACGAGAACTGCTTCGTGATTCGCGAGGGCATCGACGGCGTCTTTCCACGGTTGATCCAATTTCAGGACGGCGGGGGCAGTGGTGACGAAATCACCGGCCTTTAAGCTTTCTAGGTCAGCGCCTTGTGAGAGAACGCTAATCGCCTTGTCCTCGTCCAAAATCCCGAGCAAGGCTTCACCGTTACGGGCGATAATGGAGAGTGGCCGCACGCCACGCTCTCCAGCCTGACGGATTGCCCAGGCGAGGGTTTCATCGTCGTAAACGCGGGCGCGGCTGTTCTCGTGCACTAGATCCGAAACCTTTGCGGTTGCCGCAGGAACTTGCGGTAGGTAACCGCAGTCGCGCAACCAATCCTCGGAGTAAACCTTGGAAAGATAAGCTTTGCCATAGTCCGGCAACAGGGTGACGATGCGCGCTTCTTCCGGTAGACCTTTGGCGAGCTCCAGAACGGCGGCCATATTCATGCCGCCGGAACCACCTGGGAACATGCCGGTGGTTGCAGCCAACTTGCGAGCCATGGCGAAACTGTCAGCGTCGCGAACGACTAGATATTCATCGATTAACTTGGGATCCCAGGCATTCGGCACTTCTTCTTCGCCAACGCCCTCCACCGCATAGGGTCCCGATTCGCAGACTTCCCCAGTATTCCAGTAATGCGCAAGGATGGAGCCTGGAGGGTCCACGCCGACGATCTTGATGTTCGGGTCTTGCTCCTTTAGGTACCGGGCAATGCCACTAATCGTGCCGCCGGTACCCGCTCCCGCTACGAAGTAGTCAATTTTGCCTCCGGATTGCTCCCATATCTCAGGACCGGTGGAGTAGTAATGCGCGTCGGTATTGTCGCGGTTGTGATATTGATCTGGCCACCAAGAACCAGGCGTTTGCTCTGCAATCCGGCCAGCAACTTTGGTGTAGTGCATGGGATCCTCAATGTCGACATTGCAGGGTGTGACCACCACATCGGCACCGAGAGCGCGTAAAGCACTGATTTTCTCGGAGCTCATCTTGTCCGGAATCACAATGGTGATGTCATAACCCAACGCGGCTGCGACAATGCACAGGCCTGCACCGGTGTTCCCCGAACTGCACTCCACAATCCGACCGCCGGGTTTCAAGTCGCCGCGCTTTTCCGCCATGCGTACCATGTGCAAAGCAATGCGGTCCTTCATGCTGCCGCCCGGATTCAGGTAATCCAGCTTCAGCAGAACTTCGCACTTAATTTGCGGATCAAAATCACGCGGCAAACGCACCATAGGGGTGTTACCAATCGCCTCTAGAATCGAATCGCAAATACCTGTCTTGTCGCCCATTAAGGAAGTCTCCATTATGGGACATATTAGCGAACAAGCTCACCGCTTTCATGCTTTCCGAAGATAAACCCATTCTCGTCGACCCAGCTGTGGCCGATGCCCTCGAAGCCCTCGAATGCGCGGAGGTTCTTGCATGGATTTCGGAGTCGGCAGCGACTGACGGTGGACGAAAGGAAGTTCTTGCTTTATTGCATGAGGACTCCGCTCCTGCAGCGGCTGCCCGACGGCTACGTGGAATCGAGGCGGTGCGCGCCGAGCAGGGTGAACATTCCCCTTCGCTAGCCCGCTGCTCCGATGTCGTCGGCCTGGCTGGAGCCGCCCGAAACCGGGTTTTAGATGGTTTGGAGCTGCTTGGCATTGCCGAGACGGTGGGGCGAATTAATGATCTGAGGCGTTGGGCAGCGCAGCATCCAGAGTACCCAGAGCTTGGCGCAGTGATTCTAGAGGCTCCAGTTTTGGATGACTTGCGCGAGGTGATTGGTAAATCTATCGACCCTCGCGGCAAAGTTTGCGATGAGGCGGATGCGAGTTTGCCGGAGGTGCGCCAGCTCATTCGTAAACTGGAGAAAAAGCGCAACGCGCGCATGGAGGAAATTGCGGAAGGCATGTACCAAAAGGGCATGTTGCGGCAGCGGCAGCCCGTCCAACGTGGAGATCGCTTGTTGTTGGCTGTGCGCGCGACCTCGATTAACCGGCAGGGCGGCGTGGTGCACGATCGTTCTCAAAGTGGCGATACCTTGTTCGTGGAGCCGAGTTCGGTGCTTGAGTTGACCAATCGCATTGCCGAAGCTGTATTTCGCGAACGACGGATTGTGGAAGCGGTGCTACGCGATTTATGCGTGGAAGTTTTGCGCGCAGAACCGGAGTTGCATCGGGTGCAGGCCAGCTTGAGCCAGGTAGATGTCGCTTTGGCCAGTGCCAACTGGGCCAAGCGGGCTCATGCTGGATTTGCGGAAAACGTCGACGCCGCACGCGGTGTACGTTTGTTCGATGCACGCCACCCTTTGTTGGTACGGCAAATGGGCGCAGATAAGGTGGTGCCACTCACCCTTCAGCTCGGCAGCGCCTTCGATTTGCTGGTGGTCACCGGGCCGAATACCGGGGGTAAGACCTTGGTTCTGAAAACCGTCGGCCTGCTCGCATGGATGGCCAACCGAGGATTTCCGATCCCTGCAGCCGCCGGTTCCGAAATCCCGTACTTCGATGCCATTCTCGCGGACATCGGAGATGCACAATCGCTTGAAAATAGCCTTTCGACCTTCTCTGGGCACCTTAAGCGGACGCAGCGTATCCTTAAAGCAGCGCGTCCAGGGGTCCTGGTTCTGCTTGATGAACTCGGTACCGGCACCGATCCGGAAGAAGGCGCTGCACTTGGCCAAGCGGTTTTGGAGTCGTTGCAGGACCAAGGTGCTTGGATCATGGCAAGTACCCACCTTGGCAGCCTCAAAGTATTCAGCTTGGATCGCCCACGCGCCGAGAACGCGTCGATGGAATTTGATCCAGTTAGCCTGGCACCGCTTTACCGATTACTCATTGGAGTGCCCGGCGCAAGCCATGCCGTGGAGGTGGCGGAACGCCTCGGTCTCGAGATTGAGTTGCTGGAGCGTGCCCGACAGTTGGTTAGCCGCGGAGCTGGCGCCGACCAGTTGCTCGCCAATGTTGGCCGTGTGCGACGGGAGGCCGAAATCTTGCGCGAATCTGCTGGGGAAGAGGAACTTAAAGTGCAGGAGCGCTCTCGTCAATTGGCAACCGAGGAGGCGAATTCCAATCATCGCATGCAGTTGCGTGAGTCTGAGGCGGAGCGGCACTTTCAGGACCACGCCCGCTACTTGGAACAAGTGATGGCTCGTATGAACAAGGAATTGGCCTCGCGGATGAGTGGGGGAGAACGTCAACAGCTCGAAGCCTTCCTCGCCGAAGTCAGCGCTTTAGTGCAGAATGATCCACTGAATCGCCGATTTGAGGAATTCCTGCGCACGGTAAAGAAGGGAAGCTACGTCTATGTGCCTAAGTTGCAGGAGCGATTGCCGGTGCTAAAGGTGAACCGCAAGCGGCAGCAAGTTACAGTGCGGCACGGTGTTATGGAGATCGCACTGCCCTTCCGCGAGCTCACTTGGGTCACGCCGCCCTCCGGAGAATCTGCTTGAAAAAAATTCTGATCGTCGACAACGACCCTGGCATGTGCAACCTTATGGCCATGGCTTTCCGTCATCAACAAATGGAGACCTTCACCACGGATACGGTGAGCGAGGCGTCGTCCTTTTTGCAAAGCGGGGAGTGCGCTGGCCTATTGATGGACTACCATTTAGGCGCCGGTGCATCGGGAGCCGTAGTCTTGGCGAAATGGTCTCAGGAAGGCCCAATGCCACCTTTCTGGCTTGTTACCGGCACCCCAGACGAGGCCGACGTCACTCTCCTAGAAGCCTTGCCCGGGTTTCAGGGCACGATAGCCAAACCGTTTTCCATTTTAGATTTGGTGGGAAAAGTGAAGGGTTTGGCCTTTCCTGAAGAACTCAAGGAGATGGAGGCATGAGCGCGCGTCCTACCCCAGGATTGCAGGGGCTGACTTGGAGCACGGCAGGGGAATCCCATGGCCCTTGCTTGATTGCCCAGTTAGATGGCTTGCCGGCGGGTTTGCATTTAGATTTAGATGCCATTCGCGCAGGCTTGAAGCGTCGCTGGGAGGGGTATGGCCGTGGTTTGCGGGCAGGTTTTGAAAAGGATGAACTCGTCATTTTGGCCGGTTTGAAGCGGGGCGTGACTATGGGAACTCCCTTGGTGATGCAGCTTGGCAATGCAGATACGCGGATTGATGAACTCCCTGACTTGAAGGCTCCGCGCCCTGGGCATGCTGACCTTGCCGGAGTTCTGCGCCTGAAGACACGCGATATTCGAGCGCAACTAGAACGTGCTTCGGCCCGCGAAACGGCTGCCCGTACCGCTTTGGGCGAGGTTTGCCGCCAACTTCTCGCTCCCTTTGGCATTGTGGTAAGTAGCCAAGTTCTGCAGATTGCAGGGATCCCCTTCGCCGCAACGGAAAAATGGCAGGCGGTGGTGGATCAGGCCCGGAAAGATGGCGATTCCCTTGGCGGCACATTCCAGGTCACCGCTCAAGGCTGCCCCCCTGGTCTGGGTGGTTTCTTTCAGGCCGTGGATCGACTCGATGCCCGCTTGATGGCATCCCTGGCCTCAATCCCAGCGGTTAAGGCGGTCTCGATTGGTTGGGGCGAGCAAGCTGGCGCTACCCCGGGTAGTGCTTATCACGATCCGATTGTGCTGCAGGAGGGGGGGTGGGCCGGAATCGGTCGGACCTCCAACCATGCTGGCGGAATCGAGGGCGGCCTGACGAATGGTCAAGATGTGGTCGTTCAGGCTTCAATCAAACCGATCCCGACTTTACGCAAAGGGCTTGAGTCGGTGAATCTAGACGAAATGAAAGAGTCTAGAGCCACCTATGAGCGCAGCGATGTCGCGGTAGTGGAGCCCGCAGCGGTAGTGGGAGAGGCCCTAATGTGCCTCGAAATCGCCGGATCTCTATGCGCCAGGCTCGGCGGAGTTTCCATGCGGGAAATGCGCCAAAGAATTCAGGAATTAGGGAAAAACGAGTCCCCGCAGGATTGGCCTAGCGACGTCGCGGGGCTAGACTAGCGCCCCCTTCCACCGCGAAGGGACCAATCGTGAATCAAACAGGCCTAGAATCGGGTTCTGGCACGATTTTTGTAGGTTCTTTAGTTGACGGGAGAAGCGCCGGGCTTATTATGTTCTGCCCTTTTCCTCGCTCCGGCGACTGCTAGCGTAGCTCAGTTGGTAGAGCTTCCGCTTTGTAAGCGGACGGTCAAGGGTTCAAGTCCCTTCGCTAGCTCCATCGGCCCTCTTGTTAGGGTTCGTGGTTCAAATGGTCGAGGGCGCCGTTCATTCACATCACAAATTCAAGGTTGAAGCCTTCGGGCTTTAAGGGAAGGTACCTAAGCGGCCAACAGGGTTGGATTGTAAATCCAATGGCACTGCCTTCAGAGGTTCGAATCCTCTCCTTCCCACCAGATCAAAAGCGATTTTCTCGCCTACCTATAGGGAAGCGAGAGTCGGTGACCCTCGGCGGGTGTAGCTCAATGGTAGAGCTCCAGCCTTCCAAGCTGGCCACGTGGGTTCGATTCCCATCACCCGCTCCACCTAGGCGCATCTCTTTGTTCGGCCCTACCTTGAAACTTTTCCGCGCGATACGAGCCTCTTGCTCCTCGCGGAAACCGGCTGCTTTAGCTCAGGGGTAGAGCACTTCCTTGGTAAGGAAGAGGTCTCGGGTTCAAATCCCGAAAGCAGCTCCACATACCCAATCACTGTGCTCCACTTTGGATCGCAGAATCACTTAAACACTCAGAATTCCCGCATAGCGGAACCACAAGACCATGGCAAAGGAAGTCTTCGCACGCACGAAGCCGCACGTCAACGTCGGCACCATCGGTCACGTCGACCACGGTAAAACCACGCTGACCGCCGCAATCACTGGTTATCTCTCTCTGGCCATCGGTGGTAAAGCCATGGCCTTTGACGAGATTGACAAGGCCCCAGAAGAAAAGGCCAGAGGTATCACGATTTCGACTGCTCACGTTGAGTACGAAACCAAGAGCCGTCACTACGCACACGTTGACTGTCCTGGGCACGCTGATTATGTGAAAAACATGATCACTGGTGCTGCACAGATGGACGGCGGCATCCTTGTGGTGTCTGCAAACGACGGCCCAATGCCTCAAACTCGCGAGCACATCCTCCTTGCTAAGCAGGTGAACGTGCCAAGCCTCGTCGTCTTTATGAACAAGTGCGACATGGTGGACGATGAAGAGCTTCTCGACTTGGTCGAGATGGAAGTCCGCGAACTCCTCTCCGAGTACGATTTTCCAGGCGATGACATCAGCATCATTCGCGGCTCCGCCCTTAAGGGTTTGGAAGCTGTGATCGCCGGTAAAGGCCTTGATGATCCAGACTTCGTATGTCTCAAGGAATTGATGGACGCTGTCGACAATGACATTCCAATCCCTAAGCGTGACCTGGACAAGCCTTTCCTCATGCCTGTAGAGGATGTGTTCTCGATTGAAGGTCGCGGCACTGTTGTGACCGGCAAGATTGAGCAGGGCACCATCAAAACTGGCACGGAAATCGAGATTGTTGGTATTAAGCCAACTGCCAAGACCACTTGTACTGGTGTTGAAATGTTCCAGAAGACCATGGACGAAGGTCACGCAGGTGACAACGTCGGTTGTCTTCTGCGCGGTGTGAAGAAGGAAGATGTCGAGCGTGGCCAGGTTTTGTCCAAGCCGGGTTCGATTACTCCACACACTAAGTTCGAATCTGAGGTTTATATCCTGAGCAAGGAAGAGGGTGGCCGTCACAAGCCGTTCTTCTCCGGATACCGCCCTCAGTTTTACTTCCGCACCACCGACGTAACCGGAACGGTTGAGTTGGCCGAGGGAGTTGAAATGGTTATGCCTGGCGACAACGTCAAGATGACTGTTACCCTGCTCACCCCGATTGCAATGGACGACCAACTCCGCTTCGCTATCCGCGAAGGTGGCCGGACCGTCGGCGCGGGTGTGGTTTCAAAAGTCATTGAGTAATCTTCTTTGCTGATAAACCCGCCTCGTTCCCATTGAGCGAGGCGGGCATCAGCAATCTCTGTAGGTCATGAAAAACAAAGAACGCCACGTCTTCCTGGAGTGCACTGATTGTCGCAACCGGAATTACACGACCAATAAAAAGGCTCGTGCGGAGTACAAGCTTGAAAAAAACAAGTACTGCCGATTCTGCCGCAAGCACACTGCGCACCGCGAGAAGAAGCTCTAAATCTAAGCATGCTTTACCGCTACAAGCCCGACGAAGGACGCAATGCCCGCCAGACAGCATTCTGGCTGGGTGAAGGCATGATTTTTTTCGGCTGCTATTCGCTTAGCGGTTCGCTGATTGCATTCGAAAGCCTCCGCGGCCCGCTCCTTGAGAGTATGCCGGAAATCCCGCTCATGGGAATTCGCATGACGGGCGCATTACTCGTCGCCATTTTGGTGTTCCTGGGAGCTTCCTTCCTTTACTTGCGCTATCTTGCTAAAGATAAGATCGCGGATCACCTCATCGAGGTGGAGGGAGAGATGAAGAAGGTCACGTGGCCTTCCTTTGAAGAAGCGACCAACTCATCGATTGTGGTCATCATTACGGTTCTGATCTTGATGGGCTTCTTGGCTCTCGCGGACTTGGTGCTTGGTCAGATTTTCCGCATTGTCTTATGGGGAGGCATCGGTGGCGCTTGATTGGTACATCGTCCGCGTGCTCACCAACCGCGAGGAAGGTGTCCGTGATAATCTCGTGCGTCGGGTGAAAGCCGACGGTCTTGGGGAGCGCATCCCTCAGGTATTAGTGCCTGTCGAAAAGGTTACCGAGGTTAGGAACGGCAAGAAACGTATTATCAGCCGCAAACTTTACCCAGGCTACTTGTTGATTCAGGCCGAGCTAGGGGATTGGGATGGCAATGAGAAGCCCCATCTTCTTGACGATCAAAAGGTTTGGTTTGCCTTGCACGAAACCAAGGGCTTCGGAGACTTTGTAGGTGGGCAAAAGCCACCTGCTCCCATGACTCCAGATGAAGTCGATGGCATCCTCAGTCGCATCCAGGAAACCGCAACGACTCCACGCATGGCGGTCAAAATTAAGCGTGGAGATGCAGTCCGTATTAAAGAAGGTCCTTTCGAGGGCTTCGACGGAACGGTGGAAGATGTCGTAGGTGGCAAAGGCCTTCTGCGTATTTCCGTCACCATTTTTGGTCGTTCTACCAGTGTCGAAATCGAACATTGGCAGGTCGAACCAGTTTAATCACTTGCCCTGCCGGGCAACCCGAACGAACCACTTCGGTGGGAGGGAATCATGGCGAAAGAAATAAAAGCAAAAATCAAACTACAGTGCCCAGCTGGCGCTGCGACCCCGGCGCCGCCGGTGGGCCCTGCATTGGGCGCACATGGTGTTCCGATTGGTGAGTTCGTGAGTCAGTTCAATGCGGCTACGGCCGATAAGCGCGGCCTGATCATCCCGGTGGTCATTACGGTCTACAAAGACCGTTCGTTCACTCTCGAGTACAAGTCTCCGCCAGCTGCAGTTCTTCTCATGAAGGCAGCGGACGTGAAGAAAGGTTCAGGTGCCGTAGGCACTGAAACCGTGGGTTCCGTAACCCGGGCTCAACTCGAAGAGATTGCCAAAATCAAAAAAGCTGATATCAACTCCTCATCCATGGATGCGGCAGTGAATATCATCGCTGGAACCGCCCGTTCAATGGGCATTAAGGTGGTGGGTTAATATGGCTAGCCGTAGATTTCGCGAGAACACTAAGAACCTAGACCGCAGTAAGGTTTACGACCTGGTGGATGCAATGAAAACCCTCAAGGGTTTGCGTCCAACCAAGTTCGATGAAACTGTAGAAGTGGTTGCACGCCTTGGTGTTGACCCAAGGAAATCCGACCAAATGGTGCGTGGTGCAGTCAGTCTGCCACACGGCCTTGGTAAGGAAATCCGCGTCATTGTCTTCGCAGAAGGCGATGCTGCAGAGGCTGCTAAAGAAGCAGGCGCAATGGAAGTCGGTAGCGACGAGCTAGGAGCCAAAATCGAAGGCGGTTGGACCGACTTTGACATGGTCATCGCACACCCCGCCATGATGCGGGTTGTCGGTAAGCTTGGTCGTGTACTTGGCCCACAAGGCAAAATGCCTTCGCCTAAGTCTGGCACAGTGACCCCGAACGTGGCCCAGGCCACGAAAGAGTTCATGGCCGGTAAAGTTGAGTTCCGCGTGGACTCATCTGGAAACGTACATGTCCCTGTGGGCAAGTTGTCGTTCTCCGCTGAGCAGCTTCAGGAAAACGCACAAGCCTTCTTGAGCTTCGTTGCGTCCCTACGGCCGTCTTCGGCTAAGGGTCTTTTCATGCGCAACATTTGCGTGTCTTCCACCATGGGCCCTGGGCTCAAGGTTTCCTACACCCACAGTTAAGAGGTCAAGAAAATGGTAAGCACGATTAATCAATGGATGGCTAGTGGCTATCAGAAGCAATTCACCGACCGTGAGGGTCTGGTGCTGTTGAGCCTCGAAAGCCTGACTGTCGAAGAAGCGCAAGCTTTGCGTATCTCCATCCGCGCTGCGGGTGCTGAGTTGCGTGTCACCAAGAGTCGTTTGGCCAAGGTCGCTCTGAAAGAGATCGGCGTTGAATTCGATGACTCATCCTGGGGTGGTATGTGCGGCATGATGGTGGGTTCTACGGAAGCCACGATCGGTGCAGCCAAGGCCATCGAAGAGCTTTGGGGCAAAAACAAAGAACGCAAAGTTACCTATCGTGGCGCTGTCCTTGACGGCTCCAGGATGACTGCGGCCGAGTCGTCTGGCATCGCAAAGATGCACGATAAGGACACTCTCCGTGCCATGATGTGTGGCGCCCTCACCGGGTCCGCTCGTCAACTCGCCACTTTGCTGCGCGAGGTGCCTGCATCTACCGCGCGCGTCCTGCAGGCCCGCGCAGAACAGGGAGAATCTGCTTCTTAAGCAGTTCCCAAATCCAATCACCGCATTTTAGGAATAGATTCATGTCCGACGAAACCAACACCGTAGAGCTCGACTCCGAGCTCGAAAACATCTTCACTCAGCTCGATGCCCTTCCAATTGGCAAAGCTGCAACTCTAGTCAAGGCAATGGAGGAGCGCTGGGGCGTTTCCGCCGCTGCTCCTGTCGCAGTTGCTGCAGCCGGTGGCGCTGCTGGCGGCGAGGTCGCTGAGGAGAAAACCGAGTTTGATGTAATCCTTGAAAGCTTCGGCGAGAAGAAGATCAACGTGATTAAGGCCGTTCGCGCCATCACTGGTCTTGGCCTCAAGGAAGCGAAGGCTCTTGTTGAAGAGGCTCCAAAGTCCGTCAAGGAGGGCGCGTCCAAGGACGAAGCCGAAGAAATCAAGAAGACCCTCGAAGAAGCAGGCGCAACCGTCAAGCTTGCTTAATCTCTTCGTAAGGCCCGCTTCGGCGGCCACCACGAAGATGACCCCGCTCACCGTTACCACTCGCGTGGTAACGGTCGCGGGTTGGTCTGTGTTCTCACGAACACAAAGCCGGCCATTCGTCGGCATCGCAAGGAAGAACTTTTATCGGTTTTTCTCTGCTTAGGCTTTAAGCACCTCTCCCCATCCCAGAACTGTCGGTGCAACCGGAATGAATGTCCAAAGCAAAAACATCGCGGATTACGAAATCCGTGACTTCCGCTCCTTCGCTTTCCGCGACGAAGCGCTTCTCCCGGGCTTATCCGACCTACAAAGTCGGTCTTACAGCGATTTCCTGCAAATGGAAACCGCGCCTGGACGCCGCATAGAGCAAGGTCTACAGGGCCTGTTCAGTGAAATTTTCCCTATTGAGAGTCACGATAAGACGCTCGCTTTGGATTTTATCGGCTACAGCCTCGGCCGCCCACGCTACACGCCGGATGAATGCCGCGAGTTGAAGTACAGCTACGCTTACCCGTTGCGCGTGCGCCTCGGTTTGCGTCGCGGCGAACAATGCCTCGAGGAGGAAATCTTCCTCGGTGAAATCCCGGTCATGATGGGCGGTGGCGAATTTATCGTCAACGGTTCCGAACGCGTGATTGTGGCCCAGCTGCACCGTTCCCCGGGTATCGACTTTGCGGTCGAGAAGCATGCTGGGGATAAGTCGCTTCACTCCGCGAGGATTATCCCTGAACGCGGTTCTTGGGTCGAGATCATGGTCTCTGGTAAAGGAACCCTTCAGGTTCGCATTGACCAGCAGGGCAAGTTCTCTGCACTGACCTTGTTGCGTGCCTTGCGGCAAGAATGGGGCACTGACGAAGAAATTCTCAAGCTGTTCTATCAGTCGGAAGTGCTCAAGCGCCCAGAGAAAATCAGCAAGGCAAAGTTTGCTGGTCAACTTGAAAACCGTTTGGCTTTAAGTCAGATTCGCGACATGCGGACCGGCGAAGTTTGGGCGGAATCTGGTCAACTCATTACCGAGGAAGCTGCAGAGCGTATCGCCGCATCGGACATGGCTGAGATTGCTCTTTTGGTTGATCCAGAAGACACCCTCATCCTCGATTCTCTCAAAGAGGATACTTCCACAAGTCACGAGGAGGCTCTCGCTGCAATCTACGCCAAGTTACGCCCAGGTAACCCTATTCAATTGGAGAAGGCCCGTGAGTTGCTGCAAGATCGTTTCTTCGACAACCAACGTTACAGTTTGGGTCGCGTCGGTCGCTTCCGTATTAACCGGAAGTTCAAGCGCCCAGCGGAAGCCGACAAGGGTCCTCGTACCCTTATCCCGCAAGACTTCCTGGATTCGGTTCACTACGTACTTGGTCTGCGTAATGGCAAAGGTGAAACCGACGATATTGACCACCTCGGTAACCGCCGCGTGCGCACCCTCGGAGAGATGGCGCACGATGACTTCCGCAAAGGCTTGTTGAAAGTGGCACGTGCTGCTGTCGACCGCATGTCGCAGGAAGACGATTCTGAAACCCTAACCCCACGTGCGTTGATTAACGCCAAGCCATTCAGCACTTCGATCGAGCAGTTCTTTGCTCGCGGAGAACTGAGCCAGGTGGTGGACCAGACCAACCCGTTGTCGCAGCTCGCACACGAGCGTCGTCTATCGGCTTTGGGACCTGGTGGTTTGAACCGGAAACGCGCCGGCTTCCAAGAGCGAGATGTTCACATTTCGCACTATGGTCGCTTGTGCCCGATTGAGACTCCAGAGGGTGCAAACATCGGTCTAATTTCCTCCCTCGCTTTGTTTGCGATGGTGGATGACTATGGTTTCTTGGTAACGCCTTACCGCATTATTGAGAAGGGCAAGGCAACCGAAAACATTGCTTACCTTCGTGCAGACGAAGAGTACGACGTCATTTTTGCGCCAGCAGACGCGAAAATGGATGGCAAAGGCAACCTGATTCTCGACGAGAACGGCAAAGTTATGAGCCGTTTCCATGGAGAGTTTGCGTTGCTTCCAGGTAAAGATGTCGAGTACTTAGACATCGACCCTGGTCAAATCATTGGTATCTCAGCGTCGCTGATTCCATTCCTTGAGCATGACGATGCAAACCGTGCCTTGATGGGTTCGAACATGCAGCGTCAGGCAGTGCCACTTGTGATGACCGAGCCACCTTTGGTGGGAACCGGTATAGAACGTGCGGTTGCTGAAAACTCGGGTTGGGTCGTCAAAGCACGCCGCAATGGAATTGTGGAATACGTCGACGCGAACATGATCCGGATCAAGGAAGATCCGGAGCCATACGTGCTGCGTAAGTTCCAAGGCACCAACGAGCACACTTGTCTAAACCAACGCCCACTCGTTCGCGTGGGGCAGAAGGTTAAGAAGAATGAAATCCTCGCTGACGGACCATCCACCGATAACGGTGAGCTTGCCCTCGGCAAGAACCTGGTTGTCGCCTTCATGTCCTGGGAGGGCTACAACTACGAGGATGCAATCGTTGTGTCTGAGCGGTTAAAAAAGGACGACGTTTTCACTTCCATTCACATTGTGGACTACACCGCGGAAATCCGCGAAACCACCTTGGGTAAGGAGGAGTTCACACGAGACATTCCTAACGCCGGCGAGCGCGCATTGCGCAACCTGGATGAAAGCGGCATGGTTCGGGTTGGAACTCGGGTTGGTCCAAACGACATTTTGGTTGGCAAGATTGCGCCAAAGTCAAAGACCGAACTGACTCCGGAAGAGCGTTTGCTTCACGCGATTTTTGGTCGCGCTGGAGAAGACGTGAAGAACGTTTCCTTAAAGCTGCCCGCTGGTGTACGCGGTATCGTGATTGGCGCCGAGAAGTTCACTCGCAAGGTCAACATGACCGCTGGCGAGCGTAAGCAAGCTCACGAGAAGATTCGCCAAATCGAATCGGATTACGATGAAGTGTTCCGTCGCGAACTCACTTCCTGCATTGCAGAGTTGAGCGAGTACGTTGGCGAGCCAATCAAGGACCCGAAAGGCAAAAACCCTATTGCGGTAACCGAAACCACCCTTTACGGTGATTTGCTGCGCTTCCAGGAGATCCTGAAAGTCTACTCCGAAGGTTTGGATCACCCATCCCGTCGGGCGAAGGCTGAGGACATTGTGCGCGCGCACATGAACCGCATCGAAGATAAGGAGGCCTGGAAGATTAAGATGTCCAGCCGTCTATCTCGCGGTGATGATTTGCCAAACGGCGTGTTGGAAATGGTCAAGATTTACATCGCGACCAAGCGCAACCTGTCAGTAGGTGACAAGATGGCCGGACGCCACGGTAACAAGGGTGTAATTTCCACCATCTTGCCCGTGCAGGACATGCCTTACCTTGAAGACGGCACCCCAGTTGACATTGTGCTCAATCCGCTGGGTGTTCCTTCTCGAATGAATGTCGGGCAGATCCTTGAGACCCACCTTGGTCTCGCTGCCATGAAGGTTGGATTCCGCGCCTACACATCGCCCTTCGATGGTGCGAATGAAGCTGATATCGAAGCCGCTCTTGAAGAGGCCGGTATGGATAAGACTGGAACAAGCGTTCTCTATGATGGCCGGACTGGTGCTCCCTTCGAGCAACGCGTCTGTGTCGGTGTCATGTATGTACTGAAACTTCACCACTTGGTGGATGAGAAGGTGCACGCACGTTCCACTGGTCCATACAGCTTGATTACTCAGCAACCCCTTGGTGGTAAGGCTCGCTTCGGTGGCCAGCGCCTTGGAGAGATGGAAGTTTGGGCACTTGAGGCCTATGGCGCGGCGTACCTCTTGCAGGAACTCCTCACCGTGAAGTCCGATGACGTGGATGGTCGTACCAAGATCTACGAAGCCATGGTCAAAGGCAAAAACATTCTCGAGCCGGGTACCCCAGTTTCTTTTGAGGTGCTGATGAATGAGATTCGTGGTCTCGGTCTCAACATCCAACTCCACAACGCCGAGTCGCAGCAGTGAGGGAAAACGGAACTATGAGTGAATACCAAAACCCAATTAAAACCGGTCAAGATGCCCCGCGTACCGCGCAGGTTTACCTTGGCGATGCACTTTCGGTCTCCATTCGTCTGGCCTCGCCAGAAGACTTTCGCGGCGCCTCTTATGGCGAAGTAAAGAAGCCGGAAACGATTAACTACCGCACCTTCCGTCCAGAGAAGGACGGTCTCTTCTGTGAGCGCATTTTCGGTCCTGAACGGGATTACGAATGTGCCTGTGGTAAGTACCGCGGTCAGAAGCACATGGGCATCGTTTGTGATAAGTGTGGCGTCATGGTCACCACTTCACGCGAACGGCGTAAGCGGATGGGTCACATCAACCTTGCCGCACCTGTTGCACACATCTGGTTCTTCTCAGTAACTCCAAGTCGTATCGGCAACTTGCTGGCGATGAAGAAGACTGAGTTGGAGCGCGTGATTTACTTCCAGGACTACGTGGTCACCGATCCCGGTGAATCCGAGTTTCAGAGGTGTCAACTCATCACCGAAGATGAGTTCCGGCGTGCCCGCGTACAGTTCGGATCTTCGCTACAGGCCGCGATGGGGGCAGAAGCGATTCGCGATCTGCTCAACAGCTTGAACCTGGAAGCTACCGCCCGCGAACTCCGCGAAGCGATGAAGAACTGCACTTCCAAGCAGCGTCTTGCCGACACCATCAAGCGTTTGCGCACGGTGGAAATGTTGCGCGATTCACCAAACGATCCAGCATGGATGATTTTGGATGTGATCCCTGTGATCCCACCAGAACTGCGTCCGTTGGTGCGTTTGGATTCGGGTAATTTTGCATCCAGCGATTTGAACGACCTTTACCGTCGTTTGATTAACCGCAACAACCGCCTGATGCGTTTGATTGACTTGAACGCTCCGGAGGTCATCATCCGCAACGAGAAGCGGATGCTCCAGCAGTCGGTCGACGCGCTTTTCGACAACGGACGTTGTAAGCGCCAGGTGATGAGCACTTCGAACCAGCCGCTGAAGTCCTTGACCGATATGATCAAGGGTAAGCAGGGTCGTTTCCGTCTCAACCTTCTCGGAAAACGCGTGGATTACTCCGCTCGTTCCGTGATTGTGGTAGGTCCGGAGCTACGCCTGCACCAGTGTGGTTTGCCGAAGGTGATTGCGTTGGAATTGTTCCAACCATTCATCATTCGTCGCCTTAAGGAACTGCGTTTGGCTGAAACCATTAAGGCTGCCAAGAAGATGCTCGAGCGCCGCGAAGATGTGGTGTGGGACATCCTCGAGGAAGTAATTAAGGGCCATCCAGTACTACTTAACCGTGCTCCTACCCTGCACCGCATGGGCATGCAGGCCTTTGAGCCGATTCTGATTGAAGGTAACGCTATTCAGCTTCACCCACTCGTCTGTCAGGGCTACAACGCTGACTTCGATGGTGACCAAATGGCGGTCCACCTTCCACTGTCTTACGAGGCACAAGTGGAAGCGAGTACCTTGATGTTGAGCACCAACAACGTGTTCTCTCCATCGAACGGTAACCCGATTATCGCTCCTCACCAGGACATCATTCTTGGTCTCTACTACATGACCGCAAAGCGCGAGCAATGCGATAATGAGTGGAAGGAAGATGGTCGTGCTTTAGCCGGTTACTACAGCTCTCAAGCTGAATTGCTACAGGCTTACGCTGTGGGACACGTGGAAACTCACTCCAGAGTGATGGTGCGCGTCGAGAAGGGCTTGTTGCTCTCCGAAGTTCACGGCAAGGCATACCGTAGGTTGACGAAAGACGAGATGATTCTCACTTCCCCAGGCCGCGTGATTGTGAACGATGCCCTGCCTTTGGGCATGCCGTACTACAACCACGTATGGGACAAGCGTTCCATTCGTGACGTCATTCATGACTGCCACTCGATGTGTGGTCTAGACGCAACTCTCAAGCTGCTCGATGACTTGAAATCTTTGGGTTACAAGGGCGCAACGCGCTCGGGTATCTCCATTGCTAAGGATGACATGCGCATTCCTGCATCCAAGTGGGACATCATTGCGGAGACTCAGGCCGAGGTCGACACCGTCCGTAAGGACTTTGTTGAAGGCGCGATTACCGATAACGAGCGCAACTCCAAGGTGATCGACCTTTGGACTTCAGCTCGTGACAAGGTTTCTCAAGTGCTCCTGAAAGAGCTCGCTGCCGACACGCGTGACGGCAGGCCTTACCTCAACCCAGTCTTCGTTATGGCGAACTCTGGTGCTCGAGGTAGCATTGACCAGATTCGTCAACTATCCGGTATGCGTGGTCTGATGGCCAAGCCTTCCGGTGAGATTATTGAGACTCCGATTCGTGCAAACTTCCGTGAAGGACTGCATGTGCTGGAGTATTTCTCTTCCACGCACGGTGCGCGTAAAGGTCTTGCGGATACGGCACTCAAAACCGCTGACTCCGGTTACCTCACGCGTAAACTTGCCGACGTCGCGCAGAACGTTGTGGTCAAAGAAAAGGATTGTGGAACTCTTGGAGGCATCTCTAAGACGGCAGTCTTCAAAGGTGAAAAGCAAGTTCTGTCACTTAAGGAAGTGATTAAGGGACGCATTGCGCGGAACACCATCCGTGACCGCGTGACTGACGAACTTGTTGTGGCTGAAAGTGAAGTCATTACCGTCGAAGCGGCACGTCGCATTGAGGAAATGGGCTTCACCAAGATTCGGGTTCGCAGTCCTTTGACTTGTGAATCCTCGATCGGTGTATGCACCCGATGTTACGGCGAAGACCTTGCGCGCGGTGAAATCGTGCAGCTCGGTTTGGCCGCTGGCATCATTGCGGCACAGTCGATTGGTGAACCTGGAACCCAGCTGACCATGCGTACCTTCCACATTGGTGGTACTGCAAGTCGCGCGCTGGTTGAGTCTTCGACCAAGATGCGTCGCGCTGGAACGGTGAACTACCACGAACTGCGCACCACCAAGGACAAGGACGGTCATGACGTAGCACTTTCGAACACGGGTGAAATCATCATCCGCGACTCGAAAGGCCGCGAGATTGATCGCTACGAGGTCACCCTCGGTTCGGTTCTTTACGTCGAAAATGGCGATAAGGTGCGGAAGGGAACCAAGCTTCTTTCTTGGGACCCTCACTTCATGCCTATCCTTGCTCAGTTCGACGGCAAAGTCAGCTTCGAAGATGTGGTCAATGGCCGCACCATGGTGGTTGAGGAAGACGAGAAGACCGGCATTAAGCGCCGCAAGATCGTCGAGTCCAAGGGTGACCTTCACCCGCAGGTGCTCCTGCTTGGTCCTAAGGACGAAGTCTTGCATTACCTGTCTCTGCCTGAGAACGCCTACCTTGAGGTCGAAGACGGCGCCAAGATCAAGGCTGGTACCTTGCTCGCCAAGTCTCCTAGAGGCGTTGGCGGTACGCAGGACATCACTGGTGGTCTGCCTCGCGTGACGGAACTCTTCGAAGCACGGGTTCCAAAGAACCCTGCCATCATGGCGGAGATCGACGGCATTATTGACCTAGGGGATAAGCGTCGTGGAAAGCGGGTCATCAAGATCACTAACCCGGACACTGGCGTGGAAGTCGATCACCTCGTGCCGCAGTCCAAGCACTTGCGCGTAAGTAGTGGCGACAAGATTCGCGCAGGCCAACCATTGGTCGATGGCCCGCTGCCTCCAATCGAGATTCTTAAGATTCTCGGCGAAGAGGCGGTGCAGAAGTACATGGTTCATGAGATTCAAAACGTGTACCGCGCCCAAGGCGTAATCATTGACGACAAGCACATAGAAGTGATTGTTGGTCAAATGATGCGCAAGGTGATGGTTGCACAAGGTGGCGATTCTCAGTTGCTGCCAAACTCCCTCGTTGACCGCCACCAGTTCCGCGTCATCCGTGAGGCCATGGAGGCTGCAGACAAGGAGCCACCGACGTCGATCCCTGTGATCATGGGTATTACCAAAGCATCGGTGCAATCGGATTCCTTCATCTCGGCGGCTTCCTTCCAGGAAACCACTAAGGTGCTGACCGAAGCTGCTCTACGTGGCAAGACCGACACCCTCAACGGGCTCAAGGAGAATGTCATCCTTGGAAACCTAATTCCTGCTGGAACAGGCTTCCGTGAGCTGTTGAATTCTCGTGTTAACAAGAAGGTCGACTTCTCGCAGTTCGCTGACGAGTTTGAAGATTTTCTCCCCGTTGGTGCTCCTGAAGAGGGCAGCGCCGACGAATCCATGGAGATCGCCTCCGAGTAGCCTCCGAATCGGGGTAAGTCCTACGATTTGCCCCGAATTCTTGCCTGGAACTTGACGTTCCGGGTAAAAACGATAAACTTTTACGCCTGATTGAGCCTAGACCTTAGGTTCAGGATCTTAAGTAAGCATGCCAACCATCAACCAACTCGTCCGCAAAGGCCGTAACCCTGTGCGACGCAAGTCAAAGAGCCCAGTGCTCGAAAAATGCCCGCATAAGCGTGGCGTTTGCACGCAGGTTAAGACTATGACCCCGAAGAAGCCGAACTCGGCACTTCGTAAGGTCGCCCGTGTCCGCCTTTCGAACGGCAAGGAAGTCACCGCCTACATTGGTGGTGAGGGTCACAACCTTCAGGAACACTCCATCGTGCTCGTGCGCGGCGGTCGTGTACGTGACCTTCCAGGTGTGCGTTACCACGTGGTACGCGGCACCCTTGACTGCTCTGGTGTTGATGACCGTAAGCAAGGCCGTTCTAAGTACGGCACGCGTAAGGGCAAATAGTAGATAACAGGAATCCAAGATGCCACGTAACTACAAGTCCACTGCTAAGTTCCAGAAGCCAGATCCTCGTTATGGATCGATGGTTGCTACCAAGCTGATCAACTACATCATGCAAGACGGCAAGAAAGCTGTCGCCATGGACATCTTCTACGAAGCTTGCGATATGGCTTCCAAGAAGTTGGAAGATATCAAGCCTGAAGATGTTTTTGTAAAGGCGCTCGAGAACGTGCGCCCAGCCGTCGAAGTGCGCAGCAAGCGCGTCGGTGGTTCGAACTACCAAGTTCCACGCGAAGTGGATCCTAAGCGCGCGCAAGCCCTTGCGATTCGCTGGTTGGTAGGTAACGCTCGCAAGAAGAAAGGCATGCCAATGGCTAAGCGTCTTTCTGCAGAATTTGTGGATGCTTGTAACAACACTGGCGCTTCGGTGCAGTGGAAGGACAACGTGCACAAGATGGCTGAAGCCAACAAGGCCTTCTCCCACTTCAACTTCTAAGTACAGAAGGCTGGAGCAAAGCGGGGCACCTTCCGAAGGTGTCCCGCTTTCTTTTTTTGGTAAGCCATGAGCGACAACCTCGAAATTAAAATCATCCGACTGCGTAAGGAGTCGCCGAAGAAGTGCAGCTTGACTCCCTTGCGGGAGCGCGAAGAGTTGCCGATTGAATGGTTTCATTGCGACATAGGCGATCCCATTGAAGTGGGGGAGGTCACCCTGCTGCATCCCGATGGAGAAGTCCTCAGCCCTGCGGATACCGCACGTCCGCTTTTGCTGGTGGACAGCTCATGGCGGGATTTGCCGCGCATCTTGCGGAGCGTCAGTGGCACCTTTCATAAACGCTGCTTGCCGACCGGGCTCGAAACCGCATATCCCCGCAAGTCTAAGACTTATGAAGACCCAGTGACCGGTTTGGCAAGCATCGAAGCTTTGCATGCCGCCTTGGTTCTGCTCGGCAAGCGCGACGACAGCCTTTTGGATGGTTACCATTGGGCGCAAGCATGGCTGGATTCCAGTCAGGCTCTGCTCCCGTCATGAAATCTGCACCGCTTCGTAACATCGGAATCCTGGCTCACATTGATGCCGGTAAGACCACGGTGTCGGAACGCATTCTGTTTTACTCGGGGGTAGAACGCAGACTCGGAGAAGTGCACGATGGCACCACGGTCATGGACTGGATGCCGGAAGAGCGGGACCGTGGGATTACGATTACAGCGACGGTGACCAGTTGTCCGTGGGCAGGGCATCGGATTCAGTTGATTGATACTCCGGGGCATGTGGATTTCACCGCGGAGGTTGCTCGAAGCTTGCGCGTTTTAGATGGCGCAGTGGTCGTGCTCGATGGGGTATCAGGGCCGCAAGCACAAACCGAAAGCGTGGTACGTCAAGCGCGGCATCGCCACCTTCCGCTGCTTCTGTTTGTGAACAAGATGGATCGTCCAGGTGCAGACTTTGCGCGTGCGCTGCAGTTGGCGAGGGAGCGCCTGCAGGTCAAGGTCGTAGCGGTGCAGCTTCCTTATGGGGAAGGCCGCGAGTTTACTGGCGTGGTGGACCTGATCAAGATGAAGCTGCTTTCTTGGTCCGAGGTGGATCAAGGCAAAACCATCACCGAACAGAATCTTCCAGATGCGGTGCTAGAAGACGCCCAGCTTGCGCGCGCCGAAATGTGTTCGGCGATTGCGGAGCAGCGCGAGAAGTGGTCGCACCATTATCTTGAGCACGATGACCTCCCCAACCAAGTGATTCTCGAAGCGCTGCGGCTTGGCACCTTGGAGCAGATCCTGGTTCCGGCACTTTGCGGCTCAGCCTTGCACAACACCGGTATCCAACCTTTGCTCGATGCCGTAGTGGACTACTTTCCTGCACCCTGGGAAAGGCCCGCGCCCACCGCTATGGACCCAGATTCTGGAGTCCGCCTGTCGGTGCCTCCAGAGGAAGATGGAGCTATCGCCGCCTTCTGCTTCAAGGTGACCCATGAAAAGCATGGTGATTTGGTTTACCTGCGCATGTTCTCCGGCACTTTGCGGCCGGGCGATACCTTAATCAACGTACGCACACGGCACCGTGAAAAGTTGCAGACGCTTTACGCGATGCACGCCGTTGACCGCGAAAATCTGGATTCGGTGGCTCCTGGAGGACTCTTGGCGGTCACTGGCCTGCCGCGCGTGCAGACTGGCGACACTCTTTGCAGTCCAGAGCGACTCTTGCTTATGGAGCCGATCCTCTTCCCGGAACCGGTTTTGCGCCAGGCGATTGAAGCCCGCGACGCTACCGAACAGGCCAAACTGGAACAGGCACTACAAATCTTGGTACGAGAAGACCCCACTTTGGAATTCGCGATGGATGAAGTCACTGGTGGCTTCATGCTCGCTGGCATGGGGGAGCTGCACCTTGAGATTGCAGTCCATCGCCTCAGTCGTGAGTTCAAGCTGGATGTCAGGGCCGGAATGCCGCGGGTGCGGTATTGCGAAACCATAGCGAAGGCCGTGCAAAGCCACGCTGAGCTGCATACCCCAGGTGAAGAGGGCCAGAAGCTTGAGGTGACCCTCGGAGTGGAACCACAAGAGGAAGAAGTGCCTCAGCTGCAAATCTCCCCAGCCTGCCCGGTCCTGCCTCCAGCTCTTCTCGAGGTTCTAAGGGCACCCAATCTGCTTAAGGGATGGGGGGGCAACCAGGGCCATCCTCTGGCCAGGGTGCGCCTGATGCTCCACAGATGGGCCACGGACTCGCAGCAGCAACCCTCGCAGGAGCTGTTTCTGGGCGCCCTTCAGGTGGCTGTCGCTAAGGCCTTTCGAGCTGAATCCATGGTTTTGGAGCCGCAGATGGCCCTTGAGGTGCACGCCCCAGAGAAATTTTTCTCGGGGGTTTTGGCCGATCTGCAAAAGCGGCACGCCAAGATTCAAGAGGTGGAATCGGAGCAAGATTGGCGTAGAATTACGGCCCTGGTCCCGCTATCTCGTATGGCTGCCTATTCCACCGATTTGCGTTCCCTGACCCAGGGAATGGCCGTCTTTCATATGCATCCCGACGAGCTCATCGCCCGAGAGACCGGAAATCTCTAAGAACTACCCCCAAATATGCTGCTAGGTTTGGGAAAGGCACGGAAAGCCTTGACCTGAGGGCAGTTTCGCTTAGAATACTCGGCCCGTTTTTAGGGGAAGCCTCGTTTAAATCTGGACCTAACCACGTGCTTTTACGTGGCGGATAGAAGAAACGGGGCTTGAAGACCATCTACACATGGCCAACAGAATCCAAATCCGACTCGAAGCATACGACCACGAGGCAATCGACCAGGCAACTGAATCGATTATGGAGGCAGCACGTCTTACCGGCGTGAAAGTTTCCGGTCCGATCCCGCTTCCAACCCGTATCGAGCGTTACACCGTGTTGCGCTCGCCATTCGTTAACAAGAAGGCCCGTGAGCAGTTCGAGATCCGCACCCACAAGCGGCTCATGTACTTGCAGGAGCCAACTCCACAGACCATTGATGCACTGAATCGTTTAGTGCTCTCTGCTGGTGTCGACGTCCGGATCAAACTCTAGACTTTGAAACTAAATTTCCCGCATGTGCCCTGCTAGGGTGCCGCTGCGAATTTCCCGAAATGGATACGGGCAAAAAAATGACTACTAAAAAATTCCTGCTGGCGAAGAAGAAGGGCATGACCCAAATCTTCCGCGAGGACGGCAACGTCGTCCCCGTCACAGTGCTCGAAGCGGGCCCCTGCACGGTTACCGGATTGCGCACCCAAGAGCGCGACGGATACACCGCAGTGCAGATTGGCTACATCCCTGCGCGTGACAAGCACACCAAGAAGCCTCAGCGCGTTGCAGCCGAAAAGGCTGGCGTCAAGGCTCACCGCGTTCTGCGCGAATTCCGAGTCGATTCCATCGAGGCCTTTGAGATCGGCCAAGAGTTCGGCTCTGATACTTTCCAGATTGGAGACATGGTCGATATCGTGGGTACCACCAAAGGTCGCGGTTTTGCTGGAACGATTAAGGCACACAACTTCCAACGGGGTAACGAAACCCACGGTTGTATGAACGTGCGTCGTCCTGGTTCGATTGGCCAATGTGCCTATCCAGGCCGCGTATTTAAAGGCCAGCGCATGGGTAAGCACCTCGGTGACGTCCGGCGCACGGTTAAGAACCTCATCATTGAAGGTGTCGATGCCGAGAAAGGCCTCATCTGGGTTCGCGGCGGCATCCCAGGCCCACCAAACGGCCTGATTCACATCGTCACTGCCAAGACCGGCAAGGCGAAAGGGGGTAACAACTAATGGGTACCGTCCTCACTTACGACATGTCCTCCGCCAAGACTGGCGAGCAGGAAGTCAATGTCGACCTAGGCGATAAGGTTCTTTACAAGACCTTGAAGGACACGGTCGTGATGTACCAGTCCAACAGTCGCCAAGGCGATGCGCACACCAAGAACCGATCCGAGTTGGCTGGTCACGCTAAGAAGCCTTGGAAGCAGAAGAAAACTGGCCGCGCACGTGCCGGTGACCGTCGTAGCCCTTTGTGGGTAGGTGGTGCAACCACTTTCGGTCCACGTAACAAGCGCAACTGGTACTACAACTTCCCGCGTCAAATGCGTCATGTCGCTACGCGCTCTGCGCTGCTCGGCAAGATGATGGATAAGGAACTCATTCAAGTCTCTGGCTTGAAGTTTGATGCTCCTTCTTCCAGTACTGCGCGCAAGGTACTTGCCGACAACAATCTGACTGGCTCCGTTTTGGTGATTACCGCCGAGCGTGACAGCAACATCTGGAAGAGCTTCCGCAACTTCCCGAAGGTCAGCATTCGCACCGCAGATGAAATCAACGCACACGACTTGCTCGCCCACAAGATGGTGCTGATGCAAGAGGGTGTGCTGGAAAGCATCATCTCGCGCGTTAAACCAGGCAAGGAATCCTAAGGAGCCAAGCCATGCAAAAATCAGAAGCCTACGATTTGATCCTCAAGCCCGTTTTGACTGAGAAGTCAACTGCTGAGCAAGAGCGTCGCAACGTTTACCGGTTCCTTGTAGCCGGTGGTGTCAACCGCATCGAAATTGCTCAGGCAGTTGAAATGCTGTTTGAAGTGAAAGTTGACAAAGTCAACACAATGGTGCGTCCCGGCAAAATGCGTCGTCGGGGTGCATCCTATTTCCAATCGCCAGCGACCAAAATCGCCTTGGTGAAACTCAAGGACGGCGAGAAGATCGACATCCTATAGGCCAAGAGTCAGAGTTTCAGAATCATGGGAATTAAGTACTACAAACCGACTTCACCTGGCCGCCGCGGCGGCTCGGTATTGGATCGGGCAGAGCTAACCCGTCAAACTCCTGAAAAGAGTTTGCTGGCGCCGCTGAAGAAATCCGGCGGTCGTAACAACCTCGGTCGTGTCACGGCGTGGCATCGTGGTGGCGGACATAAGCGTCGCTACCGCATGATCGACTTTAAGCGTAACAAGGAAGGCGTTCCTGCGACGGTTGCTCACATCGAGTATGACCCAAACCGAACGGCCTACATTGCTTTGTTGCACTATGCCGATGGCGCCAAAAGTTACATCATCTGGCCTAAAGGCCTTAAGCAAGGCGACACCGTCATGGCTGGCTCAAAAGCTGACCCGAAGGTCGGGTGTTCGATGAAGCTGAAGGACATGCCACTTGGTTTGCACTTGCACAACATCGAACTGCGTCCGAAACAGGGCGCCAAGATGGTTCGCACAGCTGGTGCTTCGGCACGTTTGGCTGCACGCGAAGGCAACTACGCACTCATCTCTTTGCCGTCTGGTGAACTCCGTCGTGTACACATCGAGTGTCGCGCCACGGTAGGGGAGGTCGGCAACGCGGAGCACCAAAACATCAAGTTAGGTAAGGCTGGTCGTAGTCGTCACATGGGTAGGCGTCCACATGTTCGTGGTGTCGCTATGTACCCTGCAGCTCACCCGCACGGTGGTGGCGAAGGCCGCACCAAGGGTAAGCACCCGGTTTCCCCATGGGGCAAGCCAGCAAAAGGAATGAAGACCCGCAACAAGCGCAAGACGACTTCCAAGTTCATCGTGCGCCGTCGTCCGAAGGGAGTGAGATAACAACCGATGACCCGCAGCATCAAGAAAGGTCCATGGATCGACCCGCGCATTCAGCGCAAAGTCGACAAGGCCAAAGCAGCTGGAGACAAGAAGCCCATCAAGACATGGGCTCGTGCTTCCACCATCACCCCGGACTACGTCGGTATGACCTTTATGGTTCATAACGGTCGTCAGTTTACTAAGGTCTTCATTTCCGAAGATATGGTTGGACACCGTTTGGGAGAATTCTCCCCAACGCGTACCTTCCGTGGCCACGACAAGAAGTAGAGATAGGAACAAATGGAATTCCGCGCTTCACACCGTTACGCCCACATGTCTGCTAGGAAGGCTCGCCCCGCTGCGAACCTGATTCGCGGCCTGGATGTCAACCGTGCACTCACCCTTCTGGATGGGCATCACACCCGTGGTGCTTCGATCTTTCAGAAGGTCTTACGCTCCGCAATCGCCAACGCTGGCCAGAACGATGCCATCGATGTCGACCGCCTGGTCGTTAGCGAGGCTCGGGTCGATGAAGGTCCACTGATTCACGGTCGCCCACGCTTCCGTCCAGGTCCAATGGGCCGGGCGATGCCACTGCGCCGTCGCACCTCGCATTTCCGTATTGCTGTCTCCGAGAAGGGGGCTATTTAGTCATGGGACAGAAAATCCACCCAATCGGTTTCCGAATCGGCGTAAGTGAGCCTTGGCGCTCCCGCTGGTTCGCACGCGGCGAAGACTACCCTGCAAGGGTGCTCTTGGACTTCAACGTCCGCAAGCTCATCAAGCAACGCTTCCGTAAAGGCATCGTTTCCAAGGTTGAGATCCAACAGCGTGGCGATCGTATGACCATTGGTCTTACCGTCACCCGCAAAGGAGAGGTCATTGGCCGTGGTTATGCCACCCGTGACCAACTAGTTGCTGACCTAGAGAAGATCACCGGAATGGAGATCAAGCTCGACATTCAGGAAGTCCGCCACTGGGACCTCGATGCTCAGACCGTTTGCGAGAACCTCGCAGCTGCTATTGAACGCCGTGTTTCCCCTCGCTTTCAGATGAAGCGCATCATGGAGACCACTATGAACGCGGGTGCTGAAGGCGTCAAGATTCAAGTTTCCGGCCGCATTGACGGTAAGGACATGAGTCGTCAAATGACCCAGCGTAGTGGTCGCGTACCTTTGTCGACTTTGTCGGCAAGAATCGATTACGGTTTCAGCGAAGCCATGACCTCCTACGGAGTGTTGGGCGTCAAAGTCTGGATCTTTACTGGAGAAACCACCCGCGCCTAAGCTTCGGCTTAAAGCACAGGAGATAAAGCCATGATGATGCCAAAACGAACCAAGTACCGAAAGGTAATGCGCGGCAAGATCAAAGGAACCTACAGCTGCCAGAAGCCAGATGGCAAAGGCGCAGCAGGCTCCAACATGCACCGCCGCGGCATTAGGCCCCCAAATAAGCGGGTCAGCACTGCAACTGCATCCCGGGGTAACCGGGTGTCCTACGGCGATTTCGGCCTTCAAGCTCTCGAGTGGTGCTGGTTGAATTCCCGCACGATTGAGGCTGGCCGTATTGCATGTAACCGCGCAATGGGTGAGGGCCGGATGTGGATCCGCGTCTTCCCACACAAGCCTGTGACCAAGAAGCCGCAGGAAGTACGCATGGGTAATGGTAAGGGTGATGTCGACCGCTGGGTTGCCGTCGTTCTGCCAGGAACCGTGGTCTACGAAATCGGTGGCGTCGATATCGACACTGCCCGTCAGGCATTCAACCGTGTTGCGCACAAAATGCCAATGCGCTGCCGCATGATCACCAAGAAAACCATCTAAGGGATCAAATCATGAAAGCCAAAGAAATTCGAGGTAAGGAAGACGCAGAGATTTGTTTCGACATCGAAGTGATGGAGAAGGAACTTTTTGACTTGCGTTTCCGTTCCCTTACGGAAGGTATTCAGGATCCAGCGAAAATTCGTCGGACCCGCCGTGACCTTGCTCGCATGAAGACCATTCTGCAGGAGCGAGCTCATGGAATCGATGGTCAGGAGTCGCGTTAAGCGAGTAACAGGAGTCAAAGATGACAGCTAAAGAACAATCTACTCGCGGCACACGCAAGGTCATGGAAGGCAAAGTGGTTTCGACCAACGCCAACAAGACCATCACCATTGAGGTGGAGCGCTTGACCCAACACGCGCTGTACCGCAAGACCATTCGCATTCGCAAGAAGTTCTACGTCCATGACGAGAACAACGAAGCCAATGTAGGGGACAAAGTTGAGGTGATGGGTACCCGTCCTCTCAGCAAGACCAAGTGCTGGCGCTTGATTCGCGTCACTGAACAAGCTCCACAAGAGTAGTCCCTAGAACAATTGGAATAAACCCATGATTCAAATGCTAACTCGTCTCACGGTTGCCGATAATTCCGGCGTCAAAGAGGTCATGTGCATTAAGGTGCTTGGTGGCTCCGGCCGTCAGTTCGCCAGCGTCGGCGATGTCGTCGTCGCATCGGTAAAGAGATCTCAGCCAGGCGCTGCCATCACCACCGGTAGTGTAGTGCGCGGAGTGATTGTGCGCACTCGTCAACGCGTTCGTCGCAAGGATGGCAGCTACGTCAAGTTTGACGGAAATGCACTCTGTTTAGTCGACAACGACAATAACCCGCGCGGAACCCGTATCTTCGGTGCTGTTGCTCGTGAACTTCGCGAGCGCAACTTTATGAAGATCGTTTCCCTCGCCCAAGAGGTGGTCTGAGATGCACATCAAAGAAGGTGATGAAATTCAAGTCCTGTCGGGTAACGACAAGGGCAAGCGCGGCAAAGTTTTACGCGTGCTCAACAAGAGTGATCAAGTGATGGTCGAAGGCGTCAACGTACGCATGAAGAACCTCCAGAAAACTCAAGCTAACCCAGCAGGTGGCACTGTGGAGCGCGAGTTCCCAATCGCATCTTGCAAGGTCCTCCTGTGGTCTGAAAAGGCTGGCAAGGGTGTCCGTACCAAACCCGCCGTCGTTGACGGCAAGAAGATTCGTGTCGGAGTTCCCTGCGGCACCAAGTTCAACTAATCCATGGCACGTCTCCAAGATCAATACAAGGAAGCCATCGCTCCGGCGCTGAAGGAAAACTTCGGCTACCGCAACGTGAACCAAATCCCCCGCCTGACCAAGATTGTGGTCAGCATGGGTGTTTCACGCGCAGTGGAGAACAAGGCAGCAGTAGAAAGTGCTGCGAAAGATTTGTCCAAAATCACTGGCCAGAAGGCTGTGATCAAGAAGGCCGTCAAGTCCGTTGCAAACTTCCGCTTGCGTGAAGGTATGCCAATCGGTTGTGTAACCACCCTACGTGGTGAACGCATGTACGAGTTTATGGACCGTCTCATTTCCGTGGTTCTGCCACGTATTCGTGACTTCCAAGGCATCAAGGCAAATTTCGATGGTCGTGGCAACTTCAGTGTCGGCCTCACCGAGCAAAGCATCTTCCCTGAGATTGAACTCGATCGCATTGAGTTCCCTCAAGGAATGAATATTACTTTTGTGAATACCGCAACCAACGATACTGAGGGGCGCGCGCTCCTGGGTGGCTTCGGAATGCCTTTCCGTCTCAAGAGAGGAGTGAACTAAAATGGCTAAAACCAGTGCAGTCAATCGTGAGAAGAAGCGTCAACGTCTCGTAGCAGTTCATGCCGAGCGTCGCGCAACCTTCGTCCTAGTAATCAAGGATCCCAACGCAACCCTCGAAGAGAAAAACGAGGCTTATAAGGCGATCCAACGTATGCCGCGTGATGCAAGCGCCGCGCGCCTACACAACCGGTGCAACATCACCGGACGTCCGAAAGGCTATTCTCGCCGTTTCGGAATTTCACGTCTCGTCTTTCGGCGCCTCGCGCACCAAGGACAACTTCCCGGTGTCCGTAAGTCCTCCTGGTAGGGGGAAACTGCCTCCTCAATAAGGAGAATCCATCATGACAATGACCGATCCCATTGCCGACATGCTCACCCGAATCCGTAACGGATTCTCGGTGCGTCTTAAGTCGGTGGACATGCCAACTTCCAAAATTAAAAGCGCTATCGCGCTGACCATGAAGGAGGAGGGCTACCTCAATGACGTCGAAATCGTAGAGGACGGAGCTCCACGCAATATCTTGCGTCTCCACCTCAAGTACGACCGCGACGGCAACCCCGCAAT
The DNA here is from genome assembly GCA_027623295.1 of Planctomycetota bacterium. Lineage (GTDB taxonomy): Bacteria > Planctomycetota > UBA1135 > UBA1135 > UBA1135. Next base: position 200,526 of record JAQBXR010000001.1, read on the forward strand.
CCAAGAGCTTGACCGTATCTCCAAGCCTGGATGCCGCGTTTACCGCAGCTCTGAGTTGGTGCCACTGGTTCGTCGTGGACTCGGTGTAACCATTATCACGACCTCCAAAGGCGTCATGTCCGGCCGTAAGGCAAAGGAAATGGGCGTTGGTGGTGAAATCCTCTGCACGATTTTTTAGTCATGTCGCGCATCGGTAACAAAGAAGTCACACTCCCTGCGGGAGTCACTGTCACAGTAAAGGCAAGTTCGGTTGAGGTAAAAGGATCTAAGGGACAACTCACGTTCCCACTGTTTCCTGAAGTCTCCGTCGCTGTGGAAGGCGAGATTGTCAAGGTCAGTCAGACCGGCGCCGGTTCTTCCAAGAATGCGGGTGCTCTTCACGGCCTCGTCCGCGCCAACATCGCCAATATGGTGGTTGGTGTAACCGAAGGCTACTCCAAAGGCCTTGAGATTCAGGGAACTGGTTGGAACGCAAAACCAAACGGAACTGGAATCGAAATGCAGATTGGTTTCTGTCACACGGTCATTTGCACGCCTCCAGAAGGTGTGTCCGTGCAATGCACAAATCCGACCACCTTGTTGGTGTCCGGTATTGATAAGCAGGCTGTTGGTCAGTTCGCTGCCAACATCCGTCGCGTCCGTCCACCTGAGCCTTACAAAGGCAAAGGCATCCGTTACAAAGACGAGTTCGTTCGTCGCAAGGCAGGCAAATCCCTGACTTAATCATGGACCATCTCCAACAAAAGAAGAAGTGGAAGAAACGCCATCGCAAGTCGATGGGTGTGCGCCGCCGCCTGCGCAACTCTTCCGATCGTCCGCGGTTGTCCATCTTCCGCAGTTCCAAGCACATTCATGTGCAGCTCATCGATGACATGGCTGGCGTCACTCTTGCGAGTGCGTCTACTTTGGACAAAGAAGTTGCCACCGAATGTGAGGGCAAGGACAAAACTACCAGCGCTCAAATTGTTGGCGCCAAAGTTGCCGAACGCGCAAGAGCGGCTGGCATTGAAGAAGTCATGTTTGATCGTGGCTGGTACCTCTACCATGGCCGCGTGAAGGCCCTTGCAGAAGCTGCCCGCGAGGGTGGTCTTAAGTTCTAGTCGAAAGAAGCCATGTACAACAAACTACCTGAATTCATCGACCGCACCGATGCTGAGAAGCTTGGTGAACTGAAAGAAGAGCGTATTACCGTAAACCGGACCGCCAAAGTGGTCAAAGGTGGACGTCGCTTTGCTTTCTCTGCTTTGACTGTAGTCGGCAACCAAGACGGCATCGTCGGTTTTGGTTTCGGCAAAGCAAAGGAGATTCCAGCAGCCATGCAGAAGGCCTTTAAAGATGGCCGTAAGCATTTGGTTCGCGTTCCTCGCGTTGGGACTACCATCCCGCATGAGATTGAAGGCATTTACTGTTCTTCAAAGGTTCGCATCATTCCTGCCTCTCCTGGTACCGGCATTATTGCGGGTAGCACGGTTCGCGCAGTGTTGGAACTTGCTGGTGTGCGCGACGTGCTCACCAAGTGTTACGGATCGACTAACTCGATCAATCTGGTTAAAGCGACAATCGTCGCTCTTGGGGCTCTTCGCACCAAGGAAGAAATCGCAGAACTGCGTGGAGTAGAACTCTAATGCAAATTCATGATGTTACATCTCGTGGTCACAACCACGATAAGCGCAAGCGAGTCGGCCGTGGTGTCGGTTCCGGCAAAGGTAAGACTGCAGGTCGTGGCCATAATGGTCAGCTTAGTCGTTCTGGAGACAATCCTCGGATTGGTTTCGAGGGTGGGCAAATGCCTATCTTCCGCCGTATGCCTAAGCGTGGATTCACCAACGCACGCTTCAAGAAGAACTACACCTTAGTCAACGTCGAAGCTCTTGCAGCATTCGAAAATGGCGAAGTGATTGATCTCAAGTCTGTTCTCGACCGTGGTCTTGCCCGTAAAACCGGCGACATGCTTAAGGTTCTTGGACAGGGTGAAATCTCTCATAAGGTGACCGTCAAGGCTCACAAGTTCTCAGGTACTGCCAAGACCAAGATTGAAGCTGCCGGCGGTTCCGTCGAGTTGCTCGACTAATCAACGATGGACAAATTTCTGACCATCCTGCGCGTTCCTGAGTTGCGTGCAAAAATCTCTACGACGTTCCTGTTGTTGTTCATTTATCGCTTGGGGTTTCATGTCCCATTGCCTGGTATTGATCTTTCTGCAGTAGCGTCGGCAGCAAGTAAAGCGGATTCCAATGCCTTGTTCGGCATTATGAATGCGTTTACTGGTGCAGGCATGGGCCAAGCGGTCCTGTTTTCGCTGGGTGTGATGCCATATATTTCGGCATCCATTATTTTCAGCCTTCTCACTAAGGTGGTACCTTCTTTGGAAGCGCTCTCTAAAGAAGGGGCTTCTGGTCAGAAGAAAATCAATCAGCTCACTCGGATAGCGACCATTCCAATCTGTTTACTGCAGGGATTGTTTGTGGTTTTCGGTGTGGTTTACAACCCTGCCTATGGCCTCATGCCAGAAGGTGGATCCTTCTTCTACACGGTAGCCATCATGCTCGCATTAACTGCAGGCACGATGTTCATCATGTGGATCGGTGAACAAATCACCGAATACGGACTTGGTAACGGTGTATCCCTGATCATTATGGCAGGAATCATCGCGAACTTGCCTAGCACCGTACAAAAGGCTTTCGCTCTCCGTGACGACGCCCACCAGTTGGGAGTCACCCTTGCTGTGATGTGGGTTGTGATTGTGATCGTGGTGGTTTACCTCACCCGAGGTCAGCGCCGCATTCCGATTCAACAAGCAAAGCTGACTCGTGGCCGCAAGGTCATGGGGGGGCAGCGCCATTACTTACCGATTAAGGTAAACCAGGCTGGCGTGATGCCCATCATCTTTGCTTCTGCGCTATTCATTGTTCCGAGCGTGCTCGGCTCGATGCCCGGATTCGGTTGGATGCGCAACCTCATGGACACTGCGGGCTTTACTTACATTGCCCTCTACTCGGCCATGATTATTGGTTTCTCGTTCATGTGGACGAGACTGATGTTCCAGCCCGATGACATTGCTAGCAATCTAAAGGACCAAGGTTCTTTCATACCTGGCATTCGTCCTGGAAAGGCAACATCCGAATATCTCAGCTTCGTTCTGGATCGGATTACCCTTGCTGGTTCCATTTTCCTCGCGGTGATCGCGGTTATGCCAAACATCTTGATTGGTAATCTCCACGTGAACCCGATGATTGCTTACTTCCTCGGTGGTACTTCCATTCTGATTGTTGTGGGTGTAGCCCTCGACATGGTGGATCGCCTCAATGCCCAGCTCGTGATGCGCAACTACGAAGGCTTCATGAAGGGCAGCTCCAAGGGTAAGAAAGGTAAGGGCAGCGGCAAAGCTTCCTGGACCCGCAAGTAATCATGATTACCATTCTCCTTGGCGCTCCCGGTGTGGGAAAAGGTACGCAGGCTCAGCTTGCTGCTGGAGCGCATGGTTGGATTCATCTTTCTACTGGCGAACTTCTCCGTGAAGAGGTTGCTGCTGGAAGCGAGTTGGGTACCCAGGCCAATGAATTCATGAGCCGTGGGGATTTAGTCCCTGACGAAGTCATGGTTGGGATGGTTGCTGCACGAATTGAGTCCCTCTCGCCAGAGGATGTCCTCCTGCTCGACGGATTTCCTCGGACTTTAGTCCAAGCAAAGGCTTTAGAGGCGGCTTCTCCTAGCGGTTCTATTGGGCTGGCGCTATACTTCACGGCTGCCGACTCCGTCCTAACACAACGTTTGTTAGGCCGTGGAAGGAAGGATGACACTGAAAACGTTATCCAACACCGTCTCTCGGTTTACCGGGAAACGACTCAACCCTTGGTTGCTTTCTATAGCGAACGAGGACTCCTTTCTGAGGTTAATGCTGACCGCCCAGTCGAAGATGTCCAATCGGATTTCCTCAACACTGTGCAGAACGCTCTCGGGAAAACCAACCTAGCCTAATCTGCATGGCTAAAGAAGAGCCCATTACATTGACTGCCGTCGTCAAGGAAACACTTCCTGGCGCGACCTTCAATGTGGAACTCGAGAATGGACAGCAGATTCTCGCTCACATCTCTGGAAAAATGCGCATGCACTACATTCGCATCACTCCCGGAGACACCGTTACCATCGAACTGTCGCCATACGATCTAACTCGCTGCCGCATTGTGTATCGAGGAGAACGTCGTCGGCGCTACGGCCGTGGCCCTAGCTAAACGGCCCAACAAAATACGAATCTAGAAAGATGAAAGTCCGCGCATCCGTCCGCCGCATTTGCGGTTCCTGCAAGGTGATCCGTCGCCATGGCAAAGTCCGTGTCATTTGTAGCCATGATCCTCGCCATAAACAGGTTCAGGGTTAATCCCAGTTCCATTTAATCCCATTCCTGAGCGAAGAAAATGCCCCGCCTCATTGGTGTAGACATCCCGAACGACAAGCGCACTGTGATTGCGTTGACCTATCTCTATGGAGTAGGCAACACCACGGCTGCGAAGATCTGTGAAGATCTGAACTTGGACCCAAACCGTCGTGCAAAAGAGTTGTCTGATGACGAACTCTCCAGCATCGCGGTTTACATGGAAGCGAACTGTGTCGTCGAAGGTTTACTTCGTCGTACCAACACTCAGGCGATTAACCGCCTGCGTGAAATCGCCTGTTATCGCGGGTTACGTCACCGTCGGGGACTTCCAGTTCGTGGCCAACGTACTCGTACCAACGCACGTGGCCGTAAAGGTCCAAAGAAGACGGTTGCCGGCAAGAAGTCGGTGAAGTCGATGAAGTAAGCCCAGCTTGCATCCCATTCAAAGCAACAGCTTAAAAGAACAGAAAGATGAGTGCAGCCCGCAGCAGTAGTAGCAAACGCAAATTAAAGAAGTGCGGTGCCCGTGGCATCGCGTTCGTGCGTTCTACGTTCAACAACACGATCATCACTTTGACCGACCCCAAAGGGAACACCATTGCATGGGGTTCACCTGGCGGCGTTGGATACAAAGGGTCTCGTAAATCAACTCCCTTTGCCGCACAACAAGCCGCAATTCGCGCTGCAGAAACCGCATCAAAGATGGGTTTGCGCGAGGTTGAAGTCCGTGTAAAGGGCCCAGGTTCCGGTCGCGAAAGCGCGATCCGGGGTCTGAATCATGGTGGCCTTCGGGTCACTTCCATTGAGGATTTTACTCCGTTGCCACACAACGGTTGCCGCCCGCCTAAAAAGCGTCGCGTCTGATCCCCATTTTTCTTCTAGGCCTAGAAACCCAGTAACGAATTAACATGCGCATCCGCTGGCGTGACTTCGAACTACCATCCGGTGTTGTTCAAGAGCAGTCATCTGCTTCTGACACCTACGGTAAGTTCATCATCGAGCCCTTTGAACAGGGCTTCGGCCATTCCATTGGAAATGGTCTCCGTCGTGTTTTGCTTGGATCTATCGAGGGCACTGCAGTTACTGCAGTCGAAATCGAAGGTGTCGAGCACGAATTCCGCACCATTGAAGGTGTGGTGGAAGATGTCACTCAATTGGTCCTGGCGTTTAAGCGCCTTTGTGTCCAAGTTAATGTGGCTGAGCTCCCGGTCACTCTGACTCTTGATAAGTCGGAAGAAGGTGTCGTAACCGCAGCGGACATTAAATGTCCAGCGGGTGTCGAGATCATCAACCAGGACCTCGCTCTTTGCACATTAAGTGGCAAGAATGCTGCTGTTTCCGTCAAGCTCACAGTTCGTCGCGGCCGCGGTTACGTTGCTGCTGAAGAAACTGGTGAATCTATGGACGAAATCGGCATCATCCCGCTTGACGCAGCTTACAGCCCTGTGCTGCGCGTGCGTTATGGCGTAGAGGCCACCCGTGTGGGTAAGTTCACCAACTACGATCGTCTGGTTCTGGAAATCTGGACCGATGGCACCGTAAAGCCAGACATGGCATTGGTGGAAGCTGCGAAAATCTATCGCAAGCACCTCAACCCATTCGTTCAGTTCAATAACGCTGTGCAAGGCGTCTCGGTCGTGGATGAAGTCCAGGCCGTCGATGCTGCTGCCGAGCGTCGTCGCGAGCGCATGATTGGCCTCCTTAGTGAGCCGATTGAGCGTCTTGATCTGTCAACCCGCGCACGTAACTGTCTAGATGTTGCAGAAGTGCGGACCCTCGAGGACTTGGTGTTTAAGGCTCCGGATGAGCTCTTGGCTATCAAGAACCTTGGCCAAACTGTTCTTACCGAGATCGATCGCAAATTGGGCGATCTCGACCTCTCCATTGGCATGGACCGAGAAGCCCTTCTAGGGGCCTCCAAATAGGAGAATTGCAATGCGTCACCGCGTAAAGACTAATAAATTCTCCCGTACTGGCGCACACCGCCGTGCCCTCGCTCGTAACCTCTTCCAAGCACTCATTCTTCATGAGCGGATTGAGACTACCGTGCCCAAGGCTAAGGCTCACCGCCCGTACGCTGAGAAGCTCATCACTTTGGCTAAGGTAAAGAACTTGCACAACTTCCGTCGTGCATTGGCTATCCTTGGCAATGATCGCAAAACAACCACTAAGTTGTTTGATGTCATCGGCCCTCGTTTTAAGGATCGTCCAGGCGGTTACACCCGCATCCTCAAGTTGGCAAAGCCACGCTTGGGTGATAACGCTCCAGTCGCAATCTGGGAGCTCGTTGAGCGCTCCGAGAAAGAGGCTGAAGTTGCCGCGGATTAGATTCGTTTTAAAATGAAGCACGGCTGGCAGGTTTATTCCTGCCAGCCGTTTTTTTTCAAGCCCAAAGATTTGAGGCGATGCTCCTGAGAGGAGGATTATCGGCTCCAAGCCGGTTTTTTCTCGCGCTCCACAATGCCACGTTCCATGACGGCTCGAGCGCAGTCAGCACCTAGCAATAGGTTGAGTTCATCGATCAGCTGTGAATCTAACTTCACGGACCACTCGGTGCCGGCGCGAATGAAACGCGCAATTCCTTGCTGGTCGTGGGTCAGGAAGCGGACTCTTGATTCACCAGAATGGGTCTGAAGTAATTTTTGAATGGCCTCAATGGGAGGGTTGCCCGCCGGAAGATGGATTTCGAGTGCTCCCTTCAAGCGCATGTCTTCTTTTGTTCCGAGTGGCTCAATGTGTTCCACAATCATCTCCGGTTCATCATTTGAGATTTGGATGCGTCCGTGGAAAAGGCCAACAAAATCTTCTTCTAAAAAGTGTGCTACTTCTTCCCATACGCGTGGAAAAACCACAGCAGGGGTGGAGCCATAAAGATCTTCTATTTTCATCTTGGCGAACTTCTTAGCTGGATCCTTGCGCGTACCGCGTACAGCCAGCATGGTTGCGATTCCCGGTAGTGCTAGTTTGGCATCGTCTCCGGCCTCTTTGGCTGAGCGGCTCGTCCAAGGGCTAAGCCCACCAAGAATGTGACGGAAATCGTCAAGTGGGTGCGCGGTCAGGTAGAGGCCTAAGGTCTCCTTCTCATGCTGTAGCAATAGCTTTAATTCTGGAGCGGACAGCTCCGAGGCGGTTTTCAGAATGCCATCTTTGGTATCGGATGCCGAAACTGGCACCGGTTCTGGAGCGCCAAAGAGCATGCCCTGACCTTTTGCTCGGTCCTTGGCTAGGCTCGAGGCATAACGCAGGCGGTCTTCCAGTTGTGGAATGATGTGCACTCGGGATTCCCCGAAGACATCGAAAGCGCCGGCCTTCGCCAGGCTTTCGAAAGTACCTTTATTGATACTGGAGGCTACGCCATTTACGAAAACATCGTCTAGGTTTTCGAAGACTCCGTTTTCTTGTTTTATGCGCAGGTTAATCAAGGTTTCGGCAGCACCGCCGCCTACTCCTTTAATGGCCTCAAGCCCAAAACGAATACGCTCGCCGTCCAATACATGGAAACGCCGATGTGAAGTGTTGATGCACGGAGGTTCCAAGCGCACGGCATGTTTACGCGCATCTTCAATCAAGGAACGGAGTTTCTCCGTATCGGATGCTTCATAGGTGAATGATGCTGCGTAGAACTCCGCAGGATGATGCGCTTTCATATACGCTGCTTGGTAAGTCACCATGGCGTAGGCGGCCGAGTGTGACTTGTTGAAGCCATACTCCGCAAACTTCTTCATCATCTCCCAGATTTCGATAGCCACGGCTTCTGGGACTTCGCGTTCCTGCGCGCCCTCGAGAAACTTGGGCTCGAACTGTTCCATGAGTTCAAGGCTTTTCTTGCCCATGGCCTTGCGTAGTGAATCTGCATCAGCCAGGGAGAAACCACCCATGCGTTGCGCCACCCGCATAATCTGTTCCTGATAGATCAGCACTCCATAGGTCTCGCTCAGAATTGGCTCGAGAATCGGATGCTGGTAGCTCACTTCCTCTTTGCCGTGTTTCCGTAGAGCAAAGGTGGTGTGAAGCCCAGACCCAAGTGGACCAGGACGGAACAGGGCCAAAACTGCAATGATGTCCTCATAGCAGGAAGGCTTGATGTCGGCGAGCAACTTGCGCATGCCGCCAGATTCCAGCTGAAAGACACCCTCGGTGTCGCCTTTGCAGAGCAGTTCGTACACTGCAGGCTCATCAAGGGGGAGGTCATCGAGCTCAATCGGGTCGCCGCCGAGCCGTACCACCTGAGAAACGGCTTCCTGCAGAATCGACAAGGTGCGAAGGCCCAAGAAGTCCATTTTGAGCAATCCATATTGCTCGCAGTACTTCATATCCCATTGCGTGGTTAAGTTGCCAGAGACCTTGGCAAGCGGAATGATGTCGCGCAAAGGTTCATCTGCAATGATGACGCCGGCTGCGTGAATGCCGGAATTGCGGCACAACCCTTCCACTTTCAGCGCTAATCCAAACCACTCTTTGTGTAGCTCGGAGTTCTCAAAGGCTTCCTTCAGGTCCAGTTCGTCCTCAATTGCTTTGGCTAACTTTACGCCAGGGCCATTGGGAATTTTCTTCGCCATCTTGTCGACTTCCGACAGGGGCACATCCATGACTCGGCCCATGTCACGCAATGCGTTCTTTGCCTTTAGCTTTCCAAAGGTAATGATCTGACATACGTTTTCGCTGCCGTAACGCTCGCGCGTGTAGTGAATCATTTCCTCGCGGCGATCCTTGCAGAAGTCGATATCGATATCCGGCATCGATATCCGCGAAGGGTTGAGGAATCGTTCGAACAGCAAGTCGTATTTCAGCGGGTCAATCCGGGTGATGCCTAATACGAAAGCAATGATCGAGCCCGCTGCCGAACCACGACCAGGTCCGACTGGAATTCCACAATCACGCGCATAGCGAATCAAGTCCCAAACAATTAGGAAGTAGGAAACGAAGCCCATCTCGGTGATGACCCCAAATTCAAATTCCAACCGACTCCGTGCTTCTTCGGGATTTCCAGGATAGAAATGAGAAAATCCCTTCTCACACAAATCGCGGAATAACTGGTCTGGAGTGCGCTCATCGTCTGTTTTGAAAACGGGGAGGCGCAAGCGGCCAATCTCTAGCTCGACATCGATTCGGTCAGCAACGAGTTGAGTATTGCGCAATGCTTCCGGTAGGTCGGAGAAAATGCGATTCATTTCCTCGCGTTTACGGAAGTACAAAGTGTCTGTGTCCATGCGCCAGCGATCAGGGTCTGCCAAACGCGAGCCGGTGTTCAGACAAATCATGGCATCTTGTGCGGCACAATCTTCATGGCGCAAATAATGAATGTCGTTTGTCGCCACTAGGGGAGCATTCATGGCACCCTTCAATCGGGCCATGCCTTCGGTCAACTTGTCCTGAATGTCAATACCGTTGCGCATGACTTCCAAGTAATAGTTTTCCTGGCCGAACATGTCCTGCAAGCGTCCGGACATTTCAATTGCGCCCTTTTCATCTTCGACCCGCAACAACTTATTCACCGGGCCACTCATGCAACCCGATAAGCAGGTGATGCCGGCCGCTTTCTCGGCGATTAAATCTAAATCCACGCGCGGACGGAAATGATGTCCGTCAATATGCGCTGCCGAACTTAACTGCATCAAGTTCTTCCAGCCCACGGCATCGTTCGCTAGCAGGGTTAAATGCGAATAAGGATTTTCATGCTTATTGTGGCCCTTATGCATGGATTGGGCAGCCACGTAGACTTCGCAGCCTAAAATCGGCTTGACACCTTCTTTGCGGCACGCTTGGTAGAACTCCATCGCGCCAAAAAGGTTGCCATGATCGGTAATGGCGATGGCATCGTGACCGTCTTCCACGGCCGCTTTGACCAATTTTTTGATCGGATTTGCCCCATCTAGCAGGCTGTATTCCGTGTGAACGTGAAGGTGAACGAAGGGCTCCATCGACAGGCCTTAGACTAGCAGAGAATGGCTTTCGGATGGGTCAGGATGATGTCTTGGAATTCTTGTTCGAAGCTTGACGTGGGGGCCGGGAGAGGTTGAAATCTCCCCTCCAAAACGCGCCCGTAGCTCAACTGGATAGAGCACCTGACTACGGATCAGGAGGTTGGGGGTTCGAATCCTCCCGGGCGCGCCACTCCCACGCCGATTTTCCGCGCTAACACGGGATCGACTTTCTCGCGGCTACCCCCAGATTCTTTGAGTTGGGTTGACGTCGCTTCGCAACGTCGGCTACGCCTCGAATCCTCCCGGGCGCCATTTAAATCATGGTACTTCTCTTCCCGCTACGTCAGCCAGGGTCTCAAGAGGAAAGGGACGTGGCAATTATGGAATTCGCCCTCCGCGAAGCCCACGCCGCTTGGGCCGCAGATGAAGTTCCGGTTGGAGCTATTGTGGTGCGTGGAAACGAAATCCTAGGCCGCGGCCGAAATACCGTCGAAGCCTTGAAGGATGCAACGGCACATGCCGAAATGCTGGCACTCTCGCAGGCATTTGCTGCAGCAGGGGAAAAGCGCCTGCCCGATGCCGAGCTCTACTGCACTTTGGAGCCCTGCATTCAATGTACTGGCGCCCTTATGCACTCTCGCGTGGCGCGGATTGTTTATGGAGCCGCCGACCCTAAATTTGGTGGTATTGAATCCTTGGCACGCCTGTTGGAGCTCCCAGGCTTGAATCACCAGATTGAGGCACAGGGAGGGGTTTTAGCTGAGGAAAGCGCAGCTCTTCTGCAGGATTTCTTTCGCTCAAAACGCGAGGAGAAGAAGGTTCAGAAGAAGGCGCCGCCCGAGTCTTCTTAATGCGCAAGGAATCCTCGGCAAAGGTCGATAAGGGGCTTCCGCCGGATGCTGGGGAAGTGTATGATTCCCCGCCTCATTGGAGAGGTGCCAGAGTGGCCGAATGGGCTGGTTTCGAAAACCAGTGAGGTCGTAAGGCCTCCGAGAGTTCAAATCTCTCCCTCTCCGCCATTCCCTTGCCGGGGAATACGTTTTTTGTCGAATCAGTGGAGAGATGTCAGAGTGGCCGAATGAGCACGCTTGGAAAGCGTGTGTACCTCACGGTACCGAGGGTTCAAATCCCTCTCTCTCCGCCATTCGAAAACTCAATCAAGGAACTGGGGGCTCGGCTTCACGCAGCGAAACTGTGGCGAACCGGGTCAGATCAGGAATGAAGCAGCTCTAAGCCGCGGCTTTCGGGTGCCGTGACTGTCGGGCCTCCAGTTCCTTGGTTTTGGGCTCCGCCCTTAAGCGGCACCATTCCACGACGGGGCGGCGACGTAGCCTCGCTGCTGCGTAGCGGGAACCTGGCCCTATAGGAAATAGGGCGCAGAGCCCCGCGCCTTGCTTCGAGACAACGGCGCTCGCATCGACACGAAAGCGCGTTGCTTAAGGGCTCAGCAAAATATGGCTAATTGGTGGTGCAATGGTCTAGGCAGGATCGAGGAGCGTAGAATTGGGCTGGTCAGCTGATAAGATGAGAGCTTGAGCGAAGTCGTCCCGACCTACCGCGTGTTTGCGCGCAAATACCGCCCGCGAAGCTTTGCGGAGGTGATTGGTCAGGACCACATCGTGCGGGCATTGAGTCACGCAATTGAACGTCAACGCGTAGGCCAGGCTTACCTTTTAGTGGGGCCGCGCGGGGTTGGAAAAACCACCACGGCGCGCATCATCGCGAAGTCGATGAACTGTGAGAATGGACCTACTGCGGAGCCATGCTTGCAGTGTGGACCGTGCACTGAAATCGAGCGAGGTGGCGATATCGATGTCATCGAAATCGACGGCGCCTCGAACAACGGAGTCGATGACGTCCGCGCCATTCGCGATGCCGTGCAGACCAATCCGATTCGCGATCGTCGCAAGATTTACATCATTGACGAGGTGCAGCGGTTATCTGGCCAGGCTTTCGATGCCTTGCTTAAAACCTTGGAGGAACCGCCGGCACACGCGATGTTCCTCTTCGCGACCACCGATCCGCACAAGATTCCGGACACGATTGTTTCGCGTTGTCAGATCTTCGAGTTCCGACGTTTGCGCGAGGTCGACATCCAAACCAAGTTGACCTTCGTATGCAAATCCGAAGGCATGCAGGTCGATGTCGAGGTCCTCAAGGCTATCGCCCACGGATGCCGCGGCGGAATGCGCGACGCTGAATCCATGCTCGATCAAGTGCTCGCCACTGCAGGGGAGCGCGTCACTTTGGATGACCTGGAGAGCGTCGCTGGATTGGCGCGACCGGAGCGTTGGCTGGATTTGTTTGAAGCGGTTCTTGCCGATCGTCCGGGCACCATCCTCACCGCAATCGATGCTTTCTTGCAACGCGGCGGCACCGAGCGTGACTTTGTTGAGCAGTCGGTCGATGCCTTGCGCGATTTGCTGCACATTGCATTGCTTGGCGAAGATGCGGTTGGGACTGAGCCAGGTACGGATCGCCGCGATCGCACCATGGAGTTGGCGCGCGGGTTAGGGCGTGATCGTCTGGAAGGCATCATGGGCATGATGTTCCATTTAGAAAGTCGAATGCAAAAGGCGCCGCTGGGTGCCCGTGCTTTGTTGGAGTGGACTTTGTTGCGCGCTGCACGGATTGGACAGTTCTTCGATATAGCCCGTTTATTGAATGGAGAAGAAATCTCCACTACGCCGCCACCGCCGACGGCTGCTCCGACTCCAGCCGCACCAGCGCCCGCACCAGCGCCCGCACCAGCGCCCGCACCAGCGCCCGCACCAGCTGTTCAAGTCCCTGCTGCGCGCGGCGGTATTCAAGATTTTGAAGCTTTGCTGCAACGCCTCGAGCAGGAGCGCCCAACCTTTGGCTCCATCCTTCGCACTAACTTGATCGCTGGTCAAGTTGTCAACGGCGAAGTTCAGGTAAAACTCTTCCCAGTGCAAGAGCGAGACCAAGATTTGCTCGAAGACCCACTCGAGCTCAAAGCTTTAGCGCGACTCCCATGGAGCCCCGGCGTTTGGCATATCACCTTTGAACTGGGTGAAAAAGCAGTCGACGATCCTGTCGTCGAAAACCTCCTGTCCTCTTTTAACGGACAAGAAGAAACCCCTTAGAGAAAATTCGATTATGGCTGGAAGCCTCGGAGATCTTGGCGGTCTGTTGCGCCAAGCAAAACAAATGCAACGGCAAGTCGCGGAAGTGCAAGAGAAGATGGCGAAAACCGAATTCGAAGGCAGTTCCGGTGGTGGTGCGGTCAAAGTTTGCGTGAATGGTTCACGTGAATTTAAAAGTATCCACATCAGCCCTGAAGTAGTCGATCCGGAAGATGTCGAAATGCTCGAAGACCTAGTCGGCGCAGCATTGAAAGAAGCTTTGAAGAAGGCCGAACAAGCCAACTCTGCTGCCATGAATGGTGTCACGGGTGGCATGGGCCTTCCCGGCATGACCTAATCCTTTGGCCTTTCCGGAACCACTTGAACGTTTAATCCGCGCGCTGGAAAACTTTCCTGGCGTGGGTGCACGCAGTGCTGAACGCATGGCTTTGCATGTGCTGCGTTCTCCCACCGAAGAAGTCGCCGAACTTGCGGTTGCCTTGCGCGATGCCCGCATGGACACGCGACGCTGTGAAGTCTGCGGAAACATCACTTTGCGCACGCCCTGCGCGATTTGCTCCGATGACACGCGCGACCGCAAAGTCGTGTGCGTGGTCGAAGGACCACGCGAAGTCGAGAAGTTGGAAAGCGCAGGGATTCATACTGGGCTTTATCACGTACTCATCGAAGGTTTTGCGCCACGCGAAGGCGCAGAACCAGATCGTTCGGCGTTGCAAGCGCTGCGACGTCGTGTGGATCAAGGTGGCGTGGAAGAAATCGTTTTGGCCACCGCACCCGATCGCGAAGGCGAAGGTGCGGCCCTTAAGATCCTCGAGGTATTGAGGGGGAGTCGCGTCAACATCACCCGACTTGCGCGCGGGCTACCCGTTGGCGCTCGCCTTGAATATCTGCACGGCGAAATCTTGGCTGACGCCTATCGTGGACGTCGTCCCTTAGATGACTGAAGCCTCCGCTGAACACCGCGCCCCGCGGCGCATCGCCCTTTGTGTGAAGTATGCAGGCGCAGGCTTTTATGGATTTCAACGTCAGCCTGGGTTGCGTACCGTTCAGGAAGGTTTGGAGCTTGCGTGGGCAGCTGTTTCGGGCGAAAAGGTGGTCATGCATGCCAGTGGGCGGACCGACAGTGGAGTTCATGCCTGGGGACAGGTGGTACATTTTTCAACCTGGAGCGATTTGCCCGCCCAACAGATTCGACGCGCCATTAATGCCTTTCTCGAAGACGACGTAGCCGTTCGCGCTGCAGCACTCTGCGATCCAGATTTCCACTCCAATGCGAGTGCTCTCGGCAAACATTATGTCTATTTGTGCGCTCACGGCGACACGCGGCCGGTTTTGCGCAAAGGCACCGTGGCCTGGCATCGGAAGGAGTTCGATCTGAAAGCCATGCGCGAAGGTGCTCAGTATTTGATTGGCAGGCATGATTTCAAAGCCTTTGCGGCGGCGAAGCGGAGTTCGAAAACGACCGTCCGCAGCATTCATTCCATCCATATTCAGCCCATGCGCGGCGGTACCGCCTTCCACTTCCGTGGGGGAGGCTTTCTTTACCGTCAGGTGCGGAATATGGTCGGCTCCCTATGGGATGTCGGAATGCACAAACACGCGCCAATTTGGCTCCACCACGTACTCCAATCCGGGGACCGCAAGAAGGCCGGCCCTACCGCCCCCGCAGAGGGCCTTTACCTCTGGCGCGTTTTTTACCCATCTGATCCGTTTGCGGACTATCGCCGGAGCGCGAAAAACCGTATCCTGTAAGAGTCGGGAGCCACCTAGACCGTTAACTGAACATGAACATCGAAATCACTTTCCGCCACATTGAACTTCCCAAGGCATTGCGCGAATACGCAGCAAAACAGCTTGAAAGACTGGAACGATTTGGGGAGGAATTCGTAAAAGGAGAGTTCGTGTTTATTCAGGAAGCGGGCGAGGTTGCCTGCGAAGCCATCCTTCACCGTCACCAAGGTGAACCTTTTGTTGCGCATGATCGCGCACCAGAAGGACGGACAGCCGTCGACAACGTTGTCGATAAGCTGAATCGTCAAATCCTCAAATTCAAAGAAAAACACTCCGCCCAAGCACGACGCAATCGTGCCGCGGAATAAACCATCCATGACCTACGTGGAACTTTTTAAAGAGCAGGCAGTACTGCTCGACATTCAAGCCTCCGATTCGGACGGCGTTATTGCAGCTCTCGTTGACGGCTTAGTGGCCTCTAACGCGGATCTCGCTCCTCACAAGGAAGCGCTAAAGGCTGCACTAATGCTGCGCGAATCCGAAGGCTCTACCGGAAGCTCCGGCGTGGGCATTCCACACGTGAAATCGCCACACACCGATAAGGTGACCGTGGTGCTTGGCGTGCATCAAGCTGGAGTGGACTTCAACGCTCTTGACGGGGAAGACGTGCACGTTTTCTTCGCTGTGATTCGTCCGGAAGTCGATGCCGACGCACACATTGGTTTGTTGCGCTGGCTTGCTGGCATCGCCAAGCACGAAGACTTTGTTTCCTTTTCGCGCCAGGCCTCCAGTGGCGGGCAGGTCATCGAGCTCTTGACCGAGCTCGCACCGGCCTAAGGCCTTAATCGATGAAAGGAACCGTCGTCCGCAAGGCGAAGGTGGAGAATGCCAATGGTATTCACGCACGCCCTAGTCATGCCATCGTGTCGGCAGCTGTCGCTTTCGAAGCCTCTATCGAGTTGCATTACGCGGGTCGAGTGGCCGACGCGCGTAGCATCCTGTCGGTCATGACTCTTGGTGCTATTAAAGGCGCAGAGATTGAAGTGCATGCTTCTGGACCTCAAGCCGAAGCCGCGGCCGAGCGCATGGTGGAAATCCTGCTTTCAGTCGACGGCGAAACTCAGGTTTGACGCGCGCCGGCCGAACGCTGGTGGTCAATGCCTCGGATCCGGAAGAAATCCGGATTGCTTTAGCTGAGGACCAGGAAATCATCGAATTGCGCTGCGCGCAAACTGAACGCGAATCGGTGGTGGGCAATGTCTACCTCGCGGTGGTGCGTAAGGTTCAGGAAGGCCTAGATGCAGCCTTCCTCGATTTCGGAGATCAACGCTCGGGCTTTTTGCACGTAGGAAATGTGCATCCGGCGTGCCTGGATGCGGATTTGTCCGCGGTGGAGATTGCCACCACCCCAATTCGCAAGCATGCCTATGAAGCGCCGCTTGCGCAGCCGGAATCTGCTGAAGAAACCGCCACGGAAGGGGATTGCGATGCAGAAGCCAGCTCTGAGCTCGCAGCTCTGCCAGAGCCCGAATCGCAACCAAGCATCGGCGAATTGCTGCAGCCTGGTCGTGCGGTCTTGGTACAGGTTTTGCGTGATCCAGTGCGCGGGAAAGGGGCCACTCTTTCCATGCATTTATCCCTTGCAGGATTCTGCTTGGTTTGGATGCCAACCATGGGACGCATTGGAGTGAGTCGTCGCATTGAAGAAACTGAGGAACGCGATCGTTTGCGCGAGATCCTGCTTGAATTGGGCAATGGCGAAGAGTTACCCGTGATTGCTCGCACTTCTGCCATGGGGCAAAGTAAGAAAATCCTGGAACGCGATTTGCGTCGTTTGCAGCAGCGATGGAATACCATCACGCGTGACTTCGCAAAAGCCAAACCTCCGTGTTTGGCCCTTGCGGAGGAAACTACGGCGGTTCGCGCATGCCGCGAACTGTTCCATGGCGGCGTCGAAGAAATCATCTGCGATGACCCTGCCACCTCCCAAGCGCTGCGGAACTTCTTGAAAGAGAAGGGCGCCGACGAACGCGTCAAGCTAACCGAGCATCCTGCTGGAAAGGCATTGTTCGAAGCGCAAGGACTAGAAGCGCGCTTCCAGAGCTTGTTCCGTAGCCGCGTGCCGATTGGAAATGGAGCCTCGATAGTGATTCACGAAACTGAGGCGCTGGTTGCCATCGATGTGAATAGTGGTCCTTCTGGAACTGGAAGTCTCGAACAGACCGCGCTCGAAACCAACTTGTTGGCCGCTAAAGAGGTGGCGTGTCAGGTGCGTTTGCGTGATTTGGGTGGCATTTTGGTCGTCGACTTTATCGATATGGCAGAGCCTGCCAATCGGCACAAAGTCGAGCAAACTTTGCGCGGATTCTTGCAGGAAGACCGCGCGCGCATGAAGACCGGCCGCCTCGGCAGCTTTGGTCTCATGACCTTCACCCGCCGCCGCCAGGGGACTGGGCCTGCCAAAGGCACGGAATCCATGTGCCGGGGTTGTGGGGGAAGTGGCAACATTGCGCATCACAAGGCGGGAGCACTGCGGATTCTGCGCAAGCTCCGTGCCATGGAAATGCCTTCGAAAATGCGGGTTCGTGCCCAACCTGGCGTCGTTCAGCAGTGGAAACGCCTTCATAAGCCACTCGAGGGTCTCGAGCATCAAGTCGAGTTGGTGGAGGATTCCCAGGTGTCTTCTGGAGATTCTGTGATTGAACACCTAGGAACCCTTGCCTAGGTCGGCGGGGACAGCTAAACTATTCGGCCCTTTCGAGAGGAAAAATACCTTGTACGCAATTGTCCGCGACCGTTCCAGATGTCTAACCCTTAAGCAGGGTCAGGATTTGTGGATTGACCGTATGCCCACCGCAGAGGCGGGCAGCGAACTTGTCTTTGATTCTGTCCAGCTCCTGAAAAAGGAAGATGGCAGCGTTGAAGTCGGCACTCCGCATGTTTCTGGAGCTTCCGTGGTGGCTGAGGTCATCGGTGAAGTGAAAGACGATAAAATCCGGATAGCTACTTTTCGTCGCCGTAAGAGCTCGCGCTCTAGCGTCGGCCATCGTCAGTCCTACACCCACATCCGCGTGAAGGAAATCCGCGGTTAATCTGGTCTAAGGACCTGGAGCAAATTTATGGCACATAAGAAAGGTGGTGGCTCGACCAAAAACGGTCGGGATTCAAACCCGCAAATGCGTGGGGTCAAGAAGTACGGTGGGCAAACTGTACGTGCTGGTCACATTCTGATTCGTCAGTGTGGTACCAAGCATCACCCAGGCCGCGGTGTCGGCATGGGTAAGGACTACACTTTGTTCGCACTATGGGATGGAACCGTTGAGTTTCAGTCTCGCCAGCGCGTTCGGATTATTCCACTCGAGGGTTAATCCCAGCAGGGGTGCTGCGTGTGGCACTTCCCGGAGAACTAGAGGCCCGGTAGTCCGTAGGACCGCCGGGCTTTTCTCGTAAACACCAAAACCTCAACCGAGCAAACAGATGGCACAGAAGATTGAAAACATGTTCCGCGATCAAGCGGTCATGATTGCCTCGGCGGGCGATGGTGGGGCAGGATGTTCCTCCATGCACCGCGAGAAGTACGTGAACATGGGTGGCCCCGATGGCGGGGATGGCGGAAAGGGCGGCGATGTCGTCCTTTTTGCCGATCGTCAGGAGAACTCCTTGTTCCGAATCACGCGTAATCATCATGCGCGCGCTACCCACGGGCAACCGGGTGGCAGCAATAACCGTAGTGGCCGTGGCGGCGAAGATTTGGTGGTTAAGGTTCCGGTTGGAACGCAAATCTACGATGCCGATCGCGGCAACTTGCTTGCTGACCTCGATGAAGATGGCATGAACCTAGTGGTGGCCAAAGGTGGTCAGGGTGGTCGCGGGAATGCACGTTTTGCCAGCGCGACGACCCAAGCGCCGACTCACTTCGAGAGCGGCACCCAAGGCGAAACCCGTAAGTTGCGTTTGGAATTGAAGCTGGTGGCCGACATCGGCCTGCTTGGACTGCCCAATGCAGGTAAGTCCACGCTCCTCAGCCGTATGACGGCTGCACGTCCGCGGGTTGCGGACTATCCGTTCACGACTTTGGACCCTTCGCTCGGGATTTTGGATTTGGGGCAAGGCGACCGCAACTTGGTCATGGCCGATATTCCCGGTCTGATTGAAGGCGCCTCCGATGGCAAGGGACTGGGCGTCCAGTTTCTGCGCCACATCGAGCGCACCAACGTATTGCTGCACTTGGTGGATTGCTCCCCATTGGCAGATACGGAGCCCACCGAGGCGTACCGCATCATCCGTGGTGAGATTGAAGCTTATGGTGCTAACCTGGGCACGCGTCCCACGGTGGTCGTGGCGACCAAAATCGAAGATGAAGAAGGCAAGGCGCGCGCGAAGGAGTTTTTCGAGGCCATCGACCACCCACTTTTCGCAATCTCAGCGGCTACAGGAGCCGGTTTGGGCCGATTGACCGCAGAATTGGTCCGCTTGGTCGATGAAGGAGAAGAACAGTAGGAAGAAGCTGCGGCCTATAGCCGTCGTAATCGACCGGGACAAGGGATAAGATGCCATACGTGAACGAGAAACTGCTGCGCTTCGTGCTAGTCCTTATTGGACTCGGCACCCTAGGTGGATTTGGATGGAAGATGTACGGTTTCGTCCAGAACAAGGACACCATTGTCAGTAAGTTGTCCATGTCGCGCTTGGAGGGAACCTTTGGTGCAGACGCCGCGAGCTCGCGGAAAGGCGGGCACCTCTTCCGCTATGAGAAGTACAAGGTCCTACAGGATCTGAACATTACTGGTTATGTCGCGCCGCCGCCCAAGGTGGAGCAAACCGAAGTCAAGAAGCCCAAGCCTCGGATTTCCGAAGATGATGTCTTGGTTCCATGGATTCAGGCTCCCTCCGCTGCATGGATTCAGGGGCGTACGGAACGCGCCTCCGACGAGCACATCCCAGGTGACTTGATTGCCGTCGGCTCCAAGTTTGAGCTCGGTGATAAGAAAGGCTTGAAGTTGAAGCTTGTCGCCGTGAGACCAGGTGAGGTCGAGCTTGAAGTGGTTGAAGGCGGCAAAAAGATGATCGTGAAATCCGGCGCTTTCGACGTGGATCAAACACGTGCTTTCGTGACCGATAGTGCGCAGCCATCGACCGGAACGAATGGTGTCGGAGCAGAGGGCGTGATTGCCTACGTTCCTCCGGAAGAAACCTTGCAGGTTGAACCCGGAACTTATGCCATCGGCAGCAGCGATGTGCGCGAGTTAGAGAGGATGTCGCAGGAAGAAATTCTAAACTCTGTGCCGGTCCGCGTTGCGCGTGACCCATTGTCAAATAAAGTGCGCGGTCTGCGTATTCGCAGTGTGCCAGAAGGTTCGGTTTTTTCCCGCTTAGGCATCAAGGCCGATGACATCGTACTGGAAGTCAATGGCCAGCCAGCCGTCGATCGTGATCAACTCTTCCGCTCTATGCGTGAATTGGATACCGACAAGGTGGTTGTAAAGGTGGAACGCCTCGGTGGCGTGCGTACTTTGACCTTCCGTTTGCCGCGGTAGTTGCCGTGAGCCGTAGGCAACTTCTGCTTGCTGATTGTGGTAATCAGCGTTTGAAGCTTGCAACGGAATCCTTGCATGAGGTTTATGTTTTCCAGTGGCGCGCGTTGTCGGAGCGAGAGCGCTTGGCTGATTTTTTAGTGCAGCAAAATGTGCGTGCTGTGCGGCTTGCGAGTAGTTCGACCCAAGGCCGTGCTGCTCTTTTGGAATTGGGTTTGCATGCAGTAGGGGTGAAAGAGGTTCATCCAAGAGAGATCCCCTTGGATATCCAAACTTCTGGAACCGGAATCGATCGCTTGTTAGCCACTTGGTATGCGCATCAGAAATGCGCAGGAGCTGTGGTGGTGGCGGATTGCGGCACTGCATTTACATTAGATGTGGTGGACGCCCACGGCCGCTTTTTGGGTGGAGCCATCGGGGCCGGGTTAGGGACTCAGCAGCAGGCATTGGCAACGGCTTGTCCGCACTTGGAGGCTCCGAATCAGGTCTTATCAGGGATTCCAACGGATACTGCATCGGCCGTGGCTGCAGGGACACGGCGCGCTTTCGTGGTTGCGCTACGCGGCTTGGCCGAGGAGTTTTTGGCTGACGTCGACCTCGGTAAGCATGCGACCGCGCAGTTTTTTTTGACCGGCGGTGATGCCGAAGACTTACGCGTTTTGCTTCCTGAGTGGGAGTTCGAAGAGCATATGGTTTTAAAAGGCTTGGCCGCATTGCCGCAATGAAAACTTTTCGCCGGTTGTCTGCTCCCGGAAGCAGTGCCTTGTCGATTTGGCAGTTGTGTGCTGCGGAAAAGGAATGCACAAAACTTTTTGGCAGCGTTTTTCCGCAAACCCAAAACAGCTTTCGCTTAAATGGAGAATCACTTCCATTTGATGAAGCCTTGTTGTGGCGTCGGGAAACAAAGGGGCAGAGCTTAACCCTCGAATGCCATTTGCATGGTGGCTATGGGGTTGCAGCGGCTTTTCGCGATTGGATGATGGAGCGCGGATGGCGTGAAGTGGCAGGTTCTCTTGCTGAAGAAAACCATCCTGCTTTATGGAATGCCAATTCGCCTCTTGCGGCGCGCGTCGTAGCGGCTCAGAGCGACAATGCTTTTGAGAAAGAGCTCCAGCGCATCCGCGATATGCCGGCCGCCGCGCAAAGAAACGCGGTGAAGGACCTGGCTCAATGGAATGCCTGGGCGAGCGCTCTCGAGCAACCACTCAGCATCGTATTCGCTGGTCCTCCCAACGTTGGTAAATCAACTTTGTTCAATCATTGGAATCGCGCGGCACTAGCCACGATTCATGATGGCCAGGGCACCACACGTGATGCCGTGGAAGTGACTCTCCAACTTGGTGCGCCGGGGGAGGAGGCCTTGTTTTCTCTGACCGATACCGCGGGCATCGGCGATGGGCTAAGTGCACTTGACCAACAAGCCATGTTGGTTGCATGGGAGCAAATTGACTCTGCATGGAAAGTCATCTGGGTTATCGACGCGGCTGCTGAACCGAGTGCTGCGGTTTTGAAACGGCTACAAAACCGCACAGCAAAGGATTTCATCCTGCTCAACCGCACCGACCTAAAAGAGAGCTGGGTGCCATCGTCCTTAGGTATCGAGCCGGACTTGACCGGGCAAATAGCAGGGGTCGATGCTCTGCTGGTGGCGCTCGAAGCCAAGATTTTGCAAATGCTTGGGCCACCGCCACCTCCAGGAACCTTGATCGCTTTCAAGAAATCTCAACGGGAAGCGCTCGAAGCCCTGCTCTCTGACCCCGTTTGACGTTATCCTATAGTTGGAATCACTTGCCACTTCGGCCAGCATTCCACCCTCGTTGCTCAATCGCCCGATGCACCTCTTGCCGGTCATGGAAGGCCTCCATTCTTCGGAGGCGCTGAACCCACCTTTCCTGCAAGCATTCTTTCAGCGCGTGAAGGAATTGGAAGCACGCCCTTCTGAGTTTGAAGACGCCTTGCACGGCACTGTGATTGCCACGATTTTCTCGGAGCCCTCCACGCGCACCCGCTTGTCCTTCGAAGCCGCAGCGCATCGGTTAGGCGCATCGGTGATCACCATGGCCGACTCCAAATCCTCGAGCGAAAGCAAGGGGGAAAGCTTGGTAGACATGGCGCGCGTGGTGGGAGGCTATGCCGATTTGATGGTGTTACGCCATCCATTAGATGGTGCCTCACGTTTGGCGAGCCAGGCCACGACCACCCCAGTGATTAACGGTGGCGATGGCCGCCTTGGTCATCCTACGCAAACCTTAGTGGATCTTTACATCTTGTATCGCGAGTGGGGGGATTTTGCTGGCCGTACGGTTGCCGTCATGGGTGACTTGCGCAATGGCCGAACCGCGCGCTCCTTGGCTTGGGCACTTGCGGTGTTGGGAGTGCGCATTGTTTTGCTCCCCGGGGTGGGGCTGGATTGGGAGGCTGGCTTTGAGCGCCGCATTCTTGACCGCTTCGATTACCGGCTGAGGTGGGGCAAGCATCCCTTATTCCGTGATTGGACTGGGAACGAGGAGGCGCGTGTTCTTGAACCCAAGGGTTTGGTCCAGAAATCTCTTTTCCGCGAAGAGGTCCCTGAAATTGATCGCCTCGATGCTTTGTACCTCACCCGCTTGCAGGCCGAGCGGGGAGCGCAGGCAGGCCCGGGTTCTTATCCAGGCCTCACTTCCGCCCAAATGCAGAATCCCTTGTTGGCCACCTGCAAGATCTTGCACCCGCTGCCTCGGCTCGATGAGCTTCCGTCGGAAATCGACACCGACCCGCGGGCTCTCTATTTCGAACAGGCAAAAGTGGGGCCTGTGGTTCGCCAGGCCGTGTTTTTAGCCATGCTACGCCAAGATCGCTGGTCGCTACCGCACCTGACTCCATTGCCAGCAGGAAGCCCAGATGTCCAGCTCGGCCTTTGCCCGAACTCGTCCTGCGTATCCCGCGCAGAGGGCCTTCCAGCTCCATGGCGTGTCGTGGGAGATGCTCGTAGAACCTTCCTCTGCGCCTATTGCGACGGTCAATTACAAGTGGAGTACGCAGGATGCCGCTCGACGAACAAGGTTCACGCCTTGTTTTCTGGCGCTGCGTTTCGTATTAGCCCAGAAAATCTGCAGCCCTTTTTGGACCGTGACGCGGCCGAAAAAGCGGGCTATCAGTGGGGCGGTTAGGCACCCGTATCAGCGGGTAAACTTTGCTGTCGAACAAGTGGGTGCGAAACCGCACTCCATGGGCGTTCTTGCCCTAAAATGGGCCCAGAAGGGGGCTTCACTGCCTTGGTATGGGATTTGCAAATAAGCCAACGCGAAGTTTGTCGCGCCGTTCTAGGATAGGCGGGCAAGGTGTTGTCCCACCTCGCACTTACAAGATAATGGAATCCGTGAATCAACCGAAAAGGATGCGTCTCCTCACCCGAATCTCTGCCCTCGGGCTTTTGGCCGCCACCGTCGTTAGTGGAAGCTGTCTTTCTGCTTCGAACTCTGGTGGAGGTCTAGGAGGAAATACAAAAAGCTCCCTTGGCCTGTTCTTGGAGAACCTCACTTGGGGTCGCCTGGTGGATGTCCGCGACTCTAGCGGCATCCTGGTGGAGTCAGATGTACTCATCAACCACCTGATTGAGTCCGATGGCGTGAATTTTTCGATCACCAATAATCCGGTGAACCAGAAGGAAACGCTTACTATTTTGCGTACTGCAGGTTCGGCTTCCTTTATTGCTTTGTTAAGCACTGCGGAGTCCAACTTGGAGCCGATTGTAGATAAAGCTGCAACCTCTGCACCTCCGTTTACCGAGCTTGCACGGAACGCCACGGTGCGCCTGCAGTTCTCAGAGCAGATTGATCCAAGCTCAGTGGACTTCACTACGGTGCAAGTCTTTACTGGCAACCCACCGTTGCTAGGTTTTACTGGCCGCTATATCGTGAAGAACGACGCTGGCCTGGACAAAGGCTTTGTCTTCTTCGATACCACCGTTTCCGCAA
Source organism: Planctomycetota bacterium (assembly GCA_027623295.1). Lineage (GTDB taxonomy): Bacteria > Planctomycetota > UBA1135 > UBA1135 > UBA1135. Next base: position 225,153 of record JAQBXR010000001.1, read on the forward strand.
CGGAAGCTGCTGCGGAGTTTATTCCACAGAACGCAGTGGGTTTGCCGGCATCTCCAGACTCGGTGAATGCGAACTTTGCGATTCGCATTCCGACTCAACCAGATCCGTTGATTGGACAGCCCAAAGTACTGCGCAGCCTAAACGGCAAGCTCACCCCGTCTGTGCAGGACTTGGCAACCGAGCCTTTCGAGACCACGGGTGTTTCAAATACCTTGGTACGCGCAGCGCGTACCGGAAACAACCTAGATGACTTCAACGGTTTCCTGCTCGACAACACTCCGCCAAGCCTTTTGGCGGTTAAGAACGCCACGATTAACACGATCAGTTCTGTAACCGGCTCTGTGGTGGACTTTCTTTACACCATCGACCTCGCAGTTTGTAAGCCAATGACGCCAAAGGTCGGCGACATTTTCGAAGTTGGAGCAGGCTTGCTATTGGTGACCGATGTCTTGAATAGCGGAGACCCAAACAACTTCTCGGTTCGTGCAACTCTGGAAGCCGCAGAGGGCTCCATCGTTGCTGGTGCGACTTCCCTTTCTGCGCGTTACACCACGGCATACACCCCACAAGATGCTCTTGTTCAAGCGTGTTACTTGGAGTTCCAGCCTCCAATCGCTCAGCTCTCTGGTGCGGGCATTATTGACATTAGCGATGCGTCTTCTGTAACCATTCGCTTTGACGAGCCCATCAATACGGGCTCTATGCGTTCGATGAGCACCTTCGTAATCGTCAACCCAGATGCAGCGGCAGTGGGTGGCATTAACGAAGACGTTGAAATCGAGGCTGCCTGGTATCGCCAGGTGAACACGAGTGAAACCACCGCCGACTTCATTGATCGTCAGCGTGGTTACGACTTCCGTGCGATTACCGCCGGAGCAGATGCTTTGTCTGAGTTCAGCGGTCGCCTGTGTTTTGGCCCAATCGAAGCCACTGACGGCAACCGTCAGTTCTCCCTCACGCCATCCTTTGGTTGGGTTTCGCCGAGTACTTCCGGCGCTGGTGAGGCTTACGTGGTCGCACTGCGAGGTGGAGTGACCGGCATCTTAGATCTGTCTGGCAACCCACTTGCTGTGGAAGGCTTCGTTGCTGGAAATGGTCAGGCTGGAGAGAGCAATGAGCAAGATGTAAAACTGGTTGTAAACCACGACACCTTTGGGAGCCTTGGAAACTACCTGTTCTGGAATGGAAACTCTTTGGACGAAAACGGTGACGGTCAAGCGGAATGGGCTGGCAACCTTCAGTTGATGCCCAATGGCCTCACTGGCCGATTCCCTTCGCGTTTCTCCCGTGCTGCAGACTCTTCCAGCCCGGCCATGTCCAATCGCTTGTTGGGTACCCCAGTAACCGAGCCACTAAACCCAGCCGGGGCAGTGGTCATGAGCGCCTTCCGTCCTCAAGAATTCGGTTTCTCTTATGGAGACGCAACCGAGTACAACATGACTGTGGAAGGATTTAACTGGTCACCAAACGCAGGTGTGGTTTTCGACGAGTCCTTCGAGGACATCTCACTGTCTTTGTCGACGGCGGGGTTCTTGCCAGACGAGTTTCTGATTCCACCACCGAACCAAATCGTCATGTTTCCTGAATCCGGACTGACCATTTCCGGTTTCGATGACAACATTCTTGGGTTCACCCTAGATGGGTCTTCTGGAATCGATGAGATTGAAGTCTTCCGCAACAAATACGTTGCAAATGGAATCGAGTTGTTCACCAACAACGGCACGCCTTACATGCCATGGCCAGACTTCACTGCGAATTACGTTTGGCGCGATACCGCCATCCCGCAAACCTTCCTCGGTACGCATGTCAACTCTGCAGGTGCACCGAACCAGCAGTACGTCACCGATAACACCATCATCTTCGGCTGGGCACCAGAAGCCGCGCCATCAGTATCCTTGCCGCTTTTGGCTCGCTTCCGTGTTTTCCCACAGAGTAACCGTCTCGGCTTTAACAGCTTTTCGGTAACCCAAATGATTCCAAACCGGAGTCCAATGGTGAACTTCCGCATTTGGTCTTCTGGCGGACAAGATGGATCAGGTATCTGGCACCAGATTCAACCAGATAACTCTGCGCTCGGTGGAACCCGTCCGATTGGCGGCTTCGTTCCAGGAACCGGTAACCGGACCGATCTCGTGGGCGACGATCACATCTACTGGACTCAGGCAGACTTCGTAGTCGACACCTCACGGATATATTCGCACTGGTTCGACCTCGGTTCAGTTTTGCTCTTGGAGCAAGTCTCCGGCGTAGTTGTGGAGCCAGCGAACGAAAGTCAGCCCGTTGGAACTTCCATCGTGGTTGAGTTCCGAGGTTCTGCCTTGGTGACTCATGGTGCTGACCCAGATGTGAATCCTTCACCTTTGACCAACGCGGATACTCAACTTGATGCCCACGGCGACTTTATTGGTGGCTTTGGTTCTGTAAGTACTCCCTCCCTGTGGACTACTGACCTCACGGAATTGGAAGGCAACGGCTTCCGTTACATCCAAGTTCGTGTCACTTTCAAATCAAATGCAGATCTAGGTCTGCGCCCTGAGCTGGATAGCTTGGGAATCATCTGGAGCGATGTTCAGCCATGATTCAATTTCCAACCTCAATTACGCGCTTTCTCGTCCTTGCGACTCTTGCGCTTCCAACCCTAACCCTTGCCAGTTGTGGAGCTGATGGGACTGGAATCGGTGCCGGCAACGGAACTGGTGCAGGATCCGGAAAGGCTTCTCTGGCTCTTGAAGATATGCAATGGGGCCGCCTGGTAAATGTCTTTGACCTTAGCGGTGACCTGGTGCAAACCGACGTCGTGATTCGCGAAAGCGTTCAGTCCGACGGCATTCGGTACACTCTTAGCCAAAACCCAATCACGCAGGTTGAAATCCTGACGGTATTGTTAACGCAAGGCACCCCAGCATTCGAAGAGGCTTTGGCCGACGCGCGTTCTGGATTGACTTCTCTGCAAGCTAAGAGTTTCGACTCGCCCGGCCCGTTTACTAAGCTTGCCCGAAATGGTGCAATCCGTTTGGTCTTTTCTGAATTTTTGGACCCCACAAGCGTTGACCGTCAAACCATTCAAGTTTTGGTGGGCAGCAGCGAAGAAAGCCTTTCCTCTTTGGAAGTGCGCTATGTCGTGAAGGAAAGTGTAGGCCAGAATGGAGAACCCGTTGGGGTCGTGATTTTGGACCCAACTATTTCTAAAATCGATTCGCAACAACTGGGCATTCCAGAAAATGGTATTGGCTTTCCCGAATCTGAAGACCAGGTAACTCCGAACATTAAGTTGCGGATCCCAACCAAGCTTAATCCTTTTATCAACCAGACTCTGTTGTTGACCAATAAGGCTAAGACGCAAACCTTCGATGTAAACCGCAATGCTGCAGGGGACTCGATTACCGAACCCCATGAGTTTGCAGGTTTAGATCCAGTTGCTGTCCGGGCAGTTCGCACGGGAAATAATCTTGATGCATTCAACGGCTTCTTATCTGACACCTCAAAGCCATCTTTGATTGTGACTCAGCCAGCCACCATTGCCTCGGTGACCGAGGTGGGGCAGCAACGGAATCTTGTTTACGCAATGGACGTGCTTAGCTGCCGTCCAATGAGTCCAAAGGTGGGTGACGTATTTGAAGTGAGTGGGTCTTTGGTTCAGATTACTTCAGTCATCGATTCCTCTGACAACACCGCCTATGTAGTCCAAGGTGTTCTGCTGGCAGGTACCCTTCCGGGAGGCAGCATCGGCGTTGCCGCGAACCTGACCACGCGTTATTCGGTGGCAGACGCCGCCGTGCAGTTGTGTTTCCTGACCATCACGCCACAACCAACGAGGAATTTCCCGGCAGATGGAGTCGACCCCTTTGCCACAATTTCGGTGCGCTTTAGCGAGCCGATCGATGTGACGACTGTACGCTCTCTTGATTCCATGGTTCTTTCGTCTGCTGACACTGGTGCAGCTTCTGACGATAACAACCGGGAGTGGGATTTGGCGTCCGGCGAAACGATCCCCGACTTCCTTGACCGCATTCCAGGCTTTGGATCTGGCGGAGGACCGGGTCGCATCATGTTTGGGCCATTACAAGCCTCGGGAGATGCTCAGGCCTTTACCCTCGCACCTTTGGCTGGCATTACCGATGCCTTTGGAGAAAGTGGGGCACTTCAGGTTTCGTTGGCCTTGCGAAACGGCCCCACCGGCATCCTTGACCTCGCCGGAAACGTGGTTGACTTTTCCAGTTTCGTTGCAGGACACTCTTCTCAGACTGGAGTGCAAATTTCCATGGCCTCGGGGCCCGTCCCAACCGACAAGTACTTTGCTCTACGTGGAAACGGAGTTGATGAAGATGGTGACCAAGCTCCAGAATATGCAGGTCAACTTGGCCCGATTGAAGGTGACGGAGTTTTGCGTGGTCGCGGGATCATTCGCTTTTCGCGTCAAGCTGACCAGACCAACCAGTTTGTTGGTCAGCGCCTGAAGTTCACTACGGGTCTCATGACGCCTCTTACACCCGCCGGTGCCGTACTCATGACCTGTTACGGTTATCACCAGCTTGGGTTCGGCCTTTCTAGTGTGAGTGAGTTCAACCTCGACGTGGAGGGACTCAACTGGTCTCCATTTGATGGTGTGGTTGTCGATGATACTTTCGATCGCTACTCCGTCGCCTTGGCACACTCCAACCGCTTCCCAGACGATTTCATTAATGCTGGTTCGGGTTATCCACAGCACCAGAACTCTGGCTTGAGGCGTTTGTCTGGAAATATCTTTGACGCCAACATTTACGGTTTTGGTCAAGACCCTGTGCTCTACGCGGACCTCGATGAAGTCATCATGTTCGACACGAACTATGAGCTTTCTCTTGTGAACCGTTTTCAAACGCCTGGTGGCATTACCATGTACCCATGGCCAGATTTCGACACTACCTACACTTGGCGCGACACTCACTTCCCACTGCCCAATGGCGGTACTTTAGAAGGCGGTAACTCAGTGGGCTCCGGGCCGACCAACCCAGGTGGCTATGGCGTACCACCTTCCGTGGTTGGCGGAATTCCAACCTGGTTGAACGGTGATTATCCAAGCATTGCTTTGCCACTGCTTATGCGCTTCCGTTCTTACCCACGTGGCCAAGAGTTTGGCTTCAACGGCTTTCAAGTTCAAATCATGGTGGGCTCGTCCAATATTCCGGCCTTCCGCGTGTTCTCCTCGGGAGGGCGTGAGGCTGGTGGTAATTGGAAATTGGTGCGCCCTGACCTTCCACCAGAAGGTACCGCGCCTAACGGTGGCTTCAACACCGTCACGGGAGTTGCCACCAATGGCTTTGGTCCTGAGCTCTACTGGGGGCAAGTTGACTTTGTCACCAAGGTGAGCAAGGTTTACACCCACTGGTTCGACTTTGGAGCAGACCTTGAAGGCATGTCTTCCCTGATCATTGAGCCGACTGCGGCTCAAGCTAGTCCAGGAACCTCAGTGGAAGTACAGTTCCGTTCCACCGCCACGATGAACGACGCAGGTTGTGTCGGTTCTTCCCCTTTAAACGACGCAAGTTCATTCTTCGATGCCTACGGTGAATACGAAGGAACTTGTGCAACTCTTTCGAGCCCGTCTGATTGGTATTCCGACCCAGCCAAGCTCATCGATGATGGCCGCCAGTTCTTTCAGCTACGGTTCACTTTTGTGTCAAACATCGAGCAGGACCTGCTCGCTGAGCTTGACGCCTTTGGTTTCGCTTACACCACTCAATGATGTCTCAAATCAAATCATCCCTGTTGCGTAGTGCCTTTGTTATCGGCGCAACACTGCTTCCCCTTTTTGTCGTCGGCTGTAAGAGTTCAGAAGCGTCCATTGGTCGCTTTGAGGTCTTAACCTCCAACGTCAGCACTGGGGATACATGGTTGCTTAACCGTCCCATTCAGCTCTTCTTCAACAATGCGATTGATCCGAACTCGGTGAACTTCGCATCGGTGATTTTGCGCCCGACGGACCAAGCTAACTCTGGAAACCCTGTTACGGGTACCTTTGACCTAATCACCGATGCCGAAGGCAACAAAAACTTCGGGATCCAATTCAACCCAGCCTGTCCAGACAACGTTGACAATAGTAACGGTGGCTTTATCCCTGGAAACTTTGGTTACGAATTAGTCCTTCCAACCGTAGGTGCCGGTGGGGCCGCTATTTTGCGCGACACTGCTGGCAACCAGTTGGCGATTGGGCTGACGCGTACCTTCCGTACGCCTTCGGTGGGTGAATCCTTGTTTGCCGACACCATCGTGGGTCCTCCGCGTTTGGATTCTTTGGTGGTGCCGGACAGCCTTGGTCTGATTTCTCAGAACGATTCCAATATCATTTTGAGCTTCAACCAGTCGGTGAACCCGGAGCCGATCAACCTTGCTCCAAATCGTATTTTCGTTCAATACTCAAATGCTGTTGGTGCTTTCCCTTTAAGCGGAAACATCATCCCTGGCGCTTTGTCGATTGTGAGTAACTGTGGCGATGGTGCCGTTTTGCATTTCGCCGTCAGCGGCGTGATGATTCCAGGGCGCGACATTCGTGTGGTTCTCACATCCAACTTTGAAGATCTTGGTGGTAATACCAACTCTAGCTCGGTAGCGAGTGCGGCAGTTTCAGTTCCCACCATCGCTGAGTTTTATGCTGATGGTCCGTCTATCAATGAAGACGATGTCACCTTCGACGAGTATGCAGATTATTTTGCCAACTCCAATCGTCTCGACCTCGATGCAAACTTGTCACAGCCTCCAGCTGCGGTTTCTTCTGGTTTTATTCAGGCTGATTTTCCCTTTCCGGGAACCCCAGTTGGAGTAAATCGCAACTTCGTGGTCACTACCGGACAAGGTCTTATGCAGGTGGATACTTCTTCCACCACCCAAGTGACAGATGGCAATGGCAAGGTTTTCGATGTCGTGAATGGTGTTCTGAATGTGCACGACTTCAGGATTGAGGCCGGCGCAACTTTGCGTGCTTTGGGTAGCAACCCCTTGGTGGTCTATGTTTCTGGCGAGGCCATTTTGCTTGGCACCTTGGACGCAAGTGGCTTCAACGCTTCGGCCCCAGATGGTGCCGTGAACGCATGGGAACTTTCCGTACCCGGCGCCTTTGGCGTTTGTGGTGGCGGCAACGGCGGTGCCTCATCTCAGATCATTGATAATTTCACTGCACGTGGTGAATCGGGCCAGGGGGCCTTTGGGGTTGCTCTTGGTGGCGGTCAAGGTGGAGAAGGCGGATACCAACAGGACCGCGCTCCAGCCTTGAGTGGAACTTTAGTGGATTCTGCTTCCCTCATCGCCGGAGGTGGTGCAGGTGGCGGATTCAGTGAAGGACGTACGGACTCGATTTTTTGGGATCGTTGGAGTTTGTTGGAAAACCCCAACACCTTTGATAATGCTGGTCCAGACCTTCGTGCTGACCGCCACACTATTTACAACGCAACGATTGATCCGGACACTGCCTTTTTGGGCGCTGAGGACGGATTGCGTGGTAGTGCTTTGGGCAATCAAATCGATCCAGCCGATCAAACAAGGATCGTTTCCCATGGTGTAGAAGGCTTCGAAGATCGTGCTCAAGACGGGCTTGATGGAACCGATTTTGATGCCGGAGGATTTGACCTGGCAGAAACTGGCGGAACCATTGGATTCCCATTCGGCAACCCAAGCCTTGGCCCAGATGGTGGTCTTGCTGGCCGTTCCATCTTTAATGATGCCGACGTCAGCAATAACTTTTGGGGTCACCGCTTCGTTTGGGACGGCACTCCTGGAGTGGCACCCATCTTGACAACTGGTGAATTGAGTGCTCCAGCGGCTGGTTCCGGTGGCGGAGGAAGTGGAGACATGCAAACCATCTTCCGCTTCGACCTCGATTTTGACACCTACCCAGACACCGTGAACATGTTGTTCCCTGACCCGAACTTCACCGGTGGTGGTTATACCGCACGTTACTTCCGCGGCGCTTCTGGCGGTGGTGGTGGTGGCCAAGTTCAATTGATGTGTCTCGGTCCAATCACCTTGGGTCCCGCAGCGATTCTCAAGGTCAATGGTGGCGCCGGCAACGGTGGTGACTCAACCGCAGACGGTGGTGCATTTGCCACGACTTCTCAGGTCTCCGGATCGGGTGGTGGGTCTGGTGGTCATCTTGTCATGCACTCTGCATCGGGACTGAATCTCAGTCTCATCGATGTAGGTACTGCGGGCGACCCTGGAGTTCCTGCGACCTTCTTTGACTCCATTAACAACGCACACTCCATTCAAGCGATTGGTGGACGTCGCGGCTGGGCTGCGAGTCGTTTGCCGGTAGACGTTGGCTTCAGTGGGGAAGGCAACAGAGATGGCAACAGCTCCTTCATGGTGGGCCGCGGTGGTGCCGGTGCGAGTGGTTTGATTCAAATCCACGTGCCTAACCCGCTCACGGACATTACCTATCACACCTCAGTGGACGCTGCCTTTAAGCAATACATCACCGATGAAGATCTTACCAACCCGGTGATTTCGGATCGTCAAGATGAAGTGCTTGGTGTTTACGCCATTCCGGTTCCATTTACTTTGGTTCCTTTCTTCTCGCCAGAGTCTCAAGTGCAAAGCGTATGGGTGGACACTGGTTTGGCAGAACTGCGTAACCCAGCAAACGGAACTGGACCCTTCCCTGACTTCCTCGATGCGACCCTCGGGTTCGAAGGCATCGATCAAGCTACAGGGATGGTGCTAACTGGTGCTAACTTAGTGACGCCTGGTTCGATTGCTGGCTCAGACGCTGGTGCTGGCTCTGCAAGCTTCACCAACTTCACGGTGACCATTAGCAATCCATCGGCATCTTTTGGGGCAGATCTTCTGCGCAACCCAAACTTGCTTAACGGCTACGACATGGTTCCAGATGCCACGCAAGTGACTCCACAAACTTTCGAGATTGTGGATGCGGTTTACACTGCAAGCCCAGAGACTCTGGTGCTTACGACGCGCGTGTCGGATGGTCCGATGGCTTTGATTGCTTCTACCAATTGGGTTGTGCGGACGAAGTTCTTCCGTATTTCCACCACGGAAACGAAGGATCGTCTGCCTTCTTCGGCAAGTGTTCGCATTCAGTTCCAGGGCACGGAAGAAACCACACCAGGTTCCAACACCCCAGACTTGACTGCAATCACTGACTGGACAGGTGATGGAGTCACCACCATGAGTGATCTTCAAGGCAAGCGCTTTATTCGCTACCGCCTCACCTTTGACATCGACGCGCTGGATTCCGGCCCGACGGTAGATAAGGAGAAGCCAGGTGCTCAATACCTCAAGTTCCCTTGGAGTTGGTAGAGCGGTTCCATTAACGAAACCCCTCGTCATCTTTGGATGGCGAGGGGTTTTCCTTTTGCTGCGCTATGCTGTAAACGATGGACAAGTCAGGCGTCATGCATCTGCCGCAATCCGCTTCACAGTTTTTATGGGTGTTGCGGGTGGTCTTGGTATTGCTGGCAAGTTGCAGCGCTGAGGAGAAATCCATACCTCTGGAATTGGTTTCCTGGACCGGAAATGATCAACAACCGGTGGCGTTAGATGAAGTCCTGAAGATTGAGTTCAATCAGGCCTTGGCCAAACCGGTTCGGGCAAGTTCTCTGCAGCTTGTCGACGAAGGAAACCATCCGGTTGAGAACGTGACAGCTACCGTGGTGGGAAGGTGGTTGTACCTCACGCCTGCATTGCCGAAACGGGTGGACTTAGAAGACGGCAGCCTGAAACCCGGACAAAGCTATGGGATTCTTTTACACGGCCTGCCATGGCTGCGAGCTCTCGCCTCTGCCGACGGGCAGTTGTTGCAGAAAGATTTGGTGTTGCGCTTCGTAACCGCCAGTGCCGCATCTCCAGGCGCTCTTGCGGGACGGGGGGTCGAGTCTTCTGGCTTAAGGTTGGACCGTCCTGGAGGCCCTGAACCCTTAACCTTCCGTGGTGAGGAGCGGGTCATCCTTCTGTTTACCCGAGGAATTGATCCGCGTTCCATCGCCCAGCCAGCTCGATGGTTGGCCCAAGGTCAGCAAGAGGCCGTAGAGGTCACCCTCCGCCTGGTAGAGAACCAAATCGATGGCGCCAAGCTCGAGGTCCTGTTGCCCGAGTGGCGAGGCTCAGGTGCTTTAGAACTGCCGCCTGGTGTGGAAGGTCTCGGCGGTTGGCCATTGCCGGAATCCGACCGCATCCTGCATCTGATCCGACGCGCGCAATAAGACGGTGCTTGGAATCACCTCTCGGCCGCGCAACAATCTGAGGGATGAGCTGGTTTGAAATCCTGCAACAGGAGAGTCCTGGTCTTTACACGACATTTTTGATCGTGTGTGGAGCCATGGCTGGCTCCTTCGCCTCCGCAGCGATTTTCCGCATACCTCAAGAAGGGATGTCGATTGCAAGCCCGGCACGGTCGCATTGTCCCTGCTGTAAAGCCCAAATTCGCTGGCACGACAACCTTCCGGTCGTCGGCTACCTGCTCCTGCGGGGACGCTGTAGAGACTGTAAAGCTAGATTTGGCCCGGGGTACCTCATCCACGAAGTTGGTTTGGCCTATTTGTTCTACCTCGCGGGCCATACTTGGCTTGCTGATCCAAGCCTAGGTGGAGGCCCAACGGCTCTAGGATTCGCCTTCGTTGCCCTCACCGGATTGTGGATTGCCATGGCGGTTGATTTCCGCCATTTCATCCTGCCCGATGGCATCACACTCGGTGGAATTCCATTTGGATTATTGGCTGCCTGGATGGTCCCGTCCTTCCACATCTGGCCGGGTCTTGGCACCATGCCGCTGGGCCTCGATTGGTTCGGAATTTCGCCGGATTTGCCGCCAAATCAACTCGCGCTCATTTCAGGAATCCTTAGTTCCCTTATTTCTTTCGGGTTCTTGTTTGGAATTGGTCGTCTGTTTTCTTATCTTCTACGGCAGGAAGCACTGGGCTTTGGCGACGTCAAGTACATCGCCGCTGTCGGTGCCTTCCTCGGCCTCGAGGGCTCCGTTTGGACTCTCGCTGTCGGCGTCTTTGCGGGCGCAGTGCTGGGCGTGGTGAACGTCGTGCGCATGATTTTGGTGGTTCGCCACCGACGTCAGACGCAGGGAAAGAGTCACACCTACTCACATTCGTTCGCACATGTCGGCTGGCTGGCTGGGCGGACCATTCCGTTCGGTCCGCCGTTGATTTTGGGGACCATCCTAGTTTTGATGGCTCCCGCATCCGTACACCAGTTCTTCCTTGAGACCTGGCCCCAGATCCTAAACGGTTAGATTAAACCCGCATCTCCATGAAGAAATCCGCACTTCTCATCGCCCTTCTCGCTTTGTCCGCACCATCTTGTCAAAGCCCAATGCATCGTCAGATGCTTGACGACCAGGACCAGCAGCTCGCTGCTTTCAAAACCGACGCTGATAATCTGCGTTCTGAGCGTGACCGTATGCGCGCAGAAAACGCAGCGCTTTCCGATCAGCTGAACTACGAACAACAGCGTGCTTTAGAAATCCAAGATCGCTTGACTGCACGTGAAGCTGCCTTCCAGCAGCAGAATGCCGAAGTCACTGACCTTCAGGCCCGCCTGGCAGGTTCTGGCGTAGAAGTCGAGTCCCGCGGAGGCTTCATTGTTCTCGGCATGGATTCCAATCTGACTTTTAATTCCGGAAAAGCTGAGCTCAATATAAAGGGCAAGTCCACCATGGATCTCGTCGCTGGGGTTCTCATGGAAAGCTATTCCGGAAAAACGTTCTGGGTAGAAGGTCACACCGATTCGGATCAGCCGAAGAAGTCTGGCTGGAAGAGCAACCTCGCTCTCTCTGTAAACCGTGCCCTCTCTGTTGCGGATTACCTCGTGTTCGATAAGGGCATTGAGTCGCAGTTCGTTCGCATCGCTGGTCACGGCGAATGGGATCCTAAGGAAGAAAACTCCACCAAAGAAGGTAAGGCTAAGAACCGCCGGGTCGAAATCCTGGTCCTTCCTTAAAAGAGTACCAAAGCCTCTTTATCATCTGCTAAGCTAAAGGCATCGAGCGATTCGTCGCTCGGTGCCTTCTTTTTTTTCTTTCTCAATCCAAAATAATCCCATGTCCGCAACCGACATCCATAACATCACGTTTCTTGGCTCCTCCGACGCAGGAAAGACCACGTTGATTGAGAGGGTCGCGCACCAGTTTGGTGCCATCGACCGGGTGGGGACCGTGGAAGATGGCACCACCTTGTGTGACTTTTTACCGGATGAAAAAGAGAAGCGTCATAGCCTGTCTGCCGGAGTGGTGCATCTTGAGGCGCCATACGGCAAGTTGAACCTGATTGACACTCCCGGCTATCCCGATTTTGTTGCCGATGCCATCACCTCTATGGGGGCTGCAGGTACCGCCGTCATTGTGGTTCCAGCGCGCGAGACCGGGGTCCCTTTTCATTCCCTTCAACTTTGGGAAATGGCTGGAGCACTTGGCCTTGCCCGCGCCGTCGTGGTGACGCGTTTAGATAGTGACAACCTGCACTTGGACAAGGTGATTGAGAATGTGCGTGAAGTTTTTGGACATCGGGTGGTGCCCTTTACCTTGGCCAATGAAACTGGGCCTGGCTTTCAATCGGTCTCGGTGGTGGAACAAGAAGAGGGAGAGCATCGCGATCATTTGGTTGATGCCGTGGTGGAGGCCAACGATGCGTTAATGGAGAAGTATTTGGAAGAGGGTGAAATTTCTCACGAAGCCTTGGAGGCCGCCTTCCCTCTGGCCATGGCAAAGGGAACTTTTGCGCCTCTGTTTTGCATCAATCCAACCAATGGGGTTGGCGTTTCCGAATTCGCCGATTTCATGGTGCGAGATTTTCCAAATGCCGCCATGCAACTCGCCGTAATGCACAGTGACAATATTGAGAGTGGCGCTGAGTCAGAACGCACCGTGGCGCGGGTGTGGAAAGTCTTAAGCGATCAACACCTCGGCCAGATTACTTACTTGCGCATTTTGCAAGGCACATTGGCGAGTGGCGATTCCCTGATTGATCCGCACGTAGGCAAGCCAGTCAAAATGAACGGGCTCAGCACTCTGTTTGGTGCCCGTCTAAACAGCGTGAGTAGAGTTGGCCCTGGAGACATTGTTGCCGTCACTAGAATCGATGACCTCTGCATTGGAGATGTCCTTGTGAGCGAAGGGGAGGGACACTTTCACAAGTTCCCATTACCAACGCCCTACACTTCCCGGGCGATTGTTCCTAAGGACCGTAACGCCGAGCAGAAGATCGGTCAGGAACTGCACAAGCTGGAGCGCGAAGATCCATGCTTCAAGACGCACTACAACGATGTCACCCACGAAACGATCGTGGAAGGCTTGAGTGAGCTGCATTTGCATGCGCTGCTTCACCGATTAGAGGTACGCGGCGTGGCAGTGGATACGCATTTGCCGCGGATCGCTTATCGCGAAACGATTACCTCTGCATCGGAAGGAACCTTTAAGCATAAGAAGCAATCGGGTGGTAAAGGCCAATTCGCTTCCTGCAGCATCCGCCTGATTCCACGGGAACGTGGTGCGGGCTATGAGTTCGTGGATAAGGTGGTTGGTGGATCGGTGCCGCGTCAGTTCATCCCTGCGGTGCAGAAGGGGGTGGGGGAACAAATGGTCAAAGGCGTAATCGCGGGTAGCCAGGTGGTCGACCTCACGGTTGAGCTGTACGACGGCAAGTTCCACGCGGTAGATTCCGATGAGCACTCCTTCCGGGTTGCCGGTGCGCGCGCACTGATGGATGGCTTCGAGAGGGCCAACCCCATCTTGTTGGAACCAGTTATGAAGATTTGGATTACCGTGCCATCGCGCTATTTTGGAGACGTCTCCGGCGATCTCAACTCCCGCCGTGGGCAGATTCACGGCCTGGAGTCGGCAGGTGACTTCCAAACGGTAGAGGCGGAAGCGCCTCTAGCGGAGCTGCAATCTTATTCCACCCAGCTTCGTGCTATGACGCATGGGGAGGGGCACTTTAGTATGGAGCTCGCGCGTTACGCGCAAGTCCCGTCCCACCTGCAGGCCGACATCATGGCGGCGCAGGGAGAGGCGGTGGTCCATAGCTAAAGAATTCGTGCCAAACGCAACTGCTGAAACCTCGTCGTCAAGCCTGAAAGGGTTTGCGCTACTGGAACTTCTCATCTTCATTGTGGTCCTGACTGGACTGTCAGTGTGGCTGTTACCGGTTGCCCTGGAAGAGCGAAAGGACGAAAACCAGAAGCATGCGGTGGAGTACCTGCGCATGCTGGCGTCAGCAGAATCCCTTTGGATGTCAGAAGTAGGCACTTTCGTTGAGTTGCGCCAAGTGGCAGAATCGGTTCCAAACTTGCCGGGCCGGGCTTTGCATTTACGCACGCCAACCTTTGCCTTTGACCCGCCGATGCTCTTTGATGTCCTCGGCGTGGGACACCGCGGTGGGTATCGCTATCGCAGTGGTCACAATTCCGACGGCCGCATTGTCGGATGTTGGGCTTGGCCAAACCTGCGCGAGTATTCTGGCTTGGCCACGTTTTGGTTGGACTTTAAAACCCAACAGGTTTTTGAAGCTCCCATTGCAGCATCGTGGAATGATACGCCTGGCACCCTGGCGCCCGATGCAACTGGCTTAACCCCAGTTCACGGTTAAGCGCGCTTAAACTTGGAACAAGGCTGACGCATTGGCGTGCGTAGAGGCCGCCATTTGCGCAACATCGCGGCCAAGTTCTGCAGCGAGAGCTTCCAGTGTGAACTTCACAAAGGCCGGCTCATTCGGCTGCCCACGTTTGCCTTGTGGCGCTAAAAACGGGGCATCGGTTTCGAGCAGCAAACGGTTTTCTGGAACCACTTTTGCCGCTTCGCGTAAGGCTGTCGATTTTGGATACGTAACATTTCCTGCGAAGCTGATGTGCAAACCAAACCCAAGCAGCTCTTCCACCGCTTCCGGGCCTTCGGAGTAGCAATGCATGATGCCTTTGGTGTGTTCTCCCCGGGCGCGCAGAATTGGGAGCAACTCTTCGATCGCGCTACGGCAGTGCAGGATGACCGGCAGGTCGCGATCGCGGGCAATATCTAAGTGTGCTTCTAAAGACTTGCGTTGCGCATCGGGTTCCGCCCAATCGCGGAAGAAGTCCAGGCCGGTTTCGCCAATCGCCTTAAAGCTCGGATCTGCAGCGAGATCCTTCAGTGCGTCAATCCTGGAATCTAAATCGCCAATGGAGCCGACATCGTTCGGGTGCATGCCGACGGTTGGGAAGACATCGTCATGCTCGGCGGCTAATTCGCGGCAGCGTTTTGCGTTTTCTAAATCAATCGCCACACAAATGAAACGGTCGACCCCGACTTCCCGCGCGCGTTCGATGCGAGGGAGTGCAGGGTTTTCTTCTTCCTTCCAGGTGAGGTGACAGTGAGTGTCGAACAGGCGCATGATTTATTGCGGAGGCACGGGTAGGCCCTCGCGCACGCGCAACTCTCGCATGAACTCCCAAGTGCCGGGGTCAATGTCGCGCGCCGGCATTTTATCAAGCAACATGCGATGCCCACGTTCTGGATCCAAATCTAGAATGGCAAGCATGGCTTCTTTGCGAATTAGAAAGTTGGTGCTTTCGGTATCGAACAAACTTTCAAGAATTGCCGGCGCCTCTCGGCTGCGATGTTCGCGCAAGGCACGTACCGCCAAGGAACGCGCACGTGGCTCCATCGATTCCTCAGTGGCGATGTCTAGGTAGAGCTCCATGACCCAAGGTTGGGCTTCTTCGCCCTCGACTTGCGGCAGTACCTGCTCCACATACATTTGTCGCATAAGATCGCGCGCACGGGTGTTCTCCAAGAACAGCAACTTGCGGCCACGCGCAAATCCTTCATGCATATCGATGCGCCAGAAAGCGTGGTGCGCCACTAGTCGCGGCTTGGCTGGCATTTCTCGGAAATCGCAAGTCCGGCACAAAGCCAAGGCGGCTTGGTCGTCCAAAACTTGGGTCGCGACCAACAGCTCCTGCTCGGTCAGCTCAGGGAGCACGAAGCGACTTTCCTGGATCCAATTGGACCACGGGAAGGCGTCGGCGCCGTCGAGAGCGGCCAATGCATGCATGGTTAGCTCCAATTCGGCCTGCAATCCTGTTATTTCCTCGACCGTTGCATTCGTGTGGAGTCGCTCGGCGGCTGTGCGAGCCCGCACTCTCAAGGCATCAATCGCTTCCTCAGAGCTCGAGAAACTAGCTGCCAAGCTGCGCGAAGCCTCTGAAACAAAGGGACTTCCGGCATTTTCCGAAGAACAGCTGGTTGCGCCGAGGCTGAGGAGCCCTAGAAGGGTGAATGCCAACAATTGGCATGTTTTGTGCAATGGAGGGGGGGGGGTCAAGGTTCCTTTTCTCTGTTCGATGTAAGTCTGTGTGTGCATGGTGTTTAGTTTGTTAAACTTTGCCGACAGCAATCCTCGAGAGCCATCCCGAGGACCTCTAGGCCGCCCCGACTTGGTCATTGTGAAGATACTCCCTTCCCTAAGCAAAATTCTTGCCACATCCTGCCTTCTTGCCATTTTCACGGCATGTGGCAGCTCCTCCGACAGCGCCGCTACCGTCGCTGAGTTTGGATTGTCCGTTTGTTCGCTCGGTTGCAATGGAAGCTCGTTTTCCACCAGCACCCATGCCGCGAACCAGGACATTACTTTCACGTTTAACGATGTGGTGGATCCTTCAACAGTGAACTTCTCGTCGATATCCATTGTCGATAAAGCTACTGGAGTCTTTCCAACGGGTAGCTTTATTGTGAATGGTAAGGTGGTCGTTTTCCAACCATCGTTGAGTCAGACGGATGCCGGAACCCTGTTCGGATTCTTGACCGATGCGACCTATCGCGTACAGATTCTTGACGACGCAAGTTCCAATGCAGTTGCTGCCGTTTCGGGTCGCCTAAATCAAACTTTCATTACTGGCGATATCACCATTATCGAGCCGGTGGACTTAGTGCCTGGGTCCCCTTCCTTGATCGAGATTTCGCCGGACCCAGAAGCGGTTCCGACCACGCGCGATTTCCCCATCGTTTTGACTTTCGGCGACCTTATGAACACGCTGCAGATGGCGAACCCTCAAACTGGGGAAAGCACTCAGATTTCGATTGTGGTGGTCGATACCGCAGCTGGAACCGAGATCGCCATGCCGGGTTTCTTTGTCGCTGAATTGAATCGTTCGACTTTGCTTACCACGGTTACTTTCACTCCTTCGGTCCCGTACCCGGGCAGCAAGGGCGGTTCGCGCTTTTTGCGTTTGAGTGTGTCACAACAGATCTCGGATTTTGGCGGTAACCTGCTTTCTAACCCAGGCTCTACCAATTTCGCTCTTCCTAACATCCTTCAGCAGCCTGGCACTTTAAAGGAAGCCTTCGCCGATGGCGGGCAGGAAGACAGCATGGGAAGCACCGCATCTCTCTGGGCTGCCAGCGCAGGCAACTTGAATAGCGGATTCGACCCGGTAACCAAACTTCACCGTGGTGGTGGTTCTGGAATCCTCGGTTCCTATGTTGCGGACTCAGGTCTGCAGACCTTGAACACGAACGGTGACCTGAATTTCCCTTCGGAGTTGTTGGGCGAAGACGTCGGCGTGCTGGGCGGCTTTTATCCTTTCACTGAGGTGCAGATTCTCAGCGGCTCGCGCATAGAGGCCATCGGTGCAAACCCATTGCGTCTGTTTAGCCAAGGCCGCATTTTGGTCGACGGCGTAGTCGACATTGCAGGTGCTTCCGCTCCTTCTCACACCGGTAAGGTGTTTGCGACGAACGAATGGGAGAACGATACCCTTGGTCTGATTACGGAATCTCCTCTTGGACGTCTCATCGATCCCTTCGGCGGCGATGACTTTGCGCTCGGTGGATTTGGCGCAGCAGGTAACCTCGGTGCTGGTGATGGGGGATCCGGTGGAAAAGCCTGGTATCACCTCGGCATTGAGTTTCTCGTTGGCGATCTTTACCTCCGCGGTGAGCAAGCCAACTGGTTTAACGGTGTCTCCGCTGGATTCAATCCAGCCAAATCCCGTTTCCCTGGCGGCTTCGGCGGCGGCGTCGGTGAGGATGTAGACGTCTACTGTGGTTCGAATGCAGGCGGCGTGGGTGGTATTGCTCCGGTCGGCAAACCGTCGACAGGTTCAGGTGCTAACCAGCACATCGACCAGGACAACGGTTCCGGAATGGGCTCTTGGTGTTGGCCTCCGATTGCCAACCAAGTGACTGATAGCACCTTCTCTAACGGTGTCACCATCACTACGCACCCAACGGCCTTTGCCGGTGGTTCCCCAACCGCTTTTGGTGGCTTTTCGATTCACCGTTCGCGCGGCGGCGGCGGCGGCGGTTACTGGACCAGCGGCGCACGCGGGATCCACTTCGATGCAACCAGCACTGATCCATTGGGTCTTCCTTTGCTTGTCCCTGTCATCGATGAAGATGACGCCATCTTCGAGTTCAACAGCACCGAACTTGGCGACGATCGCCTGCTTTGGGATTCCCGCCTCGGTGGCGGAGCAAGTTTGCCTGATGCCGATGGTGGCCGTTATGTCATCCCTGCAAACACCGAAACCCTCAACCCTGAGCTAGGTCTCTTGCTTGGCGGCTCTGGTGGCGGTGGTGCCGGCATGAGTGAGCACGGTTCGATTGAGGACCGCTTTGGAGTCTTCGCAGATGGCGATGTAGGCACCTACCGCAACAACCCCGGTGGCGGTGGCGGAGCTGGCGGTGGCGCAGCCCAACTGCACGCTGGATCCAGCTTGAGCATCAACGGAGAGATCAATGCTCCTGGTGGCCATGGAGCAACCAGCGAGTTTATGGCTTCCGTTCCCTTTGCCGACATCGACGCGATTGACTTCGGCCCTCCTGGAGATGCAGGTGGTGGTGGTGGATCCGGCGGTTCCATTTTGCTGCAAGGTGGCAGCTTGGTGCAGGCTTCCCTTGATGCAGTCAATGTAAACGGTGGTGACGGTGGCCTTGGTGCTGCTGGTAACCACGGTGGCGATGGCGGCAGTGGCCTAGTGCGGGTCGAAACCGCGACCGGCACGGAATCCCTTTCTATTTTGGAAGGAATGGTGACTCCAAACGAAGCGGTGGAACTGACTCCGATTGGTTTGGCCGGTCAAGCCAACATTGGCACCATTGCAGTCTCTATGCCAGGCATCCTTGGCGATGTCACTGCTGGCGATGGCACCGTCTTTAACGGCAACGCAAGTGGTGTGCGGTCGCGCTGGTATGAGCCTTCCGCAGGGGTGCAAAACATTGTGGTTACGGGATGGCAAATCGAAGTGGAGTACTCCATCGATGGCGGTGTCACTCCTCTGACCTTGAGTTTTAGTGACACCTCGCCCACCGACCCGGACACCACCGAAATTTGGATTGCTCTACAAGGTGGATGGATGGCTTCTGGTCAATCCACTGCAGAAAGTCCAGTCTTGGTCACCACCACGGCATGGGTTATCCCAAGCGTGAATGGTGCGACCGACGGTCTTCTGGAAATAAACGGTGCCATCAACCGTGCAATGCGTTTCATGATCGTGTTTGACCACGATGCGATTGACACCTTGTTGCCCGATGCTCCTGGAAACTACTTCCGCGTCACGGACGTGAACGTAGATTTCCTCGGCGATTGATTTAGCGGGCTCATCAAAGCCCTCCTCCCTGACGCGCTTCTGCGGGATCCTTGGAC
>JAQBXR010000009.1 GCA_027623295.1 Planctomycetota bacterium
ACGCCGCGCAAGCCGCTGATGATTGGTTCGGAAAGGACTAAGATTCCTTCCACCAAGTCCAAGCGACACAGCTCTTTGCCATCCACCAGGACCATGAGCTCTTCGAGGCCATTACGGTCCAGGTCGGCCATGGTCCACAAGGTGGCTTCGCCCGGTAACTCAAAGCTGGCAACGGCATCGGAACCGAGCAAGCGCACCGTGCGCTTATCAATCGCCAACATGTGCCCGACTTTCGATCCGTCAAGACTCGCAATCGCCATGTGCTCGAATGGTTTGCCAAAATCGAGCGGAATTAAATCCTGCGGGGAAAAGCCTTCGATGGCAGCCGGTGCCTGAACACAAAGGGCTAATAAAAGCTGCGTAATCATCTGAGGTAGGAAAGATGGATTTCGAGATTGCCATCGCGTTGAATGACGAAGTCGCCAATGCCATCGCCATTAAGGTCTTGCACCTCGATGGTAGCTTGCAGCGCTTGAATGGGAATTTCCGCCACGACATCATCGTTTACGGTCACTTGGGAACCATTTCCGGAAAAGCGTCGCACCTCCAGGTTTCCAGATATCGCGCGTTCCAAGAAGTCTGGCTGTCCATCGCCAGTAAGATCGGACTGGAAAGAATCCAGAGAAACAAAGGAATCGAAGTCTTCCACTTTGTAGGTGCGCGACCAAACGAAGGCCGGCCGACTTGCCCAGCTCCCTTCCTCGTCTAAGAAACCGCTGATGTCGTGCTGCACTTCTGGAGCACTTTGCCCCAACAGTCCAAGGTCAAGCTTCCAGTTCGACAGGCAAATATCTTTACGACCATCGGCGTTCAGGTCCATGGCGAAAACCCAGAGGAAAGTGGAGTTCACTTTGAGGAAAGCGTCGGAGTATTCGAGGTCCTCCTTTTGCGCCGGATCTAGGTAGAACCGCACTTGCCACGGCCGTGCTTGACTGAGGTAATCGCTACTACTACGCACAAACAAGAGGTCATCGGCCGGGCCACCCCCAAGGTCCATCCAGTCGACTTGCTCAAAATCGGATTCCCCATTGTCAGGCAGTTCAATGACCTGCGAGGCTTCACTAGGGAAGGTGCCATCTTCGTTTTGCATAAACAGGCTTAGGTTTGCATCGCGCAAGTAGGTGAGGTCTTGGAGTCCGTCTCCATTTACGTCGGCCCAAACCGGCGATGGCATGTAGTTGGCGGTAAAGAGTGCTGGTGGACGCGAGATCACCCCGAGGTCTTCATTGGGCACAAACAAGGACCCAAGTTCTTGGCTCCCAATCTTGGTGCGCACCAGACCACCCAGGTAATTGCCTGCTGCAACGGGTGCGATATCTTCGGTAGCACCCACAGGGATGTCGCCTAAGGTTTTGCCATCGTCATCGAGAATCCGATAACCGTTGCCAGTAGCGACCACGACTTCCGGCTTGCCATCGCCATCGATGTCGGCCACAGGATCCCACAACGGCAGGTCTTGGCTCGATGGCATGTCGAGCAACATGGAAACCGGGTCTTGGTTTAAACGTAGTAAACGTCCGGAGTGCTTACGCAGGTAAACGCCGCGACTTGCAAAAAGAAGAATCTCGGCACCTTTCTCCCCCTCCTCGTGAAGGAAGTCCCCCACGTTCCATGCGACTAGCTGATCCGACATTTCTAGATGTACATCTGGTGCCGCCGAAAAAGCATGGCCATCTTTCTGCAAATGCACGTCGATGTAACGCTTTCCGTTACTTGCCAAGACTGCTTGGAACAAATCTAAATCACCATCGCCTTCAAAATCGGCAAAAGTACGTGCATCTAGCAAACTGCCGGAGGGCTGCACAAAGGAAGCCAGATGTCCGGCTTCCTGCATGAGTGCGAAGGCTATTCCAAGAATCATAGTTGTGACTCCGAGTTGGAGCCTAGATTATCCTCTAGGACAAGCTCGCCAGTTTCCCATTCTAGGAGGCTGAGAACGGAGTACTCACGTTCATCACCGTCACGCGAGTAGCGAAAGATATCGGTGATGATGAGTCGCCCTATACGGAACTCACCACGATCATTGCCGATTTCACGTTCCCACAGGAACAAAGGCCATAGGCCAAATTGAGTTAAAGCCGTACCAGGGTCAAAGGCATCTAAGGCCAATTCACGGCGGGAACCGCGCGGACCCACCACCGTAAGCAAGATTTCGTCGCCAGGCTGCAAGCTCAATTGGGCGCGGCGCAGGAACTCAGCGGAAGAACCGGGGTCTTGGCCTTGGAAGGACAGAATGACATCTCCTGGACGAACACCGCCTTTGGCCAGAGGACTTTCTCCCGCAAGCTCCACCACTTGAGGTTGCCCCTCTTGGTTATCGCGGAATGCCGCACGCAAAAAGCCACGGTCCACGTGATACAGGTGACGCACCCGACTGGTGTCTTGCATGATTAAGGCTGCATCGGTCTCCACCACTTCAGAGCCGCGTTGCAAGCGCAAAACGACCGATTGTTGGATGGTGATTTGCTCCAATAGAGCCTGCAAGCGCTGCGGGTCATCGGTGGCTCTCCCAGCAAACTGCAGCAAAATGTCGCCCACTACGACACCAGCGATCTCAGCCGGACTGCCTTCTTCTACGGCCGTCACGCGGACGCCGGGGGGCATTTCCAGGGAGAAGACATCTTCAGCTTGATTCAATTCCGTGGTCAAGCCAAGAAAAGCGCTACCTGCTGGCCCTTCTTCCGTTGCAGAAGCCAGAGCTTGAAAGGATGGCGGTAGCGGCAAAGGCTCTCGGTTAAAGGAGCAACTGGCTGCAACCAAAAATACACAGGCAAAATGAAGCTTGGGGGTCATACCGGTTTACGACGAAACATCAGAATGGCGCCTACGCCAGCGAGAAGCAGGGCGGGCCAGGGAGTGATCCAGCCGAGCTTGACCACTTCATCAAACTCGTATGGGTAAGCATCGGAGAAGCCAGCTGCATAGCCTGCGGTGCGCTCCAGGAAGGAGTCTGGACCAAGAGCAGGCAGAAGGTCCGTGAATAACCACGGAGCGTGCGCGCCAAGGGCGCTGTGTAACAAAGTTGGCGCTAACACGACCCCAAGACCGACTCCAACAGCGGCTACTCCAGTGCGGAATACGGTGGACATCCAGACGCTGAACAAGCCTAATGCGAGCAAAGGTGGAAACGCATGCAACATGGAGCGATAAAGATGATGGGCAACCTTGTCATCTGCAATCGAAAGCAGAACCTCACCATCTTCCATGATGTCGCCAGCATCGAAGAACAGTCCTGCGGACACGGCAGCGCCTAGCAGAACAAAAAGGTAAAGCGTGAGCGGCAGAATGAGACCTATCAAACACCGTGCGCTGGTGTATGCGGTACGCGAAATACGCCGTGACAAGGGATCGCGAATCGCGCCAGAGCGGATCTCGCTAGGCAATCCCCCTGCAAGCAAAAGCAGGACGGCGATTTCCACCAGGAACATGCCGGCACGCACCCCTTCGCCAAACTGCGGCCAAAAATTCCAAGCTCCAACGTTCTCTGGTCCACCAGCTCCTGCTACATGCAGCAAACCGAGCTTGAGACGAGAACCCGCAACGAAAAGTGCTGCGACAAAGAACACCCCAAGGTGCATCCATCGCACAGTACGACGCTTGCGCAGCAGAAAAAGCTCCCCGCGGAAGGCACGCCAGAACCCGATCATTGGACGACCTCCATGCCTTCCAGCGCTTGATGGAAGACATCTACCAAGCCAGCGCGTTGCCGCGCATACTCTTCAACGCCTGCACCACTCTCCACAAGCTGCACTAAAGCAGCAGCCGTGTCGAAGTTGGCTTGAATCCTCACTTGCAGCTGACCATCGACCACATGCGGTTGCCCTTCTACACCGGGAAGACGAGCAAGTACTTCGCGCACGCGATCTTGCTTTTGCGCGCGGATTAAAAGTCCATCGCCGGCTGCGGTTAACAAGGCATCGGTATCGCCTTGCAACAAAGTGTAGCCGTCTTCAATCATGCCGACGCGATTGCAGACGTGTTCGACTTCACGTAAATGGTGGCTCGATAAAACCACGGTAACGCCTTGCTCATGGGATAATTTCCGGAACAAAGCCAACATGCGCTCCACACCTTCCGGGTCTAAGCCAGAAAGCGGCTCATCGAGAACTAAAAGTTGAGGAGTACCCAACAAAGCCCTGGCGACAGCAGCCCGTCGTCCTTGTCCATGCGAAAGACGATCGCCGCGATTGTGCTGACGATGCTTCAGTCCCACTAATTCGAGGACTTCCTCCACGCCGCGTCCACCTTGAATGCCGCCGCGGATGACAGCTACTTCCAAGTTTTGGCGCAGGGTCAAAGTATCGTCCATGCCGGGAGGATCCAAAGCGACCCCATAGGGACGTTCGATCTTGTGTACCTCTTGACTGGGGACTCCAAACATGGAGCAAGTGCCACCCTGAAAAGGCAAATAACCAAGCAGGCAACGCATGGCCGTGGTTTTTCCTGCACCGTTCCGCCCCAATAGGCCAAACAAATCTCCGGGGAAGACCTCCATATCGACCCCTTTCAAAATGGGCTTACCTCCAAGCTGAACTTTGAGGCCGCTAACGACGACGGCAGGAGTTTCGGCCATGTTGATGTGAGTGGTAGGACGCGAAGTGGAACGCGGGATTGAATCTTCGCTGCAACGGGGCTTAGAATCAACCAAAGATGAGCGACTTCCCTTACCAAGCCCTTACGTTTGATTGCTTCGGAACGTTAATGGATTGGCGGTGTGGACAAAAAGAAAGTTTGTCCGCCTTGCCAGAGTTCCATGGCATGGAGGAGCGCTTGGAGGAGCTCGATGCGGTGCGTATGGAAGAGGAACAGCGGATTCAAGAAGGTCCCTGGCGCCCTTATGCTGAGATATTGGCCGATTCCCTGCGTCTGGCCGCCCACAAACTGTTACAGATTGAGCTTTCGGCTGGTTCGTGTCACACCTTCAGCCATGCTCAAGCCAACTGGCCAGCTTTCCCCGACAGTGCCGATGCCCTCCAGCGCCTAGCAAAACGGTGCACCATCGGTCTCCTAAGCAACTGCGATGCCGCGCCCCTACGCTTTGCCGCAATTGAAACCTTGGGCTTAGTGGCCCCCCTCCTCGTGCCTTCCGAAGCGATTCAGAGCTACAAACCAGCCGCGGAACACTGGAATGCCGCCCTGCGCCTCTTGGAATGCCCTCCAGACCGGGTCCTTCACGTGAGCGCCTACGGCTTTTATGACCTAATCCCAGCCAGCCGCCTCGGCTTTGATGTGGCTTTTATCGCACGGGATTCTGAAACCGCCCCGGCACAATTGAAACTGGCCTACCAAGCCCGCGATCTTGCGGATTTGGCAGGCCAGTTAGGCTGCTAACTTTCAGTCTCGCCTAGCGTGGCAAAGGCGGAGGCGAAGTTGAGGTTGGGCCAATCGCCCCTCCACCACTTGCACCAAGAATCTCTTTGATGCCACCAATGCTGCCAAGCACGTTGGCGGTTTCGTAAGGCAAGAACACCGTCTTGTCTCCCTTTCCGCTGGAACCGATTTCTTGAAGAGTGTCGAGGTAAGCTTTGGCGATTTGGTATTGCGCAGCATTGGTGCCGGAGTCTTGCAAGGCCATGCGCACAATATCCAATCCCTTCGCTTCACCTTCCGCTCTCAAAATGCGGCTTTGACGCTCACCTTCTGCCACAGCAATCGCTGCATCGCGTTGACCTTGTGCGCGTAATACCTGCGAAGCCTTCACACCTTCGGCTTCCAGAATTACCGCCCGACGTTCACGCTCGGCCTTCATCTGCTTCTCCATGGCCTGAACCACCGTGCTCGGCGGACTGATGTCCTGCAACTCCACACGGTTCACTTTGACACCCCACTTATCCGTGGCCTCGTCTAGCACAACACGCATCTTGGAGTTAATTTCATCGCGGCTTCCCAGAGTCGTATCCAGCTCCATTTCACCGATAATGTTACGCAAAGTGGTTTGCGCTAACTTTTCAATCGCCATGGGAAGATTGGCAACCTCATAAATGGCGCGTCGCGCATCGGTCACTTGGTAGTAAAGCAAGCCGTTGACTTCAATGACCACGTTATCCCTTGTAATCACGCTTTGTTCGGGGAAGTCGAACACTTGCTCACGCAAGTCCACCGTATTGGATTGAATGGTGCGCGTAACAGTGCCACGCGTACTCTGCATTTTCAGGCGCCACGAAATGGGACGTGGCCGGTCAATGAACGGCCAAATGATGTTAATTCCTGGCTCCAAAGTGCGGTGGAATTTACCTAGTCGTTCAACCAGCATTAACTCTGCTTGACGAATAATTTTGAGGCCGCGAATTGCAAGGAGTACAACAAGTGCGACTAAGCCTAAGAGGACGTAGATCATGGATTGGATTTAGGGGAAACGAAATTACTCAACAGGGCCAACAATCAAAGTGTTGCCTTCTACGGAAAGAACCCGCACCCGGGCTCCGGTTGCCATTTCATCATTAGAACGTGCACGCCATTCCTCGGAGACAACCTTGACTCGCCCGGGAGAAGTGCCAGAAATAGCTTCGGTGACCTCTGCAACAGCGCCAACTAAGGCACCAACATTGGAAGGAACACCACTCCCCATGACCTTGCGCATGAAAATGGGCCGCAGGTAAATCAAGCCACCCAAAGTACCTACCACAAAGGCGGTCAGCTGGATGTACATGCCAAAACCAAGCCCTGCGCAAGCAGCTGCAAGGATGCTTCCTGGAGTTAATGCGCCAAGCAAGAATCCTGCAGTCAGGATTTCGCCGGCCAACAAAACAATGGTCACAACCAGCCAGAATTCCCACGACATTAAGTCTTGCAGGGAATCAGCGCTCAGGAAGGAAAAAAAGTCCTCCCAAAACGTTGGGGCGCTGGTTTGTGCGGTTTCTAGTTCTTGAGGATTCATGTTGGGGTCTCCGCTACCCTACTCTACGCATAGAGTAGGGCAAACGCAGCCTAATTCCTAGAATCCTGAGCTCTAGAGCTGTTTAAGGCCAACCTCGATAGCTTTTTCGAGCTGACGATCTAACCCTTGCAAGCCGTCGCCAGGCAAATTCTCGACCGGGTAATCGACCGGGCAACCATTCAACTCCATGTTGGTGTGATCCTTATCATTCACATACCAACCGCGGAATGGAAGACGCACGAAGGAGCCGTCCATCAAACCGGTTCCGCCGGTGGAAATCACCGCGCCGAAAGTGGCTTTTCCGACCAAAGGACCGCGTCCCAAGGTTTTCACCGCCCAGGAGAAAATCTCCGCGTTGGAGTAACTGTTCTCATTGCACAACACCACGATGGGTTTATCCCAAGTGGCAAACACGCGGCGACCCTGAGGATATCCTTCTCCGCCACCACGCGGAATGGTAAGGGCATGATCGCGCACCGACAACATGGCAAGAATCATGTCGGTAGTCCATCCGCCGCCGTTTTCACGCACGTCAATCAATAGGCAATCTTTTCCTGCGCCGGCAGCAAACAAATCGCGCTCAAATTCTACCAAAGGACCGGTGCTCATCGACTCAATGTGGATGTAACCCAAGCGCCCGCTGGAGGCCTCCTCGACGCGAGCTCGGGTGACCTCTTCAAAGCGCCGGTAAAGTGCAGAATCCATAGAGGAAGTTGGACGAATGGTGACTTCACGCAACTCGTTATCGGAGTTCATGACTGTGAGGTAAGTCGGAATGCCTGCCGTGCCTGACATGAGGCGGTACCAGTTACCGCCTTCCATGTAGTTTTCGCCATTCACGCCAAGGACGATGTCACCTACCAGCAACTGGCTAATGCTGCGTGCAGCTGGGGTGCCAGCAAGAACTTCTTTTACGCGACGGCCATCGCCGACATATGTTTCGTCCCAAAGTACGCCGAGCAATCCCATGCCAGGAGCATCGGTTTCACGGGCAGCAGAAGCGCCAAATCCGGAATAGCCCATGTGACTAGCATTCATTTCGCCCAGCATCCAGTTCACCATTTCACCGTAGTCTTCGCGGGTACTGGCAACACGAGCGGCTGGCCCCCATTTAGCTAAAGATGCCGCCCAATCGTGGCCATGGAATTCTGGGTCGTAGAAGTTACGGTCTAGAGCGCGCCAGACCTCAGCAAGTACGGCTTCCCGTACATCGCGTAGATCTTCACGGTAACGCACAGAGAAGTTGTAGGTCTTGCCTTTACTGACCACACGCCCACTCTTCACGTAGAACAGATCTTTGTCCGCAAGGGTTAGGGAACCCACTGGAGTGCTCTCGACCTTGTCCTCTTTGCCACCTTCGACCTCTAAGCTGAAGAACCCCGTTTCCGCACTGGTGCCATTCGTCAAGCGAGTGCCGGTGCTGGCATTGAAGTAGAGCTTAGTGGAATCAGCGCTCCAACCAAGAGCGGTTTCATTACCTTCCCGGAGCGTCATGCGCACCACACGATGGCGCAAGTCCGTCCAATCAATGATGACGGCATCTGCTGGATCTTCTTCGTCATCCTTATCGGCATCGTCTTGCCCCTTGGAGTCGGAGTCAGACTCCTCTTCCATATCGAAATCCTCATCTTCTAGACCACTCGAAGCAGAAGTGCGCTTGCCGGTCATAGGGAACTCTTCCCCTTCCACCAAAGCCATTCCGTTCAAGTCATCGCCACTGATGGTGAGTTCCACGGCGACGTTAGGCCCATCTGGAATAGACATGGCGAAGCTAAGCGTGCCACTACTTGCGTCCCAAGCTAGGCCTTCACATGCAGAGGAAAACAACATGGATTCCATTTCACCTTGGAGGTCATCGCCAATCTTTAACAAGCGCAAAATGACCGGCAAACCCGTGGGTGGGATTGGGTCTGGGCCAGTGACGGTCCCCTCCCAAGTGCCGCTAAGCAACGGGTCGGCTGCTCCTGAACCGGCAGCATTTCCCGCTTTAAGTTTCTTCGCTTTGCTCGCCTTCTTTGCCTTAGCCGCTTTCTTCGCGTCCTCTTCGGCTTCCAAACGTTCCTGCTTATTTCTCTCTTGATCTTCAGCGCGAAGATGGACCATCCAGACATCGGTCTCATCCAGCATCATGCGACGCGAAGTAAACACAATGTGGCGGCCATCGGGTGACCAACGTGGGCCAGTGTCATCGTCAGGGTGGACGGTGAGGTTATAGGGCTGCACTCCAGGTTCGGTAGCTTCTAGTCCTTCAATGTCGACCCTTTGCAGGAATACATCGTTGTTGAAATCGTCATCGGACTTGGAGTAAACCAACCACGCAGAGTCAGGCGACCAATCAAAATCGGGAGCGTTAAATCCGGTCACCAAGGTGCGGCGAATTTCTGCGGTCTCTGGGTCACCTACCACTAAATCGCCTAGGCCGACAACCCATGCAAGAGTTTTGCCGTCTGGAGAAAGCGCTGGAGATGCCTCGTCGGCATCGGTCTGGGTGATGCGCTCGATTTCGAAATCATGCGACATGTAGAACGGCGTGGAATCCTCGTCTTCCTCATCATCACTACCTTCTTCCTCGTCATCGCCATCTGGGACTTCTGCGATGTAAAACTCGGCATTGCCATCGCGCTCACTCACGAATAAAAGTTCTTTTCCATCCTCAAGCCAAACCGGCGAGTAATCCGGTGCCGGGTGCGTGGTCACGCGCACGCAACGCTTGATGTCCTCGTGCTTGCGCATCACGTACACATCGCCGGCGGAAACAAATGCGATGCTCTCGCCATCTGGGGAAACCGCAATCTCCGAAGCACCAGCACTTACCGTACGGTCATGCACCAAAGGATCCGAAGGGTCGATACTTCCGAAGACAGGAAGGGGTTGCGCGGAGCCATCTTTGGTGGCAATGCGCACCAGGCCTAAATCCAGCTCTGCCACTACTTCTGCACCGTTCTGAGAGAGCGCGGCATTGCGCAAACTACGGCCACCAGGGTGGTAGACCAAGCGTGCACGACCACCCTTCGTTGGCATTTTCCATAACCCCAAATCACGCCCCTCTAGGTTGCCTTCGCAACTCCGGTCGGAAAGAAAATAAACGGTCTTACCATCTGGAGACAGCATGGGTGCCAAATCATTGCCATCGGTCTCAGTGATTTGCTCGTGAATCGAACTCTGCACGTCATAGGTCCATAAGGAACTGTTTGCCGGTCCACGGTAAGCACGACGTGCTGGGTCGCCATGCCCACGTTCATACACCATGGTGTTTCCATCCTGGGAAACACTTGCCGCCATGATTGCCCAATCCCCCATAACCGTCGGTGTGCGGCCATCGGTGTAAGCAATCCATGCGCCACGATCGCGGCGGGAATAGCGCCGATCGCGTTGCGCACCCATGAGCAAACGCTCGGAGTCCAACCACTGATACAAACGCTCCCCTTCGGAGTGCCAAGTTAAGCGGTTTGGAGTGCCACCCCATACCGGCATGGTGTAGACATCCCAATTACCATGGCGGTTACTGACAAAGGCCAAACTCTGGCCATCAGGCGACCACTTGGGGCGGCCATCGTAAGCATCGTGCGCAGTTAAACGCACCGCGCGCCCACCTTCTACGGGAGCAACCCAAAGGTCGCCTTGATGACTAAACGCAACTTGCGAAGCATCGGGAGAAAGCGCGGGATGGCGCGGAAGCTCTAACTCTGGGGGGCCTGCGGGTGTTTGCAGTGCGGGCCGTGAGGAGCTTTCGGCGGCTGCGACGGTAGCGGTTTGTTCTGCAGTTGCAGAAGGTCCGGCGCAGGCAAAGAGGAGAAGTAAAGCAGCAGGATGTTGGAACAGCAGCATGAGGCGGCAAGCATAGCAGCCGCCCCAGCCTTAAAAGTGCCGTCTAGGGCTGGCTCATCTGAATTTCAATGCGCAAACGCCCACCCTCCCCAAGTATGGAATTGGCGCTACGAATGAGCACGATACGACCCCTTTCATCGCTCTGGTAGGTCCCATGGAACCGCACTTCGCGTAGTTCAGGAGTTTCCACTTCCATGGTATGGGCCGGGCTTGATGGCACATTGCCTTCGTAACCCGTTTCTCCCAAGGTTGCTGCGGCAAGCCGGATGATCTTGGAGGAGGAGACATCTACCACTGTGAAGCTCAAATCGAGCTCCACTTCATACTTTCCATTCGCAAGGCGGCGGCCCTTCAGATCGCCGTTCCAGCCGGAAAAGAAATCGGCGAACGCTGGATCGGCAAGACGCGCGACTTGCGCAACTTCGACATCCCATTCGACAAGAGCATCCCGGATGGTTCCCTGGGCAAAGGTCATCGGAGTGTCTTCCAGAATGGTGACTTGCATATCGGAACGCTCACCTTCCACGCCTCCAACAATGCGCTGCACGCTTAGGTCAAATTGAATTGGATTCAGCATAGCGAGGGCAGCTTGCATGGCAACACTCGCGGCTTTCGCGGCATCGGGTCCTTCAAAGACAAGGTCGCCTTGTCCGTTAGTCCACACCGCGCGCTCTTGTTCCCAGGTGGAAACCATGGCACCCCATTGTGAGGAGCGTGCTAACTGAGGCAAGGACAGCCAAGCCACCTGCTCGGTCAAGGCAATCACTCCAGCGGGCGCTGGGCTATCTGCAACAAGTTCCAAAGTGACACGTCCGGCGCCTACGGTGGGAAGGTCCAACACCACCGCTGCCTGTGGAGTTAACCAACCAAAACCACCGATTTCGGCAATGCGGCTGACCAAACGCTCTTTACCTGCTACCTGCGCATAGTTCATCGCGATGGGGTCGCCCTCTAAGCGCTTGCTGTAAATCATTGCGACCTCTGCGGTCCATCCATTCCCAGGCACCGGCAACACTTGAATCGCCAGGGAAGAACCCGAAACTTGTTGTCCCATGATGGGGTCGAAAATCCCAGACCCCGAGGCAATCTCGACATCGAAATCCAAAATACAGGCATTGCGGATTAAATCACTAAAAGCGACCGCCTGCCCCATAGGAAACATTTCCCGTCCCGCGAGAGCTTCGGCGCCGTCAACCAGCACTCGATAGTTCAAGGTTACCGCTTCTGGCGCTGTAGCAGCCATCCAATCCGCAAGCAGGGAATTGCCCCCAGTCATAGAGTTCGCCACCCGTTCAAGAAGAGCCGCGCGCGAATCGGCCTCGAGGAGGGTGCCGTTGGCATTCAGCCAGGATGGACTCAGTGAAACCCACGAAGATTGCTCTCCCCATTGATCATCGGTGGGCAAATGAGTTCTCAGGCCAAGCACCGGATAGGCCGGGTGGGGAAAGCCAATGGAATCAGGATTTTGGTCTTGAGCGGGCGCAAACGCCAAATTGGCGAGCAAGAATAAGGTTAAGGGCATCGTGTTCTCCAGTGGGACAAGTTGTGCTTACCCTAGCAGAGCCCTCTTTGTGAGTAACAGATTAGGTTTAGGCTCAGGAATTCGAGATGGATTGGCCGATAGAGGCTGGTCGCAACCCATGAGAGGTCCTTCTCGTGGTCTTGCGCCACCTTCCTTCCCTTAACCATGCGCCCCAAAAGGCTTATCGACCGCTTCCCGCAGTATCAGGATCGTTTCACGAACGATTTGATCGCGGATTTGTATCGCAACGAAACGAGTGCGATTGTGGGGCACCTCTTAGTTATTGGCATGGTGGTGGGCTTTAAGTGGAGCCATCTCCCCAACCTAGTTCTAGGCATTTGGGCTGCGGTCATCGTGGGCTCGGTCCTGATTCGTGTGAAGAACTTCCGGCGTTACCGTGGCAAGAAAACCTACGATGGCACCGACTTTAAATTCCATACGCTGAGTATTTCAGGGTGTGCGCTGGCGTGGAGTTTGGGATTCCTATTAGTCTTGCCAAGCTTAGATGCGGTCGATTGCGCCTTTTTCATGATGGTGTTTGCCGGAATCACCGCCTCCTCGGTGGTGACCTTGTCCGCGCGCCTGAAGAGCTATGCGGTGTTCAGCTCTCTTTTGCTATTGCCCCCCGTAGTGGGCATGTATTTCGCTCCGCAACCGGATTACGCCATCGCTTCGATGGGCGCCATTTTCTTCTTGTTTTGTGGGGTAGGCGTTAAAAAGGCAAATGAAGTGCAAGTAAATGCTCTCATCCGTCGTTACCAAAACTCTGAGATCATGCATGATCTTGGTATTGCCAAAAAAGAATTGCTGGTGGAAGTAAAGCGCGCCGATTCAGCGAATCGGGCGAAGCAAGAATTCTTGGCCAACATCAGCCATGAAATCCGCACGCCAATGAATGGGATTTTGGGCATGACCGACCTCACTTTGGAATCGGACCTCAATGAGGATCAACGCACTTGCCTAGAAACCGCGCGTCGCTGCGGCCAAAGCTTGCTGCAATTGATCGATGAATTGCTAGATTTCTCAAAAATCGAAGCAGGCAAGATGGACATCGAACATGTCCCCTACGACCTTAAAACGGTCATGCGTGATACGGTGGACCTTCATCGTTTGAGTGGCCGCGCCAAGGCAGAGATTGTCCTCGAACATGACTCCGGTTTGCCAAAGGAGCTGCTCGGCGATGCCATCCGCATACGTCAAATCGTGCACAACCTATTGGGGAACGCGGTCAAGTTCACCGCAAAAGGCACGATTACAGTTTCCTCCAAAATGGTCTTTAGCGCTGAGAATCAGCCGCAACTGCTCATCTCCGTGAAAGACCAAGGAGTCGGCATTCCGGAAGACCGCCTGCACAAAATCTTCGAGAGTTTTACCCAGGCTGACGGATCCACCACGCGTGACTTTGGAGGCACCGGGCTTGGCCTAACCATCACCCGAAGCTTGGTGGAGCTTATGGGAGGCAAACTCCAAGTCACCAGCACGGTTGGGGAAGGCAGTCACTTTTTCGCCACACTTCCGCTTTGCGATGCAAATCAAAAGCCCTTGCATACGCCTTGTAGCGTAGTTGCTGTTGGCGCAGATGCAGAGGAACTTGGACGGTCCCTACCCATCGCTGGTGCAGACGTCTTTCACGCGAAGTTCGACACGGACATGTGGAACATTGCACGAGAATGTTTCCGCAATGAAAAGGCGAGACGATTCTTATTCTTGGACCATGCCTCTTTCGATGCAGACCCCAAGCTGGTTAGCGCCTTCTTGCGCCACTTCCGCTGCACGGCTGTCTTTACCGACACCCCACCTACGCCGACTGACAACAATGGCGTTTCTCCCTTCTGTTATCTAGGAAGCTCTCCAACGACGGAAGCTCTAGAAGGTCTCGTTAAGCAAGCTCAAGCGCATGAGATTGCCGTTTCGAGCGAGGTAAAAGAGGTCTCTGGTCTACGTGTTTTGGTTGCAGAAGACCACCCGACTAATGCGCTCATCGTTTGTCGCATGCTCGAAAGCCTGGGCCACACCGTAAACCACCAGCCCAATGGCAAACTAGCCGTTCAAGCCTTCCAAACAGAAGGCGCAGACCTCATTTTGATGGATCTGCAAATGCCCGTCATGGGTGGTCACGATGCTTGTCGTGCCATTCGCGCCCTACCCGATGGAATGGAAATCCCAATCCTTGCCCTGACCGCACATGCCACTTCCGAAGAACGGCAACGCAGCCGAGATGCCGGCATGGACGATCACTTGACCAAACCCTTTACCCGTGACCAACTCTCCGAGGCGCTGCACGTCTGGGGGTCACAGGTCCACCCCTCCACACTAGAGTCATGAAAATCCTCATCGCAGACGACGAAATGGTCGGACGGCGTGTTATCGCAAAACAGCTAGAAAGCTGGGGGCACGAAGTCCTCATCGCCAAAGATGGCCAAGAAGCTTTTGAACTGTTCCAAAAGCATGATGCGCGCATGGTTATCACCGATTGGATGATGCCCAACCTAGACGGGCCTGGCCTCTGCGCCAAAATCCGTGCAAGTGAAGCAGGGAGTGAAAACTTGTGCTTCGTGATCTTGCTCACCAGCAAGGACAGCTCCGAGGACCTTGCCTGCGGCATGGAAGCTGGTGCAAACGACTTCATTACTAAGCCTTTTCACCACCTTGAGCTTAAGGCTCGGTTGGCGAATGGTGAACGCATTCTGTCGCTTCAGGCAGAGCTTCAACGTCAGAAGGACGACGCCGACCACTTGGCTCGCACCGATGCATTAACCCAATTAATGAATCGCCGCGCCATGTTGAATACCATGCGTTTAGATGAAGATCGCATGCGTCGGGAACGTCGCCCACTGGGCATGATCATGATTGACATTGATCACTTTAAGGCCGTGAACGACAACTATGGCCACGCCGTTGGGGACATGGTGCTCAAAGGAGCTGCAGATTGCTATTCCTCTGCGATCCGTGGAGGTGACTATGTTGGACGTTGGGGTGGCGAGGAATTTCTAATCGCACTTCCTGGCGCAGACATAATTCAATGCGCAGAAGTTGCTGAGCGTTGTCGTCAACAGCTGGCGAACATGCGCTTTACCACCAACCACGGACAAACGGTGCAAGTTACGGCTAGTTTCGGCACCTCATCTGCCGAGGGATCAAACCGGGCAGAGCTCTTAGATTTGGTGGAGCAAGCAGACCGCGCGCTTTACTGGGCCAAGGACTCGGGCCGCGATCGCGTAAAAATCTACGTGGCGAGCGCCGATCCTAACCGGAAGTAGACGCCCGTTTCAGAAACATCTTCGCTGCGACGAAGAGCAAGAAAGCCCCAAAGAGCACACTAAGCATTTGGGGCTTCATCCATATATTGCGCAACCAAACCGCGAGTGCTGCGGCTGGGATCGCGCCCACGAGAAGATGTGGAATGTAAACCTTTTCCACGCGTCCCGAAACTAAGGCGACGCGCAGGGAGAAAAGGGTGGTGGGAATCATGGCCAATAGACTTGCTGCCGTTGCAGCACGAAAGTCCACGCCTCCCACCAAGAAGATGAGGCCTGGAACCACGACTACGCCCCCGCCGACACCAAACAGCACCGAACAAAGGCCTGCAGCCACACCCAGCAAAGCCGCTAAGCCATATTGAAACCAAACGTTTTCTTGCGCGATGCCCTGCAAGGCTTCGGCGGGTAATTCCCCCCATAACCCCAAACTGCGGATTGCCGTCAGCACTAAGAGACCCTGAAAAAAGAGTCCGAGGGTTTTGGCAGGTAAACGTTCTTCCACCGAACGCCCTAGGCGCACCCCAAGTGGGCCGCCAACGGCGACGGCAAGACCTAGCCAAACGCGTAGATTCCCCGGCAAAGTGACCAGGTCAGCAAGGACTGCCACCAGGGCGACCAGTGGGATGACTGCGAGTGCAGTTCCAGTGGCTTTGCGTAAGGGCAAACCGCTGAGCAGAAGCATCGGACTCACCACCAGGCCCCCGCCCACGCCTAACAAGCCAGAAACTAATCCCGACAGGATGCCGCAGGGCAAGATCCATAGCGGGGGGCGCGAAGTGTTCATGTCGCGAGTAGATTCAGCGATTGCGAATCCGGTCGGCAAGCCCAGTGGTGCTGCGACCCTCCAATAGATCAATGAACTGCACCTCTCCACCATGCCGTTCTACAAACTCGGCACCGGCGACTCCCTTGCCACGCCAATCGGCACCCTTCACCAAAATATCTGGCTGCACGCTTTGAATCAGCTCTTCTGGAGTGTCTTGCTCGAATTCAATCACTAGATCTACACACTCGAGACCGGCCAAGACTTCGGCGCGATCTTCCACCCCATTAAAGGGCCGCTCTTTCCCCTTGAGGCGACGCACCGAGGCGTCGGAGTTTAACCCAAGAACAAGCACATCGCCGAGACCTCGAGCTGCGCGCAAGTAACGCACGTGACCAGCGTGAAGGATGTCGAAGCAACCGTTGGTGAACACAATGCGTCTTCCCTCCAAGCGGAAAGCTGACAGTGCGCCCTGCAAGGCGGCGGTGTCATTTGCACTGAGAATCTTTCCTTCAGGAGTGCTGGCACGCAACATGTGCAACAATTCTTCACGTCCGACGGCAGTGGTTCCGACTTTGGCCACAGCAAGTCCGGCCGATGCATTCGCCAAGCGTACCGCGAGTTCAAAGTCATAACCGTGACCGAGAGCAATCGCTAGGGTGGCGATGACGGTGTCGCCAGCACCAGTCACGTCGTAGACCTGCCTGGCGGCAGTGGGCAAATGCAGTGGCTCTTCATTTTTCGCCATTAGGAACATGCCTTCCGCACCTAATGTAATGAGTAAAGCGTTCAAATCAGCGGCGGCGCGCAGTTTTTCGCATTCAACGGCGAGCTTCTCGAGGTCACCTAAGCTACAACCAGCTGCTGCTTCTGCTTCAAGGCGGTTCGGCGTGACCAAAGTGGCACCGGCATAACGCTTAAAGTCGCGATGCTTGGGATCCACCAGGCTAGGTACCTTGCGACGTTGCGCTTCTTGGAGAATCGCTTTGGTAAAGGATTCAGAAAGCGTTCCTTTCCCGTAATCCGAAAGCACCACAGCATCCCATTCGGTTGCGCATAAAGACTTCAACAGCTTGGCTTCTGCCGATTCGCTCAAGACCCGGCACTCTTCACGATCCACACGCAACATTTGTTGATTGCGTGCCATGACGCGAATCTTCTGAATGGTTGGGCGATCATCGCAGCGCTCCATACCATGGGTTTCGGCGCCTAACTCTTGCAGCGCATCGAGCATGAGGGTTGCTGATCCATCGTCCCCTAGCGCACCAAAGCAGGCGACCTTAGCACCTAAACCAATCAAGTTAGCGACCACATTACCGGCTCCACCTAAGCGATCTTCTTCGCGGTGCGCGTGCACCACCGGCACTGGAGCTTCAGGGCTAACCCGTCCAGCGTCGCCCCAAAGATAACGGTCGAGCATGTAATCGCCGACCACAGCAATACGCGGATGACCGAGCTCCTGCAAAGCAGGAATCAATTCGTGAAGGGGGTGACTCATAACGAAGGTTGATCAGCGGTGGGACGGGTGCGGTAACGGTCGTGAATCCAAAGATACTGCTCGGGGTGGCGTCGGATGACGTCTTCGAGACAGTGATGGATCCGCAGGTTTAGGTCGATGACAGCTTGGTCAGAAGCCGCTTGGCGTTCCCCGCCAGTTTCTAGGACTTCACAACCGAGAGTCCAATGGCCCATCTCTGCGTTGCGCACACACCAGAATACCAGCAGCGGCGTGCCGAGCTTTAGAACTAAGGACGCAGCAGCGCGTTCGGTGGCCGCTGGATGGCCAAACCAGGGTACAAATAGCGGTGCGTGGTGGGCGTTCTGGTCGGTTGCGAGCACCACGGAACCGCCGGTACGCAGGTGCCCCATCATTTTCCGCACGGCACCTTGACGCGGCAACAAGGTCACCCCCCAACCCGCGCGACCTTCGACCAAATCTCGGCCGAGGTAATAATTATTCGGCATACGCATGGGGAACGCGGGATTCAAGCCGAGTTGACCAAGTGCGCCTCCGCCAAGTTCAAATGCCCCAAGGTGGGCCTGGACCAGCACCGCCCCCTTACCCTTCATGGATTCAAAGCGTTCGCGCGCGCCTTCTTCAAAATGAATGCGCTCGAGAAACCCTTCGCGTAGTTTTTCGCTGTAGATTAAAATCTCCGCGGCCTCTTCACCGAGTTGACCGCACGAAGTTTTCAATATTTGGTCGCGCTCCTCGACGGACCGGTTCGGAAGTGCCTGGGCAATATGAAAACGGCCCACACGTCGACGTCGGGAGGAGAACCAGGCAAGGCGGGCGATGGCACGGGCAATGCCAAACATCCAAGCTGCTGGCAACAAGCGTAAAATGGCCACGAACAAACGCATCGGCTGATAGAGCAACCAGGGAATCACGCCGGGTTGGCGCTTCCAGCGCCGGCGAATGCGTTTGCGAAATTGCCTCACTGTGCTCATACGCCACCTCGACCATCGGGGTCATGCGCTGCCCACAAAGGTTCGATGCGAGCGGCACGAATGGGTAAATGCAATTCCGCCAAGCATTGCTCCCAAGCTTCTGCGCCAAGGCGGAAATCCCAATCAACACGCAATTCCCAACAATGCTCCTCGGCAAAAGGACGTAACTTGACACCATCTTTTTCAGTAACGATCAGCGGCAAATCGGAGCCGAACTGAGCGACATCGGAAGCGCTCCATGCATAGTGGTCGGCAAGGCGTGCAAAGCGCTCCACCTTGAGGCCCTTGGCTTGCACCAAACGGAAAAAGGAATCGTGATTACCAATCCCTGCGGCAAGGCGTACTTCTTGGCCAGACATCTCACGCACTGGAATAACGCGACCGTCTTTCAAGTTGCGCAGATCGCGCGCAACCACGCCTCCTTCCACCCGCGGCAAAGGGCACTCAGGACCACGAAC
This sequence comes from Planctomycetota bacterium, assembly GCA_027623295.1. Classification (GTDB taxonomy): domain Bacteria; phylum Planctomycetota; class UBA1135; order UBA1135; family UBA1135. The sequence goes on from JAQBXR010000009.1 coordinate 19,160, forward strand.
TTGCTGCACCTTCTTCCATATCGCAAGGCGTTCCTCCTCGGGAACGAACTCAGCACGCGACATGACGATTAAGTCGGCGCGTTTGAGTGCGTGAACCGATTCGCGGAAGATGCCGGCAGGGAAGCAGCGGCCAAAGGGGCGCAAGGCATCAAGCACTACGATGTCGATATCGCGTTTTAGTTTTAAATGTTGGAAGCCATCGTCCAGCAAAAACATTTCGGGTGGCTCCTCCGCCTGCATCAAAGTCCTCATACCTGCAATGCGATCGGCGCCCTCTGCAAGTAAGACCTCGGGGAAGCGTTCTTCCAACATGCGGCCTTCATCGCCCCCATAGCCGCGGGATAAAACTCCAATCCTGGCATCGTGCTTGGCAAACCATTCTAATGCGTGGAACAGCAATGGCGTTTTTCCGGTTCCACCAGCCGAAATATTACCAATCGACATGGTGGGGCGCGGCGGCTTCACCGAAGCTTTCCAACCACGCTCAAATGCGGAAACCCGTGCCGCTGCGAGATGGGAGAACACCCAACCGAACGGCGCAAGCAGGGCGCCTAAGGGGCCGTCAAGGCGAGCTGCGATGCCGCTCAATATTCCTCCCAGAAAACCGGCTCGTCTAATAAGGCACGCATGCCAGCCCATGCTTCATGCTCGGCAGGCAAAGGCGATTGCATGGTGGGGTCTGCGTTCAAATCGAACAACAGTTCCTCCCCACTGCGCGTGTCCAAGATGTACTGCATGCCATTTTTGCGCAAGGCACGTTTTTGCACATACTTTTCGATGTGTTCCTTACGCACGGGAACAAAGTCCACTTGGGCAATCAAGAAAGGCGGTGCTTCCACGCTACGGTCTTCTGGAACGGGTAAGCCTGCAACCGTCAACATAGCTGGATAAATCTGACGCATGGCATAACCACCACCTGCTGATTCGGGCATGTTCCAAGCGCTCTGGTAGGCCTTGGGCACACGCACTACAAACGGAAGATCTACCAATTCTGAACGCAAGGTTTGGGTGTGGCCAATATGCCCGCGTTCGCCAAGCTCTTCTCCGTGGTCCGAAGTGAACAAGACAACCGTGTTTTCCCATAAACCTTGACGCTTCAAAGCTTCGAAGACGCGACCGATTTGCTGATCGGTTGCAAAAATCTCTTCGTCGTAATACGCATTCAAGGCAGCCCTATCGCCTGCCGTCATCGAAGATTCCTTTTCGCGGAGCAAATCGGTAGAAGCACCGCCGACGACCCAGCCTTCATAATTAGGGTCCACCCAATCGACTTCCTGGATGTCCTCAAAACTCGCGTGTGGATCGAAGTAATGCAGAACTAGCATCCAAGGTTTGAGTTCATTCTGCTTGGTAATCCACTCAATCCCAGAATTCGAAATATTCACCGCAGTGGACCCTCGGTGCGGATCGGCCTTATTCGCAACGGTGTCATCGTAAAAGTCAAAGCCTTGCTCAAAGCCGGAGCGCATACGTTTGGCCAACAAAAAGTTGCTCATGACGCAACCGGTTGCATAACCACCCCGACCAAACTCTGCACCGAGCGTGTGGGCATCGTTCAACTTGCTTCCCTTGCCGACCAAACGCATGACGTTGTGGCCGCGCGGGTCCAATCCAGTGAACAAGGTGGCCACTCCTGGTTTAGTCCAAGAGCTGGAGCCCAACATGCCGTGATAAGTCTTGCCGTAGGGATCCTCTGCCAAACTCTGCAACACCGGAGTTGTGTTGTGGACGCTGTAGCCATAAGGCGTGAGGTGATCGGCGCGCAAAGTATCCACCACAACCAAAAGAACATTGGGTGGAGGCGGCGGTCCTTCTTTTCCACCACAACTCATCCACAAAGTTGCGGCAAGAAGCAGCGAGGTGCAAGTGATGAACTTCAAGCCAATATGTTAACCTCCCTACATGACCGGCGAAGAGTCTCAAGACAAGAGCGCACTCGATTCCGCACTCTTATTCTTGAGCCGCGAGGTCCAGGTATTGGCAGCCCTGCTCGAACGATTCCTTGCTCCCGCCGAGTGCCAAGCCTTAGCGCGCGTGGCTGGGCGTCGGAAAGCTGGGAAATTGAGCGCAGCCCAGCAAGTGGCCGATATTTTGCCGTATCATCCGAAGTTGCGGAAGGCCGTGGTGCAAGCTCTATGGGAAGCCTTGCCCACCGAGCCCAAAGCTGCTGATTTCGCCCCAGACGACGCCGAGGCCCAGAGTCAGCAAACCTTGCGGTCCGCACTCGCCCATGACATGGTGCTTGCCGAAGGCGAAGCGCGTCAACGGCTGCTTGAGCGTATGACCGCTTGGCAGAATTTCATCGAGGCGAAAAAAGATGCTGCCGACGAGACTGGCGCGACATCGAAGAGCAAGGCTAAGCCGAAGACTGAGATTGCTCCTGCGGTGACCGCGGAGGAGAAAGTTGCCGCCTTGAAGCAGCAGCTGTTAGATGCACGTCGGGCGCAATCGCAGCTAGAGGAAGAGATGGGCCAGGAGCGGAAACGTCACACCGAGCTGAAAGAGCAACTCATTGATGCGGTTGCGGAACGTCGGGTTGCCATTTCGCGAGCAGCCCGTTGGAAGAAAAAACTTGCCGATTCTTTCTCGGCCACCGATCGCGAGAAAAACTTGATGGAAGAAGCGGACGATGCACGCCAAGGTCAGCATCTTGCGGAGCAAAAATTAGACCTCTTAGTCTGGGAACGCGATGACCTTCGTGCTTGTCTAGAAGACCGCGAGCGCTTTCATGCCCTTGTGGAAGAGGAAGTCCCCTCTTTCCATAACCGCCCGCTATTGCAGAAAGAACAGGATTTGGCGGCACTTATGGCGGAAACCGGTTTACCTTTCCGTGTGCTAGTTGTCGGCGGCGGTGAGCCCCAATATCGTCATCGTGACAAGCTCAAGGAATATGCCGAGGTCATGGGTTTCACCAGCACTTGGCGTATGGCCGAATACGTTTCCTGGCATAAGGAAATGGACAAACTCGCTACCGATATGAATACGCGGTACGACGCCCTCGTCATCTTGCATTGGAATCGCACCACCTTCACCAAGAAGGCCCGGGAGGTGTGTAATCAATCGGGGCAAAAGCCATGCATCACCTGCTATTACGAAGGGTTCACGAGTCTTCGCGAAACCTTGCAGGAATGTCTGCGCCAACTACTCGGACGCGCCAAGTAGTAAAACCATAACGCCTTAAAGCGTTGGCTTTTCTTCGATCTGCTCTTCAACAAGTTCAATCAAACCGCGCTCGAATTCAGTCAAGGCGATTTCGATTGGGTTTTCCATGCGCTCCAATTCGGCATCGAATAGTGGAGCGTCGCCACGCACAAGCTGGCGGATTCTCTTCTGAAGAAGAACGGTACGGGAGAAGGAACCGTTAATGTTGCGCTGTAGGCGCTGTGGAAGAGTGCTTTTCATGGTCGCTGAAGCCCCAAAGGGGCCCAGCATTCTAACGTTCGCAAGAACGACCGGCAAGCAGGAGGGTTGGGACCTCGCGCCAATGCCGAAATACATCCTTCTGCTCAGGGAATGCAATCTGCCCCTCTAGGCAAGCCTGAAAGAACGGCATGCCGGCAGATTCTGCTCCACGGCGGTCTGACGGATGGTCACCAAGGACCAAGCCGACCCCATGCTGAAGACGCAAATCGGAGAAAATGGGCCCCTTATCGTCGCAGCCGTAAATGCCATCGAACGAGAGTCCAGTGCGCTCTACATCTTGTTCGATATGGCGTTGGGTCGCACAGCTGACCACAAACAGCGGCAATCCAGCCTTTTTCAGGTCCTCAAGCACCTCACGGGCACCTGGATAAACCGGACAGCCAAAAATCGGCACGACGGTTCCATTCCAATCGATGGCGAGAAAAGTAGGCGAGCTGGGAGACATGGCAGGCGCTGTCCGTGACGACGGCCTGTTAGGGTAACGTCACCATGGCCATTTCTCTGACCCTCTTTTGCATCTCCGCCCTGACCTTCGCTCAAGAAGCGCAATCTCCGGCTGGACCCGACCCCACCGCAGTTTCTTCCGAACGACTCGGCGAAACCATGAATCGCCTATGCGAGCTGCCGCGCTTTGCCGGAAGTATAGAATCGTTAGCCGCCGCCGATTTTGCTGCTGAGGTGTTCGAAGCCGCGGGTATGCAGGTGGAACGGGAGCCTTATTGGTGTTATCTCCCTCGCCAAACCGGGCAAAGCCTTCAAGTAGAAACCACCGATGGCAGCTGGCAAGCCCTCAACCTTTTTGAAACTGGTTTTGAAGAAGACGAGCGCACCTTACGCAATCATGTTCCTCCTATGCACGGCCTCACCTTTGCCGGTCGCGCAGAGGGCAAGATCTGGTATGTCGGCTATGGCACCGAAAACGAATTCCGCGAACTAAAACGCCTGCACGGCGATGCCTTCCATGGCGGCATTGCTTTGGTGCGTTACGGCTCTCTATACCGCGGCCTGAAAGTTGCCAATGCAGAAGCTTATGGTTTTGCCGGTGCCCTGCTTTACACCGACCGCGATGATGATGGCAGCTCCCGCGGCGATGTCTTGCCCAAAGGCCCCTGGCGTCCAAGTAGTGGCATTCAACGCGGCTCGGTTTACAACGCCGATGGCGACCCACTCACTCCAGGATGGGCTGCAAAAGAAAATGTCTCCCGCATTCTCCCAGAACAGGCCGAGGGCTTGGTGCGTATCCCCTCTCTGCCGATTTCTTCAGCGAATGCTGCACTCTTAATGCGCGGCGCAGAACGCAAACTCGGACCTATTTCCACAACCGCACGTATGTCGGTGGAGCAAAATTCCAACCTAGTAGAAATCCAAAATGTATTAGGCCGTATTGTTGGAAGTAAGCGGCCCGACGAGTGGATCATCATTGGTGCACATCGCGATGCTTGGGGCTTTGGCGCAACCGACAATGGAACCGGCAGCACGGTTTTGCTAGAAACCGCGCGCGTCATTGGTGAAGCCATGCAACGCGGGTGGCGCCCGGAGCGCACTTTGGTTTTCGCCACCTGGGATGCCGAAGAATGGGGGTTGGTTGGTTCTACCGAATGGGTCGAGCAATATCGCGAGGAACTGCAGCACCACGCCGTGGCTTATCTCAATATGGATGTTGCGGCCACTGGCCCGAACTTCAGTGCTTCTTGCACACCAGGCCTGGTGGCTAGCTTGACCAACACTTGTGAGGTGCAGGCCATTTCGGTGCCAAAGAACCTCGGTGTTCCAGGTGGCGGTTCCGACCACGTGCCTTTCCTTGAGTTAGCCGGCATCGAAGTGGTGGCTTTTGGATTCCATGGCGGTAGTGGGGTTTACCACTCAGCTATGGATACTCCGTATCTCATTGAAGAGTTCCTTGATCCGGGGTATCTCCATCATGCACAAGCAGCCTCTTTTGCCGTGCAGTTGGTCAGCAACCTGGCTCATGAAAGCACCGCGGTCGATGGACGCATGGGTTGGCTTCAACAAATTTTGCGTGAACTGGATCGTCTTCCGGATAACACCGAAACGGAAGAGATTGCCAAACTTCGCCTGCAAAAAGAAGCGCTGGAGTTGACTTTGCGCATTAAGGAAGGTGGCAAGGACGCCCCTTCTTCCCCGGCATTCCGCTTCCATCGCTCCTTCTTGCCAGAAAGCGAACGTTCCCTTTTGTGGCGCACCGCAGGCTATGGTGCGGACTGGTTCCCGGTGTTGAAGAATGCCATTCAAGACGAGGCTTCGGCAGCAATAAAAAATGAAGCCCTCGAGGCATTGCTCAAGAGCTTCAAAAGAGCCGGCCGTTAAGCCGGAAAGGATTGCTACTTAGAAGTAGAACTCACCCTGCAAGAAGGCCCACAACTGGTCATCGTTGGATGCAATCGCATCGCCTGCTGCGAAGTAGGAGATGCCTGCCCAGATGTCGATGCCGCCAGCAACCTGACCGCGTACGGAAACATCAAGCTCAGTGCCGAGAGCATCTTCGCCTGGAACCGATACGAATGGACCACCGGTGAAGGATGGAATGCCACCCGCTTCATCATCTAAGCTGAAGATGTGCACGTCACCGTTAAGGCTCCAATTGCCATCTAGGGCAAAGCTGGAACGGAACACGAGGTCCTGCAAGTTACTCCAGATGAAGAGGTCCTGGGTGCCGTGGTATGCGTGACCGAAATCAAACAGTGGACGGAAGGAATCGTCATCGCCGTCGGTTGCGTTGCCGTCACCCGATGCGAGTTCATAACCGATACCGAGCTTGACGCCCTTGGCGACTTCCATGTCAGCACGTGCTGCAATGGCAAGACCACCAGCATCGAGTGCACCGTGATCGCCACTCTGTGCTGCAGCTTCCACCGAGAAGGTTGCACCATCCGTGATGTTGCCCTCGACGATGCCGCCGAAAGTCATGTCATTGTTGCCGAGACCGCCAAGGCCACGATCACGACGGAAGAAGGTGTAAAGATCCACCTCGATTGCATCGTTCGGATCAAACTCCAAGTAAATGCCACCGAAGGCCTGCTCGGAACCGACCGCGATGCCCATCAATTCAACCGGCTGAGTCCAGAAGAAATCGGTGGTGAAAGCTTCCGCCTTGTACTGGTAAGAAACTCCATCCCATGCGCGGCCTAAGTTGCTCCATGCGAGATCCGAAACCATACGCTGGTTGCCATACTTCATTTGAAAGCGGCCCACCTTTAGATTGGTGGTCTCGGAAGTTGCCCAACTCAACCAAGCTTGGCGAAGTAGGTTTTCGGAATCCATGCCTTGACCAGGAATCACGTGCTGGAATTCAATCTTGCCGTCGACGGCATCGGAAGCCTTTACGTTGAAGAACACGCGAGCGAATCCGCTAGACACGGAATCCGAGTTTAGGCCAGCAATTGGCGCGCTTGGGTCGCGTGTCTCGGTGCGGAACCGCAAGGAACCACCCAATTCAACGCTATCGACGGATGAATTGAAAGTGACCACGTCGCCTTGCGCCATCAAAGGAGCAGCGAGCATGGACGAGGTTAGAAGAGCTAAGGAGCGTTTCATCGTTTCTAAAAGTTAAGCACGAACTGCAAGTACAACCAAAGTTGCTCTTCGTCGTGCGGGAGCGAGGCTTGTGGTGAGAAAATCGCACCACCGAAATCTAGCGAGAGGCTGTCTGAAAGGATGCCTTCACAGTAGATGTCGAGCTCGGTGCCGATGCCGGCGGAAGAGCTCGCAGGGGTGACTCCAGTCACGGAAGATCCGAGGTAAACCAAATCGGAATCATTCTGACGGGAAAAGTCGTGGAGGTCGGTATGGAAGCTCCAACGCTCATTCCAGTCGAGCCAGTAAAACACAGAAAGGTCAATCAAGTTGGAGAATGCAACAATGTCAGCACGGCCGTTGTACTTATGCTGGTCAATGTAAAGCGGGTCAAAGCGCTTGCGGTCGGTAGTTTTGGAGTCATTGCCTTGTGCCAAAGCGATTTCAGCACCAATGCCATGACCATAGTCCAACTTCTTCTTCACCGTTGCGGCAAAGGCATAGGCTAGGACTTCCAATCCGGCGTCATTGCCATCTTGGTAGGCGCCAAACAGATTCCAGTTCAAGCCATTGCGAGTTTCACCCGCCCAACGCAAACCGAGGGTGTACTCCTCAAAGTCCATATTGCTTCTTGCACGACGCATAATGGATAACTCGAGGTCTTCATTGTCGTCAATCTCTGTCTCTATCCAGATACCAGAGAAGCGGTCATCGAACATGTCGCTGGGGCCGTTCGCAGCTTGGGTGTGCCAAAGGCTAATATCCCATCCCCCCGCTTCCGTTGCGATCAACAAGCCATCGAAGGAGTTGCGATCCAGAAGCCATGGGTTAGAAGAGACTAAGCGACCATCTCCGAGATCAAACTGCATGCGGCCGACGCGTAATTCGTATTCACCAAAGAGATGTTCAAAGTCCAAGTACAACTGTTGGATGCCTTGGGTATCGGTTTCGCCGGATGCTTCGACCGCAGCAAAGAACTCCATGTAACCACCGAAGTAACGGTGCACGTCGAAATCTAGGCCGACGCCTGCGCGGGTCAAGAAATCGTCCGTGGAACCGCCAAGGCCAGTGGCCTGATTTGCGTTGTCGCGAAACTCGCCACGGAAGAGAAGCTCTCCACCAAGAGTTAGGTCGACGGAATCCGATCCGTGAAGGACAGGTTCCTGGGCTGCGGCTGGAGCAGCCAGAAGAAGAAGTGCGAGGTTTCGGAGCATGTGGTCTTTAATTGCGGCGGACATCATCGCAGAGCCTGGAGCTCAAGAAAAGTTAGTTTCGGGATTTTCCGTCCTCTGTTCAAGGAAACGAAGGACGTATTTGCCGAGCATGTCGCCCTCAAGATTGACCTTGGCTCCTGGCGTTAGGGTACCGAGCGTGGTCCGAGAAAGAGTTTCCGGGATCAAGGCCACCGTGAACTGGTACGGCTCAAGCAATTCAGCCACGGTCAAGCTCACCCCTTCGATGCCTACCGACCCCTTGGAGACGAGATAAGGCCAGAACGACACGGGGGTTTCGAAACGATAGACCGAAAAATCGCCCTGTCCTGCACAGCCCAGGTAGGTGCCAAGGCCGTCGACATGACCGCTAAGGAAGTGTCCCCCTAACCTGTCACCTACGCGTAAGCTTCGCTCGACATTGACTTTAGAACCAGCCACAAGGTCCCCCAGGTTAGTCTTATGAAGCGTTTCCGGCGATACGTCATAACGCACTCTGGTGCCATCAATCACCGCCACCGAGAGACATGCGCCCGCAGTGCAGACGGAATCACCGAGCGCCAAGCCATCGGCCAAGGCCCCCAGCTCCACCCACAGGTGCTCGCCTGCTTCCACAGGCTCGCGAGCTTGAATTTCACCCATTCCTTCGATCAGACCGGTAAACATGCCGACAGGATAGAATCCTCCTCCCAAAGGGCCAAATTTACCCCCCTAAGGTTGCTCAAAGGGTGTGATTCACGTATCTTATGCGGCCAATTTTCCCGGAGGTTCCGGGATGCTCGAGGTTCACCTTCTTACCCTGTTCCCCGAGGCTGTTGAGACTTACTTAACTTCCTCGATTTTGGGACGCGCTCAGAAGGCGGGTCTACTCCAGGTCCACGTATTGGATTTCCGTCGTTTTGCGACGGACAAACACCATCAAGTGGATGACCGTCCCTACGGGGGAGGTCCTGGAATGGTTTTAAAGCCCGAGCCGATCTTTTCTGCAGTGGAATGGGTTGAAGAAACTTACGGTTCTTGCCGCAAGATTCTGATGACCCCAAGCGGCACACCTTTTCGTCAAAACACAGCCACCGAGTTTGCTCAAGAAGAGCGTTTGCTTCTTCTGTGCGGCCGGTATGAAGGTTTTGATGAACGCATTCGCAAAGGCATGGAATGGACTGAGATTTCTCTCGGCGATTTCGTGCTCTGCGGAGGTGAACTAGGTGCGCTCGCAGTCATTGAAGCAACCGCACGCTTGATACCCGGCGCCTTAGGGCACGATCAATCCGCCGTGCAAGAATCCTTCACTGATCCATTGGTCCTCGACCATCCGCATTACACCCGTCCTGAGGTGTTTCGCGAAATGGCCGTACCTGAAGTCCTACGCAGCGGAAACCACGCCGAAGTGGATCGCTGGAGGCAAGAGCAGGCGCGTCTTCGTACTGAAGAACGTCGACCTGATCTGCAACCGCCCCAAATCACCGACAAGCCCCGAAACAAGCCAAGTTAACGATGGATAAGATCGTCCAGGAAGTTCAGAAGCAATACATGAAGGAGAATGCTCCTTCGTTCAAGGTTGGCGATATCGTCAAAGTTGAATACCTCATCAAAGAGGGCAAGAACGAGCGCGTGCAGCCGTTCATTGGCCAAGTCCTTCAAATAAAAGGACATGGCGTAGGCAAAACCTTCTCGGTGCGTCGCATCGTGCAAGGCGAAGGCGTAGAGCGGACATTCCCTCTGCACAGCCCACGCGTTCAAAGCGTGACCGTCGAGCGTGGACCAAAGCGTCAACCTCGTCGTGCCAAGTTGTTCTACTTGCGTGATCGCGCCGGTCGTTCCGCTCAACTGTAATCGCCATTCGTTCCAAATCACCCGGAACACCGGTTCATGGTTCATAATCTCTCTCGCAAGCTCCTTGGCATTGCAGTGGTTTCACTGCTTTCCATTTGGGCTATCTTTTCCTTTGACCTCCACTTAGGCCTTGACCTTCGTGGTGGTACCCGGCTGGTCTATAGCCTTGACTTTGATGGCGCTGTAGAGCGCGGTGAAATCACCGAAGCGGAACGTCAGCAAAGCCAGACTTTGCTCGACGAAACCGTCACCATCTTTGCTAAGCGCGTTGACCCAACTGGCGTCAAGGACATCCCGATTTACTCGCAGGGTGAAGACTCTCTTATTATTGAACTTCCGGATTACACGGAAGAGCAAGTGGAAGAGGTCAAGCGCTTAGTCGGTAGTCAAGGCTTGTTGCAGTTCCGCATCATTGCGGAAAATTCCGATGGCCTGCCGCTCGCGGCAGAGAGCCAGAAATGGCGCGATTGGAAAGCTGCGAACCCCGAGGGCACTCCCCTAGACTTCAACCGCATTGCCGAGAATGAAGGTGGGCCTCGCCCCGAGATTCGCTGGTTTGCACCAGACAGCTCGGAAGGTAGTGATGCCGTTACGAGCCTTGGCCAACACATTGTGGATGGCGCCATTCCCCTGCTCATGCTGGACCAAGTACGCCCTGAGCTTGCCGGCTCAGATACTTCGTGGGAGTTCAGCGGTGGCGGCCTGTCTTATGCAGGCGCAACGACCGGCAACACTGGCTTCCCAGTAGTAGCCTTCGAGTTCGTCAAATTCCGCAAGAAAGCCTTCTCGGACTTCACCGCCGAGTACAAGGGTCGCGCAATGGCCATCGTGTTGAACAACATGGTGTTCTCAGCCCCGAACATTAATGATCGTCTTCCTGGCGGAGGCATTATTGAAGGTGGTCAAGGCGGTTTCGATATGGAGCAAGTTTCCGAACTGGTTACAGTTCTGAAAACGGGCTCGTTGAAAATCGTCCCCCAGATAGAGAGTGAGACCTTTGTTGGATCGAACCTCGGTCACGACGCGATTACCACAGGAGCTCAATCCGCTGCGTTTGGCGGCATCTTGGTGCTTCTTTTTATGCTGGTCTACTACCGCATGAACGGCGTTGTGGCGTGTCTCTCCTTGGGATTCAACGCTTTCATGCTCATGGGCATGATTTACTTCACCCAAGCTACCATGACCCTTCCAGGCCTGGCCGGCCTGGTCTTGACCATTGGTATGGCGGTAGACGCCAACATTCTGATCTTCGAACGTGTGCGTGAGGAATGGAAACGTGGCCGTGAATTGCCGCAGGCTTACAAGAACGGTTACGACCGAGCCTTCCTAACCATTGTCGACGCGAACGTGACCACCCTGATTGCAGGTTTGGTGCTGTACAACGTTGGTACAGGGCCAGTGCAGGGCTTTGCTGCCACCTTGTGTCTCGGTCTCCTGACCACCATGTTCTCTGCCCTTGTGTTCTCCAAGGTCATTATGAACATGATTATCTTCGGCAAGAACCCGCCGCAGAAAGTCTCCATGATGAAGGCTTTTGCTGAGGAGAAGGAGTTCAACTTCTTGGGCGCACGGAAAATCGCTGGCATCATCTCCATCGTGTTGATCATGGGCGGCCTGTTCGCCTACAGCAGCAACTACGACAAGATGCTCGGCATTGACTTCGCTGGTGGTGCAACCGCCCGCGTGGAGTTAGCGAAGAAAGCCGACATTACCCAAGTACGTGGCCTCCTCGAGGGTTACGAGATCACCGAAATCACGGGTAAAAACAACAGTGAAGACACACAAGCTTCCTTCTTAGTCAAACGCAAACTCACTCCTGAGCAACGCGCTGCACTTGCGAGCAGCGACAAGGCTGTAAGTGGCGGCATTGACCGTGACTTTGCTGGAGTCATGGTTGGTGAACTTGCAGTGAGTCTCGATAGCTTGCTCTTCCATGCGGAAGACGGAAGCGTGGACCTAGGCAAATCCTTCCCAGAGAAATCTACGGTAGGTGCTCGAGTTTCCGGCGAGATTAAGGGTGCGGCTTTCCGTGCCATCATGCTTTCTTTGTTGTTGATTGTGGTCTACATGACCTTCCGCTTCCGCGAGTACCGCTATGGTTTCGCTGCAGTGGCAGCACTCTTCCACGATGTGTTAATCACCCTCGGTGCCTTAGCTGTGGCCTCCGCTACCGGTTTGGTTCACATTGAAATCAACTTGGAAATCATCGCGGCGTTCTTGACCATCATTGGTTACTCTTTGAACGATACGATTGTGGTGTTCGACCGCATCCGCGAGAACTTGCCTCGCCGCAAGGAAGGCTTTGCTGAGATTATCAACGTCTCAATTAACCAAAGTCTCAGCCGTACGATTCTGACCTCGGTCACGACCTTCTTCGTAGTGGGTGTGCTGTTCTTCGCGAACCGCCAGTACCACAACTCGCTGGAAGGATTTAGTTTCGCAATGCTGATCGGCATCATTGTCGGTACCTACTCTTCCATATTTGTCGCAAGTCCCCTCTTGGTCTTCTTGGATCGTTGGGCTCGCAAGCGTCAAATGGAGTCGATTTCTGATTCCGCCAAGCGCCTCGACGAAAAGAAAGCAGCGGTTCCGACCGCCTGAGCGCTCAAACCATAAAAAAGCCCCACAGCCTTGCAGCTGTGGGGCTTTTTTCGACTCTGGAGATAGAACTCGGGGCCTTCAAAGAGTAAAGTGCAGTCATGAGGACATTGATCGCGCTCACCGCTCTTATGCTGTTGTTGGCCACAGCTGTCTGGTGGAAAACCAAGCCCACCGACGAGCCCACCAAACTGCCACCAACCACCCAAGAGGACCCCTACAGTGGGGTAGTGACCTTGGGCACCAAAGGGAAGTCCACCTTAGCTGAGGCTTCCTTCCCGAAGGCTCAGGAGCCAGCCACCGATGGTGGTGGCGACCATGAAGGCTGGGACGGCTACAATAACGAAGACGCAGTTCCTGCCCAGCCTGAACCAGATTCTGTCCTGCCGCCTGAACCGAAACCCAACCCAGTGGTGAAAGTGCCAACCGGCAAGACCTACACCATTCAAAGTGGCGACACCCTTTATCGCATTCTGGTTCGAGCTTATGGCTCAGCTCCAGAAGAGTTGGTCACTGCCATTGCCGAAGCAAACGCAATGCAGGACCCCGGCGCACTCCAAGTCGGCGCGACTTTGAAACTACCGATTGTTAGTGGCTTCCAACCGCCCCAACAACCTTAAACTCCCCGCCTTGAGCAAGTAGCTGAGGGCGGAGTGAATTCCAATGTCGCGGGGAAAGCGTAACTTCGGCGACCCAATTCCCCTCTTCATAGGTTTCTTGAAGTACGCGGGAAATGCGTCGGAAATCAGCGAGCAATCGCCCATCGGAGGCAGGCACTTCGACTTCCAGGTGCAGCGACCAGTTATCGAGATACTTGCCGATGACTTCTTCGAGCCCATCTAAACCTTCACCGCTATGCGCGGAAACTGGAATAGCATCGGGAAAGCGGTTAAGGAGAATGAGCCGGTAATCCTCATCGACTCGGTCCCATTTGTTCAAGATAATGAGCAATGGGATGCCATCGGCCTCGATCTCAGCCAGCACACCATTCACGGCGCTCATATGGACTTCAAGATCGATTGCAGAGGCATCGCAGATATGTAGTAACAGATCTGCGTTGAGGGTTTCTTCCAGCGTGGCGTGGAAGGAGGCCACTAAACCGTGCGGCAAGTCGCGTACAAAACCAACCGTATCCGCAAGAAGCACTTCCCGAGTGTCCTTAAGTCTCCAATTGCGAATACGGGTGTCGAGCGTCGCAAATAATTGGTCAGCCACAAAAACGTCTGCACCAGTCAAGCGACGTAGCAGGGACGATTTACCAGCATTGGTGTAGCCGACCAAAGAAATCGTATAGGGATACTCCCGTGAAATGGCTTCCCGATGACGACGCCCTTCAATCAGCTTCAATCTTTTACGTAAATCGGAAATCTTCTTATTCACCAAACGGCGGTCAGTCTCCAATTGCGTTTCTCCAGGACCGCGCGATCCGATGGCACCCTCGGTACGTTCCAAGTGGGTCCACATGCGCATGAGGCGAGTTTTCATGTACTCACTTTGCGCGAGCTCTACCTGTAGCTTGGCTTGCTTGGTTTGCGCACGCGTACTGAAAATATCAAGGATAAGTTCAGTACGGTCAATCACGCGTATGCCAAGATCTTTCTCTAGATTGCGGCCTTGGCTAGGCGACAAATCGTGGTCAACCACCAATAAAACTGCATCTTGAGCCTTAGCCAATTGAGCAATCTCTTCGATTTTCCCTTTGCCAAATGCTGCCCGAGGATTGACTTTATTCAGCTTTTGGTAAACGCCATCGACTACGTTTGCCCCAGCAGCAGCGGCCAAGCCACGTATTTCTTCTAGCGGGTCTTCCGCCTCCGATGCAGCGCTTCCCGGTAGGACCAAAGTTGCCACGATGGCACGCTCGCCACCGTCTTGAGTTGGGATTGGCTTATGATTACCCATTAATTTTTGCGCGCAGGCGGAGCCAACGAAAGTTTGTTGCCGGGAACCGGTTGCGCAATGAGTTGCAATTGATTTCCATTAGCTTCAAGACGGGTATGCACTTGCCAGTGTTCCAAAGTTTCCGGAAAGTCATGACGGTAATGAGCACCGCGGGACTCTTCACGGAAAATCGCGCATGCCGTAATCGCTTGCGCCACGTGAACCATGTTCATGACCTCAACCCCTTCTGGAGTGAATGGTCCAAGGCGTGCAAGATAACCAGCCCATGCATCAAGGCGTTCGCGTGCATCTGTGAGGCCAGCGGCATCGCGCTCAATGCCCACTTGTCGCCACATAAGCGACTTCAAGGAATAAGTCATGTCAGCTAGGTGTAACTCTGCGGCCGGCGCATGATGATCTTCTGGGAAGTAAGGACTTAAGAATCGACGCAGGTTAGATGAACGATTTAACAGATGATCACCAACGTGTCTTCCATGAACGAGTCCCTCTAACAAGGAGTTTGAACCCATACGGTTGGCACCATGGAAACCTGTCGATGCACATTCGCCTACTGCGTACAAACCTTCAAGACTGGTTCGTCCTTCCATGTCGGCCTCAATGCCGCCCACAAAATAATGCACTGCGGGGCGCACAGGAATGGGGTCCGACTCAATGCTGATACCGAATTCCGCAGCAATCCGCGCAAGCGCAGGAAATCGTTGGGAGGGGTGTGGAACCGCAGATAAGTCCAAGTAAACGTGAGTATCGCCGGTTTCAACCATGCGACGGAAAATCGCCCGGCTGACAATATCGCGCGGAGCAAGATCGGCGTCGGGGTGTGCACTGCCCATGAAGGCAGTGCCATTACGATCACGAAGCACGGCACCTTCACCACGCATGACTTCGGAAATCAAGAAACGTGCAGCACCTGCAAGATAAAGAATCGTCGGGTGAAACTGAACAAACTCTAAGTCACGGACAGCGGCACCGGCGCGTATGGCCATAGCGAGACCATCCGCGGTGGCGAGTTGGGGGTTAGTCGTTTCGCGGAAAATTTGACCACCACCACCAGCTGCGAGCACCACGGCATCCGCCTCAAAAAGAACTGGTTCGAAACCGCCCGAGTCACCGCGACGTGCAAGTGCCACTAATCCAGTCACCGAGCCTTCAGCATCTTTGAGTAACTCCACCGCGGTGGTGCTTTCATAAATATCTATGTGCTTGTGCTGACGTGCACGAGCAATCAAAACGCGTTGTAGTTCTTTGCCAGTGGCGGTCCCACCACTATGCAAAATCCGTGGCAAACGATGTCCACCCTCCATGCCAAGGTGAAGGTCACCTGAGGGATTCCGATCGAAAGACATGCCGGATTGAAGCAACCAATCCATGGCTTCTGGAGCAGCATCGGTAATAAAATTCACGCCCTGGGGGTCAGACAAGCCATAACCCAGACGGACGGTATCAGCAGCATGCAATCCAGGGTCATCTTCATGACTCACTGCCGCAGCAATGCCACCCTGCGCATGATAAGTATTGGTTTCATGTGCCCTTCCCTTACATAAAACCATGACGTGGGCTCCTTTATCAGCCGCCGCCACGGCCGTAGCTAACCCAGCAACACCACTTCCAACCACAAGAACATCGGACCGGAATACGGGAAGACGTCGCAGGGAATAGGCCATGCGCGCCAAAGGTGAGATGGGGATGGGGCCGAAATTGTCTTTTCTGACGCTCATTAGGGTCAAATTCTAGCACTAGGCTCTCTCCATGAAAGCCTGAAGCTATATAGGAGTTAGGAAGATGGAAAAATAGTTTAGGATTAGGGGCTTGTTAGCCTTTTGTTCGCCGATACACTGCGTAGGTCTTTGTTAGCCACTTCGGCTATCCACGGGTTCTCCCGAGACCAAACTACCTAACAAGATGAAATCAACCCAACCAGAATTCTCCCGCTCTGACCTCGAAGCCGCTTTGTTGGTCACTTTGCTTCTCGTAGCATTCATTCTGATCTAATCATGCGTCCTTTGACATCCAAACAGCTGAAAGTCCTCCAGACCATCCATGAACACCAAATGGATACTGGGCTGTCCCCAACTCTGCAGGAGCTTGGTGCTGCATTGGAAGTCAACCGTGTCACTGTTTATGGACATGTACAGGCCTTACTTCAGAAAGGGCATTTAGAGAATCTCGAGCCTGGCGCGTCACGCGGCTTAGATCTCACCGACATCGGCATGGAGGCTTTACAGAAAACGCAGCGTCCGGCCCGGGCCTCTCAGGAACTTGGAGCGGTAACTTCCCTTCCCGCTCCTTCCTGGGGTGGCCCAAGCCTTCCTTTATTAGGAACCATTGCAGCAGGTGCTGCAATCGAAGCCATTGAAGAAAGGCAGGAAGTGCAATTAGGCGATTTCCTACGCACAGGAGAACAAACTTACATGCTAGAAGTTCTGGGCGATTCTATGATTCAGGCCCATATCCAGAGTGGTGATTATGTCTTGGTGCGGCGTGACCAGACGCCGCAACAGGGTGACATCGTAGTTGCCATTCTGGAAGACGAAACCGCAACCCTGAAGCGTTTCTTCCCGCAACCTGATGGCACCTACATCTTGCAACCGGCAAACGATTCCATGCAACCCATCATTTGTGAAACCCTTGAGGTGCGTGGGGTGGTGACGGGCGTGGTAAGGCGATACTGATTCAACAATCCCTCTCTTCCTTTTTCCCATTTTGAGCCTTCCAGCTCTGGCGCTTTGGGATGTGGAACCACGCAGTGACGATTATGCCGGATTGGAGAAGTCTCCTTGGCTGGCCGCTTGGATGGAGGAAGTGACTTGGGAATACGCCATGGCAATCTCCGTGGCTACCCGAGGGAAACTCCCCTAGCAAATTTACATATGGAATTACTTCACCGATTAGGTATGAAAACCAAACCAATCGGCGATGCCACTGGAAGATTGCCACAAATCGGCTAATCAAACAATCCAGGAGATGGAAGTGCATCCGGAGGATCCACCTTTAGGCAGGAAGTGTCGTCATGGCTTACTTTATTCAAGCGACGGCCAACTAATCGCGTTGAAACCTTAAACGGTAACTCTTGATGACCCTGCAATTCAAAACCGAGATTCCCATCTCGAAGCCAAGCTTCTCGCATGTCTCGAGAAACCATCACTGGCATCCGCGGATGTAATTCCTGAATTTCTGATGCTGCAGAGGTGGTCAGTATGGTGCAACTAGGTTTTCCGAGTGCCTTATCTGAAAGATTAGGTTCCCACAAACCGGCAAAGCTGAAGACACCATGATCTGGTCGTTCAACAAGAGTTGCAGGGCCTCCCTTTCGGGTCCATTCATAATATCCAGTAGTCAAGATCAGGCATCGACGCAAGCACCAGGCTTCACGAAAGCTAGGTTTTACAGAAACCGTCTCAACCCTTGCATTGATAAATGCTTTAGGGCGTTCAATAACAGAACTCCAACTCGGAATCAATCCCCACTGCATAGCCTTCAATGAGGAGCCCTTGGAATCATGCACAACTACAGGGGCATCTTGAGATGGGGCAAGATTAACCCGTTCGGGAAAACTAGAATCAGCGGGTAAACCAAACTCATCTACCCAAATTGCATTTCCTTTGGGAACAAACTGAAATCGACCACACATGAGTCCATCATAACCCTGCCAACATGGCAAAAAAAAACCACCAGGTTTCTACACCTGGTGGTTTATGTTTAAAGTCCGGCACTAACCTACTTTCGCGCAAAGCACTATCATCGGCAATTACTTCTTAACGACCGAGTTCGGAATGGGATCGGGTGGAGCCAGCAATTTATGGGCACCGGACAAGTAAAAGGTAAGGAAGTGTAATTTTTAAGATCTTATGCGGATCCTTTTCGGGTCCCGCTAAAAGCGGAATGCGAAAAGGGAATCAAGCCGTTCGGGTTATTAGTACAGCTCGCCTGAACACGTTACCGTGCTTACAACTACTGCCTATCAACGTGGTAGTCTCCCACGACCCTGATTGGGACACCTAGTTTTAGAGAGGGCTTCACGCTTAGATGCTTTCAGCGTTTATCCTTTCCGAAGTTAGCTACCCAGCTGTGCCTCTAGCGAGACAACTGGTGCACCAGAGCTTCGTCCTTCCCAATCCTCTCGTACTAAGGAAAGACCTCTTCAAGTGTCCTACAGCCACACCGGATAGGGACCGACCTGTCTCACGACGGTCTGAACCCAGCTCACGTACCGCTTTAATGGGCGAACAGCCCAACCCTTGGGACCTTCTCCAGCCCCAGGATGCGATGAGCCGACATCGAGGTGCCAAACCTCCCCGTCGATATGGACTCTTGGGGGAGATCAGCCTGTTATCCCCGGAGTACCTTTTGTCTGTTAAGCGACGACCCTTCCACTCGGAATTCGCCGGATCACTAGGCCCTGCTTTCACACCTGCTCGACTTATTTGTCTCACAGTTAAGCACCCTTATACCCTTATGCTCTACGGCTGATTGCTAACCAGCCTGAGGGTGCCTTCGGACTCCTCCGTTACTCTTTAGGAGGAGACCGCCCCAGCCAAACTGCCCACCTGAAACTGTCCTTGGCCCAGATTCATGGTACCAAGTTAGAACACTAGTACAGCAAGGGTGGTATTTCACATTGTGGCTCCACGAACACTGGCGTGCCCGCTTCAAAGCCTCCCACCTATTCTACACATGCTGTACCAGAGCCCAATATCAGGCTGCAGTAAAGGTTCACGGGGTCTTTCCGTCCTGGTGCGGCTACGAGGCATCTTCACCTCGACTACAATTTCACCGAGCCCTCTGTTGAGACAATGGGGCAGTCGTTACGCCATTCGTGCGCGTCGGAACTTACCCGACAAGGAACTTCGCTACCTTAGGACCGTCATAGTTACGGCCGCCATTCACCGGGGCTTCAATTTGGAGCTTCGCCGAAGCTAACACCTCCTCTTAACCTTCCGGCATTGGGCAGGCGTCAGACCCTATACATCGTCTTTAAGACTTAGCAGAGTCCTGTGTTTTAGGTAAACAGTCGCCACCCCCGATTTTCTGTGACCCAAGTCAGCTCATGGAGCAAGTCCAATCACCAGCCTGGGCGCCCCTTATCGCGAACTTACGGGACCAATCTGTCGAGTTCCTTAACAGAGGTTATCTCGAGCGCCTTAGAATTCTCTTCCCATCAACCTGTGTCAGTTTTGGTACGGGTACCTTTGATCTCCCTAGATGCTTTTCCTGGAACCCACTACAATAGCTTCGGCTTAAAGCCTCGACATCACTCCTAGGCACTGATGCAGCGGATTTTCCTACTGCGGCCCTCAAGCTTGTACGTGGACGACTAGCGCCACGACTATCTTCGCGAATCCGTCACACCATCGGTCAAATGATCGCCGGTAGTACTGGAATGTTGACCAGTTGTCCATCGACTACGCCTTTCGGCCTCGCCTTAGGTCCCGACTAACCCTGGGCGGATTTACCTTCCCCAGGAAACCTTAGATTTTCGGCGACGAAGATTCTCACTTCGTTTATCGTTACTCATTCCGGCATAAGCACTTGTTTTCGCTCCACCACTCGTTCCCGTATGGCTTCAACGCAAAGACAACGCTCCCCTACCACTCTGATGTATTCCCTACATCGAATCCGCAGCTTCGGTACTAAACTTGAGTCCCGTTTATTATCGGCCCAAGATTGCTCGATCAGTGAGCTATTACGCACTCTTTAAATGATGGCTGCTTCTAAGCCAACATCCTGACTGTCTTAGCAACCTCAGATCCTTAACCACACTTAGTCTAGTTTGGGGACCTTAGCTGGCGGTCTGGGCTGTTTCCCTCTCGTCGATGAACCTTATCGCCCACCGACTGACTGCCGGGGTACCACACATGGTATTCGGAGTTTGGCTTCGGTGGATAGGCTGGTGGCCCTCCAATCGAAATCAGTCTCTCTACCCCCATGTACTATTTTACCCAACGCTAGCCCAAAAGCTATTTCGGGGAGAACGAGCTATCTGCAAGTTCGATTAGCTTTTTACTCCTAACCACAAGTCATCCGAGCTGTTTTCAACCAACACCGGTTCGGGCCTCCACGTGCTGTTACACACGCTTCACCCTGCCCATGGTTAGATCACCTGCTTTCGCGTCTACGACGCCCGACTGAACGCACTATTAGTACTCGGTTTCCCTTCGGCTTCGTGCCGGAGACACTTAACCTTGCCTGACATCGTAAGTCGCCGGATCATTATGCAAAAGGCACGCAGTCAGCCATTCTCCGAAGAGCATAGGCCTCCTACCGCTTGTACGTACATGGTTTCAGGTACTTTTCACTCCCCTAACAGGGGATCTTTTCAATTTTCCCTTACGGTACTGGTCGCTATCGGTCGTTCAGTAGTACTTAGCCTTACGGGGTGGTCCCCGCGAATTCACACCAGGTTTCACGTGTCTGGCGCTACTTGGGATACTTCTAAGAGACAAATACTTTTCGTTTAAGGGGCTATCACCCTCTGCGGCTGACCTTTCCAGGTCATTCAACTAAGTAATTGTTTTGTAACTCTTTGATGAACTTGTGAATTCATCCAGAAGTCCCACGACCCCAACATTGCAACGGTCACAACCTTGACACAACATTGGTTTGGGCTATTCCCATTTCGCTCGCCGCTACTCAGGGAGTCGAGTTTTCTTTACTTTCCTGTAGGTACTAAGATGTTTCAATTCCCTACGTTACCCACCTCATGGCTATGTATTCACCATCGGTTACCGGAGCATTACCTCCAGTGCGTTTCCGCATCTCAGAAATCCCCGGGTCACTGCCTGCTTAACGGCTCTCCGAGGCTTATCGCAGCTATGCCACGTCTTTCATCGGCTCTGAACGCCTAATCATCCTCCATGTACGCTTCTCACGCTTGATTTTTATTTCGCGCTCGATCTCTCGATTACACTTCCTACCTAATTTTCAATGACCCTTAGATTCGTTTTCTAGCCTGTCACATCCATACCTCTTTTTAGGGAGGTGGTGGAGGTGACGGGGCTCGAACCCGTGACCTTCGCGTTGCAAACGCGACGCTCTTCCAATTGAGCTACACCCCCGTTTTTGGGAAACCAGTTTCAGCTGTAGTGGTGGGCCAAAGAGGACTTGAACCTCTGACCTCCCGCTTATCAGGCGGACGCTCTAACCAACTGAGCTACTGGCCCTTTCTCCCGGGATGTAACCGGATTGTTTGGGGAAGGAATGACCCTGTCGTACTCAAATTATTACGCTGTGAAAGTTCTATTTTAATTGTCTTGACTCTTGTCTCTCCACAACCCGAAGATCGTTTCGATTACGAGTATTTAACCAACCGAAGTTGGTCCAGATTATCCTCTGGAAAGGAGGTGGTCCAGCCGCAGGTTCCCCTACGGCTACCTTGTTACGACTTAGTCCCGATCACCAAGCTCGCCGTGGGCGCCAGCCTCCCGAAGGTTAGACTGACGACTTCAGGCGCTCCCAGCTTTCGTGGCTTGACGGGCGGTGTGTACAAGGCTCAGGAACATATTCACCGCAGTATAGCTGACCTGCGATTACTAGCGATTCCAGCTTCATGGAGGCGAGTTGCAGCCTCCAATCCGAACTAGGAGCAGCTTTGGGGATTAGCTAGGCCTCGCGACTTTGCAACCCTCTGTACTGCCCATTGTAGCACGTGTGTAGCCCCAGGTATAAGGGCCATGATGACTTGACGTCGTCCCCACCTTCCTCCGTGTTAACCACGGCGGTCTTGTTAGAGTCCCCACCATTACGTGCTGGCAACTAACAACAGGGGTTTCGCTCGTTCAGGGACTTAACCCGACATCTCACGACACGAGCTGACGACAGCCATGCAACACCTGTGAATGTTCCACCCCGAAGGGCGTCACTCTTGTTTCCAAGAGCTAATTCATCCATGTCAAACCTGGGTAAGGTTCTTCGCGTAGCTTCGAATTAAACCACATGCTCCACCGCTTGTGTGAGCCCCCGTCAATTCCTTTGAGTTTTACGCTTGCGCGCATACTCCCCAGGCGGGGCACTTAACGCGTTAGCTACGCAAGAGAAATCCGAAGATCCCTCAAGCTAGTGCCCATCGTTTACGGCCAGGACTACCGGGGTATCTAATCCCGTTCGCTCCCCTGGCTTTCGTACCTCAGCGTCAGAAACAGCCCAGACAGTCGCTTTCGCCACCGGTGTTCCTCAAGATATCTACGCATTTCACCGCTCCACCTTGAGTTCCACTGTCCCCTACTGTTCTCGAGCTTGCCAGTTTTGGACGCAGTTCCACAGTTAAGCTGTGGGATTTCACATCCAACTTGATAAGCCGCCTACGTACGCTTTACGCCCAGTGATTCCGAGTAACGCTTGCACCCTCCGTATTACCGCGGCTGCTGGCACGGAGTTAGCCGGTGCTTCTTTACCTGCATTTGTCAGGCCTATAGATATTAACCATAGGTTTTTCTTAACAGGCGAAAGAGGTTTACAACCCTAAAGCCTTCGTCCCTCACGCGGCGTCGCTCCGTCAGACTTTCGTCCATTGCGGAAGATTCTCGACTGCAGCCTCCCGTAGGAGTCCGGGCAGTGTCTCAGTCCCGATGTGGGCGATCATCCTCTCAGATCGCCTAGCCGTCATAGCCTTGGTGAGCCTTTACCTCACCAACAAGCTGATAGCGCATGACCCGCTCTCCAACCAGAAGGTCCCCGAAGGGATCCCCACCTTTACTCGAACCACCATGAGACGGTTCGAGACTATTCGGCATTAGCAGCCGTTTCCAGCCGTTATTCCAAAGTTGGAGGTACGTTAGCCATGTATTACTCACCCTTGCGCCACTCTACTCAGCGAATCAGTCATCCGAAGAATCCTTCATCATCCTTTCGCGTTCGACTTGCATGCCTAATCCACGCCGCTAGCGTTCACTCTGAGCCAGGATCAAACCCTTCACTTTTGATGGTCGGCCAACCGAAGTTGACCTGGGTTTTCCTGACTTTCACTCGCACTCAAATTATTTGTACGACAGGGTCATCCTTATTTTCAGAGAGCAACGGACCGATGTCCGTGCAATGGCCGTTCACGAGCTCCTTAACCTTTTGGTTCCGGTTCTGCGCAAATGGCGGCCGAGTATCTTAGCTCTAACTCCTTGACTGTCAAGCCACTTTCGAAGAAAGTTGAAGTTATTTTACGAGCAAGAGAACTGCAACGGGATTCCCAAAAATGGTTCACCGCGTTGTTCGGCCGGATAGTGTAGGGGCCAGGAAAGCAAGGTCAACAGGCTCTCAGACAATTTTCCTGTAAACCTCATAATTCTTCCATATTCGTCCTGCCCCCATCCACTCCTGCCCGGACCGAGCTCGATCGCACCGCCCTTCATCGGGCTATTTAGACCCCTGGCTTGCCTGCGGTTTTATCCTTAAGCAAACAGTTATTTCAATTAAGGAAAGGTAGAAAGGCCCATAAAAGAAGCGTAATAGCAGTCGTCATCCCCTCCTTTTGTCCCAGAGACTACGGCACAGATTGCATCATAGTGGCTCCTCAGGTTCTCGATAATTCAGCCTCAGAAGCCCACTTGCTTGCTCTCAGCAATCACATTCCATCTTCCAGCCTTCCCCATACCTAACTCAAAGCCTTGGATGGAAAGTTCATGTTGATGTCGAGATGTGGGCTGGCATGGTCCAACTTGCGCCGGATCCATCGGTGGAGGCCCTCCCTGGCGTTGGCTTATGCCCCTATGAGGGTTCCCTTGCCGAAAGCGGCGTGATCCGTTGCATTGCAAAAGCCTGGAAAGCCAATCAAGGCAGCTTCCCAAGCTCTTCATAAGATGGCCAACTTAAGACGAAATCGTCACCTTGATTCCCGGTGACAGGATGTCGAACAGCTCGATGGCATCTGCGTTGTGCATGCGTACACAACCACCAGACTCATAGCTACCGATGGTGTCCTCCGAGTTCGTCCCATGCAGACCGTACTGGGTGTCTTCCTTGAAGCCCATCCAGCGCTCACCCAGTGGGTTATCCGCGTTCTTGTATGGAACAGGACTGCCTCCTGGCGGATAGTAAACTGGCTCCTTCTCGCAAATCGCCAGGGTAAAGCTGCCTAGCGGGGTTGGCTTTCCCTTTTGCCCCATGGATACGGCATAAAGGCGCACCGGGATGCCATCGGCAAAGAGCGCCATCAGGCGTTGCCCACGCCAAGCGAACACACTCAGCTTTGATTGTGGGATTTTCAAAGTTTCACCCGCCCTGAGGGAGTAGTTTCGCTTGTGATTGAAGTCCGAAATCCAACCTTGGTTGACCAACAACCCCTGTTTCCGGATTTCGCGGCAAATCAACCAGTAACTATCACCCGCCGCCACGGTGTAATCCTCAAACGGAAGAAAGGTATTGGCATTGCGCCCGACTAGAGCGATTCTTGGCTGCAACTCGAGCACCCGTTCCCGTGCATAACCCGCGTCGAGCATGCCAGTTAGGAGAGACGAAAGAGCAACCCCGGCGTTGCGGTAATCATCGTTGGCGATGGCATCTTCAGCTAAGACATCGGTCCACACTAGGTGGGCGACGCTTCCGACTGGGCCAGATGCAAGCGCGGCACCTAGGCCATCCGTGCCTTTGTCCACCCAAGCTGTGGCGTAACGGGCAAACTCCTCGCCGAAGGCACCCTCAGTTGAGGTGCGCAGGTTGGCGCGATAGGTGCCGGCTTCCCCCTCCCATACGCGGGACAGGCTGCGAATGCCTTTGATGGAGCTCGATGCCCCGCGCAAAAGAGATGGCCGCTCGGCTACCGTACCCCGATGCCATGCCGCAAGAGATTCCAGCGCCGATGCCGCACTTACCGGCGAAGGTGCTGCTGAAGCAGGCTCCAATTGGGCTCCCTGCTGATCCGCATCTGAAAAATCGGCTTCTACCGGTCCTGAAAGCACAGGATCCTCCGCGGCCGGGGTCTCTAGCGCTTCCAAATCCTCCAAAGAAAGGAAGAGTGGGTCGTCGGAATCCTTAGCTTCCGGTTCAGAATCCCCGCAAGCCAACAGGCCGAGGGGGAGCAATGCAAATACGAAGGTGCGGCGCATGACTCGCCATTCTGCCCGTATTCATGGGCTTATGCAAGCATGCGGTTGCTGGGCAGGCGGACACAGATACCGACTCACCTCAGGAATAAAAAACGAGCCCCTCATCGGTGAAGATGAGGGACTCGGTTCGTGAGTGACGTCGCGAGGAGGAGAAAGGCGCGTGGTCCCTGACTTCAGGGTGGGACGCAGCCCAAAATGGTTTACCCATTCTGGAGACATGCTCCCGCTAATGATCTATCGGACCGGCGGCTTATGTCTCCGAAGCGATGTCATCGACACATGTTTACTGTATCCCCTATCGGCCCTCGGTTTACGCATTCTTAAGCGAAAATTTTTCGAGAGCAACCTGAAGGTGGTGGTTACCAGGCAGCTCCCACAATTGGAAACCGTCCGCAGTCACCACGGCGGCTTCGACCCAGTGCAGGCCATCGGGCGCGAGTGCTTCTTTAGCAATCCACGCACCATGTTTTTCCATAGCGGCGCGCACCGGAGCATCGCCATGCAAACGTACGCGAATCCGATCTGAAACCTCAAGCCCCGTTTCTTTGCGTTGGGTTTGCAAGCGATTCAAAATTTCACGCGCGATGCCTTCGCACTCTAACTCTGGCGTGAGTTCCGTCACCAAACCGATCGTCACATAACCATCGGTCGCAGCTTCCATGCCTTCAGCACTCTGGGTTTGCAGCAGGATGTCATCGCCCTCCAGCAGGAAAGGTTCACCGGCGAGATCCACTTCCACGGTTCCTCCACCTTGAAGTTTGAATACCGTTTCACGATCCATGTTGGCAATGGTCGACGCCAAGGCTTTCATGTTTTTGCCGGCACGTTTTCCAAGGCTTTTAAAGTTCGCCTTAGCTTCCACTTCGAGGAAGTCTGGGGTGCCATCAATCCACTCCACCTGCTTAACATTGAGCTCTTGAACCAACGCATCTTCATAGGCGCGCGGAGAAACGCTCAGCGCCTTTTCATTGGAGATGTGCACCACCAGTTTGCCCAGTGGTTGACGCACACGAATCTGCACGCGCTCACGTACCGCACGGCCAAGACTGGCGGCGCGAAGAATCGGGTCCATGGCCTCTGAGATGGGTTTATCTATGGATTCAGGCGTTTCTGGGAAAAGCTGCAGGTGCACGCTTTCTTCGCTTCCGGTCAACTCTTTCCACAGGGCGTCGGCGAGGAATGGAGTGATCGGTGCCATCATGCGTAAACTTGCATGCAACACTTCAAACAAGGTGGCAAAAGCAGCGGCCTGACTAGCTTCCCCTTCTGCGCCCCAGAAACGACGGCGGCAACGGCGGATGTACCAGTTAGAAAGTTCATCGACAAGGAAACGCTCGAGTGGACGTATGGCATTGTTTGGCAGCAAATCCTCCCAGCCCTGAATACTTTCCTGTCCAGCTTCCGCACAACGGGAAAGAATCCAGCGGTCGATGGCTTCGCGATCTCCCAATGCCGGACGTTCCGTGCTTGGATCCCAATTTTCAGTACGGGCATACAAAGCGAAGAAGTCATAACTTGCAGACAAGGTTCCGAGCACGCGGCGTCGGGCTTCGGAAACACCGGAGTCGTCGTAGCGACGAGACAAGTGTGCTGCACCGCCGGTCAAGAAACTCCACCGAATGGCATCAGCGCCGTGTTCGGCAATCGCTTCGGCAGGATTGACGATATTGCCCAAACGCTTCGACATTTTGACCCCAGATTTATCCAGGATCATGCCGTTGACCATCACGCTGCGATAAGCACCGCCGGCCTCTAAACGGGGCAAGGGTTCTCCCCATAACTCACCGCTCTTCCACAAATCTTCATCCATTTGGGTGAGGAAAATGGCAATCGCGTGCAAGGAATAAAACCAACCGCGGGTCTGGTCGATGCCCTCGCAAATGAAATCTGCAGGGAATTGCTCCGCCACGAATTCGCGGTTCTCAAATGGCCAGTGATGTTGGGCATAAGGCATGGCCCCACTGTCAAACCAACAGTCAATCACCTGAGGCACGCGGCGCATGGTGCCGGTTTTGCCTGGAGTGGGTGTTTCAAAGGTGATGTCATCGACCTCCGGACGGTGCGGGTCGAAGTTTTCACCCTGCTCCCCACCTAAAGACTCTAATTCTGCATAGGATTCGAGACAAATCCAGTCTTCTGGATCCTCTTCATTCACCCAAACCGGCAACGGCGTGCCCCAATAACGGTCGCGCGACAACGCCCAATCGATGTTATTGCTCAGCCACTCGCCAAAACGACCTTCGCCGATTTCGGGCGGTGACCATTTCACTTTGGCATTCTGCGCTTCCATCTTCTCCTTGAAAGAGGTGGTGCGTAAAAACCATGCGGGCGATGGAAAGTAAAGTAGTGGAGTATCACAGCGCCAGCAATGCGGATAACTGTGACGATACTGATTGATCTTCAACAAACGGCCGCGTTCCTTCAAATCGCGCGCCAAGGTTTTATTGGCATCGCGGAAGAAAGTGCCGGCTTCCACACCAGCTAGGTCCACCAAGAAGCGACCTTCGGAGCCGACCGCCAGAGTTGCGATTAATCCATCGCGTTGTGCAATGCGGAAGTCATCGGCGCCATAAGGGGCCATGTGCACCATGCCGGTGCCATCGCCATCGGAAACGAAATCATCGACCACGACTACGTGGACTTTGTCCCCTTCCTGCACCACAGTTCCACCTTCCCATTGGAAGAGCGGTTCATAACTTAAGCCAGCCAGGTCTTTGCCGGTAACCGTGCCAACGACCTCAAAGTTTCCTTCACCGAAAACACCCTCAGCCTTGGATTGAAGCAGGATAAAGCGCTTTCCGTCATTCTCGACGATTGCGTATTCGAACTCCGGATGCACACAAACACCCATGTTGGATGGCAGCGTCCAAGGAGTCGTGGTCCATGCGACCAACGCTGCACCAGCCAAATCGCCAGGCGCGTTTTGCAAAGGAAAGCTAATCCAAACCGAAGGGTCATCGATGTCTGCATAACCTTGACTCACTTCGTGGCTGGACAAACCGGTTCCACAACGTCCGCACCATGGAAGAACTTTAGAGCCGCGATAAAGCAGATCATTCTTGGCGAAGCGCGAGAGCAAAAACCAAACCGACTCCACGTAATCCTTATGGAAAGTGACGTATGGGTCAGCGTAGTCCAACATGTAACCAATGCGATCGGAAACCTGTTCCCACTCTTCCTTATAAGTGAAGACTGAGTGGCGGCACTTTTCGTTAAACGGGCCAATGCCATGCTTCTCGATTTCAGGCTTTCCCGAAATCCCAAGCTGCTTCTCGACCTCAAGCTCTACCGGAAGGCCGTGCGTATCCCAGCCCGCCTTGCGCATGACACGTTTGCCGCGCATGGTTTGGAAACGACAAACCGAATCCTTCAGCGTGCGTGAAAGCACGTGGTGAATGCCCGGCCGGCCGTTGGCAGTCGGAGGCCCCTCGTAAAACACAAAAGGCTCCGCATCTGCACGCGCCTCTAGGGTTTGCTGCAGGATATTGGCCTTTTTCCAAGCAGCCAAAACCTCTTTTTCAAAGGCATCTGGGCTACTCAGGTAGGCACGACTTCGCGGCTCAAACATGGCGGGATTCTAACGGCGCTGTTGCAGGATTGCCGTTCAGCAGCTGCGCTTCTGCTCCTCCTGCTACCCTGCAGCCATAAAGCGTCGCGTGGTAGTTTTGTCTGGTGCCGGAATCAGCGCCGAAAGTGGGCTCAAAACTTTCCGCGCCGACGATGGCCTGTGGGCGCGGAATCGAATGCCGCACACTTCCATAAGCCTCCAACTTGCGCCAAGATACCGCCGTGAGCACCCCGCAACCCGACAACGGACTTTGCCGCCATCCATACCGTGCCTTCTTCCCTTTGGGGTGGTTCATGGCGTGGTGGGGAATCTTGCCGTGGATCTTCTTCTGGGCAGGCAGTGGGATTCCTTACCCACGCGACTTGCATGCCACCGTTTTGATTCAAGGGGTGCTCACTCCCTTCGCGGTCGGTTTTTTGTTCACCATGCTGCCGCGCCGGCTCAGCGCTCCGGGTCCACAACCTTGGCAAGTTTTGTTTGCGGCCGTGCTACCTCCCTTACACGCTCTTTTAGTGTGGCAACGAGAACTTGGATTTGCGCATGCACTGTGGAGTTTGGAAGCTTGCATGCTTTTCGTGTTTGCTGCCACCCGCATTTGGGGTCGCCGCGGCGCACGCACTGGCCCAGCCGCCTTCCAATGGGTGCCAATCGGTTTTCTGCTTGGAACCGTTGGCGCAGCCATCTTAAGCCTGGCGCAATTCGCTCCGACGTGGGTTTCTGCCCCAATCCATTACCTTGCCTGGCTGTGGCTCACTCAAGGTCTATTCCTTTGCCTGGTGCTTGGAATTGGAGCTCTTTTTCTACCCCTTACTGCCCATAAAGAGCCCAGTGTCGATGTCACCCAAACGCCAAATCCGAGCCAGCGTCGCCTAGGACATGGCCTTGCTGCATTGGGCATCCTGGCTGGTTTTGCTCTAGAGGCCTATGGCTGGCCAACTCTCGGCCGCGCAACCCGAGCTTTATCTGCCCTGCTCACTCTAGTTTTCTCTGCTCGTATTCACCGTTTCCCAAGCGCCCCGGGAACCCAACGCAAATTGATTTGGGCAGCATCGTGGTGTCTACCGATTGGCTTAGCGGTTGCTGCTTTTTATCCCAGTTTGCCGCATGTGGGACTCCACATTTTCTTCCTTGGCGGCATTGGATTGATCACGCTCAGCGTTGCCCTGCACGTGGGACTTGCGCACAGTTCTGGACAAGAACTTGTAAACCGGGCAGTTCCGGCCATCCGATTCTTCGGCGCCTTTATGGCCATCGCTTTGGCGTTGCGCATTACCGCTGAGCACGATGCCTTGCATCGCTTCGCTTGACTCGCAGCGGCAGCAGCAGCTTTCTTGATTGCCCTCCTGCCGTGGGGCATGCTGATTCTGCCGCGCTTACTACCCGACTTGTTCAGATCTTCAAAAAGTGAAACTCCGTAGTTTCACTGATATCGTGTAAGTCACGGGTACGGCCAGACGGCACATAGCCGAGTTTGGCGTACACCTTGTGCGCAAGGGTCATGCGGGTGTCACTCCAAAGTTCCACTTCCGGAATAGCGTGCTCCGCGGCCCATGCCTCCACGGCTTCAATAAGACGCCTGCCCCATCCACCGCCGCGTAGTGGATGGGAGACATAGCACTTCTTCAGTTCAATACGTTTGGCGGGCTCGACCGTGGCCAATGCAATGCACCCCACGATGTGTTGCGCCTCATCTTCCAACACCCAAAACGCCTCAAAGCTAGTCGCCGGAGTCCGCAACTCCGGTTCTTCTAAATCAACGTCAAGCACGTTCGGTGGATACTCCTCATAACACGCTGCGATGAGTGCGATGATGCCACTGGAGTCTTCGTCGCGAGCAAAACGCAGAGTAGGCATGGCCAAGTTTAAGATCCGGATGGATGCCAGATGGTCTTCATTTCCACGAAAGGCTGAATGCGATACGGAGAATGCATTTGCTCCACGTCGTACCAATCTTTGCCTTTCACTTTTTCAATGGTGACGCGTTTTAAATTTTCCGCGATTCCGCTTTCTAAAAGGATGCGCTCCCCCTTGGAGCATTGCGCCGCAGCAAGGCCATCGATATCGCGATGCGTCGCCATGACTTCCAGCAACTCCTCGCGCTTTCCGGTGATGAGATTTACTACCCCTGGTGGCACATCGGAAGTTGCGCAGACTTCGCCGAACAGAGCGGTTGCCAGCGGATCGGTTTCACTACCAATCACTATGGCGGTGTTTCCGGCAACCAGTACTGGAGCTAAAAGACTGACTAAGCCGAGTAGTGCTTCCTCTTTGGGAGCTACCACGCCCACCACCCCCATCGCCTCAGCGACGGTGAAGTTGTAAAAAGGGCCAGCAACGGGGTTATTGCATCCCAACACTTGGCTGAACTTATCTGCCCAACCGGCATAGGCGACCAAACGATCGACCGCGGCTTCAACTTCCTTACGCGCACGACGCACGCCGCCCGGAACCGTTTCCGCCATGGCACTCGCGAACTCAGCCGTTTTGCCTTCCAACATTTCGGCCATGCGATAAAGCACTTGACCACGGTTGTAAGCGTCACGGCGGGACCATCCATCTTGGGCCTTGCGTGCAGCCACCACTGCATTGCGTAAATCCTTACGCGAACCCAAACATAGATGCGCAAAGACTTCCCCTTTACGTCCTTCGATGGGCCACGAACGGCCAGACTCGGTGCGCGGAAAGGCGCCACCCAAGAACAACTTGTATGTTTTCAAAACCGGTAAACGATCGACACTCATTAAACTAGCTCCAAGTAAGACAACAAGCCTTGACGTCCGCCTTCGCGACCAAAACCGCTTTGCTTATAGCCACCAAAGGGTGATGCAGCATCGAAACGGTTGTAAGTATTACACCAAACCACACCGGCTTTGAGGCGCGATGCAATATCGAAAATCTTGGATCCCTTATCGGTCCAAATACCCGCGGCCAAGCCATATGGGGTGTTGTTGGCGCGCGCAATCGCTTCTTCCGGAGTGCGGAAACTCATGACCGATAACACCGGGCCAAAGATCTCTTCGCGTGCAATCGTGTGCGAGGGTTGCACTCCAGTAAACCAAGTCGGCGGCAAGTAATAACCGCGCTTGGGTAACTTCACCGAAGGCTGATGACGTTGCGCACCTTCAGCCTCGCCTACTTCCAAGTAACGTTTGATGGTAGCGAGCTGCCCCAGCGAATTAATCGCACCAAGATCAGTGTTCTTATCCATCGGGTCGCCCACGCGCAAGCTTTGCATACGCACTTCCAGTTTGGCCAACACCTCTTGCATAACGCCTTCTTGCACAAACAAACGCGAACCAGCGCAGCACACATGGCCCTGATTAAAGAAGATGCCCTGAACGATGCCATCGACCGCTTGGTCTAAACTTGCATCTTCAAAAATGATGTTTGGCGATTTACCGCCCAACTCCAAAGTTAATCGCTTGCCGCTGCCAGCGCATTCCTGAGCGATTGCTTTTCCAACTGCAGTGCTGCCAGTGAACGCGACCTTCTGCACATCTTTATGCGCAACCAAAGCTGCACCGGTATCGCCAGCGCCAGTGATAATGTTCACCACACCAGGTGGCAAACCAACTTCTACGAAGATCTCTGCCAAGCGTAAGGCGGTCAAGGAGGTGGTTTCCGCAGGCTTTAACACCACGGTGTTACCACAAGCCAAGGCCGGTGCAATCTTCCACGCGGCCATGAGCAATGGGAAGTTCCACGGAATGATCTGTGCACAAACCCCCAGCGGACGCCCTTTGCGGCCAGGGAATGCATAGTCCAGCTTGTCCGCCCAGCCGGCGTGGTAGAAAAAGTGCTTGACGGCTTCCGGAATGTCGACATCGCGCGATTCTTTGATTGGCTTACCTCCATCTAAGGTCTCCAACACTGAAAACTCACGCGCGCGTTCCTGCAGGCGTCGTGCAATACGGAACAAGTACTTGGCCCGTTCCGACGCCTTCAAGCGCTTCCACTTCGGGAAGGCCGCTTTTGCAGCAGCAACCGCGCGCTCGACATCGTCTTCATTGGCAACCGCAATCTTGGACAACACTTCTTCATTGCCCGGGTTGATGGTGTCCATGTACTTGCGCGACATCGGTGCCACAAAGGCGCCATTGATGAACATGCCGTACTTGTCGGCGATGTCCACTTTCACGCTTTCAGGGGCTGCGGCGTATTCCCACGCATTGCCGAATTCGAGTTCGGGCGGATTTTTGACTTCAGGACTCGGTGACATCGTAAGTTGCGGTGTAAGTGCCAGTTTCTTGGCGGTGCAGTTGCAGGAGAACGTCGTTCAGTAAAGAAGAGGCGCCAAAGCGGAACCACTTGGGGTCTAGCCAGGCATCGCCCAGCGTTTCTTTGACCATGACTAAATAGTGCAGCGCTTGCTTGGCGGTCTGGATGCCGCCGGCAGGCTTCATGCCAATCATCTGACCGGTACTCAAAAAGTGACGGCGGATAACCTCCAGCATGACCAGAGTCACCGGCATAGTGGCTGCAGGCGATATTTTTCCAGTACTGGTTTTAATAAAATCTGCACCCGCTTCAATCGCAAGCTCACTGGCGACCACGACATTGTCGTAAGTTTCCAATTCGCCGGTTTCCAAAATCACTTTCAGGTGGGCGGCACCACAAGCTATTTTCGTCGCGCGGATTTCATCGCTCACCACCGTATAATCGCCGGACAAGAAGGCGCCGCGGTGGATCACCATGTCGATTTCATCGGCACCGGCTTTCACGGCGTCTTCAACATCGCGCAACTTGGTTTTCAAATCTACCTGACCGCTCGGAAAAGCAGTGGCGACACTCGCAACCGAAACGCCGGAGCCCACTAACTGGGCTTTTGCTTCCGCAACCCACCGCGGGTAAACGCAAATCGCGGCAACCGAAGGCACCGACTTCAGTGCTGGGTCAGGGCAAATGGCTTTACGGCATAAGGCACGCACCTTCTCTGCCGAATCCTTACCTTCCAAGGTTGTCAGGTCGGTCATTGCAACCACCATGCCTAAACCTTGCAGTTTGGCGCTTTGCTTAATCGATCGCGTAGTGAAAGAAGCGGCGCGAGCCTCCACAGCAACCTTGTCCACCGTAATGCGCGTCATGCGGGCATTCTAACCGGTGGCCGCACCAAAAAACGGCTAAGCGTCGGGTTGCTCCACACCGCAAGGGACAAAATGCCCATCGGTGCAAAACAGAAGGCCGATTTCCTTGGCATCGGCAAAAACAATCGCGCGTTGACGGACCGAAAAACCCCACTCCACAGCTTGCTCGCGTGACAGGCCGTAGATCACGAATCCGTCTTCGCGCCACCCGGGAGTGACGCCAGGCAGGGAACATCCATAGGATTCATCGTAGACAAAATCGGAAGCCTCCAAGCGATTGCGCAACTCGGCGTTGGCATCTTCGTTGACTGACAACGGGAGCTCCTTCGACATTGGGTTCCACGCGGTCAGGATGGTCAAGCTGCCGAACTTATTTACTGGTGAGGAGACATCGGCCGGCAAAGCCCCAGCTTCTCCGTTGAGGGTAAACCGAAACCACTTCCCCGATGCGTGCCGAAACGCGAACAGCGAAGATCGGTAAACCGTTTCCCAATCGAAATTGACCATGAAATACTTAGCCCTCGTCGGCATAACCAAGCGCCGCAAGATCGACTTGACCGCTGCCTTCCACCACCTGCGAAGCACCAGCATTGGGCTGGATCAGTGGATTTTCGATAAAGGCTTCGACCCAATCCACACCAGTGCCAATCAGGTTGTTCAGTTCCCCTGGATCCTCCGACAAATCATACGCCGCGGTCCAGGTTAGTTCCGTACCCGAGTCATCGGCAATCATCTTCTGGTCCCCCACTACGAATCCGCGTAGACGACCAGATTCAAAGCGCACCATGCGCAGCGGAATATCAACCTGCAGAGGCACTCCCATCATCCCTGGCACAACATCGGCAGACATACCCATAGCATGCAGAACAGAAGCAAAGAAATCTACGCCCGAGACGGGTTCTGAAATCAACCCTGATTCCACACCTGGCCCCATGAGCACAAAGGGAACGTGAACTTCATCTTCATACAAAGAACGCCCGTGCATCATGATGCCGTGTGCGCCGAGGTGCTCCCCATGGTCTGAAGTAATCAGGACCAGGGTGTTTTCATTCATGACTCCGCGTTCCTCAAGCCCTTCAAACAAGGTTTTGACACCCTCATCAAGCTCGCGGTACTGCTCCCGATAAGCCTCCTGGATCCAAGCAAGACGCTCTTCAATCTCAGGGCTAAGGTTGCCTTGCACGACATCGGTGGCATCGTGGCGCAACAAATCATGCATTAGCAAAGAGTTGTTGCGGATTTTCTCCATCCCCGCATTCTGCAGGTTGGGCCCAAAAGACTGCGCAAGATCATCCCGTGTCTCATACGGGAAGTGCGGGTCAATGTAGTTCACAAACAAAAACACCGGCTCGTCGTCCTTACGCTCTAAAGCATCGACAGAAGCTAAAACGCGACCTGTGGTGTCAGCAGCATTTAGCTCGAGCTGATTCGAACGGAAAATCCGTTTACCGATGGCACCCACTCCACGCTTAGCTTTCTTACCGCCTACCAGGCGCAGAAGAGAGGAGTTGCCAAAACGAAGAAGGCCGGCATGGGCGGCGGAATCCATGACCACTAAACTGTCATCGTAAATCTCAAATCCTTGGCCGAAACCATTGGGACGAGTAATTCGGGAATTGGTGACTGCGCCCACCGTGCGATAGCCAAATTTACGCAAGAACTCGGCCAGGGTTTCTTGGTTCAGAGGAAGCGCAACATCTCCCTTTGGCAAAGTGCCATTCTCCGCCGGATAACGCCCGGTCAACAGAGCTGCATGGCCGCCGGGAGTCGTGTTGGCACCTGCATAACCGCGCTCGAAGACGCGCGCGCCTGCGGTATAGGCATCAAGCCAAGGAGTATGCGACTCCTCCATCCAAGAACGGTGCAGGGTGTCGGCGCGCATGGTGTCAAACACCAAAAGAATCACGTTCGGCTTGGTTTCAGCAACTTCCGCCCCAAGCGGCTGGCGAATGGTCCGCACCATAGCCTCACGAGTCTCTCCATCGAGCCATTGAAAAAAGCCCAGGTTCGCAAACACAATGGCGCCCAACCAAATGGCCGGCAGCTTTGGCATGGCCGCTTTGCCGAGCACGCGCACTAAGGTGGGATAAACTACCAACAAAGTTAGGCCAAACAGAACCGGAACGTCTAAAAGTCGACGAGCAATGCGTGGCAAATCGGCATAAGGCAACCAGGTGGGAAGCTGGGCGCAAAGTGCTATGGACAAGCCTAAGCAGAATGCAGCGATGGGCGTGGCACGGGTTGCTTTAGGAAGAAGAAATCCCAGTGGCTTCAAACGCAGGAGCACCCAACCAAGCACGATGGCAACGAACAAGAGAATCAAGCTAGCGATAGCGGTGCCCTGGCGAACATCGGCAAAGACATTCCACCCATCCATCCAAATCAGCGGTGAGAAACCCAGCAGGAAATGGGTCAAATGTGGACGGGGGGCGGAAGAAGCCATCCCGATTAGGATAATCGAACCCGCACATAAAGTCTTATGATGTTGAAATGCCTATCGCCCGGCTAAGCCCGCCCATGGAACCTCAACTTCTAACCCACCCGATTGCCCAGGCCATGTTGACTCGTTTGCGGCAAAAAAGCACTTCTTCGCTCGAGTTCCGCCATTTGGTTCGACAACTCACCGTACAACTTGGGCTCGAAGCGACTCAAGATTTGCCCACCGTGCCGCATACCATCCAAACTCCCGTCGCCACCTGCAGCGGCGTGGTGCTAGATGCCTCGGTCGCTATCGTCCCTATCCTGCGTGCGGGCATTGGCATGGCAGAACCACTCATTGAAATGATGCCCGATGCCGTGGTGCGCCACCTTGGGCTTTTCCGCGACGAAAAAACCTTAAAACCGGTGACTTATTACGAAAAGTTGCCCGGTGGCCATTTGCCCGATATCTGCCTGGTCGTCGACCCCATGCTGGCCACCGGCGGGACGGCCATTGCCGCCATGCAACTGCTGCGCAATTGGGGTGCCGTGGACATTCGATTCCTGGCCATCCTTGGCGCACCGGAAGGAGTGGCGGCCCTCCGCGATGCGGACCCAGATGTACGCATTTACTTAGCCGGACTGGATGATCGATTGAACGAACGGGGTTACATCATCCCGGGGCTCGGCGACGCTGGCGATCGGCAGTACAACACCCTCTAAATCACTCCTTCCTGGTTCCCATGCTCCCAGGCAATGGCTAAACTCGCAGACGTGGCGGCAGCGCAATTGTCTTTCGGACCAGACACTCCCTTTACGGAAAGGGAGCGCAAGGCTTTGCTGTTCTTTTGGAATAGGCTCGAAGCAAGCGGCCACGCTGATCTAGGTCGTTTTCAGGCCAAGTGTTTTCAGCATATGGAGCGGATTCATTCCATTCGCGCCTCGTTGGAATTGTATCCACGCGTGTTCGAGGAAAAACGACTCGGACGACGGCAACGCGGGCTCGGCACTCTAGTGCAACTCCTGGCGAACGCCACCGACGCCGACTTCGAAATGTTTATGCCCACGCGGGCCCTGCTCTGGCGCAGTCTCACTATGGCGCACTTGAACTTCTGGAGATTTGTGCGTTACATCTCCGAGGAAACCGCACCAGAAGACGCCGAATTATCCAAAATAGTGAGTGAGCGGGTGCATACCTGCGTTTATTTAAAACTGATGGATGAGTTATTGACCTCTCTATCAATGGATTCGAGTTTACCGCTTGATTTGCGTTGCACGGCAGTTTCCAGTTTGACCTCAATGTGGGATTGCACTCCTACGGACAATGTAAAACGTTTCTTCCCGCTCCTGCGCGCGGTTTGGGATGCGCGACGCAACATGATGGTTTCCGTCGGAACCATGCTTGGCATTTCTGAAATCATGAAACTGCTCCAAGCCGGATGTGCGCCTGAGTTCGTGGATTACTTTGTCCGCGCCAGCATGTCGAAAGATGAAGGTTTGGCCTTCCAAGAGTTCTTAATTGGTGTGACCACCGAACAGATTCATGACTTGGCAGAAATCATGGCGCAAACCGGACAAACGGCCCTGACTGCCGCCCAGGCCGATGAAGCGCTTGGACGCGCCAGTGGCTCTTCGAAAAAGAAACGCGAAGCCCAAACCGGGGTCGGTGTTTTGGCCTATCAGTTCCATCGCGAGCGCCATTTGGAAGCCGCTGCTAGGCGCTTGCGGACCTTGCCCGGGCCCAAACACACCGCCGAAGAATACATGCTGTTGTATTTCTTAGAAGAGCATCTAGACGACGAAGTCGTGCACTAAGCTATGCCCGAGCTGCCGGAGGTAGAAACCACGCGCCGCGGATTAGAACCGCATGTGCTGGAACGTTCGGTGGTCGATTTAGTGGTCCGCGAACGCCGTTTTCGTCTTCCGGTTCCGGTTGGCCTGAAGCGGCGACTGAAAGGCAAACGCATTATCGCCATCCGCCGACGGGCGAAGTATTTGCTCTTCGACTTTGAGGATTGCAGTGGGCATTTACTGGTTCACCTAGGCATGTCGGGCAGCTTGTGCATGGTGAACCCCGACACTCCCCCACGCAAGCACGACCACATTGATTTGGTTTTGGAGCAAGGCAAGGTAGTACGCTTTCATGATCCGCGACGCTTTGGGTTATGGACTTGGATCGAGCAACCCGAAGAGGCGCATACCTTGCTCGCGCACTTGGGACCTGAGCCCCTGCTCGAGGAGTTTTGTGGCGACTATCTATATGCGCAGTCCAGAAAACGTCGTTGTGGGGTCAAAACCTTTCTCATGGATGGCCGCATTGTGGTTGGCGTAGGCAATATTTATGCCGCAGAATCCCTCTTTGCCGCCAAAATACGGCCTGGACGTGCGGCTGGCCGGGTCACCCGGGCTGAGTATGAGGATTTAGCGCAGCACGTGGTGCGTATCTTGCGAGCGGCCATCGAGCAAGGCGGCACCACTCTGCAAGATTTCGTCAGCGGTGAGGGCGAGGCTGGGTACTTTGCCCAAGAATTGCTGGTTTATGGCCGCGAAGGCCAAAAATGCAGGTGCTGCGGCGGCACGCTGAAGGGAAAGGTCCTGGGGCATAGAGCAAGTTGCTACTGCCCTAAATGTCAAAAATAGAGGCTTACGACCCATCTAATCCGTTTTATGGAGCGCTTTCGTCCCATTCTCAAAACGAACACTTGTTTTATTCAAACAGATGTATTACTCTCCGCTCATGCCTGCCCCATCCACAAAAGACAGGATTATCACGGCAGCCCAAGAACTCTTCGGAGAGCAGGGCTATCCAGCCACTTCGCTGCGTGAGATCACCGCACGGGCCGACGTCAACTTGGCCGCAGTCAACTACCACTTTGGGAGTAAGGAAAACTTGCTGCATGAAATCGTGCGGCACTGCCTGAAGCCGCTAAACGAGGAACGCATGCGTGGGTTGGACCAGCTGGAAATTGCGTCTCGCGAATCCGGCACCCCCTTGGCTCTCCGCGACGTCATTCATGCTTTTTTAGAACCGGCAGTGCGCCTGTTTTCCTCGACCATCAAGGAAGCTTTACCGTGCATGATGGCCCGCCTTCATCATGAGTTAACACCAGGACTCGAGGACTTGATGAATCAAATTATCTCGCCGGTGGTTGCGCGTTTTGTGGCATCGGTTCAATTGACTCTGCCGGAGCACAAACCGAAAGAAATCATTTTGCGTGGGCATTTCATGATGGGATCCCTGCTTCATCTCATGGACACCTCTCCTGACTTTATGTACAAGCTTTCCGGCGGCTTGGTGGATTTGAACGATTCCGAATATCTCCTGGATCAACTCGTGGACTTTTGCACCGCAGGATTCCGCAATGCCTAGCACACGCACCTTGCTTATCCTGCTGTCATTCGTGGCCGCGTGCTCCAGCACCGAACCGCAACCTGCAGCCACGGATGTCACTGCAGCCAACCCCACCTGGCATGCCGGGCCGACTGCTGCTATCGATGGCCGCTTAACGGAAGACTGGTGGACCGCTTTTGAGCAGCCCGGCTTAACCCTCTCCATCACTACGGCCTTGGAGAACAACTATGACCTCATGGCAGCCGCAGCGCGTGTGCAAGCAGTCACCGCTCAAGCGCGAGCTGTTGCTGGCGATCGCCTACCGCACGTCAATGCAGGGCTTGGTTTAACTCGCAACCGCACCAACATCATCGGACTGCCTTTCGCCGGCAGTCCCGAAGTCCTCCCCATTACCAACAACAACTTCAACCTTGGTGTAGATCTAAGTTGGGAAATCGATTTATGGGGACGCTTAGAGGCCAGCGAGAATGCTGCCATCGCTAGGGTCGAAGCGAGCGATGCCGACTTTGCTGCAACGCGTCTTTCCCTTGCCGGGCAAACCGCCAAAGCGTGGCTAGCCCGCACCGATGCACTTGCTCAATTGGAGATCGCCCAGCAGCAACTTAAAAATGCCGAAGCGCAGTACGCCTACTGGGAGTTGAAAATCCGCTACCAGTCCGCCGCCGATGCCTTGCTTCAAGCCGAAGCCGCTCTGGCATTAGCCAAAGCCGCCATTCCGGAGGCAACCGATCAGTATGAAATGTGGAATCGCCAATTGGCATCGTTGATGGGTGCTTACCCAGGTAATCCATCAGGAGATGTCCCTGCAAAACTTCCAAGCTTGCCTGGCCCGGTTCCAGTTGGACTGCCCGCTGACCTCGTCCAACGACGCCCAGACCTAGCAAGCGCCGAAGCCAGTGTGCGCGAAGCACGTTCCTCAAGCACTGCGGCAGATGCGTCGTTGTATCCAGCACTCTCGCTCACCGGCAGTGGCGGCACATCGACCAACGAGTTGCAGGACCTGCTCGATCTCGACTTCCGCACCTGGAGTCTTGGCGCAAGCTTGACCGCCCCACTCTTTCACGGCGGGACCCGCGCACAAGCCGATGCCGCCGAAAAGATGGCCATTGCAAGCGAGCTTCAGTTTGCGCAAAACCTACTGCGTGCTTTAGCAGAAGTGGAAAACGCTTTGGGTAGTGAAACGCAAATCCAAACCCGCGTTGGGGAATTGCAAAGCCAGTGGCGCCTACTTAAACAGCGCACCGCCAACACGGAAAACCGCTACCAAGCTGGAGTCGGAGAAGCCTTCTCCATTTACCAGCAGCGCGCAGAAGCCCTACGCGCACAAAGTAGTCTGCATTCCGCGCAGCTGCTTTTGCTCGCCAACCGCATTGACCTTTATCTCGCCCTCGGCGGCGGATTCCAGACCTCACCACAACGATGAAACTTCTCATCCGCATCGCCCTTCCTGTTCTAGTTTTAGTATTTGGCTTTTTAGTCAAGAACTACCTGGTTGCAACTGGTCCCCTGTTACCACCGCAGGACCCTGAGTTTCTGATTCCATTGGTGGAAATCACCGTCTCAGAAACAGAAACGACCACGCTTGACGTGACCGCCTTTGGAGAAGTGCGCCCGCGGTCTTCAAGCTCGGTCGTTGCAGAGGTTGCTGCACGGGTTACTTTTGTTAGCGATAAGCTCTATCGTGGTGCCTTCTTCGAAGAAGGTGAAGTTTTACTGCGCCTAGATGACACTGACTACGTGAGCGCTTTAGCCGTTCGACAAGCAACCCAAGACCAGGCCGCAGCAGCCCTGGAGCTCGAACAAGCAGCGGTTGAAATCGCGAAGCAAGAATGGGAACTCCTCGGCAAAGGAGAGGCTTCTGCAGCGGCTCTACGCAAACCACAACTCGCCGCAGCCGTTGCCACGATGCGAGCCGCCGTCGCGAATGTGAGGATTGCGCAAAACAATCTGCAACGCACCACGATCCGGGCCCCTTATGCCGGACGTACCCAAATGCGGAATGTAGAACTCGGGAACTGGGTAACACCCGGCTCCCCACTCGCCACGATTTATGCCATCGATGCGGCGGAAATAAGCTTGCCACTACCAGCAAATGCGCTCGGCAAGCTTGGTCTATCTCTGGCAGGACCAAGCTCAGAAATCCGGGTGGATTTCCAAGCCGTTATCGGGGATAGCACGGAGCACTGGCAGGGTCATCTTGTGCGCACGGATTCAGTGGTGGATCCGACTACACGCATGATCGGTGCGATTGCATTGCTAGAAAATCCTTTTCAAGCGAGGGAAAACGGCTCGGCTTTAGCACCTGGCATGTTCCTGCATGCCACGATCCGTGGGCGCGAAGTCCAAGGCATTGTGCGTATTCCGCGGCATGCCTTACGCATGGGAAACCTCGTTTGGGTTATGAATGCGGAGAACCGCGCCGAGGAAAGGGAAGTCACCGTATTGCAGAATACCGTGATCGAATCTTTGATTGCATCGGGACTTGAACAGGGCGATCGCGTCATCTTGACCGAACTTCCGTTATTCGTAGATGGCATGCAAGTCCGCCTGGAAGGAGAAGAACAGTGAACGGCATCATCGAATGGTTTGTACGTAACACCGTTGCCGCGAACTTAACCATGGTGGCCATCCTTGTGGTGGGACTCATGACGGTTGGAACCCTGCGCCAAGAAGTGGTGCCGAACATCATCATGGATACCGCCATGATTACGGTGGCCTACCCTGGCGCCTCTCCAGCTGAGGTCGAAAAGGGAGTCATCATGCGCATCGAAAAGGAGGTGCAGGGTTTGGCCGGCGTCGACGACGTGAGTGCCACCGCGAATGAAGGCGTAGGCATTGTCACGGTCAATTTTCTGGAGGGCGAAAACCGACAAGAAATGCTCGATGACATCAAAGCGGCGATTGACCGCATTGACAACTTCCCGGTCAATACCGAGGAGCCTGAAGTCATTTTATTGGAGATGAACAAGCGGGTCATGAACATTGCCATTTGGGGCGATGCCAACCAAAAGACTTTGCGCGAAGCAGCACGCATTGTGGAAGACCAGTTGATTCTTCAACCGGATATCTCCTTGGTGCAACTCACGAATGCGCCAGATTTTGAAATCTCGATTGAGGTTTCGGAAGAAGCCCTGCGCCGCTACCAAATGACTTTCGATGAGGTCGTTCTTGCAGTACGCAGCAGCTCGATTGACATCCCTGGAGGCGGCATCAAAACTATCGGTGAAGAGATCTTGTTGCGCACCCAGGGCCAGGCTTACCTTGGCACCGAGTTTGCCGCACTTCCATTGCGCACTTTGCCAAATGGAACCCGACTCCTGTTGGGCGACGTCGCCACGGTGGTAGATACTTTCGTAGAGTCCGATCAGAGCAATCGCTTTAACGGAAGCCCGGCGGTCATTCTTGAAATCATTCGCACTGGAAATCAAGAGGCCTTGGTTATGGCAGATCAAGCTTTGGCAGCTTTAGAACTTGCCCAAAAGCAACTACCGAAAGGTATCTACCTGGACAAAATCAACGACGAAACCCAGCTTCTACGCGGCCGCCTCGATCTCATGCTGCGTAACGGTAAGCAGGGTTTGTTGCTGGTCCTCATTGCGCTTGCGCTGTTCCTGCGTTTGCGCCTTGCGCTATGGGTCACGCTTGGCATTCCAATCGCATTTCTCGGTGCCACCATTCTCATGCCGAGCATGGGATCTTCGGTGAACCTGATTTCACTCTTCGGCTTCATCGTGGTTCTCGGAATCGTAGT
This sequence comes from Planctomycetota bacterium, assembly GCA_027623295.1. Classification (GTDB taxonomy): domain Bacteria; phylum Planctomycetota; class UBA1135; order UBA1135; family UBA1135. Next base: position 62,861 of record JAQBXR010000009.1, read on the forward strand.
AGACGATGCCATCGTCATTGCCGAAAACATTCACGAACACCGACAACGTGGCAAGTCCGGCTTGCAAGCTGCGATTGAAGGCACGCAAGAGATGAGCAAGCCAGTCATCTTTGCAGTCCTAACCACCATCGCCGCATTTGTACCCATGCTGCTCATGCCTGGCAACATGGGACAGTTCGCGCGCCAGATCCCAATGGTGGTGATTGCAGTGCTGATATTTTCACTGGTGGAATCTCTGTTGATTCTTCCAGCGCACCTCACACATCTTCCAGCCGACAAAGCGAACACCAAACTCGGTCCATGGGGGCGCCTTCAGGAGCTGGTCAATCGGATGCTCGATGCGTTTCTTCGCCGAATTTACAAGCCATCCTTGAACTTCGCTTTGCGCAATCGCTACTTAGTGGTGGCGCTTGGCATTGCACTCTTCATGTCCACAGTCGGCTATGTGCAAAGTGGACGCATCAAGTTCAATTTCTTCCCGGCCATGGAGGCAGACAATGTAATTGGAGAATTGCAAATGCCACTGGGCACTCCCCTTGCAGTCACCGAAGCCGGCATTCAACGTTTTGAAGATGCCGCGCTCGAGCTTCAGCAGGAACTGTTCAACGCCGAGGGCAAGCCGCTGATTCGTACAATCACAACCGCAGTTGGCGCACAGCCATTGAAGGCCGCTACGCAAAGCAATGGCGGCACTTACACCCCGGCGAACTCTGGCTCACACCTTGCCGAGGTCAACCTGGAACTTCTCTCCGCAGAAGAACGCACGATGGGTGGCAAAGAAATCCTCGCGCTTTGGAGTGAGCGGGTTGGCCAAATCGCAGGCGCTGAAGAAGTGAGCTTTTCGTCCGACCTCATGGCTGCCGATGGCGACGTACACATTCAACTTGCCGGCCCCGACCTGGAGATGGTCCGCCTTGCCGCGGAAGAAATCAAAAAGCGCATGACCGCCGTTGCGGGGGTCGTCCGAGTGCGTGACTCATTCCGCGAAGGAAAACAGGAGTTCAAACTTGAGCTTACCCCTGCAGGCGAAGCACTCGGCTTCCGTATGGGAGATCTTGGACGGCAAGTACGCCAGGCCTTCTATGGAGAGGAAGCCCAAAGCATTCAGCGCGACCGCGATGAGGTCGACGTCATGGTGCGTTACCCGCGCATAGAGCGGGAAAGCCTAGCCACACTGGATAACATGCGTTTACGCAGTGCTGGAGGCGCTGAGGTTCCACTTTCAGTTGCTGCAGAGGCCAGCCTTGGCCGCGGGTATTCCAAGATCGACCGCCTGGACCGTAGACGCAGCATTAGTGTCCTAGCCGACATTGACAAAGAGGCCACCACTCCAGATGAGGTTCTAGCCGCGCTCAGCGCAGAGTTCCTGCCTGACTTGCTGGTGCGCTACCCCAGCCTTTCCTACACCCTAGAAGGGCCGCAAAAGGAACAGAGTGAATTCATGGGAGCCCTTACGCGCATCATGGGGATGTCCCTCCTTGCCATCTTCGTCCTCCTGGCGATTCCACTGAAATCCTACGCCCAGCCGCTCATCATAATGTCGGCCATTCCGTTTGGGTTAATTGGAGCCATCGGTGGGCATACCTTATTGGGATATGACCTAGCCATCTTCTCCCTGATTGGAATCGTGGCTCTCAGTGGTATCGTGATTAATGATTCCTTGGTCATGATGGACCTGATCAACCGCGAAAGAGAGAAAGGCATACCGCTGCAACAGGCGGTACGAGATTCCGGAGTGCGGCGCTTCCGAGCAATCATGCTCACGACGCTTACCACTTTCCTAGGATTGACCCCACTCTTGCTCGAAAAGAGTTTGCAAGCGAAGTTCCTCATCCCGATGGCGGTTTCAGTAGCTTTCGGTGTTGTTTTTGCTACTCTAATCACACTCCTATTAGTACCCTCTCTTTACTTAATCCTAGAGGACCTAAAAGGAATCCGTTTCCGAAAAATTGGCCCCCATCTTAGATCCAGTGGAATTCAACATCTCACCTGAGCAACTCTCAGAGCTACTGAAGAAACGTCAGTCTTTACGCCTCATCGACGTCCGCGAAGAAGAGGAATGGGACATATGCCATCTTCCCGAGGCAGAACTGTATCCCATGAGCCGCCTGCAAGACTTGCAGGAAGAACTCATGGAGACTGAAGAACCGATTGTGGTTTATTGCCACCACGGCATTCGAAGCGCAGGCGTCTGTAGCCAATTGCGTTACCTTGGAAAGGCCAATGTATTCAATCTTTCCGGCGGAATTGACCGCTGGTCTGCCGAGGTCGATCCAAGCGTGCCGACTTATTCGGCACAGAAGCGACCGCAAAACTAGAATTATCTGGGCTTAGGGGTCAAAAGGCCTATTTTTATTTGAAATCGCCACGGGCAAATGTGGCGATTTGAAAAGGTTCCACGAAATCCACCTTTCTATTAAATCCCAGGAATTCGGAAAACTTTCAGAATTTCCTCTCAGTTTCCTGGACAGAACTAGATTCATGGGATAAACCTACATCAAGGTTGTGCACCGTTGAATCCCCTGGTGTGCTGACCACCTCCCTTACGAGGGCAATCGCCCTCACCCCTTTCTTACCCTAGGCTTCAGGAGTTTCTGAATGTTCCGTTACATTGTTGCAAGCGCAGCTGTCATGACCCTCGCGGTCGGCGCCTCCGCTCAAACCCAGCAGATCTCTGCTGGTAATCTTCACCGCACCGTCGCCCCTACGCACGGTGTTTACAACCTGACCACAGGTTTCGAAGTTTCCAGCCAGAGCTACCGCTCCGGTCCAGAAACCATTTTCGATAACACTGATGGTATTGCTTACTACTTCACCACTGTGGGTGGAACCCAAGAGTGGATTGATAGCATGGCTTTCGCTGCTGATGAAATCTCTGGCGAAGAGCAAATCAACGGCTTCGATTACGCATACTGCTCCCTGCTTGCAGACGCAGCAGGCAATGCAATCACCACCGAGGTTCGTTTCTACAACGATAACCCGGGTGGCATGGAGCCTACTGGCTGGACCGATCTCGGTGCAGGTACCATTCAAAACGCAGCTTGTGCTTACGGCCTTGCTGGCCTTCCAGGTGACACCAGTGGTGGTGGCATCTCTTGCTGGAATGTTGCAATCGACCTCGCGTGTAGCTTCGAGTGCTCTGTTACTCAAGAACTCACCCCTGGTGGCTTCACTGAGTTCAACGGCATTGGTTGGATGTACCTGGATGCAGCTTCGAGTGGCGCCACTGGTCCCCTCCTTGGTTCTACCATCACTGCTGCTGGTCCTGGTACCGCAGTTACTGGTTATGGTTCCCAAGACCTCTTCGAGCTCATGGACCTAGCAGTCGTTGGTGCTGAGCACCAAGGAACCTTCTGGTTCGGCGGCCCTGCAAAGGCTCAGGCTACTTTCGACGTAACCATGTTCGGTGACGGCATTGCCAACACCGACGTAGTTAACGCTACTGCTCCTCTTTCTGGCGACGTTCTATGCTTAGGTGTAGACGGCCCAGTAGTTCCTGGCGCAACCGTAACCTGGTCCCTCGATGCCGCTGGTGCTGCCTCTAGATACGCAATGCTCGTAAGTTCCGGTCCCGCTTCTTTGGCTGTTGGTGGCTTGTTGAACATCTTGGTTAATCCCGGATCTCTTCTTGCTTCCCCACTACCAATGAATGGTGCAGTTCCTTCGTTCAGCACCACCCTTCCAGGTAACCTGCCTCCAAGGGTCTATGCGCAAGCAGTCGGTTTCACTGGTGCAGTCAATCCAGCAAACGCTATTGAGGCATCCAACGCTCTGCGTCACAACAACTAGGTTGTTGATCTGACAGCTCAGCCTGTCAAACACACACCCCATCGGTTCGCCGGTGGGGTGTCTTTTTTTGTATAAACGGAAGCCATGAGACGAACCTTATTCGCAATCCTGGTATTACTTCCTATTGCGCCCTTTGCCCTTGGCGCACAAGCGCCCCCTCTAGTTGATGCCGCCACCCGCTGTACAACCCCTGGTGAACCTGGAGCCTTGCTCCGTAAGGAAGGGCTCCAAGGATAGCAGCGAGGTCTTTGCCGTCGGCGGCACAAGCGGCTTCCAGGGTCTGACTCCCCCTGCAGCAGTAATCGACCCCAAATTTCTCGAAAACGCGCGAACGGCCCGGCTTGGCTGTAACGAGATCCCCGATAGAGGCAGTAGGTGTTTGCTCTGACATGGAAGAAATATTAAGACCTTTTATTCGTCTTTGGTAGGATAACTTCTGCAAAAGTCAACTTCAGCGGCCTTTTTGTTGACAGCGAACCACTCTCAAAGAGGATTTCGCCGCTTCTAAGCTGCCACTGCGGCGGCGTCATCTTGGTTGTCTTGCCTGGCGCGGCAGATCGTGTCGAAGTCGCTTGGGACATCAAGATGATGGTTCAGCTTGGTCACGACGCTCTTTAATTACCCATCGCTGGCGTTGTGCAATAAGCTTGATTTCGATTTTTTTCTACCCGTTTTTTCTCCATCGCGCTGGCTTTAAAAATGCGTCGGAACACGCTGGCACCACTACCATGAGCGGCAACGAAAGCCGTCACCCGCCGCTGCCGGAATGTGGCATCTAGTGGGTCATGGATTCGTCCGGCTTACCCTTTCCGGGGCGCCCTCCCCTAGCAAACAACCAAACAGGTCATGACCGTCGCAGACACGATCAACACCACGGCAAGCTTCCAGGAGCTCGACCTCTACAACTTCCAGGAACTCTTCAGTGAAGAGGAGCTGATGGTGCGCGACATGGTGCGCAGTTTTTGCGAAGAACGCATTATGCCGGGCATCGCAACGCACTGGGAAAACGGCACCTTTCCTACCGAAATCATCCGCGAATTGGGAGCCTTGAGTCTACTTGGCATTGTTGTGGATGAAAAGTACGGTGGCGCCGGCATGAGCAGCACCGTTTATGGTCTGGTCTGTCACGAGCTCGAGCGCTGCGATTCCGGCATCCGCTCTTTTGCCAGCGTGCAGTCTTCTTTGGTCATGTTTCCCATCGAGGCTTTCGGATCCGAAGAGCAGAAAATGAAATACCTGCCGAAGCTCGCCACTGGTGAAATCATTGGTTGCTTTGGCCTGACCGAGCCTGACTTCGGTTCTGATCCAGGCGGCATGCGTTCGAAGTGCCGCAAAGATGGCGAGGACTGGATCCTCAATGGCCAAAAGATGTGGATCACCAACGGTACGAACTCACAAGTCGCGATCGTCTGGTGCCGCGATGAAGAAGGCAACATGCAAGGCTTCATTGTCGATGCCGACAGCGAAGGATTCTCGGCTCCTGAGCAGAAGCACAAGTGGTCGTTGCGTGCGAGTGTCACTTCCGAATTAGTATTGGAGGATGTGCGCGTTCCTGAAGCAAACCGCATGCCTGGAGTCACTGGTTTAGGCAGCGCCTTGATGTGCTTAACTCATGCCCGTTTCGGCATCGCTTGGGGCGCACTCGGTGCTGCTCAAGCATGTTTCGACGAAGCGCGCCGCTACACCTTGGTTCGGCAAATCTTTCAGAAGCCATTAGCTGCTTACCAAATCACCCAGAACAAGTTCGCCTGGATGGCGTCGGAGATTACCAAGGCACAATTGTTAGTAGAACGCCTCGGTCGCTTGAAGGACTCTGGCAAGATGAAACCTCACCAAGTGTCCATCGCAAAGCGCAACAATGTCGACATGGCAATTCGTGTCGCTCGCGAATGCCGCACCTTGCTGGGCGCAAACGGCGTCACCTTGGAGTACCAAACCGGTCGCCATCTATGCAACTTGGAGTCGGTACTTACTTACGAAGGCACCCACGAGGTGCATTCGCTCGTGATTGGCCATACAGTCACTGGCATTCCCGCTTACCGCTAAACCTTGTCGTTGAGCTCATGAATAACTCCTCTGCTTTTCGTTGGCTCATGACTGCTCCAGGCGCTCCATTGGAGCGAAGGGAGTTTGAACTTCCTGCACCCGCTTCGAGCGAAGTGATTGTGCGTGTAGTCGGCTGCGGCATCTGCCACACAGACTTGGGTTTCCTGCATGGTGGTGTGCGCACCAACCATGAACTCCCCATCGCGCTTGGCCACGAGATTGCCGGAACCGTCGAGGCTGTCGGCGACGCTTGCGAAGAATGGGCCGGCAAAGATGTCGTAATTCCCGCGGTGTTGCCTTGCGGCGCTTGCGAACTCTGCAATGCTGGCAGGGAAACTTCCTGCCGCAACCAGAAGATGCCCGGTAATGATTTTCACGGCGGCTTCGCTTCTCATGTCATCGTACCCGCACAGTGGCTGGTCGATGCCAGCAACTTACCTGGCGAAATTGAATTGGCCGACGTCGCTGTGTTAGCTGACGCCGTGACCACTCCCTATCAAGCTATGCTGCGTGCCGACGTCCAACCTGGCGATGGCGTGGTATTGATTGGCGCCGGTGGTATTGGTAGTTTTGGCATGCAGATCGCCAAGGCTTTCGGTGCGCGCGTTGTCGCGATCGACATCGATGATGAAAAACTCGCGCGCGCAGCCGAGTTCGGCGCCGATGGCACGGTGAATACGCGTGGCCTGGAAATCAACGCCGTCCTTGACGCCGCGCAAGCCCACAAAATCCCTCAACGCCCCGTACTGCTCCCATGACCTCTACCACCGACACTGGCTCCGCTTTTGTGAATCACGAACTAAACCCAAAGGGCGAGTACGCCGAGATTCTTTATGAATTGAAACCACTGCTAAACGCTGATGGTTCCGTGGTCGAAGGATTGTTCAACGCCTGGATTTCATTGAACAATCCCAGCCAGTACAACTCCTATACCACCACCGCCGTGAAGGAAGTTATTCTTGCCTTGCGTCAGGCTTCGAACGAACCTGCGGTCGTCGCTGTCGTCTTTACTGCGGTGGGCGACAAGGCTTTCTGCACTGGTGGTAACACTAAGGATTATGCAGAGAAATACTCCGGTCGCCCTGACGAATACCGCCGCTATATGCGCCTGTTCAATGACATGGTTACAGCATTGCTGGCCTGCGATAAACCGGTGATCAACCGCGTGAACGGAATGCGCATTGGTGGTGGCCAGGAAATCGGTATGGCTTGCGATTTCACTGTTGCGGCGGATACCGCCCGCTTCGGTCAAGCGGGGCCGAAGCATGGGTCCGCTCCTGTTGGCGGCTCCACCGATTTCCTGCCGCTGTTCGTCGGTTGGGCCAAGGCCGTCGAATCTTGCACTTTGTGTGAACATTGGACCGCGCACGAGGCGCTTGGCCTGGGATTGATCAATAGCATTGCCCCGGTTCTAAAACGCGACGGCGAGTTCGTGCCGAATCCGATGGCCTACACCGAACAACGCTACGACTCATGGGGGCGCCCGATGTGGGGCAAGGCCAAGACTGGCGCCGACCGCAACGCCGCCAAGGAAACCATGGACGAATGCGTCGTCGACTTCAGCATGCTGGATCGGGAAGTCGAACTACTTGCCTTCAAACTGGCAAATACCATGCCCGACTGCACGACCTACACCTTGGAAAATCTGCGCAAGCACAAGTTGGCGCACTGGGACGCGAACAAGGAAAGTAACCGCGCTTGGCTAGCCTTGAACATGATGACCGAAGGCCGCGCTGGTTTCCGCACCTTCAATTATGCGCCGCGTGAAGCACGCCAGGCGAACTTCCTTGAGATGCGCCGCGGCCTCGCGAATGGAGCACGCTGGAACGATGACTTCGTCAGCACCTTTGCCCCTTATGCCACCGACGCCCATGTCTTGGGTGAAGAACAATCATGAGCATGGTTGCAGAAGTAAGCTGCGAGCGCATCTTTTCTGGTCAAGCTGCGATCATCGAGTTTGGCCCGATGCCCACTAATATCGTTGATCGCGCCACCATGACTGCCATCGTCGCGGCCTTGCGCGAATGTGCCGCAGATAAGGATTTAAAATGCATTATCATCCGTGGTGCTGGCAATCACTTCAGCTACGGCGCAAGTGTGCCTGAGCATTTGCCTGGCGAGTTCGAGAAGATGATTCCCTAATTCCATGAAGCGCTGCGCGCTTTCAACGCACCTGATCTACCTCCTATCATTGCTGCGGTGCGCGGTCGCTGTTTAGGTGGCGGATTTGAGCTCGCGATGGTTTGCGACTTGATTGCCATCGACGCTGAAGCACAACTTGGCTGTCCCGAAGTCATGCTTGGAGTCTTCCCCCCCGCCGGTGCAGCCCTGTTGCCATTGCGCGCGACTGCCAGTCATGCTGCCGCCATGTTGATGACTGGCCGCATCATTACCGGCTCGGATGCCTTCCACCATGGCATCGCAGATATCGAGGCGCCTCCGGGTAAACTGGATGACGCGATCGAATCCTGGTTCCAAGAAAATTTCGCGAAGCTGTCAGCGGAAGCGCTGCGTCAGACGCGCCGAGCGACACGCCATCCTTGGCGCAAGGCTCTGGGCGAAACGCTTGACCAACTTGAAAAGCAGTACTTGCAGGATCTTATGAGCACCGATGACGCTCTTGAGGGATTAAACAGCTTCGTGGGTAAGCGCCGCGCGGTGTGGAAGAACCGATGAGCACGCGTGCAGTATCTGCCCTGATCACTGGCGGCAGTGGCGGCATTGGTGCTGCGGTTGTGCGGTCTTTGGCGGCAGCCGGCCATCATGTGACCTTTACGCATGTTGGTCAGACCGAAGAAGCTGCCGCTTTGACGTCAGAGTTAAATGCGGCAGGTATGCAAGTCAACGGCGTCGAGTCGAACTGCTCCGACGAAACCGCTGTGAATAAATTATGCGCTAAAGTCAAACCGCAGATCCTGATTCACTGTGCCGGGATAACCCGCGATCGCGCGATCTGGAAACAAGATGTTTCCGATTTCGACGCCATCATCGACGTGAATTTGCGTGGCGCCTGGCTGCTGAGTCGAGCTGCCGCCACCACCATGCGCGACGCCGGATGGGGCCGCATCATCCTGCTTGGCTCTATCAATGGTTCACGCGGCAAGTTCGGCCAAACGGCCTATGCCGCGAGTAAGGCTGGGTTGATCGGATTGGCGCGCAGTCTAGCGAAGGAGCTTGGACTCAAAGGAGTGACCGCAAACGTGATCGAGCCGGGTTGGATCGACACCCCAATGACGCTCGCTGTTCCTGCGCAGTTTCGCGAGGACGCACGCAAGCAAACAATGACGGGTGAGCTGGGTTTGCCGGAAGACATCGCTGGCACCGTTGCCTATCTAATCAGCGACGCTGCACGGCAAGTCACCGGCCAAGTATTGCGCGTTGATGGCGGACAGCTTTGGAATTAATCGCACTTGGGACTCAAGTACGCCGCTGGAATCCGTTGGCGTAGCCGCAGCGGCTGGTGGGATTCGATCGCCGCACCGCATGCGCATGGCTCCGCTCTTATGCCTCCAGCGCCTTAATGCACCGCAACTAAATCTGTTTAGCAATACTGCCGAGTCGCGTATCATGCTCGCATGGTGCACGACTCGGATTCCGGCGACTCTCTAGTTGCCAAACGATTGCGGTTTTTGGAACGTCATCGGGCGAAGATGACAGAGCATGCTGAAAATTCAACCGCAGCCCCAGAAGGAAGCGGTGACTCCAATCGCCACGGCATGCCTAAGTTGCCGATCGGACAGCACGTCACCAAGAAATGGCCGGTTTTGGATTTAGGAGTCCACCCTGAGATTGTCAAAGAAGATTGGTCCTTAGAGATTTGTGGATTAGTCGAGAACCCGGTGGTTCTGAACTGGGAACAACTTCTTGCCTTGCCGCAGGATGAACAGACCTCAGACTTTCATTGCGTGACCACTTGGAGTGCGATGGATCAAAACTGGATTGGCGTGCGCTTCACCGATTTGGTCGAGCTTGTACGCCCCTCCGAAGAGGCGAAGTATTTGCTTTGCACCGGCGCTGATCACGATCCATCGAGCGGCGAGCAGTACACCACCAACCTCCCACTGCTCGACGCTCTTCAAGAAGATGTCTTAATCGTTCACACTTGGAATGACCAACCCTTGCCACGCGAGCATGGTGGTCCGGTACGCATGATTACTCCACGACTCTATGCATGGAAGGGCACTAAGTGGATTACCCGGATTGAGTTCCTCGCCGAAGACCACCCAGGCTTTTGGGAGCGTCGCGGTTATTCCAATACAGCCAACCCGTGGTTTGAAGAGCGCTACTCCTAAAACAAGTTGGAGCAAGCATGCGATTCCTGTTTCCGATTAGTTCTCTCCTTGCCATCGTGCTCGGCGTTTTTGCGCCCCAGCAAGAACCGAGCAAGACCATTCTCGATCGCGCGGTTCACTTGGGCAACGACGCCACGCCTGAATGGCCCGAAGCGCAAGCCGAACCAGATGCCCCGGATGCCTTTCGTTTCGAGTTTGAAGCCTCGGCGAACCAGGGTGAGCTTGCCCTTGCCATCACCCAGCGCCATGTCGATAACACTTGGCATATCCTCATCAACGGAAAGAGCCTTGGCGCCCTGCAAGTAGGAAGTGAACGTAAAGAAATTCTTTACCCAGTCCCCGCCGGCACTTTGCTCGATGGCACCAACACCATGAGTGTGCAGATCGATCGCGTAGGTGATGACATTACCTTTGGGCCGGTGCGGTTGTTGGAAAGCTCCTATCGCGACATGCTGCAGATTGCACCTGTCCGATTTTCGGTGATCGATGGCGCAAGCGGAAACGGAATTCCATCGCGCTTGACGATCGTGAATGAGAATGACACTTTCATGCCGATTTATTATGCCTCGGCATGCGCTACGCCGGTACGGACCGGAGTGGCCTATACCGATGCATCGGGCCAAGCCACGGTGGAGTTGGCGGCGGGCAAGTACAGGGTTTACGCAACCCGCGGTATGGAATGGGGAGTTGCGGAACTGCATTTGGAGCATTCTTTTGCAAGTGAAGTAGCGGCAACGCTGAGCATTGAGAAAGAGTTGGATACTACCGGCTGGTTAAGTGCTGACACACACATGCACACTTTGACCTTCAGCGGGCACGGTGACGCGCTCTTAGAGGAACGTGTTTTGACTTTGGCTGGCGAAGGCTTAGATGTCGCCATTGCAACCGACCACAACCATCATGCCGATTACACCAGTGCCCAACATGCGGCCGGTGTCTCCGAGCATTACTTGTCGATTGTGGGTAATGAAGTCACCACCGACTTGGGCCATATGAACGCTTTTCCGTTCACCGAAGAAGGCAAGCTCCCGAACCATAAGTTGCAGGAATGGGCGCCGCTGATTCAGGACATCCGCGACAAAGGCGCACAGGTGGTCATCCTCAACCACCCACGTTGGCCCGACCGCGACAAAGGTCCTTATGGCGTGTTCAAATTAGACCCGCGGACCGGTCTGTTCGCCGATGGCATCCAAATTCCCGTCGATGCCTTGGAAGTCTTCAATAGCACCACGCCGCATACTCCGTGGCCTGAAGTCATGCGCGATTGGTTTAGCTTGATGAATGCAGGTTCCCGCATACGCGGCGTGGGCAGTTCCGATTCGCATTCCGTGTTGGACCCAGTTGGGCAAGGCCGTACTTGGCTTAAGAGTCCGACCGATGACCCAAAACTGGCTAACATCGATGACATCTGTAGCGCTTTCCGTGAAGGCCACTCCTCCATGGGGCTTGGCTTATTCGGCGAAGTGCTGGTGCAAGGCGTGGGACCTGGGGAGTTAGCAACGCCCACTGATGGCGAGATCACCATTGATTTCCGCATTGCTGGCGCGACCTGGGCGACCGCCGAGAAGGCTACGGTTTACATGAATGGCGTAGAGGTGGCATCGACCACTCTGCCTCCGCCCACCGAAGCAGCCCACCATGACCAAACCGTCAGCTTCAAAATCCGTACGCCCAGCGCCGACGCCTGGCTAGTTTGCGTTGCCACCGGCCCCAAACCGCAAGGCGCTTGGTGGTACAGCCTGTTCGATGATCTGGTCTTGGTCACCAACCCAGTCTGGGTCGATACCAATCTAGATGGCGTCTATCAGTCTCCCCAAGAAACTGCAGCAGCAGCCTGCAAACTTGTCGGTCAAAACCCCAATGGAAGCCCACGCGTGACCGATTTGGCGGATATCCTTAAGGAATGTGACCGCGCGGTTGCCGTGCAGATTTGGGTGGAAGCAAAACGCTTGTGGGGTGTCGAACACCCTGCGTCTCTGTCCAAACTGGCCTTGCTCGCACCGCATCTTCGTCAACTTTTGGAATCCCTAAGTACGGAATAGATGAATCTCCCGAACTCCACTTTTGGCCAAACCGTGACCTTCACCGCGGCGGTCCTCGTATTGGCCGTACTCAATAGCTTGGTCAATCCATCCGCCATGGATTTAGGCACCGATTATTTTCCGACTCTTACCCAAAGTGGAGAGGAAAATTCCGAAGGCGCTTTGCCCAAGCATGACTTCGGCGTGCTTGATGGCCAGATGGTTTTGGAGTTTCTGCCTGACCTTAGGCAAAGCGACTTTGCGGTTTTGATTGATGCACGCAGTACTGCGCATTACACCGAAGGACACATTCCAGGTGCTTATCAAATCGATCGTTACAAACTCGATGAATATGTACCACCGGTTCTTCCGGCTATGCAAGCAGCCGGTTACGTGATCATTTACTGCGCCGGCGGCGACTGCGAAGACAGCATCTTCCTCGCCACCGATTTGGTTTACCACTTCGGCTTAGAAAAAGAAGTGCTCTATATTTATGAAGGCGGCATGGAGGAATGGGAAGACCTCGGCCATCCCATCGCAACCGGGAAGGCACGCTAGTGTTGCGCCTCCCACTCCTGATCCGCTTCTTGATGGGCGGTATTCTCATTGCTTATGGCGTTGAAAAGATGATGGACCCGGTGTCCTTCCTCAAAGCCATTCACGAGTACGACATTCTCCCGACCAGCCCTACTTGGATCCTCAACTTGGCTCCAAGCGGAATCCCGATTCTAGAAATCGCCACCGGCCTCGCCTTCTTCACCGGAACCCTGCGCCGCGGTGCTGCCACGCTCATGAGCAGCTTCTTGGTGATTTTCACTGCCGCCATTCTTATGCGCACCTTTGGCGTCATGGAAGAAACCGGGCAATCCTTTATGCAGGTAGAGTTTGATTGCGGTTGTGGCGCCGGCGTGGTCGTGATTTGGGAAAAGATCATGTTCAACACCGTCTTGGTGCTTGGAACCATGCATGCCGGTTTCCGCGCTCCGAGTTCCTGATGACCACCCCAAACTTGTTTCAGTTAGAAGCAGCCGATGGCACCGTTCTAGCGGGACGGGAGTGGCGCCCAGATGGCTTGGCCGAGCATCATGTTTTGGTGGTGCACGGACTTGGCGAGCATCTAGCGCGTTATGACTACTTGGGTGAATCTCTTGCTGAGGGAGGCGTGCGCACTCTTGGTGTAGATTTGCGTGGGCACGGAATGTCGAAGGGACGTCGTGGTCACGTGAAGGCCTGGGCCAATTACGTAGCCGATGTAGAGGCTGCCGCAGAAATGATGCCCGACAAGTTCATTCTGCTCGGTCACTCCATGGGCGGACTGGTAGCACTGGATTATCTGCGCACCCATGCCCATCGCGTAACCCGAACCATCCTTTCTGGCCCCTTGGTTGGCGAAGCGGTTGACAATCCAGCATGGAAGAAATTCATGGCGGGTTTCTTGAGTGTGGCTTTACCTTGGATCCCGATCGCGAATGGCATCCCCATGGTGGACCTCTGCACCGATGCCGAAGAAGTGGCTCTCTTTGAACGCGATAGCATGCGCGTCAAAACCGTGACCCCGCGTTGGTACACCGAAATGTTATCGGCCATGGATCGGGTGTGGAAGACCCTGCCAAACTTCACCACTCCACTTCATCTTCACGTTGCTGGAGAAGAGAAGGTCATCGACCGCGACGCCTTGGAACGTTTTTACCAAGAGTGGCCCGCCGCCAAACAGCGCTGGGTCTGGGAAGGCGGATATCACGAGATTTTGCATGAGCCTTTCCGGGAAGGTGTGGCTGCGGCCATGCTGGAAGGCATCCGCGGTTAAGCGCGCCGGCTGTGGGGTTGCCTCCCCCTCGATCCCCAGCCGGTGCCTTCCTCCTGGGACTTGGCCCCAGGAGGAAAACGAAATCTAAGTAGGCGATCTACTTGTCTTCTTCGGTCACGCCAATGCCACTGCGATCCGGGTAGGCCGGACGTTTAGGCTGTACGTAAGGATTGTTCTCCAACTCTTGCATCATGTGCGCAATCGCAACGGTTAATTGCGGGTCGCCTCCATTCTGCATTTCAGAGGGATCATCCATGACCTCGATATCCGGATCCACACCATGTCCTTCAATGCCCCAGGTACCATCGGTATCGTAGTAGGCGAAAGTAGGAATGGTGATAGCACCGCCATCGATGAGCTGCGGGTTGCCGGAAATGCCAACCAGTCCACCCCAAGTGCGGCGACCAATCAATTTACCGAGACCTGCACGACGGAAGTAAGCCGGGAAGGCGTCGCCGCCAGAACCTGCATCTTCATTGATCAACATACACTTTGGACCCTGATGCGAATCGGGTGGCCAGTGAATGTCCTGCTCTCCGCGGGTTGCCCAGTAGTTGGTCGCCGGACGGTTCAGCAGTTCGATGAAACGCGTTGGGATTTGCCCACCGCCGTTCCAACGCTCGTCAATGATGAGGCCATCCTTCAAGATCTGACCGTAGAACTGACGGAACAAATCGTTCTGTCCGTTAAGGCCAGTATCCGGAACGTAGATGTAACCGAGACGTCCACCGCTTTCCTCTTCCACGCGTTTACGGTTGCCTTCGATCCAATCGCGATAACGTAGATTCTGTTCACTCCGAAGAGTCTTCACCAAAACGTCGCGCGCATTTTCATCTTGAGTCGGTTCCGCGTTCACGGTGAGCAAGACTTCCTTGTCCCCTAAACCGAGAAAGGCCGTCCATGGATCTTGACTAACGTCCAGCGGTGTGCCGTTCACAGCGAGTAGGTAATCGCCGACTTGCACATCTACGCCCGGCATTGCGAGCGGACTGATGGCATCGGAATCCCAATCTGCACCACGCAGGATCTTACTAATGCGGTAAGCGCCGTTCTCCAGCACAAAGTCCACACCCAATAAACCCACGCCGACATTCGGACCGGGGGCGGAGCCATCGCCATTGCCGGCTAAGTAAGCATGTCCAACGTTTGCCTCTGCAATCATTTCTCCAATGACATAAGTCACGTCTTCACGACTTGCGCAGTAAGAAATCATGGCGGCATAGTGATCGTGCACCTGCTGCCAATCCACACCATGCATGTTTGGATCGTAGAAGTAGTCGCGGAACAAACGCCAAGCATCGGTGAACAGCGCTGGCCACTCCTCCGCTGGGATTACCATGACTTGCATGCCTGCGGTCGAAATCTTGGTAGCCGTACTGCCCGCGGACGCATCCTGAATCGAAGCATTCCCACCGCCGCCGACGAGCATTTTCTTGCCGTCTGCACTGATGGTGAACCCGAATCCAGGGCCGACTACTTTTTCAGCCTTAGCATCGTCCTTTAAGTCGAAGAGCTTGATGCCGCCATTGGTGCCACGGCGTCCGTAAAGCAGCTGGTTCTTATGATTCACCTGCAAGTTGCTAAAACTACCTGGCGCCACTGGAAGGACGATGGCGCGGGCTTCAAAACCTTCGAAGTCGATGAGGACATCTTTGGCAGCCTCTTCTTCGTCGTCGTCTTCTTGGCTAGCGCCGGAACCGCTGCTGGAAGTGCGCGACCCTTTAAAGGTGAACTCAATGCCCTCGCCTGCGATGCTTCCGGTACCAGAGATTTCTCCGTCGGAGATCTCCGCATCGATGCTGACGTTGGAGCCATCATCGGCGAGCACCTCTAGGTGCATTTTCCCGGTTTTAGAATCGTAAGTGCCACTAGTGATGGTTCCAGATCCAGTTGGAATCTGCAGGTCTCCACTCACCGAGCCTTCGTCCGAAACCGACAATTGCATGGTCAAGGGAAGGCCTTCCGATGGGAAGCTCGACGAGAACAGGGTGGCTTCCCAAGATCCGCTTACGCCATCATCGGCGCTAGCTTCTTGGTCAGAATCATCACCATCTTCATCCTCATCGCCCGCTTCGTCCGATGCGGAATCTTCACCGTCTTTGTCCTCTTTGTCCTCTTCGTCGTCTTCTCCCCAAGTCACCTCATCGCTCTCCGGAGCCCAAAGGCGCTCGGCGTCGGCCTGCAAAGGTACTGCAAGAAGAACTTGACTGTCTTCATAAATGAAGGAAGAATCGACCTCGGAGTAGGAAGGCTGGAAGCGACGTGTACTGGTGAAGAACAAGTACTTTCCTTTGCGGTCGAAGCTTGGACTGTCATCGGCAAAAAATCCACTGGTCACTTGATGCTTGGTGGCATCGGTAGTGTCGTAAATCCAGATCGAGGTTTGTGCCGAATCGGAATGTGCACGAGCGTAAGTAATCCAGCGCGAATCATGCGACCATGAAACTCCACTAATCGAGCCAATCCAGAATCCGAAGGGGCTTTCATCCACCATGGTGGTGACGCCACTTTCCACAACGTGATGGGACAAAGTGCCACCGCAATCGGCGTAAACCAAACTCTTAGAGTCTGGTGCCCAGGTCATACCTAACTTGAAAATGCCGCCATCGCTGGTCAGTACCTTGGTTTCCCCCTTGCCATCGGATTGGGTGAGGTGTAGTTCGTACTCACCACTGACATCGGAGAAATAGGCAATCCAGCGGCCGTCGGGGCTCCATGCTGGAGAACGTTCCGCAACACCGGCGGTCCGGGTGAGGTTGCGTGGCGCGCCATTCTCGGCAGCCACCGTCCAAATATCACCGCGGGCTTCGACAGCCACACGTTTGGCCGATGGCGAGACATCCATGCCTTGAATGAACTTGGAGGCATCGGCCATACGCGGACGCAAGTGGATGCGTTCCCCCGGCACAAAGACCTTCACCGACTTGGCTTTCTTCTTCAACAAATCGTAGAGCATTAAGTCATGGCCTAACTGGAAGACGATTTCGCCACGACCAGACTTGCCCGGTCCCATGGACGGCCACTTGATGTCATCGGTATCGTAATGCGTAATCTGTAAATGCTTGCCTTGCTCTGGATCGTACTTCCAGAGGTTCAAACGCTGTTCTATTCCAGCATCTGACAAGTAATAGAGAATTCCACCAAACCACATAGGCTGGGTGTCGGTCCCTTCCCAGTCGGTAATTTTTTCCGCTGCAAGTGTTTCGAGATTGAACAGCCAAATGTCTGTGGCCAAACCACCGCGATAACGTTTCCATGTCCGTGTGTCGCGCGTGCGTGGGGTGTAAGCCAACCACTTGCCATCGTCACTCACGCTGGCCATGGTTCCATAAGGCACCGGCAGCGCGCTTGGCATGCCGCCCGCCACTGGAACGGTGAAGATCTGCGCCTGACGTGCGAGCCCAGCAAGGCCATTCGCATAGAAAAGCAGGGTGTCATCGGCGCGCCACTCCAGCAGGTTTTCATTAGCCGGATGATGGGTCACGCGCTCGGCATAACCACCATGAATCGACAGGGTGTAAAGATCACTGCCACCGTCGTAGTTGCCGACGAAGGCTACCGATTGCCCATCAGGGCTGAACTTTGCCGACCGCTCGCCGCCATCGGGGCCAGCCAGCGGAGAAGCCATGCCTCCTTCACGCGGCACTAACCAGAGGTCGTTGGCGTAAGAGAAGACGATTTGAGAGCTGCTGACGTCCGGGTAGCGCAACATTCCGGCGGGAACGGGCTCGGTGGGAGTTTGCGCAGCTACCGGGAGTGCAAGGAAAAGAAGTGAGATCATTGATTTTGGAGGACCACGGGGCCTCAGCCTAACGTGGTTTTCTGCCTTGTGTTGGAGCATTCTTTTTCATCAAGCTGTTGTCGCCGACATTTCTCTGGCGTAACGTGACGGCACCTCCCGTGGCGGCCACCTACCGCCCGCTTGATTATGGAATCCAACGCCTACCTCTTGGGCACTGCAATCCCTGAGTTGCAGCGCCTTGAACTCCAAAACGAACTATGGTCCTCGCAAACCGAGGCCCTATGGAATGCCGCTGGTTTCGGGCCGGGACAACATATATTGGAGCTTGGCTGTGGACCTGGCTTTTCCTCGCTGGCTCTTGCGCAGCGTGTCGGGGAAACTGGAAAAGTACTCGGATGGGACCGCTCGCAAGGATTCCTTGACCATTTAGCCGCCCGTGCGGAAGAAAGCGGATTGCCCTGGCTCGAAACCTTTCAGGGCGATGTCCTCTCCAGTCAAAACCCAGCCCTAGAAGGCAGCATGGACGGCGTTTTCTCCCGCTGGCTATTGTGCTGGATGAAGCGTCCCATGGATGCCATTGAAACCGCGCACAAAGCTTTGCGCAAGGGCGGCAAAATCGTGTTATTCGATTACTTCCATTATCGCTCCCTCGATTTATTGCCGCATAACGATGCCTTCCGCCACGGCCTTCAAGCGGTCGAAAATGCTTGGTATGCCGCGGAGGGCAACCCCGATGTTGGCACCATTCTCCCCAACCTGGTGGAAGAAGCTGGTTTTGAAATTGAGCACTGCAAGCTCATCACGCGCTACGCCAAAGCCGAAGATCCGCTGTGGCAATGGCCGATGTCCTTCTTCCCAGGCTTCATGCGCCAGTTAGCGGTGGATAATTATTTGACCACCCAGGAAGCCGAGGACTTTCTCGCAGCCTTTAGAGCGAGTGAAAAACATCCAAATGGACTGTTTCTCGCACCTCCGATGCTCGAACTAGTTGCGGTAAAGCGCTAGGCGTTTACTCACGCCAGTATTTCACCCATTCGGCCTCGAAGCCAATAAGGTCGACATCGTAGACGTGTTGAATGGCGGCCTCGACAGCTTCGACATCGCCGCGGTGCACTTTCCCAACGGCCTCCAGGAACTGCGGGAACTTCTTCTTGCCAAACTTACTATGGCGCGCAAAGTCGATGATACTTGCAGCTTGAGCATAGTTGTTGGTGGACCTATTTTCGCCAGACTTAGTTCTTCCTTGATCACCTAACAGGCTAGGGATGACAAAGAACTCACGGAATGGGGTGTAGTTTTCGCTGCGAGCCGCGTTGCGGGCAAAGCCTTTGCGCTCGTTCTTACTGGTTGACATGAGCTCGGCCACGCCTTCCTGAAACCAGGATCCCCCACCACTAAGACGCAGGCGATTGGAGAAAATCTGGTGCGTGGCTTCGTGAATATGTACCGGATCTACCGGAGAGTCGTAATAGGTTGCATAGTAATCGCGCCATGCATGCCCCTTGGAGTTACGCGCGCTCTCCTTACTTATCCCCGCAATCTTCGCGTAATAGTCAACGTACTCTTCACGCGTACGAAACAAAAACACCGGCATCAATTTACGCCCTTTCACTTCTGGGAATGGAAAGGTTTCCTGGATGGAAGAATAACACCCCTCCATTTCCTTAGCAAAAAGTTTGCCACTCGAAGAATCGGTGAAAATAATGTAATGCTCGGTGCGCAAGACTTTCAATTTACCCGCCAACTCCAGGGGCCGGTCGCGCTCCCATCGAGCCAGGGCTTCCTCTTCATCCCACTCGACGTTTTCCACTTCGCCATAAAAAGAAATGCCGGTCTGCAAAAACTTCTCAATCGACTTGCGCGCTTTTTCACTTGGTGCAGGCGTGCAGTTCAGGCGGAAGGTATAGCCGCGCTCTGGCGTTAGTCCGGCCAAAATGAATTGAGTAGAAATACGCTCGGTGCCATCGTACTCCCCCCAACTGGCTATCACGCCATAAGGAAGGGTTCCAAAGGGACCCTCCACGGGGTACTCCTCTTCAAACTTGAACGACTTGTGCTGCTCCTGCTGGCGGCGATTGAAGGCGACGTTTGCCGACACATCAAAAGGGTCGTACATGCCCCATTCTTGACGCGGGATGATCCATAGGGACATATCCAACTGGAAGTCATCCATGGTGCCCTTCCAGTTATGCAGGTTCTGCTCTCCTCCACCAGCAGCGCCTTCAACCAAGACAAGGGTCTTGGGCATGGTCACCTGCAAGGATTGGGATTCAAACTCCCAAATCCCCTCGGCCTGAGCCATAGACGCCGAAATCAGGACTGGCGCGGCAAGTAGCAGTGAAAACATGTAATCATGTTACTAACGCCCTTCGCTGATATCGATAATATCGATGATGTCTTCGAAAGAGTCCAACTTGCGACGCATGGCTTGGCTTGAGGCCTAAAGTTTTTCCGCTTAGCTGAGCAAAGCAAACAAATCTTCTGGAGCCGGAGCCTCAATTTCCAGGCGTTCTCCACTTAGAGGATGATCGAGGCTTAATTTCCAGGCATGCAAGCCAAGGCGTCGGTCGGGCTGCCCATAGCGCGTGTCACCCACGACCGGATGGCCCGCCCAGGAAAAATGCGCGCGAATCTGGTGTTGCCGCCCGGTTTCGATTTGCACATGCAACAAGCTACGCCCCTTGACGCATTTCTCCGTTTGAAAATGCGTTACAGCACGCTTGGCCTCCGGACGCGCACTCACATGTGCGCGGAATCCTTTGGCATCCATACGTAAGGCTTGGTCGATGGTGCCATTTGCCGGTTCAAGCCGACCTTCCACCACTGCAAGGTAGGTTTTTTCAGCCCCCGACCAGGCCGCTGTCACCTGATCTTTGACCTCGCGCGAGGTTGCGAACAGTAAAACACCCGAGGTTTCCCGATCGATCCGATGCACAGGATAAAGCTCGGCACCTCCTTGAGAGCGCGTCAATTGTTCACGCAACAAACCTAAGGCGTGCCGTTTAGGCTCCTTCGCCGATGCCACGGAAAGCAATCCGGCTGGTTTGTAAATAGCGATGAGGGAGTGGTCCTGAAACAGGGGTTCCAAATGTGCCGTGGTACGGCTTACCCCATGGCCTCGGGCCAGAATTTCCACGACATCATCGACCTTCAGATTATGCCTGGCTTGAGCAATCGCTCGTCCATTGACCAACACGCATCCATTCTGCAAACGCTGCCGAACTTTGTTGCGGGACCAATCGTTTAGCTGTTCCACTAAAAGTGAAAACAGTTCCCCTGCCTGTTCCACCACAATGCGATTCGACATCTAATTTTTTGCGCCCACTTCCGGCGCCGGTGCTTCTAGGTTCGGCTTAGGCGGCTGCAACTCTTTGCGAATCGCTTGCTCTAACTCAAACGGATTGAAGCCACGGGGGCCACGCCCACCGGCATAAG
This sequence comes from Planctomycetota bacterium, assembly GCA_027623295.1. GTDB lineage: Bacteria > Planctomycetota > UBA1135 > UBA1135 > UBA1135. The sequence goes on from JAQBXR010000009.1 coordinate 83,993, forward strand.
CAATGTTGCCGTCTTTGCCAACCAAGTAAAGCCGATTGGGTTGCGCCTGATAGTTTCGATCGACGGCATTGTCCATGCCATCGACCACAGCTGCTAAACGCTGCAGGGACAAACCAACCATGCAAGTGCCCGCAATCGCGTAGCGCTCTTCAAAGGAAATGGGTTCTTCCACCAAAGGGGCGTTGAGCATGGTATTCGGCGATACCCCGTCCAAAGCATGTGCTTCGGCAATGTAGACCACCAAAAACTGCACCTCTTCTCCATAAAGATCGAACAAACGATTCAGCCGACCGGCCGAACTACGAAAGGGAGGTCATGTGTAGGATCCGAAAATCAGGGCCACCGGTTTTTCACCGGCGAAGGAGGAGAGCAGGATGGTTTTAGCTTTTACCTCTTCCTTCTCCTTGGCAGCTTTGACATTTCTCGGTTGGGACGATGCCTTCTTGGAGGAGTTCTCCGCCTTTTCCTCATGCACTAGAACGCGCAATTCAAAATCCGGTGCGAGCTCACCCACCTTCGGCGGCGCGACCCTCTGATTACGCATTTTATTTTCGCGCTCTTGCGAACGCCTACTCGCTCCACCAGTTGGGGCCTCTAAATCAGTCTGGGTAATAAAACCATCGCCGTCGGCATCTAGATTGGAAAAGGCTCCTAACCCACGCCCGTGCTCCTCCGACGAGATTTTGGAGTCTTGATCGGTGTCGTACTTCGACTGCAACAACTCCCAAACCGTGGGTGGCGACACGGAAACAGGTGTCTCCTGCTGGAAAAAAAGCAGGGCTAAGGGAAAAGCAATGGCGCCAAACATCATCATACAACCCACCATATCGGCTTGGGTTCGCCCGTGCTACATTATTGGAGATGACCTATAGGAATCCAGGAATCCTAGGATTTGGTCGATAGTCCAAGGATGCTCGGATCTTTTTCGGTATCTAGCAGGCATGGACCGAAATCAACAAACCTTAGCCACCTCCACGATTGTGCGAACCTTATGGATTGCAGAAGCGGCGGTGCTTTTCGCTAGTGTTGCCGGACAGATCTCCAGATTTTTCTTAGGCCACCCAACGGTCAAGGGTTTAGTGCCGCTCCTATAGGTCGATTACGAACGCAATATTCCAGCTTTCTTTTCGATGTGCCTCTTGTTCTTGGCCTCGCTCATTTTGCTTATGATTACCGTGCAGCAAAAGAAGCATGGACGTCCCCATGTTTGGAAATGGGCGACGCTCAGCTTCGGCATGTTTTTCATGTGTTACGACGAAGGCTTCCAAGTGCATGAAAGCTTCACCTGGTTTCACGGCTTTCGCCGATAACCCCATCGCGAGCGCGAAGGTCGCGGCGGTTAGATGCGACATCCGCCATCGTGGCAGTCTTCGCCCCCCGATAGTCTTCTAGTCGGTAGCCTGCTGTCCATGACCCACGTCCACTCCTTGAACCGCTTGGGCCAAATGGACATCCCGTTGTGGGAAGGCAATCACGATGTTGTGCTCGCGGAAGGCTTGGTCAATGCGCTGGTGCATGTGGTCCACCGCGGCAGGCCAGTTTTCGGGATTCTCGATAAAGACTCGTAGCTGGAAGTCCAAGGAGCTCTCTCCAAAGGCGCGGAACACCGCATGCGGTGGAGGCTTTTTCATGACGAGAGGCTCTTCATCTGCGCAAGCCATTAGGGTGCGTCTAGCTAGCTCCGTGTCAGAGCCATAGGCGATACCAACCGGGATGACGATCCGGGTGACGGTATCGGACAAGGTCCAATTGGTAATCCTCTGCGTGATGAACTCCTTGTTCGGCACCAGCATCTCGCGGCGATCCCAGTCCAGAATGGTGGTGGCCCGCATTCTCAACTGAAGGACACGTCCCTCCTTGTCCCCGACTGTGACGAAATCACCCACGCGGATAGGGCGCTCAAACAAGATGATGAGACCCGAAACGAAATTCGCGAAAATCTCCTGAAGACCAAAGGCCAATCCAAAAGTCAGTGCGGCGGCCAACCATTGCACCTGTTCCCAACCAACCCCCAATGCACCTGAGGCCATTCCGAAACCAACCAAAAGGACGAAATAGCGCACCAACGTGGTCACGGCATAGCGGGTTCCATTGTCTAAGGGAAGTCTCTGCAGGACAGCCAACTCTAGAAGTGCTGGAATATTTCTGGCGAACAGAAGCGTCACAAAAAGTAGTACCAAAGCGAGGAGTAACTCATCGAGCGTGAGCACGTCCGCCGCCGCTTCAACACTCGCCGGTCCAGCACTCGCCGGTTCAGCGGAAAGCAGCGCGTCCAATGGGCGGCTCGGGAGGGCGTCCCCCATAGGGTTACCCTCCAACACTTTCACACCTGGGTCCGGCGCAAAGGAAGCCACTTCAGGCTCCTGAACCTGTCCAAACTGGGGCCATACTTCAAACTGATTCAGGGCGCCGATGGCCGGGAGCACGCTGCGCCAAAGCAGGAAGAGACCGATCACTGCGGCAAGCGTCATGGCACTGCGAAAAAGCTGCCGCGTTTGTGCATCCAGCGACGGGATGTCGAGGTGCTCCAGGTCGAGAGCTGGAGCATCGGCTTTCCCTTCTACGGAGTCTGTGCTCTTGGCTAACTCCTTTGCGGTACGGGCTTGCAGGGCTTGGGAAACGGCAAGGCGTAGACGTGCAATCTTCAGCCAGCGGAGCAAGAAACCCTGGACCAGGAAAAGAATGAGCACGAAGAGGATCGTCTCGGCTAGGATTCCCGCCAGCTTCTCCGCAGTGAAAACATAACCAGTGACGGCAGCAATACAGAGTGCGAGCGGAAGCAGCACGGCCATCGCCTGCCACACCGGAAGCGCAAGGCTCTCACTCAACGTGGAAACGAGAATGTCCAAGTCCGCCTCCAGCGCATCCACCAAAACCTTCCTCCGGTCCAACAAGTTTTGGGCGATGGATTTCCATTCTTCATCCACGTTGTCCAGGCCTAAGAACTCGAGAACTTGCTCGGCATCACGTCCGGCGGCCATGGATGAGTTCACACTCTCTTCCAAATCGATCGACTGAATCTGGGCGGCGGAAAGTCTTTCCCTCAAGTCAGCCAGCACTCTCGCCTGTTGCCCTAGGTCCGGGAGCCAGGCTGCACCGAACTTGGGAATCCCAAACTCGTCTGCACAGGGCACCATGCCAAGAGAAGCGCGGCAAGAGAAATCATTGGGTCCGCTTTCCGAGCCAGCCGAGCCGCCGAAAGAGTGCAAGAAGACTGATGACGATGGTGATGTTCACCAGCCAAAAGGCTAGGTATCCGAATTGCCAACCCAACTCGGGAAGGTTGTAGGGCTGTGACGTATCGAAGTTCATCCCGTAGATCCCTGCAATGAAGGTGAGCGGAATGAACACGGCACTCACAATGGTGAGGACCTTCATGACCTCGTTGGTCTTCTGACCGACTAAGTTCAAATGCGCATCAGCTAGACCCGAAGCAAGTTCTCGATAACTTTCAATGAATTCGAGGGTTTGAACCACATGGTCCAGAATGTCGCGTAGGTGCAAATGGTTCTCCTCTTTAATCGGGGAACCTGAATCACGACAGAGAGAATTTAATGCCTCGCGCAATGGCCACACGGAACGCCGGAACATGGACAAGTCCCTACGGATATCGTAAATCTCGTTGAGAACACCCGGGCTGTGTTCCTTAAGAACACGATCTTCACATTGGTCCAGAAGATCCCCGAAATGCTCGAGGATTGGGAAATAACCGTCCACGACGACATCCAGAATCATCACCGCAAGGTAATCTCCTTGCCTCTCCCGGATGGTCGGGCGTCCCTCGCGGATACGAGTGCGGACAGCCTCAAAACAATCGGCGCCCTCCTCCTGCACGGTAAGCAGAAAATTCTCACGCAGGAATAGGCTTACCTGGCTCCACTTGAGGCGCTGATCCTTATCCAGGGTGATGGAGCGGAATACGACGTAATGGAAATCCTCATAAGCTTCCAACTTGGGCCGCTGGCCTACATTCTGGGCATCGGCTTGTGCAAGGACATGAAAGTTCTGCGACTGACAATATTCATGCAAGAGGGAACCGTCTCCGATTCCTTGGATGTCAATCCATTGCACGCAATGCTGGTCGGACAGATGCGGCAAGTCTTGTGGCCCGTCAAGTTTGGGCTCCACCAAATCCGATGGCGAGTACACCATGGCCACGACGTTACTTGTTTGAGCGGACTCTTCCCTATCAAGAGCCGTCACTCCGGGTGGGGCGCCAGCTTGGGTGAAGGACCTTCGAAATTGACGTCTAGACTTTTTTTTCATGGAATGTCGCGCTGGTCACAGTCTTGCCCATTCGGGACGGGTTTCAAAACCCAATCACCCCTTCCCTCATTCGCGGGGTGGGCTCATGCCTGGTTTGGGTGAGTTGTACGCAAAGGCACAGCTGCCAGAAACTTGACACCCGAAAGGTAGCGAGAAAGCTACTTCTCTTTAGGACTAACTGTTAGAATCCTTAAACCAAGGCGCACCGCTCCTCGGCCTAAAGACCATGAGCAAAGCAATCCCCCGTATTCCTGCCTGGCAATGGCCGGATGGATTTGCTGCACCTGGAGAGCACCTCAACGTTGCTATCCTTGCGGCGCATGGTTTCGCAGATTATCAAATCAGTATCCCCGTCCATATTTGGCGCGGCCTTAAACCTGGTCCTGCTGTCTTCATAACGGGCGCTCTTCATGGGGATGAAATAAATGGCACTGGAGCCATTCGCGAAATCATCTTAAACCCAAACTTTGAGCTCGATTCTGGCACTTTGGTTTTGGTACCCGTGTTGAATATTCCTGGATTCGAAAGGCATAGCCGTTACCTTCCGGACCGTCGCGACCTCAACCGCAGTTTTCCAGGCAATGATTCCGGCAGCATGGCGAGCCGCCTTGCCCATATTATTTTCAGTGAAATCATCGGGCGCTGTGATTACGGAATCGACATTCATACCGCCGCGGTCCGGCGTACGAATTTCCCCAATGTTCGCGCCGACCTGTCCAATCCAGAAGTCAAAAGACTAGCCAATGCCTTCGGCGCTGAACTTCTGGTCGATACCATAGGTCCAAAGGGGGCCATGCGTCGTGAAGCCTGTGAGAGTGGTTGCCCAACCATCCTGCTCGAAGCGGGTGAGGTCTGGAAAGTCGAACCCACGGTCGTTGAGATTGCCCTTCGGGGGGTGCGCAATGTACTTCAGGAGCTGGGTATGGTTGCGGGCCAACCAGAGAAGCCTGCTTTCCGCATCGTCGCAAAAAGGACTAAGTGGATCCGTGCGGAATCCGGCGGGTTCTTGCGCTTTCATGCATCGCCTGGGGACTTGGTCGAAAAGGACCAGTTGCTGGCGACCAATACATCGCTGTTGGGACAGGAACAAAGCACCATCATCAGCCCCATGGACGGAGTCATCCTTGGCATGACCACCTTGCCATCGGTGGCGCCTGGAGACCCAGTCTGCCACGTTGCAAAACTACGGCAACCCATAGAAAGGTTGGAGAGAACGGTTGAAGCACTTGACGACGACACCTTGCATGAGCGGCTCCGAGCGGATCTTGGATCGAACCTGCTCATAGATGAACCCAACGAAGTTGATTAATCTCACATTGTGAGAAAGCCCCCCAAATCCACCGTCGAGCCACTTGTTATTGGTTGGCGCGAGATGATTGAGCTTCCCAATTGGGGAATCGCCAAGATCAAGGCCAAGGTCGACACTGGTGCCCGCACGAGCGCATTGCACGTACAGAATCTGGAGCACCTGGACGACGAGCACGTTCGTTTCGATGTCGTGGTCCGCGAACATCCACTGCGTCTCGTCACCGTGAAGGCACCCTTGTTCCGGGTTTCTAGAGTGAAACCCACGCACGATCGCGTCGAGGAACGTCCCGTCGTTCAGACCAAAATGATATTGGGAGGTGTAGAACAGACTATCGAACTCTCTCTCGTTGGCCGCCCTGGCATGCGATGTCGCATGCTGCTCGGCCGACGCGCCATAGCGGATGCCTTCTTGGTGGACGCCAGACATTGCTACGTCGTCTCCGGAAGATCGACAAAAAAGGAAAACCGATGAAACTTTGCATACTTTCCAGAAGTCCTCGCTGTTACAGCACCCAGCGACTGCGTCAAGCAGCTCTCGATCGCGACCTTAAGGTCAAGGTCCTCAATACCACGAACTTCTCCATCGATCTGCGCAGTGGCGAACCTGAGCTTTTCTATCGCAGCAAGCGACTCAGCCATTACGACGCCTTCCTGCCCCGCATCGGCACTTCGATCACCTACTTCGGTACTGCTGTGGTGCGCCAAGTGGAACAGATGGGGATCTTCAGCGCCAACAATTCCAATGGAATCGTGAACAGTCGCGACAAGCTGCGCTGTATGCAGATCCTGTCGCGTCACGACATTGGCATCCCTGAAACCACCTTCGTCCAGAATCGTCGCGATGTCCTTCCCGCAATCGAAAGGGTGGGCGGAGCTCCGGTCGTCATCAAACTTCTCGAGGGAACCCAAGGCGTCGGAGTGATTTTGGCGGAAACCAATAAGGTGGCTGAGGCCATCATCGAGACTTTGCATAGTGCCAAGCAGAACGTTCTGGTTCAGAAGTTCGTCGCTGAAAGCCGGGGCCGCGATGTCCGTGCCTTCGTGGTAGGCGACCGCGTAGTGGCGGCAATGCGAAGGGTCGCACAAGGCCAGGAATTCCGCAGCAACGTCCACCGCGGTGGCAGAGCGGAGCCCGTCACCCTGGATCCGGAATTCGAGCGCACCGCCGTACGCGCCACCCAGATTATGGGACTGAATATTGCTGGAGTGGACATGCTCGAAGGCAACGATGGCCCGAAGGTTATGGAACTGAATAGCTCGCCTGGACTGGAAGGAATCGAGCACGCAACGGGCCTCGACGTTGCCGGATCTGTCATCGATTACATCAAGGATCAGGTTCGATTCCCGGATATCGATGTCCGTCAACGGCTCACGGTCTCCACCGGATTTGGTGTCGCAGAAGTTACGATTCCTGCGGCCTCTCCACATGTTGGTCGTACGATCAAGGAAAGTGGCTTGCGTGAAATGGACCTCGTCGTGTTGACTATCCAGCGCGGCGAAATAGAAATCCCGAACCCTCGCAGCTCGCGAAAAATCGAGGCCGGCGACCATCTGCTTTGCTTCGGTAATCTCGCCGCCATGAAGGAAATGATTCCGGCGGCCCCGAAACGTCGCAAACGCCTGAAGCCCTTGCCTGAATCCGCCGCAGCCGTTGAGAAAGAAACCGCTGTGAGGGCGGCTGCAAACCAATTGCATGACGACTAGTGCTTTCACAACCGTGAAGTCTCGTAGAGGTTTTCCCCTTGTCGCAGATGCCGACCACCTCCCCAGGCGTCGGATCCTCCCCGCCGCTTAGTCCCCGTCGCCATCCTCGTGGTCGCCGATGGCGGCGCGCTGCGGTTGGATTTCGCTTGGAACCCAGATACGCGCAGTGGAGAGGCCAGCTACCAAGTGTTCCTCACCGTCGGCATGGCTTTCTAGGGCGTTGGTGCAGGAATCAAAATTGACCTGGGAGCTCCCAAGCATTCAAGATTTCAGGGACAACTCGGGCCGAGTGTGAAGCCGTGGCCTGATTTCTTTGCTTCTCTTAACCGTGTATAGATACGCTAGTCCTGAGACCCTGCCTTGACCAACATTTCCGTCCAAAAACACACCGGCCCCGTCGGCTCGATACTTTCATTGCTGCTCAGCATGTCGTCGGTGATTGCGGCAAATGGTTTGCTCTATACCGTAGTTGCTCTACGTGTAACGGCTAACGACGCCTCACTTTCCTCCTCCGGATTAGTCATCGCCGCATTCGCGACCGGATTGATGTTTGGGGCGTTAAAAGGCAGTTGGTTTATTGAACGTGTCGGCCACATTCGTTCCTATGCTGCATTCTGTGCTTTATCCACGATTTTTACGCTTCTGTTGGGCGTCTTCGAGTCCAAGGAAATTTGGTTCTTGTTGCGCGCTGCCAGCGGTTTTTGCTTAGGCGGTTCGTGTCTTGTCATTGAAAGTTGGCTGAGCGAACAAACTCCCGACAAGCGCCGCGGTGTGATTTTCGCCGTCTACATCACCGTCTGTCAATTGGCGCTAGCGGGTGGCCAGATGCTCTTACATTTTGTGGATCTTTCGACCAATCAACCTTTTGTTTTAGCCGGCGCGCTTTACGCACTAGGACTGGTCCCCGTCGCGTTGACGTTGACTCCGCAACCGGCACCTCCAATACAAAAGCGGCGCAGTCTATTACGCATCATTCGCCTCGCTCCTGTGGCAGTACTGGGAGCCCTCATTTCGGGGATAACCCTCGGTTCTTTATTGGGCCTCGGCCCCGCATATGCCGAATCAACGGGGCTCAGCGAAAGCCAAATTTCCACCTTGATGGCTGCCTGCATCGCCGGCGGTATCGCCCTGCAATGGCCTATCGGCCGCCTCTCCGACCGCATCGATCGTCGCATAGTTATAGAATTTGTTGCGCTGGCGACGCTCCTTGCATCGCTATTCCTACTAAACACGAATGCTGAGTCCATGTACCTTGGGACCATTACCTGGGCTGTGTTTGGCGCTTTCGCTTTCGTAATCTACCCATTGAGTTTGGCCCACGGCCAGGATCTCGCTCGCCCTGAAGACATCGTTACCACGAGTGGCACAATCGTCTTCTGCTATGGAGCCGGTGCCGCTATTGGTCCAGCCGCTGGAGCCCTGGTGATGGACCTTGCCGGACCCAATGCATTTCCAATCTGGTTGGGCTCTTCGAATGGTCTATTGGTGATCATCAGCATTATTCGAATTCTGGTGCGGCGACGCTTGCCGATTGAGCATTCCGTTGATTTCGCCCCCGTCGCTCTTCCCGAAGTTGCACCGGCATCCGCCATGGACCCACGTGGTGATTGCGAGGTGGGTCGATAACTTTCGCCCCCCACCATGCTACGAATGAAAACAAATCCAAATTCATGACAACACCAATCCTTAAGGTCCTTCGCAACGAAGGCTGCTGTAGTTACTTGGTTGGATGCCCTGTAACGCGCCAAGCTTTGATCATTGACCCAAAGGTCGGTCAAGAAAATCTGGTTCGCTATTACCTAGATTGCTATGAACTTCACTTGAGTGGGATTCTTGACACGCATACCCATGCCGACCACCTGTCAGCTTCGGTCCGTTTTGCTGGACCAGATATCCCCATATGGATGTCTCGGCATTCGAAAGTCCGCCGCGTTTTCCATGGATTAGAGCATGGACAAGATCTGTGTATAGGAGATCTAAAGTTCAAAGCCCTTGAAGTCCCTGGGCACACACCAGACTCCATCGCCTTATATGGCCACGGTATGGTTTTCACTGGGGACAGCCTTTTCATTGATGGCTTGGCTCGCACTGATTTCTACGGCAGCGATTCCGCACAACTCTTTGATTCTGTGGCGCAAAAATTAATGGGCCTCCCGGAAAACACTTTGGTTTTCCCAGGCCACGATTACGCCGACCTTCTGTTCAGCACCATAGGTTGCGAGGCCGCACAAAACGCTGCCCTTGCTTGCAAGGATGGAACAGAATATTCACAAAGTCTCCGCAACATCGAAGGTGCGGGGAACAGTCCTGCGGTCGCAGAAATGATCTCCTTAAACTTAATGCGAGATCCCCAACTCCCGAGCTCTCCGATGAATGCTGCTGCGTGTTGTGCAAGTCCTTCTGTAGGAGGAAAGAGGAAACCTGTTTTGGAACTTCCGACAACCCAAGCTAAGGAAGCCCATGCCAAGATGGCCAGTTCAAAAGAATGGGTCGATGTTCGGGATCCTCATGAGTGGCGTCATGGCCGTATTCCCAACACACTTTCCATTCCGCTATCAGAACTTGGCTTCCACCTGGACAAACTCCAAGGTCAAGAGTCGCTCTTTCTAAGTTGCCGCACTGGAGTTCGTTCCATAACCGCGGCGAATACCTTGCAGAGACTTGGAGTAATCAAGAAACCGGTGAGTTTGACTGGAGGTATACTCGGCTGGCAGGCTCAAATGCTGCCCATCGAAGGACTCCCTTCTACCTAATCCCTTTAGCCACATTGCAATGACCTTACGCCTCGGCGACCAAGCCCCTGACTTCACTCAAGATTCTACTGAGGGAAGTATTCATTTCCATGATTGGGTCGGAAAAAGTTGGTGCATCCTTTTTTCACATCCCAAAGATTTCACTCCCGTTTGCACTACAGAGTTAGGCGAAGTCAGCAAACTAAAGGGTGAATTTGAGGCACGCAATACGAAGGTGATTGGACTGAGTGTCGACGGCCTCGCCGATCACAAAGCTTGGTCCGCAGACATCGAAGAAACTCAGGGCGTTGCGTTGAACTTCCCGCTGCTCGCAGACGTGGACCGCAAAGTTTCTGATCTATACGACATGATCCACCCGAATGCGCACGACACTCTTACGGTGCGCTCGGTCTTCGTGATTGATCCCCAAAAAGTCGTGAAGTTGATCATTACGTATCCGGCCAGCACCGGACGCAACTTTCAGGAAATCCTGCGCGTTCTCGACTCTCTCCAACTTACCGCGAAACACAAAGTCGCTACCCCAGTGAACTGGAAGGATGGAGAAGATGTCATCATCGTGCCAACTGTGGACAATGAAGCAGCAAAGAAGCTGTTCCCAGACGGCTGGAAAGAAGTGAAGCCCTATTTGCGTTTGGTCAAGCAACCGTAATCAAAAAAGACTGGTTCACTGCCCTAAAAAACAGACCCTCTCGCTCGCGCGAAAGGGTCTGTTCGCCTTTTGAATGGCCTTCCCACGTCAAGTAACATGCTCCAGCGTTCTTCGAACAAACAACGAATCATGAAAAAACCTGGCCTCCTGCAGAGAATGGAGAATTAATGAAGCGAATACCCCTTTTGGAAATCTTTGGTCAACCAGTGCGGCCACTGCTCATGGCCCTGTTCTTCGCCGCCAACTTACTTTCGGCGGGAGCAATTGTTGCCCAGGAAATTGACCTCTATAAGCGGCCAATCCAGATAGAACCAAGCCATGACTTCGATGTACAGCACTACCGTGTGACCCTAGCTTTCGATCTCGAAGCAAAGACTTTTCAGGGCGAAAATCACATCACCTTGATTCCACTCCGCGATGGCTGGAAGCAATGTCTGTTGCATGCTGTTGAGCTAGAAGTGAGCTCGGTGTTGGACTCCAAGGATCGCGCGTTAATCTTCCATCAGAGGGACGGTTTACTCAGCATCGATTTTGCCCAGGAGTACCAATTCGGCGATAAGGTCGAATTCAAGGTGACGTACAAAGGTAGTGATCCGCAGCTCGGACTCTACTTCGATAATAAATCGACGGACCACCCGCGCATGGTCTCGACCGATTCCTTCCCCAATAATGCACGGCGTTGGATTCCTTGTTACGACTACCCTCACGACAAGGTCACCCAGGAACTGATTATCACTGCCCCCCTCGGCAACAAGGTCCTTTCTAACGGTCGCTTAGTTTCGACAAGCGACGATCCCAAGGCGGGCACGACCACCTGGCATTGGTGGCAAGAAAAGCCACACGCAACTTATCTCTTCATGCTTGCGATTGGTCCGTTTGCTGTCATCAAGGATGCATACGGCGAGATTCCGGTGAACTATTGGGTCTATCCAGATGCCGTGGAGCACGCAGAATGGATCTTCGCCAAGACGCCCGAGATGCTCGACTTTTACAGCAATCTATTCGACTTCCCCTACCCCTGGGCGAAGTATGACCAGGTGACGACCCCCCATGTTGGCGGCGGTGCAGAAGCGACTTCGGCAACGGTGCTCGGCCAAGATGTCATCCACGATCGACGCGCTGAGCAAGATTTCTCCTGGGAGTGGATTCTTGCCCACGAAGTAGCGCACCACTGGTGGGGCGATTTGATCACGCTGCGGGAGTGGTCGCATGCTTGGCTGCATGAAAGTTTCGCCACTTACTCCGATTACCTTTACACGCATCACGAACGCGGGCCGGATGAGGGCGCCTGGGATCTAAAAGGCAAAAAGGAGCGCTATCTTCAAGAAGCACAGAACCGCTACATACGACCCATCGTTTTTGATCGGTACGACCATCCGAACGATAACTTTGACAGTCACACCTATCCCAAAGGTGCAGCAGTCCTTCACATGCTGCGCTTTGTCTTAGGAGACGATGCGTTTTTTGCTGCGCTTTCTCAGTTTTTGAACGAGCATGCCCACCAGGTCGTGGATACACACGACTTCATGAATACGGTGAAGGATGCATCTGGCCAGAACCTTGATTGGTTCTTCGAACAGTTTCTGTTTAAGCCCGGCCATCCAGTTTTTGAAGTGAGCACCACTTGGAATGCCGATCAACAAGTTCTCCACCTGCAGATTGCTCAGGTCCAAGACACCTCCACGGGTGTACCGATTTACCGGATTCCGGTGGAAATCGGTTTGGTCACCAGTGCCGGCAAACAGGTCGAAAGGATTTGGCTCGATCAAGCAGAACATCATTTTCAATTCCAGCTTCCTGAGCGCCCACGCTTGGTTCGCTTCGATGAAGGAAACCGATTGCTCAAGCAGTGGTCGTTTCCGAAGGAAGTTTCTGAACTTCTCTACCAAGCTGAATATGATGACGCCATCGGCCGCGAGTGGGCGACTCGGGAAATGACTCGCTCTGCAACTGACGCGGCGCTCATTCCCTTCTTGGTGAAGCGCAGCAGCAACGATTCTTTTTGGGCAGTCCGAAAAGCTGCAATTGAAGTCCTACAATCCGTCAGCTCCGGGATCAGCTCGGAGAATTTGGACGATCATTACATTTCCCTGGTGACCGATTCCAATTCCAAAGTTCGAGTTGCTGCATTGCGCGCCCTTGTGAGTTCTGGCAAGCATAGCCACCTTGCCCTGTTCCGAGCACGCTTCGATGAGGATGATAGTTACCTTGCCCAGGCAGAAGCTTTACGTGCCATCGGCAAAATTGGCAGCCTAGAGGACCTCGATTTTCTGGAACGGGCATCCGCCATGCCGTCTCCACGCGGGGTTTTACAACAAGCTGCCAAGCAAGCCATCGCTGAAATCCGTGCGCGATGACCACGGAGGCACGGAACTCGACCACACCCACCCCCACATAAATCAGACGTTGCACACCGGCCGCTTTGGCTGCTTGACCGAATTGAATGGCGGCTTCGACTCAGCTGCACCTTCCCGGGTGGCTTTCTTCATCTCCTCTTAGGCTTCAGGTAAGCCGACCAATACACGCCGGCGACCAGCAGGCTTCCGCCGACTAAGTTGCCAAGAGTGACGGCTAGTAGGTTCTGCAATGCCCCAGCGACCTCGATCGATTCCGGATTAAGCAAGTAGCCATAGGGCAGGAAGAACCAATTGGCAATGGAGTGTTCGAAGCCAAGCACTACAAAGGCCGTCACCGGGAACAAGATCGCAAGGATCTTGTCGCTGACACTGCGCCCTCCCATCGCCAACCAAACCGCAAGGCACACCAGCGCATTGCAAAGGATTCCACGAGCGAAGGCTTCCCAGAAGGGAAGACCGGCCTTGGAGGCGGCGATGGCCACGGCAGTTGGACCCACCACTCCTTGGCCGAGTTCATCAGTGTTGGCCCACATCACCAGCGCGACCGTGCCTAAGCAACCGGCAACGTTGCCGAGGTAGACCCAGAACCAATTGCGAAGAATCTCCCGCGTGCTGATTAGACGACTGGCCCAGGCCATCGCCAGCAAGTTGTTGCCGGTGAACAGTTCGGCGCCGGCGACCACCACCAGAATGAGTCCGAGGCAGAAACTCAGACCACCGATGAAACGCGTCAGCCCGAAGCCGAGATCCGTCCCTGCCATAACTACGGTGAAGAACAGTGCACCCAAAGAAATGAAGGCCCCCGCGAGCACCGCCAACACGAACAAGGGGAAAGTCGGAAGGTGGGCCTTTGCGACTCCCAAAGTCTCCACCTTGGCGGCGATTTCGGGCGGCGTGAGGGCGTCGGATTGGGGAGTTGGCATGGTCATCCTGGTGCGGCACCACCTTAACGGGACAGGTCGACGAAGCAAACAACTTGCAATCCTCAATGGCGTAAGGACTCGGTTGAGTTTTCCACCATACGCCCACCCTGAAGAAAACTCTATGCTTAGACCATGCGCTTTACCTGGCTCCTAACACTTTGCTTTCTCACTCCTGCTGCATGGGCGCAAGGACCCCCGTTACAACTCTTTAACGGCATAGACCTCACCGGCTGGGATGGCGACTCCAAGCACTGGTCGGTGGAGGACGGTTGTTTAGTTGGTCGCAGTACTGCCGAGGCTCCGCTGGAACATTCGATTTACTTATTCTCCGACATCAAAGTGGGTGATTTCGAATTAGAGTTTGATTATCGCATCGTCGGTGGCAATTCCGGAGTTCAATACCGGAGCGAACGTTTAGCGGATGGCGATGTAGCCGGTTATCAGGCTGATATCGAAGATGGGCCAAACTACAGCGGTATTCTTTATGAAAGCGCTGGGCGTGGAATTGTTGCGCAACGTGGAGAGCGTGTGCAAATTTCCAGCAATGGTCATCGTTCCAAGGGTGCAACTTTGGGCGATGCTGTAGAACTTCAGGAGGGCATTCAGGCGCATGCATGGAATCATTATCGCGTGGTGGCAAAAGGTGCGCGTTTATTGCATCAGATCAATGGGCAAACCATGATTGATGTCGTCGACCAAGAAGCCAAGTATGCGCGTGCTCAGGGGTTGTTTGCTCTGCAGCTCCACCAAGGCCCGCCGATGGAAGTGCGCTATCGAAATTTCGAGCTGCGCGAACTTGCAAATTCGGATCAAGCTGGCCTCAAGAACTTCCCGCCACTCACGCCGCTGATTCAAGACACGAAACTACCAGAATGGATTTGGGGTGCCGCCGCAGACACAGCCTCTGCCCTAAGTCCAGAAACGAATCATCAGCAGCTTTGGTTTCATACCAACTTTGAACTGACACAAACGGCAACCCTGAGTGGTGGCGAGATTAGTTGCGATAATAGTTTTCAAGCATGGCTCGATGAAACCGAAATCGCCAGCGGGAACGATTGGTTTACGCCGTCAGCGATTCGCGGCAGTCAGACCCTCGCAGCCGGCAAACATAGTTTTTCCATCTATGCCGCAAACGAAGGTGGTCCGGCCGGCCTAGCTGCGCGCCTGAACCTCACTCTTGCCGACGGCACCGACTTACAAATCCTGAGCTCCCCTACTTGGCAATCTTCTTCCAGCCAACCGACCGCCTGGCCGATTGCTGCAGGTCATGATTTCTCCCAAGAAACATGGGCCAGCGTTTTTAGCTTTGGCCCCGTTGGCGCACACGCAGGACCATGGGGCAATGTCATGGCGCCACGCATTGCCACGCCAGTGGATCGCTTCGTTTTGCCCGATGGCTTCGAAGCCAAGTTGGTGCACAGCGCCACGACTAGTCAGGGGTCTTGGGCGAGTATGACTTTCGGGGCAGAGGGTGAAATCTACATCTCACCCGAACGGGGCAAGTTGCTTCGGTTTCGTTTTCCACTTGGCCACGATGCAGCCCCCCAAGTCGAAACATTAGACACACCGGTTCATTCTTCTCAAGGATTGCTGTATGCCTTTGACTCGCTTTATGCCAACGTCGCCGGCAGTGCCGATGGCGACGGCGGCCTGCATCGTTTGCGCGACATGGATGGCGATGGTGTTTTCGAGGACCACCAACATCTAGCCAAGTACGGGCCCGCTAGTGAACATGGCTCGCATGGCATCGTGCTTGGCCCCGACAACAAACTCTATGTGGTAATTGGTAACCACACCAAACCACCTACCAATCTTGCTGCAAACTCGCCGTTTCAAAACACTGCCGAAGACGTTTTGCTGCCGCGCATTTGGGATCCACGTGGTCACGCGCACGGAATGTACGCCCCTGCCGCCGTCGTCATGCGCACCGACCAGGATGCATTGGAATGGGAACTGATTGCTGGTGGCATGCGCAATCCTTATGACCTCGCCTTCGCACCCGATGGTGAGTTGTTCACGTACGACGCCGACATGGAGTGGGATATAGGAACTCCTTGGTATCGCGCGCCACGCGTGGTGCATGTGATACCAGGAAGTGAATCGGGTTGGCGTTCAGGGAGTGCCAAATGGCCGTCGGAATACCCGGACTCCTTGCCGGCGGTCGTGGAAACCGGACCGGCGTCGCCCGTGGGAGTCGTTTTCGGCACCAAGAGTCATTTCCCTCAAGAATGGGCCAATCGTTTGTTCCTGGCGGACTGGGCTTATGGGCGCATCATCGCGGTGGAGCTTTCACCGAAGGGTGCTAGCTACCGCGGTAAGGTTCTCGAATTCCTATCGGGCAAACCATTGGGTGTGACTGACTTAGAGTTTGGTCCCGACGGCGCCCTTTGGTTCACCACCGGTGGCCGTGGTTCGCAAAGTGGTCTTTATCGTGTGACTTACACGGCTCCGATGTCAGGCAAGCCTAACGTTTTCAACTTCTTGCCCAATGATGATGTCTTGTTACGTCGTAGATTAGAAGAAGACATTGCGTCTCCTGCAGACATCAATACTGCGTTTCTTTCTACCGACCGAACCCTCCGCTATGCGGCACGTTTGAACCTAGAGCGGAATTCCCAGATAGATTGGGCAAGGCTCAGCGTGGAAGCCGGATCTTCTGTTGGTGCAGGTGAGTTTTTATTAGCCATCGCCCGTGTCGGTGACGCTAAGGAAAGAGAATTTGCTTACAACCACATTCTGGAGTCAGACTTCAAGGATTTGTCGCTTGATACCCAATGGCTGTTCTTGCGCACCGCCATGCTACTGCGCACCCGTACTGGCGAGGGCGAAACCACATCCGTTGATGCTGGAATAGCGGAGTTCTTCGGCAAGCACTTCCCCAGCGCAGATGCTGCCCTCAATCGCGAAATGGCACGCTTGTTGGTTGCGGTGGAAGCACCCAATCTCCCCGCCATGCTTTACAAGCAACTCGAGATGGCTTCTTTCCAAGAAGAACAATTACACTATGCGCTGTTACTGCGTTTGGTCAAGAATGATTGGAGTCAGCAACAACGCTTGTGGTATTTCACTTGGTTGCGCAAATCCCACGGCATGGTCGGCGGCTTTAGCTTGACCGGATTCTTGACCGCAATAGAAACTGATGCGCTTACTCTTGTGCCCGAGAACCAAAAAGCCTCTCTGCTTGCCTCACTTCCAGCACCAAGCACTGCGGCGATTCAACCTCCAGTTATGGCGCGCAGCTTCCAACAAGAATGGACGGTTACGGAAGCTCTTGCCGCACTCAACTCCGCGACTTCATCACCAGATATGGAGCGCGGCAAAGATTTATTCCGCAGTCTCAGTTGTATCCAATGCCATCGTGTTGGTCGCGACGGAGGAAGCCTTGGCCCCGACCTCACTTCCGTGGGTAATCGTTTCGGCAAACGCGACTTGCTGGAAGCCATCATCGAACCGCAGAAAGCGGTCTCTGATCAGTTCACCTTGGTGCCGATGCCGCCTGCCTTGTTGAACACCGCCAGCAAGCAGGATTTGCACGATCTCATCGGCTATTTGATTGCTGACCCGCAGTAGAACTAAATCAAAGTTTGCCTAAATCGAGTTCCAAACCCATAGCGAAGCTTGGTTCAAGGAGAGGTTCCTGCACATGCTCACGCCAATCACGGTTGGCGCTCTTTTACTCACGCTGGCGTTGAAAGGATAGGAACCGCGCTAGACTCGTAGTTGTCCCATGTTAGTCATCCTCCCGTTCCTCACTCTCCTTCTTGTGACCGCCAGTTGCCAAGCGCAACAAACTCCTGCAGATTCCTTTCAGCCGATTCAGTACGGCGATAAAGAGGGTTATGAGTGGACCGAGGAGTTTTTCCCCGGCACCTCCTACCGCGCAAACATTACTGCGCCTGCAGACCTACTCGGACAAGCATTGGGCAGTCGCCTTGCCCGCCATGACGAGATTCTCAACATGTTCCGCGTATGGGACACTGAGTCGAATCTGATTACTCTGCATGAATACGGCCGCACCTACGAAGGCCGGCCGTTGGTTTATGCGCTCATCACTTCGGAGAGTAACCGTGCCAAACTAGAAGAACTGCGAGCGGGCAACTTGCAACTTTCGGATCCACGTGGACTTTCCGAAGCCGACGGCAAGCGCTTGACCAAAGAGATACCCGCTGTGGCATGGATGGGCTACTCCATTCACGGCGATGAGACTTCCGGCGCCGATGCTTCGATGGCGGTGGCCTACCACTTGATTGCCGGCGAAGAGGAAGCGGTGGCGTCGTTATTGGAAAACGTCATCGTGGTGTTAGATCCGTGTATGAATCCAGATGGCCGCATGCGCATTGTTCCAATGACCGAACAGATGGCTGGCTTCCGTACCAGTTTGGATCCCGCGTCCATGAGTCGTGGACATTGGCCATACGGGCGTGGCAATCACTATCTGTTTGATATGAACCGCGACTGGATGGCAGGCGTTGCACCAGAAACACGTGGGCGTTGGGCAGTCAATCAACTTTGGCGCCCCCAACTGTTTGTAGATGCGCATGAACAAAGCGGTAGCGATACATTTTTGATGTACCCGCAGGCGAAACCGCGTCACCCAGAACTTCCAGCACAGTTACTCAAATGGCAAGGCGTGTTCGCAGATGAACACGGCGCGGCTTTTGATGGCTACGGCTGGAGTTACTACACGCGTGAATGGGCCGACGCTTGGTACCCAGGCTATTCCGATGCATGGGGCTCGCTGAACGGCGCCATCGGCATGCTCTATGAGCAAGGCCGCTACGCTGGTCAACCTTATGAACGCCCTTCCGGGGAAATCGTTCCTTATCGTAGAGCGGTACATGCCCAGGCGCTGGCATCCATTTCGAATCTAACCACCTTGGCGAACAACCGGGTGGCCGTGTTGAAGGATTATTTGCAGCACCGCCGCAGTCAGGTCGACGGCAAGCGCGATGACGCGCAACGGGTTTTCATCCTGGACCAGAGTACGCAAAACTCCCGCGTTGAGGCCTTCCTGAAAATATTGTCCGACCAGGGCGTGGAAATCTGGCGCAGCACCGCACCCATCATGCCAAAGAATACGGTCCACACTTTCGGCGAACGCAACGAGAGCAAGACCTTCTCTCTTGGCACGGTGCTGATCCCGGTCAACCAACCGCAAGGGGCTTTAGTGCGTGCCTATTTGGATTTCGACCCACGCATGTCTGAAGAACTGCTTAGTGAAGAGCGCGCTGCGTTGGAGAGTGAAGAAGGATCCAACCTTTACGACATTACCGCTTGGGATTTAAGTCGAGCCTACGGCTTAAATGCTTGGTGGGGAGATTTGGAATCTTCTGATTGGGGAGAGCGTTATGCACCACAGCCGAAAGGCAAACTAGTGCTCAAAGACTTTGCTGGTCCAGCCTTCGCTTGGGCGGTCGACGCCGGAGATGACTTGGTGCTGAACTTTGCGGCACGCGCGATGGAACGCGGCTTGATGCTGCACATCAGCGATGAAGATTTTTTCGGTCGTCAATCGGAAACCACCTACACTTTTACGCGCGGCTCGTTGCTGTTAAGGCGACATGAGAACCAGGGCATCGATCTAGATGCAATTGTCCAGGAAGTGGCTTTAGAAACTGGTGTTCAAGCCTTTGCGCTCACGAGCGGGCGCGCACCAGACTTGGAAACCGCGGACTTGGGCGGTCAACATTTCGACATGCTGCGCCGCCCTCATGTTGCCTTACTGGCTGGCCCATCGGTTGGCACCAGTGACTTCGGGCACATTTGGCAGTACTTGGATGAGCAGCTCGGCATTCCGGTGACCTTGCTAAACCTGGATGGCTTAGGCTGGGCAGATTTGCGTGAATACAATGTCATTGTTGCTCCACCGGGTGCTTCGCTTGATGAGGCAAAACGGGCACTCACCACTTGGGTGCGCAATGGCGGCACTTTGATTGCTATGGGCAGTGCAGCCTCTTCGCTTGCCGATAGCGAGTTGTCGTCGGTCAAGCTGCGCCGCAATGCACTCGAAGATCTTGAAGACTTCGCCTTCGCAGTCGAGCAACAACGATCGGCCAGTGGTGCAATTGATTTTGCCGACCTCTGGGGAGATCCAAAGCCAGAAGCGCCCGCGGCTGAGACGACGTTGGCAGAAGAAGAGGGACTTGCTGCAGAGCAAGACGAAGAGAAGGTTGATGCACCCGATAGTGACCTTGAACGGCGCGAATCATGGATGCGCCGCTTCTCACCACAAGGCTCCATCCTGCGTTTGGAACTCGATCAGAAATCATTCCTAACTGTAGGTCGCGGGCCGCAGTTGCCAGTGCACACTTCCGGGGGCAGCGTATTCTTGTCCACCGATAAAGTCGCGGGGCGTTACGCAGGAACGGATTCCCTACGCCTGGGCGGCTTATTGTGGCCCGAGGCGCGCGAACGCTTTGCTGACTCGGTTTGGCTCATGCGCGAAAGGCGTGGCCGCGGGCAGGTGATCCTTTTTCCCCAACACCCGAACTTCCGCGGCTCATGGCGCGGCTCGGCACGTTTGCTCGGCAACGCAGTCGTACTTGGCCCTGGAGCTGGTGCTGACCCTCCTCCGGGGCGCTAAACCGTTCGAACCATTTCGAACCATGGCTGCGTCACCCACACCTAGTGAATCCTCCATGGCCATTTTTCCTAAACTCGAAGCTCTTTCAGGGACTGGAGTTAGAATCCAGAGGAGTGCTCCCCCCTTACGCATTCTTCTTGCCCTATGAGTAGGTCCATGACAAATCGACTGTCCCAGGAAACCTCCCCGGCCGTAGCGACGCTTAGTGATCTCGCAAAGCTGGCGAACTATTCGCTCATGGACACGCTTCATTGTGATCCTGACGCGAAAGCAAACGGGGCCGACCACGATCCGCGCCAAGTCTTCACGGGTCACTATGTTCCGGTCAACCCTACACCAATCAAGGACCCCGAGTACGTCGCGCACAGCAAAGACCTTTTTCGCCAACTTGGCTTTGCCGACAGCATGGCGCAGGCCGACGGCTTCGTGCGCATGTTCTCGGGCGACCTATCGCAAGTTCCGGATCCGCTGCGCAAGATTGGTTGGTCGTGTGGATACGCGCTTTCCATTTTCGGCACCGAATACAACCAACAATGCCCATTCCGAACCGGCAACGGGTACGGAGATGGTCGCGCAATTTCCGTGCTTGAGGCCGTCATCAACGATCAACGCTGGGAGATGCAACTAAAGGGAGGCGGTCGCACTCCCTATTGCCGTGGCGGAGACGGACGCTCCGTCCTGCGCTCGAGTGTTCGCGAGTTCTTAGCACAGGAGCACATGCACGCCCTCGGAGTGCCCACGTCACGGTCTCTCAGTTTGTATGTTTCGAAGACTGAAAGAGTCCAGCGTCCGTGGTACTCCGAGGGCTCGCGCATGAAGGATCCCGACAAGCTTATTTCCGAGGCCGTCGCGATCTCCACGCGCGTTGCACCGTCATTCCTTCGGGTCGGTCAACTCGAACTCTTCAGTCGCCGCGCCCGCAACCAGCAACACCCAAAAGCACTGGAGGAGCTCGAGAAGATTGTGTTGCACGTGATCGATCGTGAGTACGGCGAGGTCATCGACAAGAAACTCGGTACTGCCGAAAAAGTAGTCTTGCTCGCGCGCGAATTCCGTAGCCGCTTGACCTCGCTGGTAGCAAACTGGATACGCGTCGGCTATTGCCAGGGTAACTTCAACAGCGACAACTGTGCGGTCGGTGGCTTCACCCTCGACTACGGTCCCTTCGGATTCTGCGAGGAGTTCAACCCACAATATCAGCCATGGACGGGTGGCGGACAACACTTCGCGTTCTTCAACCAACCCGTGGCCGCGGAACACAACTTTCATATGTTTTGCACGACCTTGCTCCCGTTACTGGAGTCGGACGAGGACTCTCTGCAACAGCTCAGCGAGATTCGAAGTGACTTTCCAAAAGTGATGCAAGCGCAAATGGAGAAGATGTGGGCTGCCAAACTCGGGCTTAGTGCTTTTCACGCAGAGTTGTTCGATGAGCTCGAAACGCTGATGGCGCAAACTCCTGTCGATTACACCATCTTCTTCCGCGAGCTTTCGAGCCTGCCGGTCGACATTGAGCCACTCAAGAAAAGCTTCTACAAAGGTTCCTCCTACACGGCAGACCCAGAAGGTATGGACAAGCTCTGGTCCGAGTGGCTGGCTAAATGGCAATCACTCCTTGGCAGCGCCAGCTCTAAGCAAGAGATCTCTAGGCAGATGAAACTGGTCAACCCAAAATACAGTTTGCGCGAGTGGCTTGTTATGCCTGCGTATCAGCAAGCGAACGCGGGGAACTACGCTCTAGTTCGGGAACTGCAAGAAGTCATGACGCGGCCTTATGCGGAGCAGTCGCAGGACATAGAAGAGAAATACTATCGACTCAAGCCATCGAAGTTCTTTGAGGTCGGTGGCGTGTCGCACTTGAGCTGCTCCTCGTGATTTCCAAAAAACAAACCGCCCCTGGGCAAGGTTAGGCCTGATTCATGCACTAACGCGGCGTTGTTGCATGAAGCGAGCGCAAGCTGCACGGTCCCTACCCGACTCTCGCTAGGCGACGACCGCAACCGACTTTGGCAGGATAGACCTCGTTTTCAGAGGCCATCTAGTGGATGGTTTTGAGCCCCTTTAGAGCCTCAAGCGTTACCTGCGCTTTGAACTCGGGACTGTGAGTGCGTTGTATTCTTCGTGTCATGGGGATTGATGTGCCTGCCCAGAAGATAAACTAAAACTGGCTCGAGATTGGCTCCGTTTTCTCGGACCGGCTCTAAATGGCAAACTTCGTTTCCTCCTCACTCTCTAAATCTAGAAGATAGCTTGCAAGCCGGCATTGCGAATGGACATCTCCACAAGCAGCACGGCCTTCCAACTGTTTTCTATATTTCGAATTCACCTTCTTTACCTGCCAGCATA
>JAQBXR010000010.1 GCA_027623295.1 Planctomycetota bacterium
CACGCTGACCTCCTCCGCTTCGGCGATTATCAATCAAGTGATTGAGGTGGACATCGACAAGCGCATGCCACGCACCTGCAATCGACCACTGCCCACGGGTCGCGTGAAAAGGAAGGACGCCCGCTTGATTGCGTGGCTGGCTTCCATTGCGGGTGTAGCCTGGCTGTGGATTTTCCTCAATCCACTTACCGCATGGCTGTCCCTGGTCATGATCGTGCTTTATGCATTCATCTACACGCCGCTAAAACGCGTGACGCCGATGAACACTTTGGTGGGCGCAGTCCCTGGTGCTTTGCCACTCCTCGTTGGTTATGCCGGCGCTGGCAATGGCCTCGACATTATGGCTGGGGTTTTGTTCCTCATTCTGTTCCTGTGGCAACTGCCCCACTTCTTCGCGATTGCTTGGCTGTATCGCGATGATTATGTGCAGGGCGGGCTACGCATGTTGCCCGGCGTGGACCCAACTGGTGCGGCATCGGGTCGTCAATCGGTGCACTACGCAGTAGCGCTGATTCCAGTCAGCATGTTGCCGACGATTTTCGGAGCCGCCGGACGGGTTTACTTTTACGGCGCCTTTTCCATGTCACTCGCATTTTTAGTGGCCGTAATTTTCTTTGGCATGAAACGTAAAGAGCGTCGTGCAAAAACAGTTTTCTGGGCTTCGATCATTTACCTACCGGCATTATTCTTGCTGATGGTGCTCGACAGTCATTACTAAATCCCTTAGCACCAATCACTCATGGACTCGATCCTTCTCATTCAAGACGCCCACAAAAGCTACGGCGAAATCCAAGCCCTCAACGGGGTTGGATTTTCTGTCGCGGCCAAAGAGGTCGTGGCTCTGCTTGGCCCAAACGGAGCCGGCAAAAGCACGCTCATCCGCTCCATCACCACGCTGGAGCAACTCGATGCCGGACAAATCACAGTGGCTGGTGTGGATGTGCGCCAAGATCCGCGCGCGGCTCGTGGATTCCTCGGCTATGCCGGACAAGAGTCTGCCCTGGATAAGGTGCTCACCGGTTTGGAATTTATGCGCTTCCAAGGCGGCTTGGTGCATTTGCCCAAAGCCGAGATCCTCAACCGCGGACGCGAACTTCTAGAGCGCTTTGGCTTGACCGAGGCTTGCGACCGCGCGATTGAAGGTTATTCCGGTGGCATGAAGCGCCGCCTAGATTTGGCCGCCGCCATGATGCATCGACCAAAGCTCCTCATTCTCGATGAACCCTCATCCGGTTTAGATTATGAAGCGCGTCGCGAGTTGTGGCAGATGTTATTGGAGTTGCGTCAAGAGGGCACCGCCCTACTCCTCGCCACGCACGATTTCGAAGAGGCCGATGTCCTCGCCGACCGTGCCGTCATGATGAGTCATGGCAAAGTGGCCGGAGTCGATACTCCCAATGCCTTGCGTAGTGGATTAGGCAGTTGGATTCTTAGCGGCATGTTGCATGAGCATCGCGTCGATGGCGACCGCGATGCTTTGCGCGATTTGTTTGCAGATGTGCCTGGCGTCGAAATGCCGCCCGCACCACAGTCTTCTGAGTTTGCAAAGGCCATCACCCCTGGCCGCGAAGACATGGATGGACGGCCGTGGAGCGAATGGCTGCGTCAACACGCCGAAAGCAAGCGCGTCGAGTTAGTGAGTGTGGGCATGCGTCGCCCAACCCTGCAAGATGCTTATCTCGCAGCAACCCAAAACACCGTGGAGGTCGTGGTATGAGTTCTCCCTTCTGGCAAGAAACGCGCGTACAAACTTGGCGCTGGTTTATTCATAGCAAGCGGCGGCCGATTGTGGTCATCAGCGGGCTCATGCAACCCATCATCTGGATGACGCTGTTTGTCTTGGTCTTAAAGGACTCCATGAGCGAAGTGCTTGGCGGCGTGGACTATCTAGACTTCGTCACCCCCGGCGCTTTGTTGTTTACTGCGTTCAATGCATCGCTCAACGCTGGTGTACCCATTCTCTTCGACCGCGAACTCGGCTTTCTCGACCGCATTCGCGCCGCCCCACTGCATGATCGTTTCAGCATTGTGTTGGCCAGCGCGATTCACATTTCGGTGATGACCTTCCTGCAGTGCTTAGTCATTGTTGCAGCAACCTCAGCTCTCGGCGTAGGTTTCGCCGGTGGCCTGATGGGAGCACTGGTTGGCCTAATCGCACTGTTACTCGTCATCCTCGGCTTTACTTCCCTAAGCCTTGGTCTCGCGTTTCAGTTTAAGCGGCACTTCGAAATGTTGGCAGTCATCATGATTGTCACCTTGCCGATGATTTTCTTGTCAAGCGCCTTCGCCCCACTTGAACGCCTGCCAGATTTCCTTCGCAACCTGGTGCTGTTCAATCCCGTCACAATGGCGATTGAACCACTGCGCATGGTCTACACCCAAAGCGATTGGACGATGGCAACTCCACTGGCCAAAGAAACCGTCTTCGGCGCCGTGACTGCTTGGCACTTTTTTGCTGGGCTGATTGGGTTTAATGTCGTAGCTGGCCTGTGGAGCCGCAAGGTGTTGGCTAAGAAGTTGGCTTAATCCTCTAAGCTGAGAGCTGGCTTTTCTTAGCTATTCTTTCATGTGCGACGGATTCATCGGTTAATCTAAAGCTATGAAATCTGTCGCACACAACCGAGGAATCATTGCCCCAGCACTCTTGTTAATCGCGCTCTCCGCCACGGCCGGCTTTGCGCAAGGATCGCGCAAGGATGAGGCGGGAGGGCAGGAGCCGACTGTAAACATTTTGCCCGACCCTGCGGCGCAACGTCGGGAGATGATTACTTCGCTGAAAGCCATGGAACGGCATTTGGCTACCATGGAAAAAACCATGGCCGGATTAGAGCGTATTGCTGGTGCCCAGTTGCGTTTGCAGTTTGATCAGCAGAAAGAGAAGACCGAAGTCAAGGCTAAGGAAAATTCCAAGTAAGCCCCGCCGCCATTGCGAGGTTGTGCATTTGCAAATTAAAACCGAAGACGGTGCGCAAATGCTCAAGACTATTGCGGTAGCTGCTACACCTGTTCCGACCCGGAAGGGCATTTATGGAACTTTGGAAGCTACGACCCGTGGGCTTAAGCAACGCTGCTTGGGTTAAACCCAGAGCGATGCATCGCCGTAGCTGAAAAAGCGATACTCCTGTGCAATCGCTTCGGCATAAACTTGCTTCACAAAGGCAAGTCCATCTTGGTGTCCAAGATGTTGCGCCATGGCGCCAACTAGGGCGAGTAGCGTGGATTGCGGAGTATGAAAGTTGGTGAGTAATCCGCCAACGACTTGAAAGGGAAACCCCGGAAGGATCATGAGGTCGGTACTTCCCTCGTGCCCAAGAGCCCAAGCTTCCAATGCGCGACATACGGTAGTGCCGGCAGCAATCACGCGGCCACCACGTTCTTGCGTGGCCTTGATCTTAGCGCCAAGGGCCTCGCTAACCTCAAACACCTCGGCGTGCATCGGATGATCCTCGACCCGGTCGGTCTCCACCGGCAAGAAAGTCCCCTGCCCTACATGTAAAGTGAGGTGTGCAATTTCTACACCCTTTTGCTCGAGCTCCTGCAAGACCGTTGTATCAAAGTGCAAACTGGCCGTCGGCGCCGCAACCGATCCATCCGATGCCGCCCAAACCGTTTGATACCGTTCGCGGTCTTCCTCCGAATCCATGGCCTGCTCGACAAGGCTGCGTAAGCGTCGGATGTAAGGCGGTAAGGGCGTTGCACCAATCTGGCCCAACAAGTCCGGCCAAGTTTCGACGCTAAGATTTTCCACCAGCCAAGAGCCGCGTTCGCGTTTTTCAGCTAAACGCAAAACCGGAGTGCCCTCAAACACCAATTCTACACCTGGCCGCAAACGCCCGGCGGACAACATGCAGAGTGCGAATCCTGGCGCATGCTCTTGGAGGAACAGGCCTTCCACCAAGCCGCCCGTGGTCTTTTGCAAATGCAAGCGCGCGGGCAAGACTCGGGTGTCGTTTAGCACCAACAAATCGCCACTTCGGAGAAAGCTGCCCAAGCGGGAAAACTTTTCATGCACAAACGTAGCGTTTCCCGGTTGCGCGACCAACATACGTGCATCGATGCGACGTTGCTCCGGATGCAATGCAATCAACGCCTCCGGCAATTCAAAATCTAACTCCTCAAGCTTCATGCCCCACTGTGCATCCATTTGCGCAGCAGGTCCATCTGCCGATGGAAATCATGCTCTTCAAACTCCAATGGATTCTTGAAGAAGGCCGCTGCAGCATGCACCACGCCACCTTGGCCGCGCGCTTGCGCCAACAAAGCGATCCGCGCCAAATCCAAAATCAAAGGTGCTGCCAAAGCGGAATCGCTGCCTTGCCAGGTGAATTGAAGTTGCATTTTTGCACCAAGGAAGCCCTCAAAGTGCACAAAGTCCATGGCCGTCTTCCAGTCATGCAAACTCGGAACAAAATCAATCCGCACACCGGAGTGAAGACCTGGGCTCTCATGCAAGATTCCGCCCAACACTTTGTCTTTATTAGCCAACTTACTAGCTGCACGCTTTGGATCCACCAAAGCCGCGCCATCTTTGTTGCCGAGCATGTTGTACCCTTCCCAAGCCATCACGTTGAAGCGACGGTCGCGGAACATTGGGGCTAAGGCGGTTTTCATGAGAGTCTCACCGGTCTTGCCGTCGTTACCCAACACCGGCACACCTTGCTTGCGTGCATAAGCGGCCACCACAGGAATCCCTGCACCAGGAGCCGGAGTGAAATTCACAAAAGGAACTCCTTCAGCAATGGCTGCAATGGCATAAAGAATGGACCGCGAAATATCGAGCGGAGCGTTCTTCAGAAGCTTGAGCACATCGGCTTCGGGATTATTCCACTGCTCCGGAAGATCACGTTCGCGTTCGGCAGAAGCCAAGTAAACGACTACGGCCTTGCGGGTGCGATCCATTTGCATCCAACCTCGAATGTCGCCGCGGATGGCATCGACCATTTCGCCGGCGGTCAATTGCAGGCGATCGGCAGAAGCGCGGTTGACCAAACGCTCGTCCTCTGGTTCCGGCACGCCCGGAGCGATGGACATTTCTAAGCGGTCACGCAATCCTGCGCTCAATTCAACCAAGTCCTCCGGCAGAACTCCGGTGCGTACCAGGTCCTCGGCAGAATGATGGGCATCGCCGGCGACATCCCAGCCAGTGACCCAAAAACGCTCCACATCGGCGAGCGGGACACTTGCGAATTCTTTGCCGCCGGTGACCATGCCCACTGCAGGCATACCGGAACGAATGGCTTCAATACCGTGTAGCACGGTAGTGCCAACGGCACCGCGCACACCAACTAGGAACAGGCCAGTTTTCTCAGGGTCCGGATTCATGGATGCTTCGCTCGATTCTGCAAGTAGCGTTCATAGACCCGTTGCTCAACGCCGAGGTCTAAACTTAAGCGCAAGGCGGAAGCGCCTTCCGCAAGCTTGGCGCGCTGCCATTGTCCCTGCTCGGAGCCATCCTCGCCATCTTCGCTTTGAGAAGAAAGTTCGGCTAGATCCCTTGACTCGTTTTGCTCAGCAAGTGCCGCCAACGCGCTTTGCTCGGTGGGCCTCCCATCTAAAGCTAGACCTACCAAATCACCTTGGCCTAATGGAACCGCACGCGCGGCCGCTTCCGGCTCCAACAGCACCCAGCCAGCACCGGCTGAGGCCAGGGCCAAAAGCACACCCCATGCCGGCCAATCCGGAAGACGACGCAAGGCCAGCGGTCGATGCCCGGCCTCCTGCTCTAACTTCTCCGCCACCCCTTGCTCCAGCTCTTGGCTCAATACGGTGCGCAACAATCCATCGACATCTTGCTCGGGGTCAATGGCTTGACTGGCACTGCCCCAAGGTTTGGAAACCACCAGAACTAAACAGCCCAGCAGAACCGCGCCGCAAATGGCCAAGGGAAGCGGAGTGCGCCCCTCAGCAACAGCGACTAATCCAAAGCCAACGCCGCCAGCGATTGCGGCCAGCAAACATTGCCCACTGCGCAGCAACCACACGCGCCGACGCACCCGTTGCTGCAAACGCACGCTTATTGAACTCCTGGCTCCAGCAAATCGCGCGTGAACCAAATTTCAACCGGATGCCCGATTTCGGGTAGTAAAAAGACATTCGGATACCAAATACTCTGGTTATCCGCGGCGGAATCGGCACCCGCAAGAAGGTGTCCTGCAGGAGAGAAGTTCACCAAACTCACCAAGTTGCCCTCGCCTTCTGCGGAGAAGAACTCTTTCGCATCTTTATGCGGGCGCACAAAACGAGAACCGAGGTAAACGAATTTTCCGCGTTGATAGGTACTCTCATTGCGCACGTTCAAGACTAAGTCTTCGGCCCGGTAACGGTAGTGCTCCACCTTGCCATCGGCCTCGACGCTCCATGAAACGTACATGTAGAAGCCATCGCCCAATGCTGGGTAAAAGGTGTAGGGCGAAACTCCCGCCTGCACTTCTTCTAAAGTCGGAGTCGGTTCGGTCGGAATAATGTGACCGTTTTCACCCTTCTCCACTCCCATCATTAGCATGGCAGCATTCAAAACCGTAGGCGAAGTATCGCTCATGCAGAGCAAGGCCTCGTGATCTTTTCCTTGCGGCTGCTTGACCAACAAATACTCCAGCGGTTCATAGTGCTGGCAAATCTGGCCATCGATGCGCAAGGTGCCGGCTTCGCGATCCATGCGGATGCCTTGCTCGGCAAGTTCTGCAACGAAATCGCCTTGATCCGATTCCGGTTTTGGGGTGGGCTCCTGAAATGCTGAAGCTGATGCCAAAGTGAGGGCACCTAGCCCTATTAGGCCTACTGAGAGGAGTCGCAAATCCATGCGCTTAGATTAACGAGGCGGAAGCCCTTCGGTTCAGGGAGTTTCGCCGCCTAAAGCAGCTTTGGCTTGCGTCCACAAATCCCCGCGGTCCGGCGATAAACGTAAAACGCGCCCCCACGATTGTCGAGCCTCCTTTTCCATACCAGCGGCCTCCTGCAAGGCGGCAAGGGCGGCATGGGCTTGGCCACTCAAAGCACTGTGGTCAACCCGACGCTGCGCCAAAGCGAGGCCCAACTCTGGAAGCTCCGCTTGCGCTGCGATGTCCACCGCACGCGCCAGAATCCAGTCCTCCACGTAGCCATGGGTAAAGGAATCTAAGCTAGTGACCTCTAGGTCTCCATCCTCGATCGCCTCTAAATGGGCCCAATCCTTCAGCCGGTCATCGAGCAAAATCCAGGACGTAGCTTGCGGCGAAAAAGCCTCCATGATCACGCGACGGTTGGCTTCGAGGCCTTCGGGGTCGGACAACAAAGTTTGGAATGCTTTGCTGCGTAAATCCTTGATTGGAAGACGATGCGCAATCAAACCTTGAATGCGCAGCTGATCGACTGCAGGAAGATCTCGAGCAAGTAAATGCGTAAACCATGCGGCTGAAGTTTTAGGGTGAGAATCTGCCAGG
Source organism: Planctomycetota bacterium (assembly GCA_027623295.1). Taxonomy (GTDB): domain Bacteria; phylum Planctomycetota; class UBA1135; order UBA1135; family UBA1135. Next base: position 7,419 of record JAQBXR010000010.1, read on the forward strand.
CTGGCACTCGCAATCAGCAGCAAGTCCGAAGGAATGTCCTTCAGTTGGAAGTCTTCGTTTAAGACCATGCTGTCTTGCGCACCCGATTGGGCGCTCCGGCGTAGTCCATCGAGTATCGCGTTCAACTCCGGATAATCGCGGCCCAAGCGGTAAAGCGAATCCCAAGCCTCTCCCTCTATCGAGCTACTCTGGGTTTGCATAAGCAAAACCTGTAAGCGTTGTTCAAAAAGCGGGAGTAACTGCGGTTCCCCAAGCCGTGCCAGAGCCGACCAAGCTTCTAAACGCAAACCATTTTGCTCATCCTGTTCCTCAAACCCTTGCGCTGCAGACGCCAAGGCAATCGCTTGTTCGCGCCAGGAAGGATTGGAGCTTTCCGCCAAGGCACGGATCCAAGATGCCGCAATTTCATAATCGCGTGGCAAGGGGTCCTGCAACCAACGCTCGACCAAAGCGGCGGCTTCTTCGCGTGGAACCAATAACTCGCGCGCCAAGCTACGTGCCGGATTCGAAAAAACCGTGGACTCTGCGATGTCCCGCAAGACTTCCAAGCCGGCGGTCGAGTTTTGGCCGGCAAAGGCACGCGCGATTTGCATTTGCATGACCACCCCGCCCTCATTGAGGCGTGTGAGCAAGTAAGCCTTTGCGTCTTCACTGGTTCCTGAGCGCGCCAACGCCAGTGGAAAGAGCACTTGATCCGGCATTTCTGGATGCTGAAAAAGCACCGGCAACATGGGATCAATCTCTTCGCTACGACTTAACTGAAGCACAACCTGGCGCGTAACGTTCCCTGCATTCCATCCACCTTCCAATAACCAATCCATGGCCAAGTGATGCGCTTCCGGGATTGACAAACTAGCTAAAGGGACCATCCAAGGGCTGCGTAAATGAATCGATAGATTCCCAGCCCGCCCTTTGTACTCCTCTAAGAATTCCTCGGGGCCGGAAAAAACCAGCAACATCGCGCGCGCAAGGTTGCGTACATCGGCTTTGCCACCATCGAGCTCCACGCGTAAAAGGTCTGCAATCTCGGGATCCAATCCGCGGGTGGACAAAGCCTTCCAAGCGGCCGCGCGGAAACTTGGAGCTCGGTCACGCGCATGCATGTAAATCCGAACTCGCGCCTCTTGTTGCGTTTCATGCAAAGCCCAAAGTTGCAAAGCATATTCCGATGCATAACCGGAAGCCTCAGTGGCTAACTGTTCGAGCACGGGCAAATCAGAAGCTTCCACCGATTCCCGCCATCCTGCATAAACTCGACGTAAATAGGGCGGCTCAGCATCGGGCCGAATGGTGTCTTTCAGTGCGGAATAAGCCTCATGCCCATCTAAGAGAAAGAGAAACTCGGCCACCCGTCCGCGCTCCGTTGCTGGCCGTGCTTCATCCTTTGCAAAGGCAATCAAGAATAGGCGGGCTTCTGGATAAGGCACTTGCAGCAACAACTCCAACAGTGCACTGCGCCGCGGGATCTCTGCGTTCGAAAGCATGGCGACCAAGGCTTCTGCTTCCGGCGCAAAACATCGGCCGCGCAACTGTGCATACACAATATCTTGCTGATCCTCGACGATAGCATCGGCCGCCCAAGCTTCTAGTTGCTGCAATGCGGAAGGCTCCTGTGTGCGCCCAGGGTTGGTCGCGAGCGAAGTGATCAGAAGGAGGGGAATCAACATGAGGTTGCGCGCCATTCTGACATGGCTTTCGAAATCCAGAGTGCAAGATCAGATGCGGTGAGGCCATCGGTCCCCCATTCTTGCGCAAACATATCGCCGGCACGCCCATGCAGGTAAGCACCAAGACGTGCCGCTGCGAAAGGTGGAAGTCCGGCGGCCAAAAGCGCACCAAGGTGGCCGCTGAGCACGTCGCCACTTCCGGCAGTGGCCATACCCACGTTACCACTCGAGTTCACTGTGGTTTCCTCACCTTTACATCCAATCAGGGTATGCGCGCCTTTCAACAGGATGGTCGCGGCACAGAGTTCCGTGAGCTTTTGCATAGCTCTTTTCCGATCTGCCTGAATCACTTGCGCGTTTTCGAGCTGCAATAAACGCGCGGCCTCGCCAGGGTGTGGAGTCAAAATCATTTGCGCGCTACATAGACTCCAGTCCAATCCAGCTGCTGCAAAATGATTTAGGCCATCGGCATCGAGCACGATGGGTAGGTGCGGTTGCTCTTCTTGTAGTCCGTTGAGGAGTTGCGGAATCCAAGGAGCAGCTTGACCTGGATCGCCAAGCCCAGGGCCGATGACGACCGACTGGCATTTTTCAGCCCAACCAAGCAAGTCGGGAATATCGTCCACGTGTAAGGTCTCGCGCTGGTCTTCGCCGCAAGCATGCAAGATGGCTGCTGGAATCGCCTTGGTCAACGAGGGCACCAACCGCGCGGCGCACGCCACTTCTACATAACCCGCGCCGCTGCGCAAAGCTCCTTCCGCCGCCAACACTACCGCTCCAGCCATGCCGTAACTTCCGGCGATGAGCAGCACCCGGCCGCAATCCCCCTTATGGCTCGCAGGGTCGCGCGGCGGAAGTTGCGGAAGCTTCGACGGGATGGAATCCATGGCAGTGGGTCGGCCAAGCGATGGCCTGCCTGTAGGATATCGCCTCAGCCCGGTGCTACCCGCGGCTCGACTCCATGGAAAACCGACCTTCCAAGCTCGAAACCTACCGCGATCGGGAAATTGCCGCGACTTATGACCAGCGTTGGTCAAGTGCGCGCGGCAAAAAACGCGATGAGCGGAAGGCTGCGGCTTTGCAGCGAGCCGTCGATGCGGTTTTGAAAGCGCGTGGCATGGAAGCACAGACCCTCTTGGATATTCCATGCGGGACTGGGCGCTTTTCGGACCTATGGAAGTCGCGCGGCTTTCAAGTGTTTGGCGCCGACCTTGCCGTAACCATGTTGCAGGAAGCGCGCGCGAAACATCCGCATGCTACGTTTTTTGCAGCCGACTTAGCGCGCTTGCCCTTTGCCGATGGCCGCCTAGATCTTGGAATTTGCATTCGTTTTCTGCATTTAGTCCGCGATCCGGAACTGCGTATTGCCTTTTTACGGGAACTCAAACGGGTATGCAAAGTGGGCGCGGTGATTGATTACCGCCATGCGCACACCTTCCGCATTTGGAGCCGACGTTTGCGTTTCCGCCTGGGTAAGCGTCAGCGCCCGCCGGCAAACCCCACCTTCACGCAAATTCGTGCCGAGCTCGATGCCGCCGGGTGGGATTCGGTGCAGTGGATTCATGTCCGACGCCACCCCTGGCTATCTGACAAACTGCTGATTGCAGCAGTACCCCGCCCGGCGTCAAATCAGTAACATCTGTTTATGGAAGCCATTGCCACCCCACTCGAGGAGTTATTCAAAAAGCGCGGAGCCTCGTTTCGTGAGATGGATGGGGTCCTGCTCCCGTACCAGGTAAAAACCGATGTCGAGGAGATGAACGCCGCTACTGAGGGTTTGCTCCTGACCGATGGCGGCGACCGCGCTTGGGTCGAAATGAAGGGCACCGATGCTGCCGATTTCCTTCAGCGCATTCTGACCTCCGATGTGAAGAAGCTGCAACCCGGTCAAGGCCAATGGTCTGCCATGTTAGACGGCAAAGGCCACTGGATTTCCGACCTCTTGCTCTACGCCTTGCCGTCGGAGGACTCCATTCCGAGATTCGGGCTGGATATGCCCACTTGCCGTCGCGATGTAGTGCTGCAGAAGTTGGAGATGATGCACTTTGGCGAAGACCTCAAGTGGACCACTCCGCATGTCGGACGTCTGCTGCTACTTGGGCTGAACAAAAACACAGAGCGTACACCGATGACGGTTGAAGCGGCAACGGATGGATGGATTCTGCAACGCCCCGATCGCGGCGCGGATTGTATGGAGCGCATTGTTTCCGCAGAGGGCGCCGAAGACGTGGCAAGAGCATTGTTGAAAGGCGGCGCAAAGTTGGGTGGCTGGTCTACTCTTGAACAATTGAGGATCGAAGACTTCTGTCCACGCTGGGGCGTGGATTTCGATGAGACCACCACCCTCCCCAACAGTAATGAATGGCAACGCTCTTCCATTACCAAAGGGTGTTATGCCGGGCAGGAAGTCATCGCCAAGATCAACACTTATGGGACAGCGCCGCGCCAGCTCTGTCATTTGCACTTTGCCGACGATGAAACCAACCTATCTGGAGCGGAGCTGCAAAACCAAGAAGGGCGCAAAATGGGCACGGTTACCAGTTGGGCTTGGTCTTGGGATGATGCCGTGAAAGGCGCCGTCGGCCTTGGCATCTTGCGACGTCGTGCTGCGGTGGAAGACGGCGAGGTGTTTGCCGTGGTCGAGGGCCCCGGCGAAAAACGTGTCTCAGTCAAAGTGCACCTTCCTGAGAAGCGCTTCGGATGAAGCTCTTTGCGCGCTGGGGTTTGGTAGCCCTCATTTTTGCAGTGGCCTTGGTGTTTTTTGGCTCGGTAATTTGCCCGCCAATCGGGGAACGCGATGCGGAAACCGAGGATGCGGAGGTGCAATACCCACTTCAGGAAGATGCGGGAACTTACAAAGCGCTACCTGGAGAACTGCAGATGGAAGACCGCTTTCCCAGCGCGAATACACAGCGCTCTGATCTGCCCGATTCTTTTTCGACGATCGAGGTCCGCGTAGTAGATGATCGCGGTAACCCTGTTGGAGGCGCCATGGTGTACTTTTTGTCCAAGTTAGAAAAGGGATACGCAGTGCGTGCGAACGGCACCACCAACGACCTTGGCAATTTCATAAGCCCTAATTTGTTTGACGGCAAATATGAAATCCGCGTCAACCACGACCAGTATTTCATAGCCTTCACCGACCCCATCGAGCTGCCCGGGGCATCGCCCACTAAAATCGAAGTGCAACTTAGCCCGGCATCGTTCGTTTCCGGACTGATTCATACTGCCTCTGGGCTTGAGGTCGCTCACGGAGAGATTCGACTTACGGATTTAAATTCTGGAGAATCCTACCCTGTTGAATTTCTCAAGATGGGCACCTTTCGCAGCCCACCCCTCGATCCTGGGTACTGGAGTCTTTCTTGGTCTGAGACCGTAGGTGGTGCCCCGACTGCATCTATGCGCTTCGCCTTGCCCCTAGAGCACAAGCAAGAACGAGAAGTACATATTGTCATTCCCAGCAACAATCCCGATGCAGAGCTGGTGTATGAGGTTGGGATTCGGGACTATCTCGACTAGCAATCGAGGCCAGGTTTAGGCTAAGCGGCTAGTCACTAGTACAAACTGCGGACACCCGCCGCTTGGTACTGTGGGAAAAAGTCTTTCGGTGGCTCAAAGCCAAGGCCGTTTTCTAAGACTTCCTTCATGACGTCGCGGAAGTCGGTGGTCACCGCTAGGTCACGGCCTTGATATAGATCGGCCTCACCAAGACCGCGCCAATCTCCGTGGACTTTGCCGCCCTTGACGCCGCCGCCAAGCAACAACATGCTGCCGCCGTGGCCATGATCGGTGCCGCTATTGCCGTTTTCGCGACAGGTACGCCCAAACTCCGACATCACCAAAATGCTGGTGGTGTCTAACTGCGGCCCAAGGTCCTGACAGAAGGCCGCCAAACTGAGAGCCAAGTCGGTCATGCGATCCGCCATGCGTCCTTCAACCCCACCTTCTTGGGTGTGGTCATCCCATCCGCCATAATCGATTCCGGCAACCTCCAAACCCTCGTTGGCGCGCACCACCAAAGCGATTTGCTGGAGGCGATTTGCGAACTGGGAATTCGGATAACTCCCGCCAGACACCGATTGGTTTTCGCGCACGGCCTTCTTCTTTTTCTTCTCCGCGGCCTCAATGATTTCACCGAAGCGGCGTAGCGTTTGGATGGTAATACGCCCCGACTGCACCACGCCGGCGGGATCTTCTTCCCGTTGACCACTCATGCTGGCGCCACCTTCCATCATTTCGCCGCTGTCGCCATAAAACTGTTCAAAGCGATCCAAGGTTTTGCCAGTCTTGTGGCGCTCGAGAGAAGTTGGCACGGCAAGCACCGGATAACTTCCACGCAGAGAGCGAGGCAGCAATTCTTGCATGCCAAGGGCACGGAACTCACTGGCGTTATCTTGCTTGGGTTTGGAGGCTTCTAGGTAGCGGTTAATCCAACCGTTCCGCATGGTCCGGTCTCCCGGCGCGGCGAACTCCATCCAATCTTGTGCATCGAAGTGACTTCGGGTCTGGTGCGGGGAGCCGGCGCAAACGATGGGCGCGAACTTGCCGGCATCAAACCATGGCTTCAAAGACTTCATGGCCGGATGCAAGCCAAAGGTTTTATCCAAAGGCACCACACCTTCTGCGATGGTGGATGCAATAGTTGGGCGCATGGCTTCGTAGCCGGGATCGCCCACAGGCACCACCATGTTCATAGAGTCCGCTGCTCCACGCAAAAAAATGACGACCAGCGCTGAGTTGGTCGGGCTTTGCGGAGCCGCGAACAAACGTGAGGTGAATGGGTCCACCTGAGAAAGAATGCCTGCCGTGGCTGCAAGACGTAGGAAATCGCGTCGGGTGGTGTTCATTGCTGCTGAAACTCTGGGGAACCAAGGAGAAGGCCTACTAGCTCAGGACCTAGCTGAAACAAATCGAGAACTTTCTTCTTCTCGAGATACTCCGAAGTCACGGTGGCCAGTGCAGCACGAGTGCGCGCCCCGGCGCCACCGGGAAGGATCAATTGGGTGAGATGGTGCTGCCATAGACGCGGCGGCACATCGGCCGGAACTTGGTCATAAAAGGCATCGGGAATGGCGACGGCATCCACTTTGCCATTGGCTAGGTCCACCGCAAACTCCCAGCGTAAAGCCATAACGCCTGGGTCTAGCCAAACATCGGAGGTGTCGTAGTAGCCGGTTGGGTCATCGCAATTATAAATCGGCTGCCCCATGGCCACGAGGTAGCGCTCCAATTCACCGAGCGAACCGATCTCGCATCCGGTCACGCGTAAAGAACTAATGATGAACTCATAAGGAGTTTTGAACTTGCTGCGTACATTGGAAGGATCCCAAAACTCCTCGCTCTCCACAATCGTTTGCACCATGGCAGTCATGTCACCGTCGGTCTTGCGATAGGTCTTGGCGACTTGCTCCACCAAATTTTCTGGAGGGACATCGGCGACCAAGAAGCGCACCATTTTCATGGCGATGAAATCGGCGGTGCCCTTGTGCTTACCCAGCATTTCAAGTAAATCCATGCCTTGCCCGGGTCCACCATCTTTATCTTCCCGGACCAACTTACCCAACACCTGCTTATTGCCATCGACGTGCATGTCTGGATCGAAAACATATTTCCGCGTACCCTCACGCCCTCCATCGATGGTCCAGCCAGTTAAGCATTCTGCAACAGCGATGACATCTTTCTGTTTATAGAAATTGTCCACGCCAAGAGTATGCAGCTCTAATAACTCGCGACCATAGTTCTCGTTCAACCCTCGTTGCGATGCAATCTGAACCGCTTCCGTGGCACGCTCCTCCGAGCCGGTCTTACGTTTGGTGCGGCGCTCCAACTCAGCAAGTTGCTGCTTGGAAGGAGGCCTACGCGACAAACTGTTGTCCAAGTAATTCAACATGGCCGGGTGCGTTGCCGATGCCGTGAGCATATCCGGGAAGCTTCCCCACACATGCTTTTGAATCACTTCGCGCTCATAGTCGGGCATTTGTGGGTAGATGTCCTGGCCTTTGGTGAAGCTCACATTGAAATGGTTGCGCCAAAACTCCGCCATCACTTCGGTCGCTTGCCGCTCGCTGAACACCGCGCGGAAAGCAATGCTCTCCATGAGCTCTTCCATAGGGATCCGATTTTTGCGCCGCGCTAAACGCTGGTCCGCAACCGATGGTTTATCAGTAGGCGGCGTCGCTGTAAAACTTATGCACTCCGCAATGCCCATAGAGAGAGTTTGGAACTCCGACATGCGCTCGGCCAAACGTGGGTCTGCCGAGGCTTTGTCCGAGAACTGCTCCTTCAGCCAAACATCGACGCCCATTTCGACCAGGCGATCGATCTCACCTGGGCGTGGACCATAAGCCAACCGCGACAACACATGCGCCGCGCGTTGTTGCTCGGTGAGTGGAGCAGGCGCGTCCTCCTGCGCAGCCAAGGTGGCGGTCGCAAACAGGGAGAGGCAGGAGGAAACCAGAAGGTGCCGAGGTTTCATGTTCCCTATCCTATGCCTTTGCGCAGAGTTTTGCATTCTACCTGCAACCCTGGCGCAAGAGACGGGTTCCTGCGCGTGTGTCCGAGCCGCGTTTTGGGGGCCTATTGGTTAAAAACCACTGCAAGGTGCCAAGATTCATCGAAAGTCTCGTAGCCGAAATCGAGGCCACCATTCGGGTCGAACATCCAGATGGCTCCAGACTGCAAGTTCCCTTGCCAAAACACAGTGGTCAGAATCGCACTGGCGCGCCCGTTTCGATCTTCAATACTTCGATTGTAAAAGTTTCCAATGCCACCGCCGAGATACAAAGCTAAACGATTGGCAGGACGGAAAACAAAACCCATGTTGTAGACGAAGGCGCCTTGATACTCGTCAAAGCGACGGTCTTCGTCATCGTTGTCATCGCCCTCGGCTTCATCGTAAACCAAGTCCAGGCCAGCGACGCTATCGAAACGCGCAGAGGCATAAGTACCCCAACGGCTGGTTCCGGTATTTAGAAAAGCAAGGTGTATGCCGGTACGCGCATTGTCCCGGTGCAAACCACTTACCGCGCCAACACTCACCGCTTGAAACGGAGTCATGCCATGATCTGGGCCATGGGGCAATGCGCAACTTGAAAAGCTAACAAGCAGCAAGAAGGTTAGTGCCAAAAAGATACGCATAATTTAGATGCGTATGGAGTAAACGATTTTAAAAGTGACGTCGTGGGCTTGCGGGACGATGGCACCAGTAGCCAACTCTTCCCAACCCGAATCTAATACGACAAAGAGCTCGCGCCCATCTTCGAGAATCCAACGATAACGCGCTTGTAGTCCAAGGGTGTCGGATTGATTGTCCGATTGAATCAAAGTTTCCAAACTAGTTCCCGAATTGAAAGAGTAGTCAACCATGAATCGTTCTACTCGGACCGTAAAGTCACCACCGGAAATGTTTCCCCTTTCCTCGTTGTACTCAAGATTTAAATTTAACTGCGCCGTTGGGTGCCAATTAAGACCAGTGCGAAAACGGAGAATCCCGCCGTCGTACCAGTTGCCCCCGCCAAGCTCTATACGCCCCGACAGTGGCCGTGATTGAGAAGAAGAATAACGCAACTGATGCTCAGCCCAACTGTAACTTCCGGGCTGAATAGAAACAGAGTCAGTCACGTCGAATGCGGCGTCGGGGCGATCCGTATACAGGAATGTGTTAAAGCGCAATGAATCACCGCCTTGAAACTCTGCTTCGAAGAGGCCAAGGCGAAGCGTGGAGCTAATCGTTTCACCTCCGAGGTCCGTCCAAACCAAGGGAGCAAGCCCAAAGCTAAACCGCCGCACCGGGCCAGTGCTCGAACGCGGATTCCAAAACACTGAAGCTGAGGTGCGCATTTCTCCGGGGCGCCTTACAAAACCGAGGGAGGGTTCAAAGTCTGCCTGGGTTCCCAAAACCGAAAAGTTGTAATCCCAAAAGGAGGTTGTAAGCCTGGCCTCGGTGCCAAAACCAAGTCCACGGCGGGCCGTGGCACCGTCGTCGCTGTGTAGGAAGTAAGAGTTGACGCTTAGGCTTCCAGGCAAGACTTGGGTACTAGAATAGCGCATGTCAGCGCCAACCACTGTGTTTGAAAAATCGCTTGCTGGATTGCCATCGGTGAAAAGGGCACCTACTGCAAGCCGATTCGAAACGTTGTAGGACGGGCGGAAAACGAATAGTTCACCATCGGGCACGCCAACGGAATCCGCTTCATCGGTTCTTACACCGAGAAACCCTAAATCCCACGGGCCTGCCCGCCCGGCAACGCGAAGACCTACGTCGATGGGGACCTCGGTTCCACCTTGCAAACCAATACGACGACTGAAAAACGGAACTAGGTTTACGCCCCTGTCTCCACCACCGCCGCGTTCTCCAAACTGAAACAGAGTGGTGTCTTGCAAAAAGAAATGGCGCTTCTCTGGAAAGAACAATGGGAAGCGTGAAAGGTTCACGCGACGTTCGTCGACTTCCGTTTCTGCAAAATCGGTATTCCAAGTCACCGAGCTATTCATTTGAGGCGTGATACTCCAACTCACTTCACCACCGATATCGTGTAAAATATCTGAGGATTCTCCACTTGGGTTCACGCTCTTCAATTTATAGAACGTGCGAAATTCCACGCCGCTTCCCTGTTGGATGCCAGCGAATCCGCTTAACTTGCCAGATTCACTGACATTGCCTAGGCGCAATTCACGCTTGGCGCCGGCCCAACGAAAAATGCTGCGATTTTCTCCACGCATTCGTTCAAAATTTGCACCCCAAATATCGTTTTCGCCAAAAGACATGGTGGCGAATGGAATCGAGACTTCTGAAACCCAACGATCCTCTAGAACTTTCGTTTCTGCTTTCCAGAAACCATCCCATGGTTTATTGAAACGACGACCGTTATCGCCGAGCAGGGCATCGCCACGAGAACCGGCCGCGGAGATTTGAAAGAAGTAGGAAGTCTTCGCGTCGTGGAAAGTGTCGAATACAAACTCGATACGGTCATCGTTATTGAGGATGGCATCGCGACGAAGATTTTGCAGAACCATGCCACTGCGATTTGGCTCCATACAGGTAATCGCAAGATAAAGATGGGTTTCGGAACGCATGATGCGCACCATAGTGCGAGGATCGCCGACCGAACCTTCGTTTGGAATCACCTCGGTGAACTGATCTAGCAGCAGCGCTTGATTCCAGGCATCCTCCTCAAAGCGGCCATCAAGCGTAATCTCCTCGTGAATCACCGGGACCCGTCCCGACGGACGGGTCATGCCTGAAGATTCCTGCGCGCATAAGGTGGCCGGGCTCAGGCACAAAAGAGCCATGCCAAGAAAAAGGCAAGTCTGCATGCGGGAAGGTAAGACCGAAGGCAAGATTGGGATTCTACGCGTCTATCCAAGCACGCGGGTCAGCACCTTGCGCGCCAATCCGGTGAGAGGGACATCGTCTGGACACCTAAGATTTGGGTGCTTGGACTGGGCCAAGGCCTTGGTGGCAAAAACGTGGGCTCGAATGCGGTGGTGAGTAATCGTGTGCCGGACGATGCCGTGAGATTCCGGGTTTGAGGAAGACGAAAGTTGCTCTAAGGCGGCTTCTTGGCTAGTACCTTGCTGGATGATTTGAGAAGGAGGCTCGAATAGACCTGGGCTCCAGCCGCCTGCTTGCTGCTCCAACAGAACCCGCTTACCCACCCTGTGGACGAGAAACACCATCTCCAGATCCACCCATTTTTTGGCCCTCTTCGCCAATGGAAGCTCAGCCACGCGCCCTAGAGCCTTCGCCTGACACGAATCTGCCACAGGACAAGCATCACAGATTGTATTGCGCGGCAAACAAACCGTAGCGCCAAGCTCCATCATGGCCTCGTTCAGCTCCCCAGCTGCAGTTAAATCCCCCGCCGGCAACTCCAGCATCCAAAGGGCACCTTGTTCCTCCGCCGCCCGATGCAAAGCCGGAGCATCTGAGGCCAACTCCAGGGCTGCCCAACGGGAAACCACACGCTTCACGTTGCCATCGACCACCGGCACTCGTTCGCCAAAAGCCAAGGAGGCCACCGCGGCAGAAGTGTAAGCCCCAACGCCCGGTAACTCGCGCAATCCGATAGCGTCACTCGGAAACTGGCCTGCGCAATCCTCCACGACCTTCTGGGCTGCCGCATGCAAAAAACGGGCTCGGCGGTAGTAACCCAAGCCAGCCCACGCCTTCAACACCTCCTCTTCCGAAGCCCCCGCCAAATCCTCGACCGCAGGGAAGCGCTGCATGAAGTTCTCAAAGTAGGGCACCACCGCTTCCACTCGGGTTTGCTGCAGCATGATCTCCGCAACCCAAGTGCGGTAGGGGTCACGTAATCCACGAGCATCGGTCACCCGCCAAGGTAAATCACGACGTCGTCCTTGAAACCAATTGCGAAGTTGCTTGACGAAACTCACGCTTGTTCGAGCTCGCGCAGGCGACGGTCCACCACGAAGGGGCCAAATGGAAACACCGCCGCAACCGAAAGCGCGAAAGCTGTTTTGATGGAGATGGGCACCTTCCTCGTGCAATACCAGGCGAAAACCACCAAACTCACGAATAAGAACCCGTGCACCGAACCGGCAATGCTCACCGCGAGGGGCATATCGGCAAAATACTTAAGCGGCATGGCGATGCCGAACAAGATGAGCGTGGAGGTCCCTTCGGTCAGGCTCAAAAAACGCAGACGGTGCAAGGTGGTGGGGTCGGCAGCCATACGCCGAAAGTATAGCTTTCGCCTATTCGTCGCCGCGAGATGGTGGATAATGTCTCGCAGGATGCGGCATCTTTCCCTTTTTCTCTACTTCACCGCGCTCGCCGGAGTCTTGCTCGGCGTAAGCGAATGCGTTGGCCTAGCTCTTGGCGGCACGACCCTAGATCACTTCCTTGCTGCGGCCTTTCTTTTTATTGCCCTCGGATTAGGCGCGCGTCATGAAGGTGCCGGCTTTGTTCCGCTGCGCGCTTCTTATGCCTTACTCGGCCTCGCCGGAGTTCTTCCAATGCTCGCCGGATTCGCGCCTCTCGGTGCAGCCTTTTCGGTGTTTTTGTTTTTGCCCATACGCGCAACCGGTGCCCGACTAGCTGCCGCCCTCAACACTTCAGAATCCGCAGTTAGCCTGCTTGCCCTCGGCGCTTTCTTTGGATGGCTCATTACCACAGCTTGGGCACCCGGCCTTCCAGGCTTTCTCGGTCTGTGGCTCGTCGCCGGCGCTCTGCAACGCTACGTAATTCCAGCACCACGCAAGGATCAAGCTACCCCTACACCTTCCATCAAAAACTTGCTCCCTGGCCTCTTTGCCGGAGCGGGTGTGGTGGTGTTGTTCCTCATGCTTTCGCCATATTTTGCGCTCCTGGACTCCGGTTCCATGCAGCAAGATTTGCGCCGCGGCCTAGCACTCGGTGTGGTTTTCTTTGCGTTCTGGCTCACCTTCGGAAGTGCACTTGGAGAGTCAAAATTGCGCTTGCACGTAGCCGCACTTTCAGCCTTCGCACTTGCTGCTTTGGTTGGCGTGTTTTTCCAACTGGTGTCCTTCCATGCACAGCCGGAAGGCTACCAAGGTTGGTTGGCCAACGCGCGGCTACTTGAATGGACTCAAGTAGAAACACGCGCACTCACCGAAGAGAGTTCCGTTTATGCGCCGCTGCTCGCCATCGTTATGTTTGGGATTCCGTGTGCGCTGATTGCTTTGTTGCTGCGCACCTCTATCAAAACCGATCACGCTAATCCCGGCCCGAACTTTTTGTCGCCCCTACTTGGCGGTGCGGGGGTAGCTTTCCTCGCGGCTGCAGCCCTTCCAAGCGCCACGCTATTCCCAAGCATGGCGAACTTAACCAGCGCACTTTTATTCTTAAGTGGAGCTGCTGCTTTATGGGCGGCTAGCTCCAACAAGATGGTACGCGCGATTGGATGCAGTGGCGCCCTAGTCGCCGGTGCTTTCCTACTTCCCGGAGAAGCCCCAAAGCACCTGCAGCACCCTCTGGTAGATGCTTACGTATGGTTTCCAAAGCAGCACCAAGCGGACTTCTTTGCCCTGCCACGTGTTTTAGAACGCACCTCGGGGCAGCCGGAAGAAGACCTAGATCGGGTGCACTTTTTCGATGGCCGCAATCAGCTTTCTCTGCTCACGGAAGACACCGCAGTACAACGCAAGGAAGCGTACTTTGCAAAAGCGCTTGCTGGATCGGCGGACTCCATTTGCTGGGTAGGCATTCCAAATCCTCAAGTAGCGCAAGTCCTTCTTGAAGGCGCGAGCCAATTAACCCTCGCCTGTGACCCACCCTCTCTGGCGCGCATGGCATTGCGTAACATCAAGAGTGAAGCTTTTGATTTCCGCCGCGGGCTTGCACATAGCGATGGCCCCTTTGACTTAGTGTTCATGGAAAGTTCTGCCATGTGGGAAAGTCGTCACTCCCTTATGCGCTCGGAACTTTTGCGCCAAGCTTCTTTGCGATTGAATGAAAATGGCGTTTGCGCGTTTGTGGTTTCACCCCACGAACTGATGCCGGGTTTACTGCCTCAATGGATGGAAGAATTTCAGGACATCTTCGCGCAAACTTCCATGTTTGTTTTGCCCGATGGGCTGAATAGCGTGCGTCTACTGATTGCTGGTCGGAAGCCAAGCGAAGAGAACGCTGCCTGGCCACTCCCCGCTGGAGAAATTGCCCTCACCTTGGAAGAGCTGGGGCTGCCCCTGTTCGACGCGGATGATTTGGAATCTATAGAAGTGCAGTTAGCCAACCCGGTTGGAGCCGGACATCCCTTTCAGTTTCAGGGCCCCTTCCGCCCCATCGATGCCGCGCTTTCTCCAACCGCATTCCAACTCATCGCCGAACTCACTTTGGAAGATCGCGCGAGTGCGGTGCTTGCAGAAATGCAGTCCTTTGAATTGGAAGGGAGCACATCTCTATTGGGCTTCTATGCCAAGCAGTTCGACGCGCAGGAGTATTCGGTGCACGACACCTATTTAACCAAGAATCCCTACGCCACCGAAACCAGTGCCGAGGCTTTGGACCTGCTTATGCAAATCACCAAGCAGTTCCCAAATGCTGCGCCGCTGCATCGGACCTGGGCGGAAGTGGGTGTCGGGCTCGTCGAAGCGCGAGAAGTGGCATGGTTAGACCACTATTTCAACCAATTGTGGAAAGATTTTGAGTGGAATGACTCCGAAATCCGCCTGGCACTGGCCCACTCCGCGATGGAGCTTCTAGATTTCGAATTGGCACTTGAGCACCTAGATTACATCTTGGAAAGGAGTCCGAACTTCTTACCCGCCAAGCAGTTGAGACAGCTTGCTGAAAATGAAGCGCAAGCGCCGAGTGATTCTCACGCCGGGCACAACCACTAACCCTCCTTCTGCCACAAGCCAGGCTTGAGCTGGCTTCCTCGCAAAACCGCGAGTTTCCGACTCAATCTTCAAGCGTGCAAAGCGGGATTCGCTACATTTCTTTCGTCGGCAACTCGTCGGCACCTCCCATTCTCTCTCGAATAAGGAATCCCCATGAAGAACATCCTCTTTCCGTTGGTAGTCGCCGCACTGGCAGCTCCAGGTTACGCGCAGAACCCGCGCACCCCTATCCAGCTTGATGCCGGCCTCGGCAAAGCGGTTGGTCCAGCAATTTCTTCCGATGGCGACCTCAGCGCTGTTATTTGGAAGGAAGATGTCACCAACCAAATGTTTGCTTCCACATCCACCGATAACGGATGTACTTGGAGCACCGCAATTCGCATCGATGACTCCCCTAACGCAAACAGCAAGTTTGCAAATGACGTCGGCCTCATTGTCGATGGCGGCGTAATCTACGCTTCTTGGAGCGGTCAACGCACCACGGTTGGCGAAGATGATCTTTACTTCACCATGTCCACCGATGGTGGTGCCACATGGACTGCAGACCTTGCCATCGATAAAGGTTATGCAAACGGTGCCAACGACCTGAAGGATTGGCGCATGTCGGTAGACGGCACCATGGTTGCCTTCATGAGTGCAACCGAGAACGATGCTGGTGGTGCACACGAAGAAGTTTTCCTCACCGTCTCCACGGATAGGGGTGCAACTTTCGGCGCCGCAATGGCTGCTTCTGCTCACCCGAACGGAAGTGTGGACGTCGATGCAATTGGCATGACCGCTTCCAACGGCCTTGTCCACATGGTTTGGCAGGACAATGTCAGCACCACGGACAATGAGTTGTTCTACTCCAGCTTCGATAGCGCCACTGGCCTCTTCGTCAGCACCGACGTCCTGCTTAGCGCAAGCCTTGCCGGCGGAAACGTTGAGAACGACATCGCCATCGATTCTTTCGGCGCAACGATTGCTGTTGCTTACCAGGCAGACAACCTTCCTGCCGGTAGCGCACACATCCTTCACGTGGCAACCTCCATCGACAATGGCACCAGCTTCGCAGCAGGTGTTCAAGTTGGTAACTACGTTGCTGGCACCAATGATACAGATCACCCAGTGATCTTGGTCAACTCCAACGGCAACATCACCACTTGTCACGAGGACAACCGTAATCTTGGTTCTGACGAAATCTTCATGAACAACTCCACCGATGGTGGCGCCACTTGGACCGAGTCTGCGGCCATGGGCTTCGGAGGCTTCCCTGCCATCGCGGGCGATGGCGACTACGTTGCTGGCTACTGGACCGGCCCTTCCTTCCCGGAAGGCACTCCTATGACCGTTTCCCGCGATGGCGGTGCAAACTTTGGTCCTGCACTCGATATCACCGGTGGTCAAACCGGCGATGCTGACTTCGCAGAAATTACCTTCAACAGTAAGTACCACAACTTTGTAACGGTGTGGCTCGATGACACCGCCACCGGCGTCAATGAATGCTTTGCTGGTGGTTTACGCTCCGGCGGCATTTCCCCAGTGGGTCCATTCACCGCTGGTGGCCCAATCAACTTCACGGGTGCTGGTTTCGGCGCTTCGGAAGCTGGTAACGAGTTCATGGTTCTGGTTTCGACCGCTAAGGGCACCGCAGCCATTCCTGGCGACGGCCGCTCAGTTGGCTTGGCCTTCGGCCCAGTCCTGCTTCAGTCCGCTGCTGCAGCCCCTCTGAAGGGCACCATTCTTGCTGACGGAACCGCTGTCACCCCTGTGGTCAACTTCCCAGGCAGCTTTGCAGTCGGCACCACGCTTTCCTGCGTGGCTCTGTCGCACGCTGGTGCAAACTTCGACGCCATCACCGACGTCGCTACTTTCACCGTTCAGTAAGCAAGGAATCGAAATGGCCTCCTAGGGGCCAGCCAGGGTCCGCGCCTCCAGGTGCGGGCCCTTTTCCTATTAATTTGCCAGGATGTTGGATTTAGTGGTATCCTTGGGCGCCCTGACTCGTCCTCCAAATACACATCAAGATGCTTCTCACCTTCCTACACGCTGCCTTCCTCACACTCGCTCCTGCCCAAGCTGTTGCTGACCAGGACTTTGCCGCTGTTAACTCCACCGCAGGCACAGCAGCTGCACCGACCATCCTTTTTGTACTGCCTGCAGAGGGTGAGACCTTAGACCCCGTCGTCATAATCGGCACCAACTTTGGCGACCTACCTCTGCCATTTTTCGGTTTCATTCCGTCGGCACCTTTGTTCACTAAATCCCTTCGCATTCCTTTCCTTGGGCGGGTTTCTGTGTTGGTCACCGGCGTGCCACCGACCTTTTTCCCAGGTCGCGTAGACCTCACCGTGCTGGCTAATTTCCAAACTAGTAACGCCGTAGATTTTCGGATTTTGTAATCCTGGATTACACTGCAATTTCGCAGAAAACCCATTAGCTAAGCTATAATCCGCATTGCCAGTTCCACTTCAGGGGCTGGCAATCCCATTCTCCCGCGGTTCATCTCAAACATGCGCACATCTCTTGCGATTCTTGCCGGTTCTCTCCTGGCATCCTCTGCTTTTGGTCAAACTCCTACTTCTGAAGTAGTCTTTTACCAAGGCGATTCCCTTCTTGCTGACTGGGGCATTTGGCGCCACGCCGACCTCGATGGCGATGGCCTTTTCCTAGACCCAACGGAAATGTTCACCTTTGGTTTCGATAACCAAACCCAAATCAATTTCGTGCAGGATCTGCGCTACCGCAACGAAGGTGGCACCGACTTCATGTACGCGATTGCAACCAACGACATGGTCTTGAAAATGCAAGACCTCGATGGCGATGGCTCGGTCGACGGTCCAGGTGAAATCGTAGAGTGGGCTGACACCCGCGCAGGTGGTGGTTTCTCTAACACCTCCCCAGACGCCATGGATTACGACCCGATCACGGGCACCATGTACGTCACCGATGACAACTTCAACTTCGGTCCTCAGCCGGGCACTGGCCTTCACGCATACACTGACCTCAACGCCGATGGTAACGCCAATGGTGCCGGTGAGTTTACGCAGTTCGTAGATGCAAACCTTCCAATCTCCGTCGCAGGTACCGCTGGTAACGTCACCATCGACGCCGGCGACTTCGAAGGTCTCATGTTCGACTCCACCAACGGTGTGGTAATCAGTTTTGCTCAGCAAGACGTCATGCTCTACGCATTCCAGGACCTCAACGCTGACGGCGATGCGAACGATCCAGGCGAAGCTTGGAACTTCCTCAACTTGGTCGGAGATGTTGCAGGTCTTGAGCTAAACGCAGACGTGCAAGCAGGCACCCTGCAGAACCCAAGCTGCCCATCTTCCGGTGGTGTTGGCCTGTTCGGTTCTCTGGAAGTCCTCGACTTCGCACCTGGCGCTGGCCCTCTTGGCGAAGATGTTTACTGGATCATGTCCACCGCTGCTAACTCTTCCTGCACCGGCGCAGGCGGATTGCTTTATCGCGGCATGGACAACAACGGCGACCTCGACCTCAACGATGCAGGCGAAGTCACCTTGTTCATGGATGGCCCTGGCGGTCCTCTTGGCATTCCAGCCATGTATGGTGGTGCAAACCATGACAACGGTTACTCGGTGCGCGCCACTGGCGGCGTCGTTTACTACCTTTTCGATCTCAACGGCGACGGCGATGCTGACGACATTGGTGAGCAGACCCAAACCGGGATTGACCCAATCGGTCACTTCGTTGGTGAAATGGAAGCGATTCCTGCAGGCTCTTTCCCATTGCCTGTTACCGGCTTTTTCAACACCTTCGGCACCGGCGGCACTACCTCGGTTGGGCTCGTACCCTCCATCGCAAACGTTGGCTTCCCGACCATCAACCAGAGCTTTGATGTCACGGTCGTTAACGCGATTCCGTTCTTGCCGACCACCTTGTTCTTGGGCTTCTCCAACACTACTTGGAACCGTCCACCGATCATCGCGTTGCCTTTCGATATGACTGGCATTGGCGCACCGGGAAACACCCTGTACGTTGCAGGCAACTTCCTGTTCACTGTGAGTGCGGACGCCACTGGCTTCTCCTCCATCACTTTGGCCGTACCAAACGATCTGGCTCTTGTTGGCCGCAACGTTTACGTACAGTGGTTCTGCACCGATGTGTCTGCGAACCCTCGCGGAGCCACCATGTCGAACGCTGCACACACCCAAGTGGTTCAGTAAGAATGCGTGCCGGCACTGCCGGTTAACGTCACCAGGAGGGGGCCCTATCCGGGCTCTCTCCTGTTTTTTTCATCATGATTGCCGCTCTACTCCTTAGTATTCTCGCACCTGTCCAGCAGCTCGATGTGCTGGAGGACACGATTCGTGCCGCCACCGACAAGACCTCCTACGAAAAAGGGGCCTACAGCGCCGCACGGGATCTCGCAGAAATACGTAGTGCAGAGGCTATGCAAGTGCGCATTGGCCTGTTCGATGAAAAGAACGACACCTATCGCGGCGTGTATTTGCGCGATTGGTTCTTTAGTGGATATCTAAAAGCTAACAGTCAAGAGGAAGCCGATTTGATGGCCGTGGCTGCTGCAAGTAAAAAGCAAAGTGACTGGCATCGGGTGAAGTTATTGCATGGCTTAGAGCGATGCAGAGCCACCGCCTCCGCGGAGTTGATGTTGGATAAGGGGTTTGTGAAAGCATCGGCGGAAGTGCGTCGCGCATGGGCTGGTGCGGTGGCTGCCATGTTCGCGGAAGGGCGCTTGAACGATGCCGACCTAAAGTTGAAAAAAGACGCAACCCTGGAAGGCATGGTGCGGGAACGCATGCTGGACCAGCTTTCTGCAGAGGGCTATTTACTGATGCCAAGCATCACCGACCTGGAGATTGAAGCTCTCGCGCGCGGCATAGGCAAAACCAAAGATGCCGGAGACCGCGCCATGATGATTCGAGCTTTGGGTGCACACGCCAATGCATGGCCTGCACTCAAGAATGCCGGGCCACAAGTTTTCAGTCAACGCGATTGCGGACCACGCACCGCCTATCTTGAAACCACGGTCGAGAATCACATTTACAGCCTGACATCGGTGCTGATTACGGTGCTTGAAGAAGAAGCCAAGCACACGCCAAACCGCTTTACTGCGGACCTTGGGGCTGCGCTGCGTGCACTCACCGGGCAAGGCTTTGACGATGCACCCGAGTTATGGCATAAGTGGTACACCGAAGCTGGCGCAGCATGGCTCGCGGAAGTCAGTGCCAACCCCAAAGAAGCTGCTGCAAAACTGGAACGTCGCGATCGCGATACGGTTGCGCGCTTCTTTGGACTTGCGGTGGAGACTTCCAATGTGGTGGTCATCGTCGATGGTTCTGGAAGTATGAGCATGAGCAAGTTGGGGAATCTCACTTGTGCATCGGCCGCTGCATCCGAAGCCGGCATCTTCTTGGAGCAGCTACCGAAAGAGTCTTTATTCCAGGTCATCGTGGTAGAAGAGAAACCTGTGCTGGGCTTCAAGGAACTTATGCCTGCCACTAAAGGCAACCGCGACAAGGCCGTTAAGTTTCTCGATGGACGCCCTTACCAAGGCACCTCGGCTCTCCTGGACGCGCTAGAAGCCGCCACCGAAGACCCGCTGGTCGACACCATCATCCTTGTTTCCGACGGCGGTAGTTCTGCCGGGAAACATCAGTACTCCGGGCATTTGCTCGACAGTGCTGCGCGCCTGCATCAACGCACCGGCGTGCGCATTCATTCTGTCCTCGTGACCGACAGCGATAATCATGAGAAGTTCATGAAGACCCTCGCTGAGTCCACAGGAGGTAGGATGATTCGACCCTAGGATTTAACCCGCCCCCCCTTCTGCATGAAACCCCTTCTTCTTCTTGCACTCCTCGCTGGCATGTTCACCATTCCAGCTGGGACCGGTTCGTTCGAAATCTATTTCATCGATACCGGACAGTCGGATTCCACACTCCTCATCTCCCCAACTGGACAAACCTTTTTGTTCGACGGCGGCGACAACGGCGACGGCAACAACGACGTCGTCCCTCTGCTTAACTCCTTGGGCATTTCGCATTTGGATTATGTTGGCGTGAGCCACTACCACGCGGATCACCTTGGCGGTCTGGATGAGATTTGGAACTCGGGGATTACCACCACCACTGCGTTGGATCGCGGCTTCAACAACTTGCCCACCACGCAGTCCTACAACGACTACGCCAGCCGCTATTCCTCGGTGCGCCAAATGGCTACCCCTGGACAAGTGGTGAACTTGGGCGGCGGGGTCACCTTAACTTGCATGGTGCGCGAAGGCGATCTGATTGGCGGCGGTTCGGTGAACATTTCCGGCAGCTCGCAATGGGAAAACAGTTCGAGTGTGGGTTGGAAAGTCGAGTACGGCGATTTCGATATGTGGATGGGCGGCGACCTCACCGGTGGCGGCAATGGCACCACCAATGTGGAATCCACACTGGCACCACTGGTCGGCAACGTAGATGTCTATCAAGCCAATCACCATGGTTCGCTCACTTCTTCCAACAGCACTTGGGTGAACACGCTGAGTCCTGAGTTCACGATTGTGCCTTGTGGTAGCTCCAACCAATTTGGTTATCCAAAGCAAGAGGTGGTCGATCGCCTTAACACCAATACCAACATGCGCCCCGTTTGGTGCCCGACCGATGGTGTCGGTACCGAGGGCTTCGTAGATGCTGGTGGCACCATTCACCTCGCAACCGATGGTGATTCCTACACCGTGACCGCCGACGATGGCACCAGCTTCACTTTGTCCGTGGATGAACAGTCCCCGTCGATTCCTATTGCTGGCGAACTAGTGGTTTCTGAATTCCACAGCGATCCAAGCGCAAGCAGTGATACCGATGGCGAGTGGGTCGAGATTGCAGGCACCCGCAATGGCCCGGTTTCCTTGGATAACGTGCACCTGAAGGATTTCGGCAGTAACAATCTGACCTTTGGAGCGCCCGTGCTGCTCGATCAAGGACAGCTCATGGTGATTGGCGCTGACGGTTTGCGGGCGCGCAACGGCGGCTATCGCCCGCACATGGTTTGGCCGACGGTTGGCTTCTCCATGGTGAACGGCACCGACACGGTGGCCTTGGAATATGGTTCTACGGTTTTGGACCGCGTTGATTACAACAGTGGCTGGCCAGGAGGCAGTGCCTTTGCAACCGAGCGCAAGGACTTGTTGGGCTCAACATCGTCCAGCAACTTTGCGGCTGCAGTCAGTAGCTTCGGCAACGGAGATCGCGGCACTCCAGGCGAAACCAACGACGCCGATACCACCGTATTCGGCGGTGGCGGTGGTGGCCCTCTCGACATTACGGTGATTCTTCCCCCAGTAAGAGGACAGATTTTTCAGATGGACTGGGATGCGCCCGGTGAGGCTGGAGCGTTTTACCAGGGTTTCATTACCTTTAGAACGACCCCTGGCTTTGACCTCAATGGCACCAACATTCCAGGCAACCAAGATGCAGCATATAACGCTACGTCGGGTTTCTTGGGTTGGTCGGGCACCGTGCCTGCGGGCGAATCGATTACCGTGTTCGCAAACATTCCGAATCGAGCCAACCTGCTCAACCGCATCATTTACTGCGTGGTCTACACTTATGACAACGCCGGCTCAATCGTCGTGCGCAAGGTGTCGTTGCCAGAGTTTATGATTATTTCTTAGACACCAAGTCTAGGTTCAAGCTCACCCGCGCGTCGAGCACACATGACCCCTTCCCTCGCCAACCGGCGAGGAAGGGGTTTAAATCTAACTCCTCGATTTCGGGGAAATCGGAGAGCATGCGACTAAGCCGGAGCAAGACCTCGACCAGTTCCTTTTGATTGACCGGCGGCTTACCGCGCGCGCCCTCCAACATGACTTTAGCGCGAATGCCGGAAACCATTTCCTCGGCATCGGTTTTGGTCAGTGGGTGTAGGCGAAAGACGACGTCTTTGAAGACCTCGACATGCACTCCACCTAAACCGAATGCGAGCATACGCCCGAACTGCGGATCGGTCGCTGCCCCAAAAAAGGTCTCAATCCCATCGGAGCGCATGGACTGCAAAAGGAATGCTGCGCCACCCGGTGTTGGAGTTGCACCGGCAAAAGACGCATTCAGTGAAACGCCTTCTTCGGTATTCAAAATGCCCATGCAGTTCGGGCCAATCATGCGCATGCCATATTTGACGCAGATACTCATGAGTTCTTCTTGACGCTTGGTGCCCTAGCCCCCGATTTCGGAGAACCCCGCGGTAATGACCACTAAGCCCTTCACTCCACTGCGGCCACAATCACGCGCCGCCTCTAAAACTAACTTAGCCGGGACCGTAATAATGGCTAGATCTACCGCTCCAGGAATCGCCGACACTTTGTGATAACAATGCATGCTGTGCACCACTTTCGCTTTCGGATTGACTGGATAAACTGGGCCCTGAAAATTGCCACTGACCAAGTTGCGCACAATCTCATGCCCAATTTGATAACGCTTGCGACTAGCTCCAACCACCGCAACCGAGCGCGGACGGAACAGGGAATCGAGAGAATGCTTTTTAGTTTTGTTCACGGAGAACTTCCTCTATGTGACGCGCAAGAGAGCCTCGCACCAAACTAAGATCTGGGGCGACGCCACCGCTTTGTTGCGCCATGGTGGTCATCAGGTCAGGCTCCAAACCGCATGGATCAAAGCGGCGGAACCAAGAGAGGTCGGTGTCGACGTTAAGTGCAACACCGTGGTAAGTGGTCCAGCGGCGCACGGCTACGCCAATGCTTGCCACCTTTTTATGATTGATCCAACAACCAGTGTTGCGTTCATCGCGACCGCCCTCTAAATCAAAGTCACCGACGCAACGGATGATGGCTTCTTCAAGGGCGTGTAGATAAGCGTGTAAATCACGCGCATCTTCTTCAAGTCGGATCAGTGGATAAGCCACAAGCTGACCAGGGCCGTGGAAGGTCGCTTTACCGCCGCGCGCAATTTCAAAAACGGGCAATCCGACTGCGCCATATAGGGAGGCTTGTCCCCCACGTCCGACGGTGAGGACAGGCTCAAATTCCGCGATTAAGAGCTGATCGGGAGCATCGCCGCCCACGATGGCCTCGACCTGCTCCATCATGTATTTGTCCACTGTGCCGTAGTCCGTCCGCCCGAGGTCGTGAACCTCAAACTCGGCGGAGCGGCTAAATCGCATGACTATTTTTTCTTCTTCGGTGCCATGCCGTGGGGTGACATTCCGTGAACGTCTTCACAAGCTTCCATGAACACTTCGGAAAGCGTTGGGTGCGGGTGAATGGTCATAGCGATGTCTTCCACCGTGAGTCCACCTTCAATCGCGAGGGATCCCTCGGTGATCATGTCGGTGACGTTGGGGCCCACCATGTGCACACCAAGAACCGTGTCGTCATTCGCATCTGCAATGACTTTCACTAAGCCGTCGGTGGCGTGCATCGACATGGCACGACCGTTAGCGCCAAAGTTGAAACGTCCAACCTTGTACTCGATACCCTTCTCCTTGCAATCGGCCTCACTCAAACCAGTGGTAGCGATTTCAGGATCGGTAAAGATGACGCCTGGCACCACCTTCGGGTCGTAAGCCACGCCTGGCGTACGTGCGATGGCCCCCGCAGCGACCAAACCCTGTGCACTACCTTTGTGTGCCAGCATGGGTCCATGCGTGATGTCGCCGATTGCATAAACATGCGGAGTCTTGGTCATGCACTGCGCATCGACTTCAATAAAACCGCGCTTATCCGTTTTCACGCCAACCTTATCCAAACCAAGGTCGCCGGTGACCGGGCGTCGCCCAACGGTGAGGAGAATGACATCGGCCTCGAATGCTTGTTCCTTGCCATTGATCTCAGCAAGGACTTCTACGCCGCTTCCCTTCTTCTTCCAACTCTTCGCTGCCGAGTTCAGGTGGATCTGCATGCCAGCCTTCTTCGCTTTTCGCGCCACGACCTTCACAAGTTCCGGGTCGATGCCAGGGAGAATCTGATCCATGAACTCCACCACGGTGACCTCGCAGCCGACCTGTTGGTAGAACATGCCAAGCTCCATGCCAATCACGCCGCCGCCAATGACGAACAGCTTCTTCGGCAGAGCCGTAGGCTCAAGTGCATCGGTACTCGACCAAACCTGGTCGCAGAACTCAAAGCCAGGAATCGGTGCTGGCTCGCTTCCGGTGGCAACCACAATGTCATTGCACTTGATTTCCACTTGGCCATCTGCCGTAACCACCAAAATGGTATTCGGGTCCACAATCGTGCCGCGACCTTTCACCCATTCAATGTTGCGGTTCTTGAGCAACATGCCCACGCCACCGGTTAGCTTCTTGACGATGCCATCCTTCCAGGCAATCAGTTTAGACAAATCGAGCTTCGGCGTTTCCACAGTGAAACCCATGTCTGCCGCGTGCTTGGTCGACTCTACAAAGTGCGCTGCAGAGATCAGCGCCTTGGATGGAATGCAGCCCCAGTTGAGGCAAGTACCGCCGAGATTGTCGAACTCGACGACAACGACTTTCTTACCTAGATCTGCCGCGCGAATGGCACAGATGTATCCGGCTGGACCCGCGCCCAGCACTACGATATCGGTTTGAATTTTCGACATGGTGGGTATTCAATTAGCTCAGTATTAGCAGAATTCCATAGAGCAAAGTGCCCTGGAATGACCAGGTATTATAGGTGAGCCCATGCGCCTTACATAAGTCAGAAAACCAGCGAGATATTCTGGTGTCAAAGCTTGCGGTCCATCGCAAAGTGC
Organism: Planctomycetota bacterium; assembly: GCA_027623295.1. Classification (GTDB taxonomy): domain Bacteria; phylum Planctomycetota; class UBA1135; order UBA1135; family UBA1135. The sequence continues at coordinate 33,109 of JAQBXR010000010.1, forward strand.
TGCGGCGGGGTTCGGGTGGAAATCGACGAGAACCATGGAGGCTCCCGCGACGACACCCATGCCGGTTGCAGAACCGGTGGCGAGCGGCAACATCGAGCACAATTTGTATGGACTCTGGAGAGGCGTCGGAGCGAAGGGTGATGATCATGAAAGTTCGTCTAAATGCTCCGACTGATGACGCCGCGAGAAGTTGAGGATGGATTGAAAGACAGCTTCCACTGCATCGGGGTCTAAGCCGTAAGAGTCGGCAATGGCGCGACGACGATGAAGCAAATCGGTTTCGCGTTTTGGATCGCGTACACCTTTTCCGACTTCAGCCTTGGCACGTGCAGCACGCATGGATAGTTCCGCGCGACGTGCGAGTAGTTGCATCAATTCGGTGTCGATCTCATCGATGAGATCGCGGGCGAGTAAAAGTTGTGGGGGGATGGGTGAGGCTTCGACGATATGCAGGCCTTCATAGTGCCCACTAGAGCCCCCGTCGTCACCTTCCCCCATCGGCTCACGCAAGGCATCATCAGTGGCCATTAACGAGGCCAACAACTTCGCACGCATCTCTCCCGCATAAGGATTGTCCCGATGCAAAGTTCCGAACAACTGCCCGGCATCGGCCTGCACCGATTCCAAGGTTTGCCGAATCGCGCGCACCGAGGGCGGCGCAAATTCAGAATCCAACAGCAGGTTGGCATCGATAAATCCTTTGGCCACAAAAAACGCAAGCGCATGGGAAGCTGCCATCTCACGATCATGTTGTTCGGGATCTAGCGAGCTTACATCGAAGCCCATCTCCCACAGGAAGCTCTCCACTTCTTGCACCATGCGAGGGTGTTGCCGGTTCGGGCAAACCACGACTCGCAGCGGACGTTCTCCTCGCGCCAAACTCACTGGCCCAAACAAAGGGTGCGTGGCGACCCAGGGGATGACATCGCCCAGGATTTCTTCCATCCATGCCGCAGGTCCACTCTTCACCGAACCCACATCCATCACGATTTGGTTGGGGCGCAGAGTTGGCCTGAGCTTGATCAGGCTCGGGCGAATCTGACTTATTGGCATAGCCAAGACCACCAGGTCCGCAGCCGCCACGGTCGATGCCATGTTTGCCACTCGAATCTCGGCGGGCACTTCTGCCACCGGGTCATAAGCCACCACCTTGCACCCTTGCTCGAGCAGGCGATCTGCCATGGCACGCCCGAAGCGTCCATAACCGAGAATCGCAACGGTGGTTATCATGCCTTTATTCATCGGCCCATCCGCCGCTTGCTTGAACCATGATTCAGTACCAAGGTCAGGTTTTCCGACCGCCCTCCGAGGGCAACAGCCTTATCCTCCAAGCCACGCTTGGATGTAGCTGGAATAAGTGCACCTTTTGCGCGATGTATCGCGACAAGAAGTTCCGTGTGCGCAAACTTGAGGAACTTTACAAGGAAATAGACTGGTACGACGAGCAATTTAGCCCGCCCACCAAGGTCTTCTTGGCCGATGGTGATGCCCTCATGGCGAAGGCAAGCTTTCTCGGCGAGTTGCTCGATTACCTCCATAACACTTGGCCGGAGATCCAGCGGGTCAGCTGTTATGCCTCGCCGCAAGCTTTGGCGGTGCGCACGGTTGAGGAAATGCGCTTGCTTAAAGAGAAGGGGCTGACGCAGTACTACCTTGGCGTGGAGTCTGGCAATGACCACTGCCTGGCCGCGATGGAGAAAGGCGTGGATAGTGCTGAGATGATCCGCGTGGCGCAGCGCGCCAATGATGCCGGTGTTCGCCTAAGCGTGATGATTCTGCTTGGCATGGGTGGCTTTGCTTTAAGCCGTGAACATGCGCAGGATTCGGCAAAAGTGATCAATGCGATTCAACCCCGCTTTGTCAGCACTTTGGTTGCGACGCCAGTCGCAGGCACTCCCCTGTGGGATTCCGATCAACGCGGTGAGTTTGATCACCTAGACCCGATTGCATTGGCCGCTGAATTGCGTGAGTTCTTGATGAACTTAGATTTGAAGGCTTCTGTTTTTCGCTCCAATCATGCAAGTAACTACCTTGCGCTCGCGGGTACCTTGCCGAAAGATCAAGCGGCCATGATTGCCACCCTCGATCGCGTTCTTGCAAATCCAGACAACGCGCCATTCCGGCCGGAGTGGATGCGGGCCCTTTAGGCCTGCAGCTCCCCCACCACCCACGTCATCCATTTGCCGCAGCCTTTGCTCCCGAGGATGCGGAAGCCACATTGCTCCAGTTCTTCAAACAACTGATCTTGCGTGAAGCGGTCTACGGTAGGGTGATCCATCCATCGGCCCAAGATGGGATGTTCGATGAATCCAATCAGGCTGTCCGACAACATCACGCGGCCGCCGGGGCGCAGGACTCTTGCGATTTCGGCAACGCCAGCGCGCCAATCTTGGACATGATGCAGGACTTGGAGTCCAAGCACGACATCGTAATCCGCATCGGGAGCTGGGATTTCGATGACGGTACCTTGCCAAATGCGCGCTGGTGGGGTGGTGTTGAAGTAACCGGATCGTGTCATTGATTGACGTGCAAGGGCAACCATGGCATCGTCCGGGTCAAACGCGTGGACGACTTTGGCTTTGAGCAAGTCATAAGCGGCTTCCACTCCAAAACCGCGACCACAGCCAATCTCCAAAACTCGTTGGGTCTTACAATCCTCGGTAAGTTTTAGAAGGCGTGGGATATCCCAGTGACGCACGACTTGACGTCGTAATCCGCCGGAGACCAAGCGACGCTCGAATGGATTGAGCAACATGGCGGTCGCTCTTAGTACTGAATCTCTGCGTAGTTCCCAGCGAACTGTCCGAGATAGATCGTGCCGCAGAACATCATGGAGACTAACAATAACGCCTGAAGCACCGCCCAACGCAACGCCATTTTTTGGGTATGGAGTTCTTCCCCGCGGGCCCAAATGTGGAGAAATGCAACGGGCAGTAACAAGGCAAAGAATGCAAAGGCGCGTTCTCCACGTTTGTACAAAAGGACGATGGCCTTCACTTGATAGGCCAAAACTCCGCACAGCAACAAGCCCATAATGCCCAAGGAAAGGGGTCCAAGGAAACTATCCTCTGGGTTTTCAATCCGCGTGGTGTAGAGATTGAGCAGAATCGCAACCCAAGTAACGGCAAGGAAGTGCCAGTAATGCGCAAGGTTCTGCACTTTCTGAATCGAGTCTGCGGCATTCTTTCCAAGCGCACTCAATACCAATACGCCATAAACCAATCCACCCACAATGTGCACCCCATGCAGGGCGGTCATTAAGTAGAAGTTGAAGGCATAGAGAGGGTGCACGCTGGCCCCGGTTTCTTGCCGAAGTAACTCGATCCAGTTCCACGACTGCCCAAGCAAAAACGCCACGCCAAAGGCCAAACTTAGCTGCACCCCAACGCGCGCAAGTATTCCACGATCCGTCAAGCGTGCACGGCGAAGCCCCTTCTCCACAGAACCACTCACACCCGCAAGCAGCAGAGTCGTAAGCCAAATAGAAAGAGGAAGCGCGGGCAGCGCTTCCTCCGTGGCACCGGTGTCCCGGAAATACCACCCGCAAAACAGGGTGGCGATAAACAAGGCGGCAGTGGATGCGAGTAAAACCCGCAGGCCCAGGCTGCTGGCGCCTGCAGGTAGAGGCTCGGGGCTCCTGCCTGCGTGACTCATGACTTAGTGGCCAGAAGCCTCTGGCTCGGGCCTTTCTTCTGCCGCGTGAGTCTCTTCTGACTGAGGAACATCCAAACCAGCGGCGTGGATTTCATCGGCTTTTGCTTCACGAATGTCAGCTTGGTACTGACCAGTGTCCAAAGTAAGGAAGGCCAGAAAAAGACCAACCATGACTATTGAGAACAGGAAGATCATGCCGTGGAATGGTTTGTCCCACTTCAAGTGCATGAAGATGAGGCAGACCAAACTAGCTTTGACGGTAGCAATGACCATCGCAATCGCGAGGTCCATGCCGAACAGTTCCATCTGACCCGTGAGTACGGTCAAACCAGTCAAACCAACCAGTGCGAAGAACACTTTGAGCAGCAAGCTCAAGGGCAGCACGTGGCCGAGGTGCGTATCGGAGTTGTGGTCAGACATGATCAACTAATGAGGTAGAGAAGTGGGAAGAGGAAGATCCAGATGAGGTCAACCAAGTGCCAATACAGTGCGCCGAAGTCGATCGCATTGAAATTGGTTGGGCCAAACTCCCCTTTCATCGCGCGCATCAATAACCAGACCATGAGAATCATGCCGATTAACACGTGGATGCCGTGCAAGCCCGTGAGGCAGAAGTAAATGCCAAAGAAGATGCCGAGCTTCTGGCGAAACTCAGGATCGAGGTCCTTCACAGCCATGGTGAAGTCACCGTTGCGGTTGTCCCATGCCGTGGAATGATGCTTCATGTCCTCAGGGACATCGTTCGGATCCAAACGGAAAATGGTGTTCTCATGACCTGCCCACAAAGTTCCTTCGTGAAACTTGTGTTCATACTCCATCTTCTTAATCATCATGAAGCCACCTGCACAAATCAGGGTAATCACCAAGTTCATCTTGAGCAGCCCAGTCTGGCCGAGCATGGCGTTGCGCACACCCCAAGCGATGGTGAAGGAGCTAAACAGAAGCACGATGGTGTTCAACGCGCCCATGTTGGTATCGAGGAACTGAGAAGCGAATCGGAACACTTCCGGGTAGTTGCCGCGATAGATGGTGTATGCAACGAACAAAGCACTGAAGAACAAAACCTCGGTAAGGAGGAACGCCCAAATGCCTAGTTTGCCAGCATCGAACTGTTGCTCGAGACTTTCGAAGTGGTGCGCAAGGTGCTCAGGATGATCGTGGCCGTGGCCATGATCATCGCTGTGCTCTGGAGTAGTGGTTGTACTCATGGGATTCACTATGCGGAGGGCTTCACGTCAGCGACGCAGGGGGCATCGGCGCGTGGGTTCACAGGCAGGAAGCCTTCTTCCTCACCCTTCCACTCGACGAGAGTCATGTCGTATGGATCCCCCACAACAGGTGGATCGATTTCGAAGTTGTGCTCTGGAGGAGGCGACGGAGTCTGCCACTCGAGAGTGACACCGCCCCATGGGTTGGCTGGCGACTTCTTGCCGTTCTTCAGAGACACCAGCAAGCTGCCTAAGGCAAGGACCAATCCGGTCATGAGCACCATGGAACCCAGAGTAGAAGCTTCGTTGTAACCATCGAAGCCTGCACTCTCACCGTAAGCGGCGTAACGGCGTGGCATACCCTTCGAGCCACCAATGAACTGGGGCATGAAGGTCATGTTGAAGCCAACGAATGCCAACAGACAGGCAATCTTAGAGGCCATGTTGTCGACGACGACGCCGTACATCTTTGGCCACCAGTAGAAAATTCCACCAAGGAAACCGAACAGCGCCGAGCCCACCATCACGTAGTGGAAGTGTGCAACCACGAAGTAAGTATCGTGGAAGTAAACATCGGTGCCGAGGGTGGCGAGGAACAGCCCGGTGAGACCACCGATACCGAACAGCCAGATGATGGACATGCCATAGAGCATCGGCGTGGTGAACGCGATGGATCCCTTGTACATGGTGGCAATCCAGTTGAACACCTTAATCGCCGATGGCACCGCAACCGAGAAGGTTAGTGCTGAGAAGATAACCGACATGAGTTCCGATTGACCGGAAACAAACATGTGGTGACCCCAAACGATGAAGGAGAAGATCGCAATCGCAATCGACGCCAAAGCAATCGACTTGTAACCGAAGATCGATTTACGGCAGAAGGTTGCGATCAGCTCCGACATCACTCCCATGCCTGGGAGAATCATGATGTAAACAGCTGGGTGGCTGTAGAACCAGAATAAGTGTTGGAAGAAGACCGGGTCGCCACCAAGCTCTGGGGTGAAGATTCCGATCTGCATGGTTTTCTCAACCAAGATCAGCAAGAGCGAGATGCCGATCACTGGGGTTGCCAGGATCTGAATCAGCGCGGTTGCGTAGATGGCCCACAGGAAGAGTGGCATCTTGAACCAGGTCATCTCCGGTGGACGCATCTTGTGGATGGTCACGATGAAGTTGAGGCCGGTAAAGATGGAGCTAAATCCGAGGATGAAAGCTCCAAGCACTGCGGTGATGACCGATGGATCGGTATGACCGGTGGAGTACGGTGGGTAGAAGGTCCAACCAGTATCCAAGTTGCCGATGAACAAAGTCGCGACAAAAAGGACCGCTCCGATAATCCACAAGTGGTAACTGAATCGGTTCAGTTTCGGGAAAGCCACATCCTTTGTGCCGAGCATTAGCGGAACTACAAAGTTTCCGAGCGCTGCGGGTATGGAAGGAATGATGACCAGGAAGATCATCACCGCCCCGTGAACGGTGAATGCGTTGTTGTACGCATTCATTTGCTCCGCCGTTTGTGTGGCAAAGTCAACGTCCCCACTCAAGGTGAGACGAATCTTCATGGCGTAGAAACCGCCAAGGATGAAGCAAGCGATCACGGACCATAGGTACATAAGCCCTAGGCGCTTGTGGTCAATGGTCCAAAACCATGACATGAAGCCCTTAGTGGCGTTCAGGTAGTTGGTTCGGTCTAGTGTGTTGGTACTAGGCATGTCAGTGGGCCTACTCGTTCAGCGACTTGAGGTAAGCGATGAGGTAGCTGATCTCATCGTCGTTGAGTTGTCCCGCAAAGGAAGTCATTACAGGCGAAAAGCCAGCAACAACCTTTACGTTCGGGTCAAGAATAGATTCCCGAATGTAGTTATCGTCGACGGTGACTGAGGTGCCATCCGTCAAAGTTTCCGTAGTGCCGTATCTGTTGTTCAAGAACGGACCGATGCCATTGACACCTGCCGTACTGTGACAAGCTGCACAACCGTTTTTCTTCCAGACCTCAAAGCCTGCTTCAGCAGGAGGCAGAGTTGCCAGGTCGATCACCTGATCTTCTAGCCACACGGCGTAGTCTTCTTCCGACTTCACGACCACCTTTCCAAGCATGCGCGAGTGCCGCGTACCGCAATATTCCGTGCAGTAGAGCGGGTATTCGCCAAGCTCGGTTGGGATAAACCACAGGTAGGTGTAGCGGCCAGGGACCACATCCATTTTCACACGGAAGTTAGGGATCGAGAACGAGTGAAGCACGTCTGCAGATTCCATGCGCACACTAATCGTGCGACCAAGTGGAACTACCATGCCTTCGCCTCCATCGTTCATGTCAATGTTGCCGCCGAAAGATTCGACCCCTTCTGGGTAGACGAACTTCCAGTCCCACTTCTTGGCCTTCACCTGAATCTCGTAGGCGTTGTCAGGGATTTGCTTAGTTGCAACGAAATCCTGAAAGCCGTACCAGAACATGGCAACCATGAACAAAGATGGGATTACCGACCACACAATCTCAATGCTAGTCGAGTGGTGAGGGGAATCCTCAGGCACCAGGCCAACTTTGCTGCGACGGAACTTCACTGCAAAGATCGCGGTTGCGAGCACAATGGCAATGAACGCAAACAGCGAAACGTAGAAGATGAAGTAGTAGAGTTCGTCTACCAGGCTGGCATCGCGCGCAGCTTGGGTAGGGAACCAGAAATCCTCTTGCGTGTGCTGAAGGAGTGTAGGAAGTAAGGCAACGGGAATCATGCCGCTGTTTTCTTTCGGACTTTGCGTTCAAGCAGGACTAACCGGCCAATAAACGCGAAAAGGATCACGGCGACAAGTGTCATCACAATCTTAGTTATCTTCCACGCGTCACCGACAAAGGTGCCCGAAGCTGCGTCGTAAAGAAAACAACGCAAAATCAGAGCATCCACCGTCGAAACGTATTTGGAGGAAGCGGTTTCTGCGAGCGAAAGTCGCAGAGTGGAAGGCAGGTACTCAATACCGTAAAGGTAGCGAGCTACTTTGCCTTGAGGGTCGAGGAGAATGAGCACTGCGGTATGCGCGTACTGCCCTTTGTCCTCGAAGGAGTTGTAATGAAAGCCAACCGTGTCGGCTAGCAGGCGGATGTCTTCGTTCTTACCACGCAGAAAGGACCAACCCTGCTCTGCTTGGGGGCGATCGTATCCTGCCAAGGTTTTTGCACGGAAACCGGCCGCCAGATCATCCGACTCAGTCGGATCTAAGCTGACCGTAACCACCTGAAACTGGTCTCCTACCGACCATTGCTTCATCTCGTTCAGAGACTTCACAAAGCCGTTGATCTGCAAGCCACAAAGCTGCGGGCAGTTGGCATAGTTCATGGTTAGCACGGTTGGGCGCTCGCCATCAAACATGTCGCCTAAGCGAACGGTTTCTCCCTTTGAATTTTTGAACTCAAGGTCAAGCGGCACTTCTGCGCCTAACTGTTCCTCGACTCCAACACCATCCATGTCTCGGCTTTGCCAATCGGCAACCTGAGCAGACAACGGCGCACTCAAACTCATCGCTAATGCGAAGGTAAGGGCTACAGCCGTGAATCGGATGGAATTCATAGGTTTGATTTAGCGTGTGTAACGCTTCAAAACCGCCTGACGTGCCGCTTCGGTATCCGCCAAGGCATCTGCCGAAGGAGCTTCAACGTGCTCGACAACCTGCGCCTCTAAAGCGCGCTTGTCGGAGAGGTAGTCGTCTTCCACGTAGTGCAAGCCTGTGACTGCGTATGAAACCGCAATCGTTAGGAAGGAACCAATCAGTCCAATGCGGACCAGTAGACCCACGTCGATGTCGTCGCTTTGGGTAGCCATTAGATGTTGCGGAAGCGAAGGGATTTAGCGAGCAAAGGATCGCCCACAGGAAGGAGTGCTTGTTTGCCAGCGCGACGCGCGTTGCCATAGACCAAGACTCCGAACATTCCCATGACTAGACTGACTTCCATGATCCCGAATGGGTTCTCGAAACCAACCTCGCTGCGGTGGTAGTTCGGCATGACAATCCAGTAAAGGTCGATGAACTGCATGATTAACAAGTAGTAAGCCCAACCCAACAAGATATTGGTGTTGCGCTTCACGTGACGTGAAAGCAAACCACCGAACGGAATGATGAGGTGGAAGACCAGTAGAGCCCAGGTCCAGGCACTCCAGCCTTCGGTGAGGCGAGCCCCGTAAAAGGCCGTTTCCTCCGGAAGGTTTGCGTACCAGATCAGCATGAACTGGGAGAACGCGATGTAACCCCAGAAGAAGGTGAATGCGAACATCCACTTACCAAGGTCATGGTAGTGCTCGTCGTGAATCACCTCGGTCAAGAGGCCATTCTTCTGGCAGAACTTTGCCTGAATCACCATCCAAGCCACCGAGCTCAAGAACGCACCTGCAAAGATGTACACCCCGAAAATCGTGCTGAACCAAGTTTCATCGAGCGACATCAACAAGTCGAAGGCTGCGAAACTAATGGTAAAGGCAAAGACAATGATGGCGACCGCAGCCTTTCGCTTCATTGCGAGAGTTGGGTCGTAGTTTGAGGCAGTATCTTGTTCCACCGACTTCTTGAAGAAGAAGCGAGCGACAAAAATCCAAATCAGGAAGTAAAGCAACAAACGTCCAGCAAAGAACTTGCGGTTCAAGAATGGGAACTTGTGTGCAGTGAACTCAAAGTGCTCTGCGTGAGAAAGTTCTTCCGCTTTGCTGTGACCGCCTTCGGCATGCTGTCCTTGCGCCGCAAGACTAGCTTCTGCAGTCAGGCCAGCGACTGGGGCTGCGTCGTGACCAGCTTCTTCGACAGAGATGACCGCACCATGTTCATCGTGTGCCATGGTTGCCCATTTCCACACGCTGACATCGTCGCTGAAGAGCGGCACCAAAAGTGGCAAAGCGAAGAGTGCAACCATAGGCATGTTTGCCATGGTCAACTCTGCAAAGCGACGGACTGTGACACTCCAGTGAGCGTTCACCATGTGCTGTACCACGGTGAAGAACATGCTGCCCAAGGTGATGGTCAACAAGAATGAAAACGCCACTAGGTAAGCAAACCAAAAGTGGGTGTGCCCATCTTCTGCGCCATTCATGAGACCCAGCGTAACCCCGAATCCAAGGCCGACCGTAGCAAGGGTTAAGCCGAACTGTGCCGCTTTTCCTGCGACATCACCAGCTTGGTTGTTGCCTTTGAGATTAAGTTTTTCGAAACTCATGGTTCAGCCCTAGTTTTGGGTCTTGATGTACTCGAGGAGATCTGAAATCTCTTCGTCGGTCAGTGGGTCCCCTGCTAGCACCATAAGACCCTTAAGTGCGCCTTCGCGAATCTTGGCAGCAGGGTCAAGAATGGACTCCTTGAAGTAATCAGCATCTGCAACGATGGTCTCACCGGTATCAAGTTTGATTTCGGAATCCAAAAATCCGTTGAGTGGCGGGCCAACCAGTGCCACACCATTAAGGCTGTGACAACCAACACAGATCTTCTGCGTAAACAGAATCTCACCGCGGGAAGCTGCACCAAGGGCAGCCATCTCTTCTGGAGAGAGTGCGTTCATGACTTCGACTTCCTGCAGAACGCGCAAGTACGCGATGATTGCCCAGCGGTCTTCTGCCGGAATCTGTGCTGCATAACCCGGCATGGTGCGACGACCTTCCGAGATGGTTTCAAAGAGCATGCCATCAGTCTGGTTGGCGATGAGGCTAACGGTGACGTTGGTTGGAGGGACCCAAGTTGCTTGACCAAGGTTTGCCAATTCCATGGCGCGCTCGTGAATCACACCACTACCCTTGCCGTCCTCTCCGTGACAAATGCCACAGTAGATTTCAAAGCGCTCTTGACCGCGGTCAATGAAAGCTTCAGTCACTTCAATCTGAGTCGGGAAGCTGGTGACGAATTCACCATTCTCCTTACCAGTCTCCAGCGATGCATGGATGAAACGCTGATCTTGTCCGATGGTGCCGGCGACCTGATCACGGGTCATGCGGCCATCTTCGAACAGTTCGGTTTCACCTTGCGCACGGAAGCGATCCTGCTTGTCCATGTCGGGAATCAAGTGAACCCGAGGCTGCGTGGTCGTGCTTCCGTAAGAAGCGTAAACCATGGCTGGTGGGATCAGCATTAAGCAAGCAACCACCCAGAGGTTGCCTTTAATGACCGATGGCATGCCACTTGGCTCATTGGCCTCGTACACTTCTTCGACTTCTCCAGCACCTGCACCCTTTAGTAGGGCAGTTGCAGCAGCAAGGTCAAATTTCTTGTCCTTGGCGTGCAGAGCGATAAAAAAGCGGTCATCGGTTGCGCGAGCAAAACGATCGCTGCGGAACAGCGGGTGATACCAGCGAGGCAAACGGTTCGCGATCCACATTGCGAAGAATGCGGTAAAGGCCGAGAACAGAACCGTCACCTCGAAGATGACCGGAATGTTGGCCGGCAACGACCAAACCGGCTTACCGGAAATGTCGAAGGCGTAATCGACAGCGTTGGTCCAATACTGAAGGTACATACCCGATAGCAAACCGGTGATACCCATGATGAGGACTACCCAAGGCAAACGCGTAAAGCGAATACCCATGGCATCGTCTAGGCCGTGTACCGGGAAAGGAGTATGGCAATCCCATTTCTTGTAGCCAGCGTCGCGGACTTTTTCAGCTGCGCGGTAAAGCGTAGTGACGTCCGTGAATTCAGCGACTACGCCGTAAAGTTCTTTGTCTGCAGTCATCGTTTTTCCTCCTAGTGATCGTCGAGGTGAGGATGAGCCTGAGGCATGACGTTCTTGACTTCCGAGATTGCAATCTGTGGAAGATAGCGGCAGAAGAGCATGAACAAGGTAAAGAAGAGGCCGAAGCTACCCATGAGGGTGAGGACGTCGACCCATGTCGGGCTGAAGTAATGCCAGCTCGAAGGTAAGAAATCGCGGTTGAGCGAAGTGACAACAATCACGAAGCGCTCGAACCACATGCCAATGTTGACGAAGATCGACATGATGAAGACCAACGGCAAGTTACGGCGCGCTTTCTTCCACCAGAAAATCTGTGGCGAAAGAACGTTACAACTAATCATGATCCAGTAGCCCCACCAGTAGGGACCGAAGGCGCGGTTGACGAAGGCGAAACCCTCGTAAGCGTTGCCCGAGTACCACGCCATGAAGAACTCCATGGAGTAGGCGTAACCGACCATCATGCCGGTTGCCATGATCACCTTGCACATGTTGTCGATGTGGCGCAGAGTAATTAGCTCTTCGAGACCGAACATTTTGCGTGCCGGAATCGAGAGGGTCAACACCATGGCGAAACCAGAGAAGATTGCACCCGCAACAAAGTAAGGCGGGAGAATCGTGGTGTGCCAACCTGGAAGCTGCGAGGTCGCGAAGTCAAAGGACACCACCGAGTGCACGGACAGTACCAGTGGCGTAGCAAGTGCTGCCAGAATCAGATAGGCGCGCTCGTAGCGATGCCAGTGACGGTTGGATCCGTTCCATCCGAGGGAGAACAAGCCGTACCAGAACTTCTTCGCCTGGGTCTTAGCCCGGTCACGCACTGTGGCAAGGTCAGGCACGAGGCCCATGTACCAGAAGAGCAGGGAAACCGAGAAGTAAGTCGAAACCGCGAACACGTCCCAGAGCAGTGGTGACCGGAAGTTAGGCCACATCGACATCTGGTTTGGAATCGGGAACACCCACCAAATCACCCAGATACGACCGACGTGAATCGCCGGGAACATACCTGCACAGATGACCGCAAAAATCGTCATCGCTTCCGAGAAGCGGTTAATGCCGGTTCGCCAATCCTGACGGAAGAGGAACAGCACCGCGGAAATCAGCGTACCTGCGTGGCCAATACCAACCCAGAACACGAAGTTCACGATTGGCCAACCCCATGCAACTGGCTGGTTGTTACCCCAAACACCAACACCCGTGGTGATCAGGTAAACGATCATTGCACCGAGTACTCCCAAGAGAGCGACTGCGGTGGTGAAAATGATGTACCAAGACTTTGGTGGCTTCGGCGCTTCGAGAACTCCACAAACCATTTCGGTTACGGAGTGGAAGTCGTTTTCGCCCTGGACGAGTTCTTCAGGGAAGATGTCCAGCTGGTCAACGGAGGTAGAACTAGCCATGGGAGATGACCTCCTCAGAAACCGCGACGGCCTCTAGCGAAGGGTGTGGGTTGCGAACGCGCGCAAGGAAGGAGATGCGCGGTTTGTTGTTCAACTCTGGAAGAAGCTTGTAGGCGCGATCATCGGCCTGCGTCTTAAGCACGCGGCTGTCCTTATCAAGAAGGTCGCCGAAGGTGATGGCATCGGCCGGGCAGACTTGCTCGCAAGCCACCTGCACCACGCCATCTTTGATGCGCGTTTCACGTGCTTCGTTGCGCGAATCAATCCGCGCGCGCTCGATGCGTTGCACGCAGAAGGAACACTTCTCCATGACTCCACGAGAGCGAACCGTAACGTCTGGGTTCGCGGCCATGGCAAGGACTTCGTTGCCAGGCTTGGCAGCATCCTTGTTGAAGTTGAAGTAGTTAAAGCGACGCACCTTGTAAGGGCAGTTGTTTGCGCAGTAGCGCGTGCCGATACAGCGGTTGTAAACCATGTCGTTGAGACCTTCCTCGCTGTGAGTGGTCGCCGCAACCGGACAAACCGATTCGCAAGGAGCCAACTCACAATGAGCACAGTTAATCGGCTGATTGATGGCCGTCGGGTTCTTGACATCGCCGAGGAAGTAACGGTCCATGCGGATCCAAGCCATCTCGCGGCCGCGAAGCACTTGCTCCTTACCAACCACAGCGACATTGTTCTCCGCCTGACAGGCAACAGTGCAGTTACCGCAACCTGTACAAGCGGCCAAGTCAATCGACATGCCCCACTTGTGATCGGTTTCCTTGTTCTGATCCAGCTCTTCCCACAAGGTCGTTTCTGGACCCCAGAAGTCCGCAGCAGCTTTCGCGAACTGTGGGTCCTTCTTGAACTCAGCGAGGGAACCTTCCTTCACCAATTCAGGCAGACGCTTTTGAGTGCCTTCCGCACCGATTTCGTCCATCGCAAAGTGATCTTGCGTAGTGGCCAGTTTGTAGTGGCCGCTCACTGGGGTGACCTTCACCGCAGTGAGGTGCATGGCTTCGGAGCCACGTAACGTGAAGGTGTTGAAACCAACCGTCTCGATCGCGTCGTCGTTGAGACCAGCCACGTGACCGGCAGCGGTGCGACCGTAACCGTAAGCCAGAGTGATGGAATCATCTGCGTGCCCCGGCATGAGGTAGACGGCGACTTCAAGCGTGCGACCGTTTACATCTAGCTTGATCATGCCTTCGTGGTTCACGCCGAGGCGCTCGCCGGTAGCAAAGGACATGAGGGCTGCGTTATCCCAAGTCAACTTGGACATTGGATCCGGCAGCTCCTGCAACCAACCGAGGTTGGCGTAGCGGCCGTCGCGGATCGCGAAGTGAGGCACAAAGCGAAGCTCCATCCCTTCCGCAGCTGGAGCGAGGTCCGACAACGATGCCAGGCTCACCTTTAGTGCGGTTGCGGAAGAACCTGTGACCACGCCGTCGAGCAGAGCGTTGTGCCATGCATCGTCGGAAAGGCCGGCGGTCTGACGCACGATGTCCATCGATGACTCGTTTTTGCCGAGCATCATGGAAATCATTTCGCATGCCGAGATGCCCTTCCATAAAGGAGCTATCAATGGTTGACCAATCGAGCGGGTGCCGTCGGCTGCAAGGCCATCGCTCCACACCTCGAGGTCATGCGTCATCGGCATGTGCCAAGAACACTCGCGCGAAGTTTCATCGCGGTACTCGCTCAAGTGCATGCTGTTGACCACGTTGCCAAGAGCTGCAGTGAAGTCGAGATCGGCAGGCATGTTGAAGACTGGGTTACCACCAAGGATGACCAAGTTCTCAATCTCGCCGGCGTTCATCTTGGCAACCAACTCCTTAACGGCTCCCATGCTCGAGCCAACGGCGGTTGCTGGAAGGTACCTGACAGTACGGTTCAGCGCGCCGATTTGCACGTTAAGTGCCGCGACGTGTGCGTGAACTTCTGCCGGCTGGTTCGGACCACAAGTAATGACTGCAGCACCCTTGTTGTGCTGAAGGTCATCAACCAAAGCGGTGAGGAACTTGTCCGCGCCCTTTGCGTGAAGCTCAGGAGCAGTGCCCCCAGTTAGCTTGGCACTCATGGCGGCAACGAAGCTGCCGATGTCCGAAGAGCGCATTGGCAAACGGTGATCTGCGAATCCACCGGTGACGGTGAAGTTCGATTCCACCGAGTAGATGCGGCTCATCCACTCGCCATTTGGCTTGCGCTTTGCGGCAGTCTCTTTGGTGAGGCGAACGGCAGATGGGCCTTCGGACAAGAAGTCATCGTCAAGTGCGACGATGATCTTGGCGCTGGTCATGCTGTAGTAAGGGCGCGCAGCCTGATTAAAGGCCAGGCGACATCCTTCTACTTCTGCGTTGCGTTGGGTCGCGGAGTAATCCACCCAAGTTGCCGATGGGTGCGCCTTCAAAAACGCCGCCTTCATGCGGGCAAGGCTTGGGGAAGTACTTGGCTCACCAAGGACAGCAACTTTTGCGCCTGCGCCACTGCTTTGGATGCCTCCAAGTGCGGCTACGAATGCAGCATGGCTCACTTCGCTTTCAACGCCAGCATCAAAGCTAGCGGCAGAGCGACTGCGGTCTGGATCGTAAAGACCCAAGGTTGCAGCCTGTGCCGTTGCGGTAGTTGCTCCCAGCGATTCCGGGTGGCCAGGGTTTCCTTCAATCTTAGTTGGGTGGCCGTCGAAGCTAGTCACCATGACGCCTTCTGCAAAGCCATCCTGGTTAAGGATGGTTGCGAATGCGCGCGGCGAGCCTGGCACGGTTCCCGGAGTGCGGGAAACAACCGGCAATAACTTTTCTTGGTCCCAACGACAACTTGCGGTAGCGAGGGCAACCGAAGCGCCCATCAACTGCAAGAAGCGGCGACGCGAAGTTTGTGTCCATTCCTCTTCAGGCTCGGACTGGAACTCGTTGGCCATGAGCCCTTTGAACTCGGTCGTTTGACCAAGATCGTTGAGGCTACGCCAGTAACGTTTCGTAGAAGCGGAACGGTTCATCGGTGACAAGTAGTGCAGTCTTGGCGGGGCTGGATGTGATTTTCATCCATGAGGCGTTGGCCGAGTTCAAAGCGATCTTCGTCGGTCTCCCAACCGAGGTCAGTCACAAACTCGCGCGGACGCAAGCGGGTTTGTGGTTCGCGGTGACACTCAAGGCACCAACCCATGGAGAGTGGTTCTTCCTGACGAACAACTTCCATCTGATCAATGCGGCCGTGACATTCGACACAGCTCACGCCAGCACTCAAGTGAGCACTGTGATTGAAGTAGGCGAATTCCGGAAGGTCGTGCACGCGCACCCACTCCACTGGTTCACCGGTTTCCGCACTGTCGAACAGCGGCTTCAAGAGCGGGCTTTCGGTGCGAATACTCTTGTGGCAGTTCATGCAAGTTGAGGTTGGAGGAATCGCAGCCATGGCACCTTTCTCAACGGTGTTGTGGCAGTAACGACAGTCCATCTCAAGTTCACCTGCGTGAAGAGCATGACTAAATGGGATCGGCTGTTCCGGTGCATAACCTACGTTGAGGTTTTCTGCGGAAAAAGCATAAGCCATCAAAATCACCGCGTAGACGGGGATGATGACAGCTGCGAAACCAAGGACTGGACGGATGGAATCCGTCCACCGAGGAAAGTGGTAGGCGCTCATTTGGAAGTGGGAGTTCTTCCACCGGGGGTCTGCTCATGAAGCCATGAGTTCAGGCACGCGGTTTTGGCCGCAAAGTTTAACGGTTCCCTACTACTTCTGGAATAGGCATATGCAAAGACCTGAAATATTTCCTAAGTCTTGAAACTCCTGAGACTTAGGGCATTATTGAGACTTATTCTCAGGAACTCGCAATGGCAATATATTTCCCTCTTGATGACCCCCCTAAGTGCCGTATTGGCGGTGATTTAGAGCGGGAACTTGCCTTGCATACGCTCGGCGTCGCCCTGTTCAGCCACAATTCGCAGCGCATCAATGACCTGACGGGTCAAGTGCTTCGGCGGAACCGCATAGACATCGGTGACCAAGGATTCCAACTCGGGATCCCCGACCTGCTCGGCGTGGTCGATGGCGGCCTTAATCTCGTCCACTAAGGCCGTGGAAAGCTCTTGCCGCTGGGCTTCGCTGAGAAGACCCTTTTTCGTCAAAAAGGACTCCATACGCAAAAGTGGGTCACGCTGAGACCAATATTTCACTTCCTCGTCATCGCGGTACCGGGTCGGATCATCGGAGCTGGAGTGCCCTCCCATGCGATAACTACGCAGCGCGACCAAGCTTGGTCCCCCGCCGGCGCGTGCTCGCTTGGCAGCTTCCTGCACGGCATCGAAAACGGCCACGGCATCATTTCCGTCCACATCTATGCCGGGCATGCCGTAAGCCTTGGCCTTCGCGCCGAAAGAACTCGAAGCGGTTTGCTTAGAGCTTGGCACCGAGATCGCCCATCCATTGTCGATAATGACAAACACCACTGGGGCATTCCCAACCGCGGCAAAGTTCATCGCGCTATGGAAACCACAGGACGATGTTGCGCCATCGCCGGTGTAGGCCAGGACGACGTTCTTCTCACCCCGCGCCTTCATGGCGAGTGCGGTACCCACCGCGTGCGGCAGTTGCGTTCCGAGCACACTCGACCACGACGGGAAGTTCACCTCGGCACATTGAAAGTGGTTGGGCATTTGCCGCCCCTTCGCCGAGTCTTCTGCATTGCCAAACATGTGCGCAACGTATTCCTGAATCGGCATGCCGCGCTGAATGGTCACTCCTCCTTCGCGCAGTGCGGAATAAATCCAATCGTCTTTCCCGAAGGCTGCGGCCGAGGCATGAATCGCCGCTTCTTGTCCGGTGGAGGTTCCCACGAATGCAACACGGCCTTGGCGTTGCAGCTTTAACATCCGGTCATCCATCACGCGCGTGCACAGCATCGCTTTGTAGATGGACATTAAAGTTTCGTCGTTGGGAACTTCGCCTTTAAAACTCTTTAACAATGCGGAGCCGTCCTCGCGCATTGCCTTGCGCAAGGTCACCCCCTTCTTATCGAGCACCCGGATGTCAGGCATTCTGGTTTAGAGAAGCATGAGGGTTGGGTCTTCGAGCAGATCGCGTACCCGCACCATGAAGCGCGCACCATCGGCGCCGTCCACGATTCGGTGGTCGATGCTAATCGAAAGATTCATGACCGTGGCAGCCACAATGTCATCGCCTTTACAGCGTGGCATTTTGCGCATGGAGTGCACACCCATAATCGCGGCCTCAGGGAAGTTGATGATTGGCGTTGCAAACACTCCACCAATACTTCCTGCGTTCGTAATCGAGAAAGTGCTGTCAGAGAAATCGGCTGGCTTCAACTTTCCAGAACGCGCACGGGCGGCAATGTCCATCAGGTCAGCAGACAACTGAAGAATGTTCTTCAAGTTTGCATCTTTGATGACAGGGACCATCAAGCCGTTTGGAGTGTCCACAGCAATGCCAAGGTTGACGTAGTGCTTCTGCTTAATGACACCCGCTTCCTCATCTAACTCAGCGTTGAGCTGTGGGTACTCGGTCAAAGCCATAGCCGTGGCCTTCATGATGTAACCCATGTAAGTCACCTTGATGCCATAGCGCTCGGCAACTTTCTTTGCCTTGGTGCGCGCTTCCATCATCTCGGTGCAATCAACTTCCTCAATGAGAGAGAAGTGCGTTGCGGTGAACTTGGAGCGCACCATGGCTTCCGCAGTCTTGCGACGGATGCCTCGGAACGGAACCTCTTTCACTTCGCGCGCGCCCATGACCGATGGGAAACCCGGAAGTGCGGCGACCGGTGCTGCTGCTGGAGCGGCGGCGGCAGGTGCTGCGACTGGAGCAGCTGGTGCCGCAGGAACGGCTGGTGCGGCAACCGGAGCGGATCCGGCCGATGCTGCAGCGCGTACATCTTCTGGTTTAATGCGACCGTTAGGACCGCTCCCGTTGATGGTGGTGAGATCCACATTCAGCTCACGCCCCAAGCGACGCGTTGCCGGTGCGGCCAGAACCTTACGGCTCGGATCAGCAGGCACCAAGTTCGTTGCAGGTGCAGCTATAGGTGCAGCTATAGGTGCAGCTATAGGTGCAGCTGCAGGTGCGGCCACAGGTGCGGCGCCACCGCCACTGGTTGCAATGGTGAAGATCACATCGCCTACCTTGGCTACTTCGCCTTCGCCGACCAAGGTCGACTGCAAAACGCCAGCAGCAGGAGCAGGAATCTCAACCGTAGCTTTATCGGTCATGACTTCCACGATGGGGTCGTCTTCCGCAATGGTTGCGCCTTCTTGCACAATCCACTGCACGATCTCACCTTCGTGAACGCCTTCCCCGATATCCGGAAGCCTGAATTCAAGCAATCCGCCGCCTGCTGCAGGAGCCGCTTCGGGAGCTGGAGTTGGAGCAACTGCAACTGGTGCCGCTTCTTCAACTGGTGCTGCAGCCGGAGCCGCGCCACCCGCACCCCTTTCAAGGGTAAAGATGACATCGCCCACGTTGGCGACATCGCCCTCTGCAAACAAGTGCTTGGAAACGGTACCCGATGCTGGCGCCGGAATCTCCACCGTAGCTTTGTCGGTCATCACTTCAACAATAGGGTCGTCTTCGTTGACTGTAGCACCTTCGGCCACAATCCAACGAACGATTTCACCTTCGTGGACGCCTTCGCCGATGTCCGGGAGTTGGAACTCAAGAGTAGTCATGATTGTTTGGTCTAAAAGTCGAGGACTTCTTCAATGGCATCAAGAACCCTGCGCGCATCGGGCAGGTAGTAGTTCTCGAGAGTGTTTGGGAATGGAGTATCGAAACCAGCCACGCGCTTAATCGGCGCTTCGATGGTTTCAATGGCATGTTCCGCAATCAATGCGGACAGCTCGGCGCCGTAGCCACAAAAGCGTGGAGCTTCGTGGACGATGACCACGCGACCGCAATCGCGCGCAGCTTGCAAAACCGACTCTTCATCGAGCGGCATGAGGGTGCGAAGGTCGACCACGCGCACATCTTTGTTCCGCGATTCCTTCACGCGCTTGGCGGCTTCGGTGCAAACCGGAACCATAGCGCCGTAACAGAAGACTGCGACATCTCCACCTGGGGTGACTTCGCGGGTCTTCGAAAGTTCGACTTCATAAACACCCTCTGGCACTTCCTGACGGAAGGCACGGTAAAGCGCTTTCGGCTCCATGAACAACACAGGGTCCGGATCGTTGATACTTGCAATCAACAAACCTTTGGCATCGTAGGGAGTGGAAGGGATCACAACCTTCAAGCCTGGCGTGTGTGCGAAATAGGCCTCACCCGATTGCGAGTGATACAAACCGCCACGAATACCGCCCCCGTAAGGAGTACGAATGGTCATCGGAACGGTGTATTGACCACCACTGCGATAACGCATTTTGGCTGCTTCGGAAACGATTTGGTCAAAGGCCGGGAAAATGAAGTCTTGAAACTGGATTTCACAAACCGGCTTCATGCCGTTCATGGCCATGCCAATTCCGACACCGATGATGCCATCTTCCGACAAAGGGGTGTCGAAGCAACGGTCTTCACCGAACTCTTTCGTTAAGTTTTCCGTTGCCAAAAACACGCCGCCCTTGGGACCGACGTCTTCTCCCATCACAAGAACACTTTCGTCTTCCTTCATGATGGAACGGAGGCCGTCGTTGATAGCCTGAACCATGGTGATTTCGCTCACAGTGGAAATTCTCCTTTTTCGTTGACGGCTTCGTCGCGGTCGGAGAAGTGGCTAATGCACTCTTCCATTTGGGTTTCAAGGTGCTTCGGCATCGCCTCGAAGACGTCGCTGAAAATGCTTCCAAGTTTCGGCCGAGGTTTTCCCTCTGCCACTTTTGCCGCAGCCATCATGGCGTCGGCGGTTTCCGTTTCGATGGCGGCAGCACTCTCATCAGTGAGGTGGCCTTCATCGATCAGATACTTGCGGAACCGAGTCAACGGATCGCGCTTTTCCCATTTCTCGAACAGGGCCGCGTCTACGTAACGCGAAGGATCATCCGAAGTGGAGTGACCACCCATACGGAAAGTCACGGCCTCAATCAGAGTTGGACCTCCGCCGGAACGCGCGTGTTTGACGGCATCGGAAACAACTTTGTAAACCGCGAGCACATCGTTGCCGTCGACCATAACGCCAGGGATTCCGTAAGCCTCGCCCTTGATGGCATAACTTTCGGACATGGTCTGCTTTTCGCTTGGACAACTAATCGCCCATTGGTTGTTCTGGCACAAGAAAACCACCGGGGATTTTTTCACGCCAGCCCAGTTCAAGCCGGAGTGAAATCCAAGCGTGCTGGTCGAGCCGTCACCAAAGGTAGTTAGCACGATGCCTTTCTCCTTGCGCAACTTCATGGCATCTGCAATGCCGACCGCGTTTGGAATCTGCGTTCCAAGCGGCGACGAAATCGACATCCACTTGATCGGCTCCAAAAAGCTGAAGTGCACTGGCATCTGACGGCCTTGCGCATTGTCATCGCAGTTGCCGAACATGTTGTCAAACATGCCTTCAAGGCTAATGCCGTGATAGAACATCATGGCAAAGTCGCGGTAGTGCGGTGCGATCCAGTCGGTGGCGGCGTCTAGTGCCGCGGCGCCGCCAACAGAAGTGGCTTCAATCCCGCGGTTGGGAATTGAGAAACCGATTTTGCCCGTGCGCTGTAGTTTCATGCAGCGGTCATCAAAGGCACGCGTACTGACGATGGCACGGTACATACGCAGCAAAGTCTCGCGCTTCAAACGCGGGGCTTTGCCAACCTTGTTGCCGGCTTCATCTATGATTTGGAATGGGTCGTCCATGAAGGTAACGATCGGGTCAGACCACCATTTTTCCCGGCCCGGAAACCAGGTCCGCCGTTTCCGGACGATTATCGCCCAGTCGACTTAAGAGATAGTTCTCGGCAGCTTTGTAGGAAGAGCGCACCAACGGGCCCGAAGCGCAGTAAGCGAAACCGAGTTCTCCGGCCACGACTTTCCACTCATCGAACTTTTCGGGGGTGACGTATTCTTCCACTGCAAGATGGCGCTTGGTGGGTTGTAGGTATTGCCCGAGAGTGAGGATGTCGACCCCCGCCTCGCGCAAGTCCGCCATGGTTTGGCGAATCTCGGCATCGGTTTCTCCGACACCTAACATGATGGACGACTTGGTCACGATGCTGGGGCGGAACTTCTTCGCCTCGCGCAGCACATTTAAGGTCTGTCCATACTTGGCGCGGACGTCGCGCACTTTTCGGTGCAGACGTTCCACGGTTTCAATGTTGTGGGCGAAGACATCGAGTCCGGTATCGCACACCGTTTGGATGCAATCCACGTTGCCCTGGAAGTCGGGCGTGAGTGCTTCCACTAGCAGACTTGGACGACGCGCTTTGATCGCGCGAATCGTCGCAGCGTAATGCTCAGCACCGAAGTCCTCCAAGTCGTCGCGATCCACGCTGGTCAGGACCAGATAACGCAAACTCGGAATGTCCGCGCTGCTGGCCACCTTTTCTGGTTCCTGCAGGTCCAGCCACCCTTGTGGGTTGCCAGTCTTCACAGCGCAGAAACGACAGCCGCGGGTGCAGACATCGCCCATGAGCATGATGGTGGCGGTCCCATCGGCCCAGCATTCGCCCAGATTGGGGCACCGCGCCTCTTCACAGACCGTGTACAAACCCTTCTGACGCAGCGATTTACGCAGCTCGGCAGTGGTCTCCCCAGTAGGGAGCTTCATCTTCAGCCAGGAGGGTTTCTTGAGTGGCACAGGGTCAAATGCGGGAACAGGAACCGCAGATTATACCTCTCTAGCTGTCAAAGCCTTCGATAATCAGTTCGGCAATATTGCCGAACATAATCAGCGCTGACTTCCCAGATACATGTCTCTACCTGAAGCGACGGATTCCGGGTCGCCCTTTAGTTGCCAAAGGTAACCATCATAAGCTTGGCGATGCCGGCCGGACCAAGCTGCAAGATCCGCCAGGCCTTGACGTGATGTTTCGAGAACATCGCCATCTTTCGCATGGGCAAGCAAGTATTCAAAGTGCTCTTCCGAAGCTTGGTACTTGCCGCTCCAGGACAACATCTGCGCCAAATTTAACCGCGCGGCATGATCTTCAGAATCGTGCTCGAGCAAATGCTCGAAGGCCTCGATGGACTCTGACTCGGCTCCTTGGCTTCGCGCCACTTCGGCAAGCCCGCGCCAAGCAGGCCAACGTCCTTCCTTAACAGCACTCTCGAACGAGCTCTTAGCTCCTACGAAATCCCCCGCTTCGAAAGAAACCCACCCTTCTGCTTCAAGACGCTTTCCCTCCTCCGGATCCTGTGCAACCGAACCTGCCGGCTCTTGTGTTTGAGCCTAGCTATGAGGCAGTGCGCCCAAGACGGGAACCACGAGAAACGTGGCCCACAGGCCTACGCTCGTCCACCGCGTCAGTGCGTTAAATGCTAAGGAAGGGTTCAATTGCCCCCTCCATCGGACTTTACTAAATTTTCTTAAACCGGGAGCCGCATAAAGGGCTCTACTCCCATCCAAAGGGACCGAGGCGGAAAGGATTTGCGGCGATTAATTCTGGCGATGGCGCGCAAACACCACGCTCAGCCAGATCCGCAACAACTGCAATAGGAAGTAGGCTGCCAGAATTCCGCTTGCTGCGAAAATCCAAGGGCCTGCGCTTGTAATCCAAGCTGGGGAGGCGAGGCCATCATAGCGGTAGATGGAAGTTCCCGCTCCTGAGATAGTCAGCCAGCCGACCAGGCCGATGACACCCACGTTCAATCCCTTAATGAGATTGCAATATTCCCGGGTGGCAAACACGGTAGCCTCAATGCCGCGTCGGGATTGGATTTCGGACAATATCCAGGTGATGCCGGCAAACAATGCCATGCAGTCAATTCCGATTTCAGCGCCCATGGCGTGCCCCATGACCAGGCGCGTGCCGTGGATTAAGGAGTTGATCGGCGGAATGGAAATGATAAGCGAGGTCCCGAGAATGAAACCGGTCCACCATTTCGCCGCGGTAAGGAAAGCTTGAATACCGCAAGGCGGAGCTGGCTTACTCGCCTTCACCATGGCGGTAATGTCCATGATTACACGGAAGAACAGAATGATTTCTGCCATGCTCACCACAAAGCTAATCCACTTTACGGTGTGGCTTTGTGGCAGGTGATAAGTGTGGTGCGCGAAGTTTGTAAAGGAATTGAGTAGTCCAACCGCGAATAAGGCATAGGCCAAACGCGAATGCGCATAGCGTTCACAATTGCTTAACTTACAGCCAACGTAATACAGAGTTCCGTAAACGAAGAGGTTGAAGCTTCCGACTAAGGTGCCAGTTGCCTTCCACTGCAAACGCATATCGGTAATCGGTTCCGAGAAAATCTCGGGCATCAGCCA
The DNA here is from genome assembly GCA_027623295.1 of Planctomycetota bacterium. GTDB lineage: Bacteria > Planctomycetota > UBA1135 > UBA1135 > UBA1135. The sequence goes on from JAQBXR010000010.1 coordinate 57,397, forward strand.
GGCGTGTTGCTCGGAGAAGGTGTACAGGAAGAACAAACTTCCGATGCCCCACATGGTTGCGTGAATCGGGCGCGACATTAAGCCGCGGCCTAAGTGACTGAAATAGTTCCAAGTGAACATCAGCCAGCCAAGCGCAATGGGGATTGAGAAAATGGGATGGAAGCCCATGTACTCACGACCGGAGCCTACACCGATCAACATAGTGAAGAAAACTCCCACACCTGCAATGGCCCATGAAATGACCTGAATGCGCAAGCGGACTTTTTCACCCGCGCTCATGGGGCCGGCGACATCTTCAAAGAAGCGGTGCACGACGGCCATACCACCGAGCAGGATAAACACCACGGCAAAGGTCGTGTGCAGTGGGCGCAAGGCGGCGAACTGAATACCTAAACCCTGCATAACCGGCGCCATTTGCGGAATGTAGTAGAAAGCGCCAAGCAGACCAGCAAGCACGGCAATACAAATTGCAACCACAGCGCCGCGCAAAAAGGTCAGCGTTGCGTAGCGCCGGTTCGGGTCGACCTCGAGGGAAATTGGAGGCTCCATGATTAAAACTCCCACCACGGAAGGTTGTCCCAGAAGGCATCGTCGGTGCTTTCTTCGACTAGAGCTAGAGCCTCTTCACGATGCTCCCCTAAGAAGGTAATGAAAGCTTGGACTTGCGCGCGTTTTTCAGCGGACAAGCCCGATGGCGGCATGAGCGGTGGCACGCCCATTTCCAACTTGCTTTGGATTTCTTGCGCGCTTAAGCGTAAGCCTGAAAGCGATAAGTCTGGAGCACCGATGGCAGATTCCCCAAATAACACGTGACAGCCGACGCAGGTGTACGAGCGGTAAATCTCAAAACCACTAATGGCGCCTTGGTCGCCTGAAGCCTTCAAAATCTTTTGCACCGCCAAGGTACTAGGAGAGTTCGATGGAATTCCATTTGCCGACACCCCGGCGCGAACCGGATTGCGTGCCTGGCCGATGCCGGTTTCATTCATGGCACTGAGGAACTCCCATAAAGCGGTGACATCGTCCTCAGGCAAGTCGAACTTGGGCATTTGGCCTTTGCCTAGAGCAAGGCGATCTGCCAACTGCGGCTTCTGCAAACGCGATGCAGCATTGGTTAGGTCTGGGCCTAAAAATCCGCCAAAGCCATAAAGCTGATGACAAGCTTGGCAATTGTTCGCCAACCACACGCGACGTCCGGCCAGCTCTTCGCCCACGAGGACCCGGGTTGGGGTCGGATCTGAATAAACCAGGTAGGTCTGACTGACGAAACACAGGGCGAGGATGCCAAGCATCCATGCCTTGCCGGTGGGGCTAATCGTTTGCGCCCAAAAGCTTTCCGCCGATTTCGAGGTTTCCTCAGGGTCATCCATGAGGCAAAGAGTCTAGCAGCATTTTGCAGCACCGGATTCCGGGTTATCTTGGAGGTGCGCAAGCGCCATGACCTCCAACGGTTTCTATGCACTCAGTCCGAAATGCGTCTGCCGGTCACTGCAGCCATAATGCGGGCATCGGCCACGATTGCTGAAAGTTCGCCTGGGAGTAAAGCTTGGTCGGCATCGCTGCGCGCAACACTTGGATCAGGGTGCATTTCCACGGTGAGTCCATCGGCCCCTGCGGCAATCGATGCTTTGGCCAGTGGGCGGATATAGCGGGCAACCCCTACTGCGTGCGCGGGGTCCACTACGATAGGTAAGTGAGTCCATTCGCGCAGGAGTGGCAACACAGTGAGGTCCAAAGTATTGCGGGTTGCGGTTTCAAAAGTTCGAATTCCGCGCTCACACAGCATGACTTGAGAACTTCCAAAGGCGAGCAAGTATTCGGCGCTGTACAGCCATTCATCGACGGTGCCGGCAAGGCCCCGCTTCAGCAAGACGGGTATGCCGCTTGATCCAATCGCCTTCAACAAACTAAAGTTTTGCATGTTGCGCGCACCGATCTGAAGGCAATCAATGTTGTGATCGACAAATGCCGGCAGCTGCGACGCATCCATAATTTCTGAAACAACCGGAAGATCGTTTGCTTCTCCCGCATCTTTGAGCTGGCGTAGCCCTTCGACACCAAAGCCCTGAAAGGAATAAGGCGAAGTGCGTGGCTTGTAAGCTCCGCCACGAAGAATCTGCGCGCCTGCAGCTTTCACTCCAGCAGCATCCAGCAAATCTGCGCTTCCACATTTCGAGGAGACACTGCGGTTGCCATGCTTCACCACCTTTGCGCCAGCTGCAGCTGCAACCACAGCGGTTGCAGTACTCAAGTTAAACGAATCTTTGCCATCGCCACCTGTTCCGCAAGTATCCACCGCAAAATCGGGCATGGCGCTAAACGGAACCATGGCCGAACGCAAAGCCAACACGGCACCAAGGATTTCACTTGCCGTTTCTCCGCGATCGGCAAGTGCAACCAACAAAGCTGCCAACTCTTTTTCGGCAAAGCCCGGGACCAATACGGTACCCACCACCAACTGCATTTGTTCTGCAGTCAGGATGCCGCCTTCGCGCACCAAAGCTGTTGCCGATGCGAGGTTCATCGCTCAGCCACCACCTCACCAGCGGTTTGCAAAAACTGCTCCAACATGCGATCGCCCTGTGGAGTCAAGATCGACTCCGGGTGAAACTGCACACCAAACCAAGGCCGCTCTTTATGCTGCACTGCCATGACCAAACCTTCTTCGGTCCAAGCGCAAAGTTCCAACTCTGCAGGCAAGTCTTCACGGACGGCACGCAAACTGTGATAACGACCGGCCTGAAAAGGGTTCGGCAAGCCTTGAAACAAAGTAGCGCTCTTTAAAGTGTGCACCATAGCTGGCTTGCCGTGGGTTGGCACAGGATCTAGCTCCAAGCGGCCACCCAAGGCTTCCACCAAGGCCTGATGGCCCAAACAAACGCCAAGTAATGGCATGTCGGCTGGAAGCGCTCGGATCAAATCCAAACAGATGCCGGCACTTTTAGGGCGCCCAGGACCAGGACTTAACACCACTCCGGAAACGCCCTTAGCCAAAACTTCTTCCACGGAAATAGCGTCGTTGCGCAGCACCTCGACTTGCGCCCCTGAGGCTGCAAGTGATTGGTAAAGGTTGTAAGTGAAGGAGTCGTAGTTATCGATGAGCAAAATCATTTTGCAACCTCTGCACTCGCCGGAGTGAATGCGTGGGAACCCGCTAAACGCAAAGCCATGAACAAGGCATCGGCCTTCTCCAGGGTCTCTTGATATTCTCGCTCTGGGCGAGAATCAAACACAATGCCGGCACCTGCTTGCACCGAAACTGTATCCCCCCGCACCACAAAGGTACGGATAGTAATCGCCATGTCCAAGTTGCCGCTGGAATCTAAATATCCAAATGCCCCTGCGTAAGGCCCGCGCGTTTCTTGCTCGATCTCTGCAATCAATTGCATGGCTCGAATTTTTGGCGCGCCACTTACTGTGCCGGCCGGAAAACTAGCTGCCAAAGCATCCATGGGGACATGACTACTCGCCAAGTCACACTCCACTCGACTCGCCAGGTGCTGTACCCGCGCGAACTTCTCCAACGCCATGTTTTCCTTAACCTCCACCGTGCCGAAGCGAGCCACCCGGCCGAGATCGTTGCGCGCAAGATCCACCAACATGGCATGCTCGGCCTTCTCTTTGATATCCGCTAGCAGCTCGGCGCCCAAGCGATCATCTTCCGTTTCATCGGCGCCGCGAGCACGGGTGCCCGCAATCGGACGGTTTTCCACGCGCCCAGCTTTAACCGAGACTAAACGCTCCGGCGAACTACCAACCAAGGTGATTCCGCTAGCCTCAAAATAGAACATGTGCGGCGACGGGTTGGTCAGGCGCAATGCGCGGTACAAGGCAAAGGGGTCCCCAGTGAATTTCTGGTCGAAACGTTGCGACAACACGGCTTGGAAGATTTCGCCTTCGGCAATCGCCTCCTGCAGCTTGGCCGCACCTGCTTCGAATGTGGCGCGATCCATATTGGAGGTCGGGCCATCGCCCAGCAACTGAAAACCATCAACCGCCGGATGACTGGTTTCAATTTCCTCTACCAAGGTATCCAGGGCAGCCATGGAAGCTTCAAAATCTTCTGCTTGCTTGCACGAAGTCATCAAGATCAAACGCTGTGCGGCGTGGTCGAAAGCCAACACGGTTTCAAATAAATGAAACTCGGCCACCGGAAGAGCCCAGGGATCTTGCGCAGCTCGAGGCACGCAATCCTCCAATTGAGTGGCCCATTCATAGGGTAAATAGCCAATCCAACCACCACGGAAGGGCGGCAAGAAAAGGGGTGGCTTGGGGGTGCGTGCCCGATCGGCGAGCTCCTGCAACTGACGATGTGCTTGGCCATTGGTCGCAGTGAACTTCTCCACTGGGTCTAAGGCAAGAAAGGAGTAGCGTGCAATGCGGTCCGGCCCCTCTGCGGATTCGAGCAAACAAACCTGATGCCCACGGCTACGAAGTGCGAGGAACAAACGCACTGGGGTATGCAAATCCGAGGGTCGCTCTAACCAAGTTAGGCGATAGCGCTCGGCGTCTGCAGAGGTGGAGTTACGAAGGGTACTATCCATGGGCGGAAACAAAAAAAGGACCTTCAAAATTGAAGGTCCGTTTCGGTGGTTCATGAGGATGCAGGCGCTATCAACGAAGAAGGCCGGCGACCAGGAAAACCCCGGACCCGTTCCAACCACGCCATTGCCAGCTCTGATTCATCATGTTTTCAAGTGTAGCGGTTCTTGTGTATAGCACAAGCACCGCTACAGGGATTAGCCAAACTCGCTCAGCAACTTGCCGCTTTCGCCGCCGCGCATTTTCTCAAGAGCTACACGTTGGATTTGACGCACGCGCTCCAGCGAGATGCCAAGCTTGCGCCCGACTTCCGCTAGGGTGCGAATGTCAATCCCGCCAAGACCAAAGCGCATACGCACCACATCTTGTTCACGCTGACTCAGTTGTTCCATGGCACCGGTGAGGTGATGCACCATGGCATCGGACTCGCCGAACTCTGGAGCTTCAGCTTCGTCGTGACCTTCCATCAGTTCCACCAACTCACTCCCTTGGTCAGAATCGACCACGGTGTTGAGAGAAAGAGTGAAGCGGTTACGGTTCAAAGTGTTGATGACCAATTCGCGATCGACCTCGGCCTTGTCGGCGATGGCATCTACGTTGTAGTAACCTCCCTCCACCTTCTCGGCCACAGTGCGGATCTTCTTCATCGCCTTTTGGATGTAAGCTGGAATGCGCACGGTTCGACTTTGGTTGTAAATGGCGTTGAGGAATGCCTGATTCACCCAATAGGTCGCATACGTCTTAAAACGTAGGCCCCGGCTGACATCAAAACCCTCTACCGCGCGGAACAGCGATTCGTTGGCTTCCTGCACCAAATCCTCTTCTGGAACACTCACGTGGTGATACCTGTGCAAAAGGTGGAAGACCAAGTGCAGATTGCGCTCCACCATTTCATTACGTGCAACGACTAACTCTTCAGTCAGAGACCGGATTTCGGCACGATCTTCCGCGGAGCAAGTGTCCGGAGAACAGCCAAAACAATCGGTTTCGTGCCCTGGAGCGCAGCGCAAGCACCGGGAGTCGGTGACATCGGGGTAGCGGGCGATGTCTTCCTCGGTGAAGCCGGCAAGCTTGCGTGCTTCCTGCAGGCGCCTCCATAAGAGCTCGAGCCCCATGGAAAACTTTTGTTCAGCAGGACGCGCCATTATGGGGACTTTGGACACCTCTCGCTGAAAATCAGCAAGCCGTCCGCGAAAGTCACCCTTTGCTTCGCCGCGTTCAAAATCAAAGGTCACCCTCGTTTTGGCTACACCCATCTCTTCTAGGAGAGTTTTTGCGGCAACCTCGAAGCTCTCCAGCTGGAGGTCTTCGGTGAGGGCGGAAAAGGCAATCTCGTGGTCCATAATCATGGCTTCGTGATTACTTACGGGGCGTGAACAAAAATATTAGCACTAATTTAGTGCTCTATAGCCAACACCCCCACTTGCGAGGGTATGACAGGGCAAAAGCTGCGGATATTCCCGCTACTTCTTGGAATTCAGCTCTAATCTGACCCGGGCAAGCAATTTCCAGGCCTCAATAGGAGGGAGCTCATCCATATTGGTGTCGCTCAGCTCCTTCAGCAGGCTACTATCGGAAGCAGCTAGGACATCGAACAATCCGGGCTGATGGACTAAGGATTTGGGGTCATTCTCAGGAGTGCGCTCGGTTTGTCCCTGCAAAATCCGGCGGGACAGCCCCTCTTCATCGCGCTCAACCTTGCCCAGAATGGCGGTCGCCCGGTCCAAAACCTCGCGCGGCAGACCGGCCAGCTGCCCTACGTGGATTCCATAACTGCGATCGGTGCCGCCTTCCTCAATCCGGTGCAGGAAGACAATCTCCTCCCCCCATTCCCGGACCGCAACGTTGAGGTTGCTCGCGCCCGGAAGCTCCTTCGCCAACTCGGTGAGCTGGTGATAGTGGGTGGCAAAGAGGCATCGGGCCTGGATGCGGTCGTGAACGAATTCGCACACGGCCCAGGCAATCGCGAGGCCATCAAAAGTGCTGGTGCCGCGGCCGACCTCATCTAAAAGCAAAAGGCTGCGTGGGGTGGCGAAACGCAAGATATTCGCCGTCTCCACCATTTCTACCATGAAGGTCGATTGGCCGCGGCTGATGTCATCGCCACTGCCAAGGCGGGTGAAAATGCGGTCGACCAGGGTCAGGCGGGCGGTATCGGCGGGGACAAAACTTCCCATCTGTGCAAGCAATACCACCAAAGCGGTCTGGCGCAGGAAGGTCGATTTACCGCTCATGTTGGGACCGGTGAGGATCACCAAGCGCGAAACGTTGGCATCTTCAGGGTCCACCCCCAAGCGCGTGTCGTTGGGCACGAAGGGATCACCAAGCACAGCAGCTTCCACCACCGGATGCCGACCTTCGGTGATATCCAGCAAACCGCATTCCTCTGCCGGTGCTGCGACAAAACTTGGCCTCACATAGCGGCGCTCCACAGCAACCGCGGCAAGCCCCTGCAAGACGTCTAATTCGGCAAGTGCGCGCGCGGTATCGAAGAAACGCGAGGCTTCCAAACCTGCTGCCTTGCGCAAATCATCGAACAGGGTGTACTCCAAATTGTGCACCTTCTCCTCAGCGCCCAGAACTTTACCTTCGTACTCCTTCAGCTCGGGCGTGATGTAACGCTCTGCATTCTTCAAAGTTTGCTTGCGGATGTAATCCTCAGGCGCACGCTCTGCATTGATGCGGCTCAACTCAATGTAATAACCGAACACGCGGTTAAAACCCAACTTGACCGGCACCCCTAAGCGCTCGGTTTCGCGCACCTGCAATGCTGCGAGGTAATCCTTTCCGCCGCGTGCCAAACCACGCAGCTCATCGACCTCAGCCGAGAAGCCGCCGCGGATCAATCCGCCTTCCTTTAAGGAGAGAGGTGCATCGTCCAGCAGAGTGGCGCGAATGCGCGAGGCTACTTCGGTGCAAGGCTCTAAACGCGCCACCAACTCGGTCACCGCCATGGTTTGCGCCGATGCCAGGCTGTCACGCAAATCTGGAATCCGTTCCAGCGCACGCGCAAGCCCCAGCAGATCTCGAGCTCCAGCCCGGCCCGATGCAAGCTTGGCCGCCAAACGCTCTAGGTCACCTAGTCCATCGAGGGATTCGGCAACATCGTGACGTCGGTTGCTATCCGTGTAAAACTCTTCAACCGCATCTTGACGCATACGAATCGCTTCTTCTTCAACCAGCGGCTCGAGCAGCCAATCACGGAGTAAACGCGCGCCCATCGGAGTTCCGGTGCGATCCAAAATAGCCAATAGGGTGCCATCGCGGCCTCCATCTTGCTGGTTGCGCACAATCTCTAAAGTGCGGCGGGTCACGCGGTCCAACACTAAGTGCTGCTGCGCTTCATGCAATCGCAAGTCCCGCAACTGTTCCAAGGAAGAGCGCTGGGTTTCTGCGAGGAACTCCAAAAGCCCACCACATGCAGCCAAGGCCTCGGGACGATCCTCCACCCCATAAGCCTCTAAGGTGGCCACCTTCAGACGCGCGCACAACTCGCGATGTCCGTTGCGCGCATCGAAAGTCCATGGCATGCGTCGGGCTACTGGTAGATCTTCACGCGCCACAAGGTCACGCAAATGTTGATAAGCGTGGAAATCGGCTTCCTCGCCCTCCGCCGCTTCTGCCAACAACACCTCCGCCGGGTGAATCCGCGCTAACTCTTCGCTGCAACGCCCAACCGTAGTGCTGGAGCAACGGAAAACCCCTGTGGTTAGGTCTGCCCAAGCCAAACCCACTTCCCATTCTTCCAGTGGAATCTTCTCAGCAGCTTTTCCACGCGGGACCTCTACGTGCATGGCGAGCACAAATAACGGCTCGCTGCCCACCAAACATTCATCCACCAACAAAGTGCCCGGGGTGACCACGCGCACAATGTCGCGCGCCACAATTCCCTTCACTTCCTTTGGGTCCTGCATTTGTTCGCAGATCGCTACGGTGTGCCCCGCGCGCACTAAGCGCGTGAGATAGCCCTCCATGGCCTTCACCGGAACTCCGGCCATAGGCACTTCGCGCGCCTTGTCCCGCGCTGTCAAAGTCAGGCCGAGCTCCTTGGCTGCCACCTTGGCATCGTCAAAAAACATCTCGTAGAAGTCCCCCATGCGGAAGAAAAGCAGGGCTTCTGGCTGCTTTTTCTTGGCCGCGAAAAATTGCCGCATCATGGGCGTCTCTTCGGGCTTTGGCTTGGGGGATTGAGTCTTACTCACTGCTCGGGGATTTTAACTGCCCCTCAGCCCTTTCGTCCGTAAACCATAAGAAGGGCCCGGAGCTTTCTGCCGTCAAGATGTTGCTGCCGAAGGCGGCCCCCGAAAGTTGCCGGGTTCCTGTTACCATTACTTATCGCCACCCCTAGGCGTTCCTTTTGATCATGATGCGCTTACTGAAAGCTCCGACCACTGCCCTATTGCTGTGGCTTTGCGCGTCCTGCTCTTCTTCGGTCCTCACGGACTACCCGGAAGACGCCTATCGCGGCATCGACGCTTTCGAGTACGGCGAATTTGATTTAGCGGCACAAGAGTTTTCCGCCCTTTCTGGCACCCTCGGCAGCAATGATTTCCTCGCCCACGCGGAAGCCGGTATGGCCTATCACGTTGGCGGCAACCTAGAAGCTTCCACTCGGGAATGGCTTGCAGCTCTAGAGGTAGTCGATGGATTCAAAGATCGCCCCACCATTAGTGGCCGCAGCCTAAGCGAGGGCGCACTGTCTATGCTGGTCAACGACAAGACCATGCCGTATGACGGCGAAGGTTTCGAAGTAGTTCTCCTGCACTCTTTCCTTGCTTGGGACTTTTTGCGCCAAGGCAATCTGGACGGCGCCATGGTGGAAGTGAAACGTGGTTATGAATTTGAGCGCTTTGAGCGTGAGCGTTATGAGAGCACCACGGGCATGAACCGTTTTGGACGTTTCATTGCCGCCTTAGCTCAAGATGTCGATGGCCAGTACAACGATGCGCGCATTGACCTAGAGCTTTTGGCTGAGCAGATTCCCAATCACCCTGTGGTGGTTTATTCGCAGGAACGTATCAAACGCCTGCAATCTTCCGAACGTCAGGCAGAACTTTCCTTCTCAGAGATCGTGGTGGTTTTTGAAAACGGACGTATGCCAGAAAAGATTGCGGAGGAGATTAGCTATGGCACCAAACGATCCTTCGGGCGCATTTCGGTACCTCGATTTAGCCATGTGCCGCAACGCGCGCGCACCCTCCAAGTAGAGGTCGCAAATTCTGCTGTCGGCGCAACCGTCAGTCTGGAAAATGTCATGCAGGTTGGACGGAACAATCTGAACGATCGCATTGCGTGGGTGACCACCAAGGCACTCCTTCGATCTGCAGCCAAAACGATTGTCGTGGATCATGTTGCTGAAGAAGTCGAAGAAGAGCACGGTCAATGGGCCGGCATCTTCGTTGGCCTCGCTGGTTCTTTACTAAATACCTATAGCGAGAGTGCCGATTTGCGCTCCTGGCTCACCTTGCCAAATGATATTCAAGTACTGCGAGCTCGCATTGAGCCCGGAGAACACCGCATTTTGGTGCACACGAGTGCGAACAATCCTCCACTTGACCTCGGAATCTACTCATTTGAGGCCGGGTCGCCCGTAATGATTAGCGTGCGCGCAATAGACAATAAGCTCTATGCATCGCCGCGCGCTCATTCAGATTCACTACCCTAGTCATTGAGAAATGAAAAGACTACCCTTCCTCATCTCCCTCTGCGTGCTCCTCGGCACCGCAGCTTGCAGTTCAGCTGGCGTCGAAAACGGCCCACTGAGTGGCTCCGCACGTTATGTCGGCGACGACGATATCGATGACATCATTGAGCTTTCTACCGAACGGATTAGCTTTGGTCGCTCAGACTTTGCGGTTTACCAAGTGGAACTACAAAATCAAGCCGAAGACGACGTCCAAGTTGAGTACCGCGCACGCTGGTTTGATGCAGAAGGCATTGAAATGCAAAGCGTGACTCGTTCTTGGAAGAAGCTTTACGTTGCCGGTCGTTCTTATCAACCCGTCACTTCGGTCGCACCAAACATGGAAGCGGTGCGCTGCGAATTAGAAGTGCGCATCTCGGAGTACTAAGGCATGCGAAGATTCACCTACCCACTAGCTATGGCACTTTTGTTCGGAGCATGCTCTGGACCAGAGGTGCACAAAGCCGAGGTCATCACCATCAACGGACAAGAGTTTGATTACGGAGACTCGGAAGTAAGCAACATTGTGGTGGAAGTTCGCAACTTTGCCGACGACCTCGACCTTGAGTTTGGCTCCGTCGACGGACGCCTATCGGATGGACGCCTTGCCGTGCAGTTCCGCATTACCAATGAGGAAGACGAAGCGGTACGCCTACGTTTCTCATGGACTTGGCGCGACGCCGACGGCATCGTGCTTCGCCGTGGCGCTTACGAAACTCCGGAGAAGCTTTTGGTTCTCCGCCCAGGGGAGGAACGCACGCTTCCCTTTACTTCTCCTACCGAATCCGCGATCCAGTTCGTGGTTCACGTTGAACAAACTTCCCCTAACGAATAAGCCATGAACACCCGCTTTGCACTTTCCGCCTGCGCTCTCGCCCTCTTGGGTTCTTGCGCCACCGAAGTTACCTATGAAGATCCAGAAGGCGTAGAAATCCTGTCCACCGATTTCAACTACACCGACCTTCAGGGTATCGCTATGGAAATGACCGAATCCTTCACCGGCGCCAGCGCTTGGGGTGGGAATCAACCGCGTATTGTGTTTGGTGGTGTAGACAACCGCACCAATCAGCACATCGATACCCAGAACATAACCGACACGATTAGCACTGCCTTGATTCAGTCGCAGAAGTTCTCCGTCATGGCGAGCGATGCGGGCATTGCAGAAATGGATAAGGAGCTGGCCTACCAAGGCACTGGCGTAGTCGATACCGCCGCAGCCGCCGAACTCGGGCGGCAACTCGGCGCGGAGTACGTGTTCTACGGTCGCTTCACCACCATTGCCGCAGCCGGCGGCGATGTCCGTTCCGTGTTCTACAAGTTCACCCTAAACGCAGTGAACGTACAAACTCGCCAAATCGTTTGGGCGGATGAAAAGCAAATTCGCAAGCGCAGCGAGAAAGGAACCTTTGGTTGGTAGGGAGTAATTTTGAAAGCTACCGAACGGCCAAAGTACAAGGCACCCCCACCGCCTCGCGACTTCAATCCTCGCCAGTCTTTTTCCACCCGGCAACTGCCGGGTGGAAGTCCTGTTTTCGACAAGGTTTTTCCAACTGCAATCGGCTTTGCGATTGGATCTGCGATTAGTTTTTTCTTAATCCTCGGCAATCCTGAAAGGATGCGCTTTAGCTTTGGCGGGATTGACCACCCTCTTTTCACCGGCGCCATCGCTGGTTTCTGTGTTGGCACCTTGCTCTCGCCTTTGGTGCTATACCTAACGCGAAAGACCAAATCGAATCGTGGGATATTGCCTTGGAGTTTTGGGGGCGGACTTTTAGCCGGATGTATTATGAACATGATTGGATAGCATTCACATGTCCATGCGCATCTTTCTCCTCACTTGCACACTAGGGCTCGGCTTTTGCCTGATGACCTTTTCTTGTTCTTCCGTGACCTTCCAGGAAGATGTCGCGAAAGTTGCAGGGAACGCGAGCGAGGCACGATTAACGCAGCATCTCGTCGCGCTTACGGGTATGGGTCCGCGTCGCGCTGGTGACCCAGAGATTGGGGTTCGGACTGTTGAATACCTAGAGCGCGAGTTGCACGCGCTTGGTGTGGAAACCGAACGTGAAGTCTTTACTTGCACCCCTGAAGTCAAGCTCAGTTTTCAACGCGGAGAGGAAGAGATTGAGATACCAGGCAACTTCTTCTCGCAGACCATTAGCCAAAGCCGCGTACTGAGTGGATTCGAAGGGAGTGCCGTATTTACAACTGGCGACAACCAACCCGTTCAGCAAATCAATTTGCTCGCAACCATCCCTGGCACCAAAAACCCAAACCGCATCCTTGAAATTAGTGCGCACCATGACACGGTGCCAGGAACGGTCGGCGCCGATGACAATACCTCGGGTGTGATGGTGTTATTGGAGCTGGCACGGTTGCTGCAGCAACATCGTCCGGAATACACGGTCCGACTGTGCTTCTTTGCAGCGGAAGAGATTGGTTTACGGGGCAGTTATGAACACGTCCGCAGAATGCTGGATAGTGGAGAAGTGGATCAGGTGTTTGGCTTAATCAACATGGACACGGTTGGCTTCTACACCGAGGAAGAGGACTCCCAAGAGTCGCCTGCACGGATTCCGTTTCTAGTCTGGCCGCCTTCCACCGGGAACTTCTTAGGCATCATCGGAGGGCATGGTTCGGCGAGTCTTGCCCATTTAGTAGAAGATGCCGGTTCGGTTTATGTAAATGACCTTCCGACCTACACCCTGGCGCGGCTTGGAGCTTTCCTGCCCGATGCACGGCGCAGCGACCACGCCCCCTACTGGGATGTCGAAATCCCCGCCGTTTTCCTAACCGATACCGCAGAGTTTCGCACCGATACTTATCATCGTCCAAGCGACAACGTAGAAAGTGTGAACCTTGAAGCTTTGCGAAAAGTTACCGCCTTAGTTTTTTCCGCTGCAGTCAGTGCTTCTGAGCTGGCGAATTAAAATGCGAACGTACTCAATGACCTGCGTTCTTCTGAGTCTTGCGTTAAGTAATTCTTCGCTAAAGGCACAGCAGGGAGACCGCGAGGGTGAAGTGCAAGAAGCGGTGGAGCGACAGTGGAATATTCCCGACGCCCCCGTGCGTACTCCGCTAGAGGCCTTGGATTTGTTCCAGCTACCTCCGGGCTATGTCATTGAGGCTGTTGCAACCGAACCCCTCATTCAAGACCCTATCGATTGTTGCTGGGATGCTTCTGGGCGCTTGTGGGTGGTCGAAATGAATACCTTTATGCCCGACGCCGACGGCCACGGAGAGCTCGAACCCGGTTGCTCCATTGCGATTCTCAGTGACCAAGATAACGATGGCGTTTTCGACCAGCGCACTTCCTTCTTGGATGAGCTCATTCTGCCGCGCTCGGTTTGCTTGGTCCCGGGAGGCGTTGTTGCGATCCTTCCACCCGAAATCGTATTCCTCCAAGACACCGATGGAAATGGCCTTCCGGATAAGCGGGAAGTTTTATCCGATCAAGTCACCGCTGGCTTAAGTAACCCAGAACATGCAGCAAACAGTTTAACTTTAGGTTTGGACAACTGGCTCTATGTTGCGAACCACGACCGACGTTACCGACGTGTGGATGGAAGTTGGGTTAGTGAACGGTCTGCCTCAGGCGGACAATGGGGCATGAGCCAAGATGATTGGGGCCGCTTGGCTTTCAACTACAACTCTTCTTGCGTTCATGTGAATTGGGTTCCGCCAGCGTCTGCGGTGCGCAATGAAGTGTTTCGTGGGCGCGGCACGAATATCAGCACCAAGGCAAGTACCGAAGTGTTTTCATCGCGCATCAATCCCGGGGTAAACCGAGGATACCGTACGGAAACTTTGCGCGCGGATGGAAGTTTGGCTCGACTGACCGGTGCCTGTGGGCCGGCTTGGTTTACAGGGACAAGCCTAGACGAGGCAGACCGTGGACGCTTATTTCAGTGCGAACCCTGCGCCAACTTGGTGCAGCGTTATGACGTGGAAGATGTGAACGGAGAAGTTCGCGCAACCTTACTGGGGAATGCAGAGGACTTGGACTTCTTAACCTCGACCGATGAACGATTCCGTCCGGTGAACTTGCGCGTCGGACCGGATGGCTCGCTTTATGTTGTGGACCTTTACCGCGGGATCTTGCAGCACCGGGTTTTCTTGACTTCCTTTCTCCGACGTCAGGCGGAAGAGCGTGGCTTGGTGAAACCACATGGCCTGGGCCGCATCTGGCGGATCCGACACCAAGAGGCCACCGTAGAAGAGGCGGTGGATTTATCCCAACTATCGGACATGGGATTAGTGCGCTTGCTTGGGCATAAAAATGCTTGGCAACGTCGTACCGCGCAACGCTTGTTAGTCGGGCGGGCGGTTTCCGAAGATGTGATTACAGCGCTAAGTCATAGCGCATTTGACATAACCTCGGGCATGGGGCGCGTGCATGCGCTGTGGACTTTAGAGGGCCTGGGGCAATTGAATGTGCAAGCGGTTTTTAAAGCTTATAGGAAAGGCGGCGATGCAAAGTGGATGGTGCAACTTTTAAAAGCAGTCGCTCCATTCCTAAAGGACGACCAAATCGTCAAGGAGTTTTCTTCCCTGCCCACGCCAGAGAGCCGCGAAGTGCGTTGGCAATTAGCCTTCAGCCTCGGCGAAAGCCAAAGTTCAGTAGCACTCACCATGCTCATGGAACTTTTCCAATCCGACCCTGCCGATGTCATTTTGCGCGATGCCGTCTTAAGCAGCCTCGGCGGAAGAGAGCATTTGGCCATGCTGCAACTTCCCGCAGATGCGCAAGAAGACCCGCATCAAGCAGCCTTCCTAAAGGAGCTCGTTCAATGCGTGAGCAAGCGCCAAAAATTGGCGGCCAAGCGTTCCGTAAATGCAGCTGAGCCAACTCCAGGGCAGTCTCTCTACGA
This sequence comes from Planctomycetota bacterium, assembly GCA_027623295.1. Classification (GTDB taxonomy): domain Bacteria; phylum Planctomycetota; class UBA1135; order UBA1135; family UBA1135. The sequence continues at coordinate 72,493 of JAQBXR010000010.1, forward strand.
AGCGACCTGTGGTGCATGTCATCAACGCGATGGTGCCGGACTCACCGGACTCGCTCCCCCACTTGCAAACTCGGAATGGCTTTCCCTTTCCGATGAGAAACTTGCATCTCTAGTCTTGAAGGGCATCAGTGGTCCAATTCAGGTTGCTGGGGAAGACTACGATTTGAGCATGCCTGGCTGGTCCTCCCTCTCGGACCAAGATCTAGCGGCGATCCTAAGTTATGTTTCCAAGCAGTGGGCGGAAAACCCACACGAGTTCTCCGCTGCAACCGTCGCCAAGGCAAGAGCTGCTATGGCAAAGGAGTGATGCTGAATCCGCGCCACCAGACATCGGTCTTGGCGCCACCATGCACCTGTAATCCGATGTAACCCTTAGCGTTGACATCGTCTTCAAAATCGGCGCAAGGCACACCGTTCACCCAGGACTGAATGCGCGTGCCTTCACAGCGAATGCGGTAGTGGTTCCAATCATCCACTAGAAAAGCTGCAAGGGCGGCTGGTTTGTCTTCGTTAGAGTCCAGCCAACCCCGCCGCGCTTCATCGTAAAGGCCTCCCGACCACGCACGTTCACTTGGGTCGACTTCGATTTGATACCCAAAAATCTTGGTGCCACTGTCCTTAAGCTGCGAGCGTATTTGAATCCCCGAGTTACCACCCTCGATCTTGAGGTCCACTTCTAACTCGAAATCAGCATATTGTTCACGGCTCACTAGAAACGAATTCCGTGGTAAATCACGTCCCTGACCATGAATCACCCCGTCAGGCGTGCGTGAAAAGCTAGCTTCCCCAATCAAAAACCACTCGGATTGGGGCGAATCCAGAAGCGGCGTCTGACACGAGGGAATCAGAAGAAGAAACAGTAGGAATCGCCGAGGCATGGAAGCACTCTAACCGAGCAATGCTAGAATCCGGGTTCTCGTCGGCCCGAACTCCCCTTAGCTGACCATTCCTAGACCATCCAGACATGAACCCTCTGTTTAACATTACCTTCACCGAAGAGCAGCTCGCATGGCGTGAGAAGGCTCATGAAATCGCGGTGAAGCACCTCCTTCCTAATGCCCTGAAGCACGATAAAGAGTCGAGCTTTAATGAAGCCGGTTTCAAGGCGGCCGCAGATGCTGGCATGCTCGGCGTTTGGATTCCTAAGGAGTACGGCGGTTCCGGCGACGGCATCATGGCCCTGGCTTTGATGGTCGAAGAATTCTCCAAGGCTGACCCGGCATTCGGTGTTGCCTTTGCGGTAAACGCACTTGGTTCCATCCCAATCATTGTGGGCGGAACGCATGAGCAGAAAGCCAAGTACTTGCCACTCGTTGCTTCTGGCAAAGCAGCTTGTGCTTTTGCACTCTCTGAGAAGTTTGCCGGCTCCGATGCTGGTGGTCTTTCGGTGCGTGCAGAAAAGGAAGGCGACACTTGGACCATCCGTGGCGAAAAGAAGTGGACCACCAATGGTTCCCGCGCCAACATCATCACTTGCTTTGCGGTAACTGATCCGAACTCACGCTCGCGCCGTATCTCAGCCTTCATCGTTGAGGACACTGATCCTGGCTTCTCCATCAAGAAGCTGGAAGACAAGATGGGCATTCGCGCGGTTCCAGTTTGCGAGACCGTGTTTGATGGCATCAAGCTTGGCGACGACCGCCTGATTGGCGGCGTTCCAGGGCTTGGATTCAAGCATTCCATGATGACCCTCGACCTGGCTCGTCCGGGTGTTGCTGCCCAAGCCGTGGGGACTGCAGCTGGCGCATTAGAGCTTGCTACCGTTTACGCCGGACGTCGTAAGCAGTTTGGCCAAGCCATCTCTGGCTTCCAAATGATTCAGGCTATGCTCGCCGACATGGCGCAACAGACCGAAGCTGCACGCTGGTTGGTTTATCAAACCGCCGCACAAGCCGATGCTGGTTACAAAGGTGTGACCAAGATCGCAGCAATGGCCAAGTGTTTCGCTACCGACGTTGCTGTGAAAGTGGCTACCGACGCGGTGCAAATCTTTGGTGGTTACGGCTTCATGGAAGATTACCCAATCGCCAAGTACTACCGCGACGCAAAGATCTTGCAGATCTACGAAGGCACCAACCAGATTCAACGCATCGTGATTGCGCGGAATCTGATTAAAGAGTCCATGCACTTGGATTACTACAACGCGGTGATCCCTTCCGAGACCCAAGAGTCCTTCGGCGCCGACCCGGTGACCGCGAACGTCTAAGCGAACACCGCTTTAGTTCTACACCATCAAGGGTGAGTTTCGAAAGAAGCTCACCCTTAATCTACTAAGCGGTACATCATCCACGAGGCTACGCTGCGTAGAGGAGCCCAAGCCTAAAGCACGGAGTTGGGAAGGGGTAGGAGCAGCCATGTCAGTCCTTAGAGTCGATGGTAGTGTATGCGCGCATGCGCTTTTCCGTCATCCTCCTGCTGGCCGCTTTTGTCGGCTGTGGTACACCAGTGACCACTCATTCCTGGGCTGACCAAACCATGCGCTTGGCTTCCTCGCTTGAGCTCGCTGGCGCCAAGCTTCAAGCGCAAGCCAATGCTCATTTCGCGCCGGACTCTGCCGAGTTCTTGAGTGTTAGCTTGACCGGCCGGGAGATTGAAAATGATTTCGCGCGTCAAGTCATGGCGTGGAAAGCTCTCGACACCTACGCAACCCATGTAGAAGGAATTTTGGATAGTCGCGCTATGGAGAGTGAGCGAGTCCAAGAAGTTGCGCGGGCGTTCCATGAACTGCACCGTCACTTACTGCAATCGGGAATTGCAGACAAGTTAGGTTTGACGGTTGCCATGCATCGTGCCACGGTGCAAAGAATTTTGACAACCAAAAGCATGGTGTCGGCGTTGGAGGCTGCTCAGCCGGCGGTTGCTGTTTTGTGCACTCACTTAGCAGAGGCCTCGAAGCAATTGGAAGGCAATCTAGATAACTGGCTGGATACTTGCTTACGTCAGATCGATTCCAAGTGGCGGACTTCTTTAGATGGCTACGCTCTCTTGTTAGCGCAGAAACGTGAGCTGGAACAACAAATTGCAGCCCAAGCAGCGGGCGCGACCAAACGTGAAGGCGATCCTGCAGGCGAGCTACTTAAGGTAGAAACCTTATTACGTAGCAGTGAAAGCTGGCGCAAGCTCTATACCGAAGAGCAGGGAACGATTGCGCTCGCCTTCCGTGATGCACGCATTCATGTGCAAAAAACGGCCCACGCTGTTTTGGAGTGGGGCATTGCCCACCGCGAAATCACCAAAGCTATGCGCAGTGATTCTGGTTTCGCAAACACGCGCTTGTTAGAGGCCAGCGCAAAGGAACTCGCGCCGGCAACGGTCGACTAGCTTACTGCTCAAGCAAACGGCGCACACGCGCGTCTGGCTCATGGGCGTTCAAGTAACGCACTTCCGCCGTGAACAGGTCATGGCGTCCACCGATGGCGGTCACTCCAGCACGCCGGAGTAAAGCGCTCTTTGAATAGATTGCATTACGCAGAGTGTCAAGAATGGATTGTTGCCCTGGCGCAAGAGCCGTGGCGTCGATTGAGCTAAGCCATGGAGTGAGGTGCCTGATCGCAGCGCTGCGGATGCGCGTGCTATTCCCCTTCCAAGAAAGCGGAAGCAAGATGGATCGGACTTGAGGGGCCACACTGCTCTCCAAGTCTTGGTGCGCTAAGGCGGCAAGGACTTCCATGGCGGCGGTGTGAAGACGTTCACCTTCTCCTTCTTCGCCTTTCAACTGTGCAGCAGCAAAGGCAAGACGGTCAAGAGGATCTTGGCCTTCAGCAAGAGCGCGGAACGCACTGACCCGCAAACCGGTGAGTGCCTTTTGATCGCGGTAAGTCGCGGACAGCAAGTCATGGATTGCTGGGTCACTCTCATAAGTGCAAATCCAGTCCCACAAACTTGCGCGCACCTGCGCATTCTTTTCACCTGCAAAGGAAGCACGCACTACAGCCACATTCGCAGGGCTCTGTCCACGGTTACGCAATGCCTTCACCGCCTCTAAGCGCACGCCGGGTTCTTTATCGAAGCGTGCGACAGTCCAAAGGACTTCCGTGGTTTGCGGATTGCTGTAATCAGCAAGGTCACGCACTGCAAGAACTCGGGAGCGTGCACTCCAACCCTTGATTGCGCGCAACTCGGTCGTGCTCGCCGGTTCATGCACGGTCAACTTGGCCGGAACGTAAACATGGGGATCAAATTCGACCCAACCATCAAAGTTCGCTCCCGTGCTAACCTCAAAGACCTGGTCTTCTTGCGTGATCCAAAACCTTGTTTCGCGCCAGTTTCCACCTTCATGCCAACGCACATCGAGGGGGAACTCGAAAGCTGCCGGGACACCGCCGGCTAAAGACTGAGTTTGCGTAACGTGCACTTGCAGATCACGACCGCGCCGAATCCAGGAAAGATCTAGCTCTGGATAACCCGGAGCATAAACCCATTGCGCGAACACTTGCTCGAAGTCACGCCCGCTGGCATCTTCCAAAGCTTTTTGCAGATCCTGACTATGTACCGAACGATAAGCGTTGCGGTGCAAATAAATCTCCAAGGCGGCACGGAACTTTTCTTCGCCAATTATGCCGCGGAACAAGTTTGCACGGGAAGCGCCACCTGGATAAATAGTGCCATCGAAAAACAAATCCATCGGCAGCCGATATTCTGACTTTACTAGAGGGCGCAGGTTCTCATCGCGGCAAGCGCGCAAGTAACCATCAAGGGTGTTGCCCATGGCGACTTGGAAAGCAGCCTCGCCATCGCGGTGACGACGATAAAGCAGATCGAAGTAGGTTGCAAAACCTTCATTCAGCCAAGCGTGGGTCCAATCGATGCAGGTGACAATGTCACCGAACCACTGATGCGCAGCTTCATGCGCAACCAGCCCCCAACTCGGGCTCTCTTCTTGATAAGCCGCGGAGTGCAAAGCATTGCGCGCGACTGTGGTGGCGGAAACATTTTCCATGCCACCGAAAGGAAAATCGCGTACAGCAACTTGTGCGTACTTAGCGAATGGATAACGGAATCCGGTGTAATCACTAATGAAGCCGAGGATGGCGCCAGTTTCACTAAAGGATGCCGACAGTAGATCGACATCGGCTGGTTCTCCGACATACCACAAGTCGACGTCTTCCCAATGATCTTCCAACTTCAGCAACGGACCTGCTGCAAAAGTGAAAAGATAGGTTGGCATTTCTTGATCCAATACCCAGGTATCTGAAACGGTGAAGCCATCTTCAGAAACTTCGTGGCCGACCAACTCCCCCGCTGCGACAGTAATCCAACTGCGTGGAACTCGTGCGCGCAAGGTATGCGTGGCGCGGTCCGATGGAGTGTCATTGCAAGGGAACCAAAAACGCGCACGCTGGGCTTCCCCTTGCGTAAACACGTGGGGTGGATGGTCCACGCCACTCTCTTCGGGCAAAACAAAATGCATGCCCGCCAAAGGCGAGGTGCGATATTGAATGTCTAAAGGAATCACTGTGCCGGCTGGCACTTCCTTCGCAAGAGGAATATGCAGAGTGCGCTTTTTTGAAACGAAAGGGAGCAAAGCAGCGCGCGAGGTCTCCGTGGTGACGCTGAGGATCTCCATGTCCGCTGCATCGAGCACAATTTCTTGCAACGCACGTGTAGCACGCAAGCGGATCCGCGTAGTCCCGACCAACTCTGCGCGGTCGGCGCGCATTTCGATTTCTAAACCGTAAGACAGGGCGTCGTAACCTCGGTCCACTGGTTTGTGCACCACTGGCACCGGGGGATCATCGACAGCAGCTTCCGATTCTGGGACCACGCAAGCGGTGAGCCCAAACAGAAGGGAAACTACAAGAAAAAATGGATCAGGGTTTAGACGACGCATTGGAGCTCAGGTTTTCTTCCTCGTTCGCATCGAGTACCCCTTCCCACCAACCATCCAAGACACCGCCCTGGCCAGTTTCATTAAACACCATGCCACCTAGGCCGGTTTTCTTTCTGTGTGCTGCTGCGATTTCGCGCAGACGTGGCATGGCCGTTGCATGACCAAGCACCACCATAAAAGTACCGTGACCGTGTTCGGCCAAACGCGTTCCAAACAAGCCTGCCATGCGGCCTGCAGTGGTGAGTTCCGTGCGCAGAGAATGAATGTGATCATTCTTCAAGCCGCACTTCTCCAAGTAGGAACGATGCGAGCTGTTCAGCCCGCGACCGGACTCTGCCAGGCAATCCTCACGCTTGGTGCGGCCGTAATCCTGCAAGTGCTGCAACAAACGACGCGCGCGACCACTTTCGCGGACATGGTGCTCCGACAAAGCACGATCGCGATAGTTCTCCTCTGGGTTCACCATCTCGCGCAAGCCTTCGTCGCTCGTCTCCTTGAACTTACTCAAGAAATCCTTGCCGCCTTCTTTGGTCGGAACGTGGGAGCGCAAGCCTCCCTCAAATTCCGCCGAAGAAACTTGACCCCAGCCACCGCGTTGCGACTGCTTGGCCTTCCTGAGGGCCACGTTCAAATGTTCCAGCCCCATGCGTGCGCCAGTCATGGCATGCAGGCCCATTTCTGGATCCGGAGCCTCTCCTCCAGCATCGACGGCCGCGACCACCACGTGTTCCGGCAGAGGCAACCACGTCATGACCGGGTCCATGCCGTGTTCAATCGCGAGCAGGCATCCCTTCTGCGCATTGCACGAAGTGAGCACCTGAGTCATGGGAATCGAACGGCCAAGAACTTCCGTATAGCCGTAAACAATGGCTCGAGCCACGCGGATGCCATCGACCCGCTTCTTATCTAGACCCGTCGAGCCCTTGAGGGCCAGAGCGACGGATGTTGCAACTGCAATCTCAGAACCAAAACCTATGCCATCTGGCGTGCGATCCCAAACCACAAGTGTAAACCCTTGTTTTGGAGTATTCAGCTGATGCGTACGCCGCAAGCCAATCATAATGGCCATCATGACCATCATCCAAGGCGCCTTATCTTCCTCAAACTGCGCCTGAAGTACCGCTAAGGAGCGTGGTGGGCCCTTTTTAGTGTAAATCGTTGAGATGTGACCCTTCCATTCGCGATTTCCACCTTTTGCAGGGGTACATAAAAATCGAATTTGGATAACGTCGTCATCTCGATTTTGAAGCGCGCTGTAAACCGAACGGCCGGTCGCCATGCTGACCGAGGCCGATCCTGGCAATTCACTCGGGCCACCAAGGATGTCCAGGGACCCTGGAGCGCGCGTAAGCCACATAGGAGCATCAAGTTGCAGAATATCCCCAGCGGCGCCTTTAAGCACCGAAGAGAACGGAAGCAGGGATGGGTAGAGCGTTGGTACGGGCACTGGAATTCTTGAGAATCTTAGATTCCTTGGAAGGCTAGTGTTATCGCTTATCCCGGACAAAAACGCAACCCTCACAAGTGGAAATCATCGGGTATGATTCCCTGAGGCGCAATCCCCGCGAAGTCCGTTCGGCGCGCCTTTTCCTAATAGCATGCGTTCAGCCCTTAAACTTACAGCCCTTGGCCTCATGGCACTACTTCCAGTGGCCTGCGGCCCATCTGGTCCCTCTGCCAACACCCCTGGCGGAATTGGAGCCGGTGCCAACAATGGCGCTGGTCTTGGGACCAGTGACATTTTGTTCTCTGGAGTCCTGGGGGCAGACGCCATCAATCCAAACGAAGTCACCGTGACTTGGGCTGATGCCGTCCTCCTGCCTAATCTAGGCGGTGCGATTTCCATGCGCTATCAGGTATTTCGCGCATTGGATGCTGAAACGGCTCAACTGGATTCCGCTTTGGTGTTCACCACAGAGCAGGGTGTCACCAGCTTTATCGACACCGGCCTTCCAGACAACACCACCCTCTTCTACCGCGTAGTCGCCCTTGACACCGACGAGCGCTTTTCGCTCACCGCAGCAGTTGCAAGTGCACGCACCCCTGCTGAGTACGGTCCAGGATTGGTTGCCTTCGACACGCAAGTTCTTCCTTTGTGGTCCACGCCAATGCCTGGTATCCCTGCTACGACTTGCTTGAGCTGCCACACTCTTCCAGGCCCAGGTCAGCTTGACCTAAGCACTTTGGAAGGTGTTCTTGCTGGAGTAGGTACTTTGCAAAACCCAAACAGCTTTGTAATTCCTTACCAGGGCGAGGCTTCCTGGGCGGAGTTTCTCGCCCGCATGTCGGCTTTGCCAACCTTGTTCCAGCACTTGCCTTACATCACGGATCCCGAAGGTTTGGCTGCCATGGAAGAGCCAATCAAAGCGTGGATTGCAGAAGGCGCCCTGGCAACTCCAGACTCCGCACCTCCTGTGTTTGAGTTTGCAGATGAAGAACTTGCAGGTACCTACTTCGGTTCCTTCGTCGACTTCGACACGGTTAGCGTGACCTTCCCACACGCGATTGACCCAGAAAGCCTTCCCTTCAATGGTTCGGTTGCTGGTCAACTCGAGTATGCGGTTTACGCCGGCGTCGATTCCAACAGCATCATTTGGGATAAACCAACGGCACTGATCACTGTCGACCTCAACCAGGCCGCACTGCCTACTGTGACTGGAACCTTTGATTGGACCCTAAGTGATTCCCTCGTGGTCATCGTTCGTCCCCTCGATGCCTCTGGCCGTGGCGTTCCATTCGACCTGAACACCTATGACCCAGAAACTGCAACCGCACAGGAGCTGGAGAACTTCCGCCTGCGTATGCGCAACCAGTCTTCCAACGAGCGCGAGATGGCGATCATCCGCTAAGCTGTTCTAGGTCTAAGCAATCCAGAACGCAAAGCCGTTATTCCTTCGGGGATAACGGCTCTTTTTTTTGCACGACCACAGCCGACATCGAGAACACGGGATGCCGCATTCAACTGTAAAGGACTACAAGCCTGTGCTAAAGCGATTACGATCCAATCTTTTCTGCTCGTTCTTTCTTGAAGAGATGGATTTCTTCAATCAGGGCATCGACCATGTCCGCTTCGGGAACGATGCGTACTTGTTTGCCATTGCGATAAAGAATGCCTTTACCACCGCCACCGGCAATACCAATGTCCGCCTCACTCGCTTCACCTGGTCCGTTGACCACGCAACCGAGAACCGCAATTTTGACCGGAACGTTTTCGCCTTGAAGGCGTTCTTCCAGTTCATCCATAAGCGCTTCAAGATCAATCTCAATGCGCCCGCAGGTTGGGCAACTAATCAGTTCCGGGCTAGTCACTCGTGCGCCCGATGCCTTCAAGATGTCAAAAGCCACTGGGATTTCCGCCTCGGGATCCCCAGTCAAGCTCACCCGGATGGTGTCGCCGATGCCATCTAAAAGCAGTGCGCCAAGTCCTACTGCCGACTTGAGCGATCCATAACCGGGACGCCCCGCTTCGGTGACTCCAAGGTGCAGCGGAATGTCGGTGTCCTGCGCAAACTTACGGTTGGCGGCAAGAACCGTGTTGGTGTCGGTCGACTTCAAGGACACCACGAAGTTCGAGAAACCCATGTCCTCTACCGTTTTGCAGTGACGCATGGCGGACTCCACCATGGCTTCCGGGGATGGCCAGGTGTACTTCTCTAGTAAATCCTTCTCCACCGAGCCAGAGTTCACGCCAATCCGTAATGCAATGCCAGCGGCATCGGCGGCCTTCACGACTTCACGTACGCGATCTAGGCTGCCAATATTGCCCGGATTCAGGCGCACCTTGTCCACACCAGCATCAATCGCGCGTAAGCCCAGACGATGTGTGAAGTGGATGTCAGCGATGAGCGGAATCGGACAATGCTTGCGGATTTCGGGCAAGGCATCGGCGGCGCGGTCATTATTTACGGTCACCCGCACGGCTTCGCATCCGACTTCTACCAGCGACTCGATTTGCGCGATGGTGGCCGACGCATCTGCCGTGTCGGTGCAAGTCATGGACTGCACGAGGATTGGAAACTCGGAGCCGAGCTTTAGGTCACCCAGAGTGACTGTACGGGTTTTGCGGCGCGCCATGGAAGAGCATTGTAAAGGCGAACCGACCCGGTAGCCTCAGGAACAGGGATTTACCTGTCCGCCAGCCAAGAATCGTAGGCTGCCACCCGCCGCACCCATGCTTGGGTTTTCGGACAGATCTCAGCATCGAGCAAAAAGTACTTGCACATGATGGGGCCGAAGAGCGATGCCTTCAAAGCCGGGTGCTCGCCCATCACGCTGTAGATTAAAAGACTGGCCAAAGTAATGTCGGCCGCAGACATAGCACTACCCACCAGCCAATCCCGCTTGACCAACGTTTCTTCGAGCGTCTCTACGTGCGCGATCAATTCCTTCCGCGCGGCCAGCACATTTCCAGGGGTTATTTCGGCGCGACCAAGGGCCATCATGAAAATAGCGCCCAGACTGTCCTTGACCCCAAAACGCCCAAAGGCTTCCCAGCGCTCAACCTTCTTCATCTCCTCATAATCATGCGGAAACAAATCTGGGCCGGGGTAGTTGGAATGCAAAAACCTCAGGATGGCCGCGGAATCAAATAGCGAGACCCCCTTGTCCTCCATAACTGGTGTCAATGCCTGGCCGCTGAGATCTAAACACGCACTTCGGTCTGCAGGATCCTGTGGAATCTCTTGGTAAGGAATGCCCTTATAGCCAAGTGCAATCCGCACCTTAACGTTGTTTGGCGAGGGAACGATTGTCAGAAGTTTAAGCATCTTGATCTAACCGATTACTGGGATGGGCTTGCCATCGCCGCCAATCGCCACATAGGTCACCTTTGCGACCGTAACGATGACTTCTACGCCAGGGCGATCGCGGCGTTCTACGAGGACATCGACCTGAACCGTTACTGAGGTGCGCCCGACATCTGGCTTGCAGGTGTACAGCGAAATCAAATCGCCGACGAACACTGGTGCAATGAATTTGATCGAATCCATGGCGATCGTCACGTAACGACGATGGGGATTGATGCTGCGCATGGCAACTTCTCCAGCCTGGTCAATCAAAGAAAGAATCACGCCACCGAAAATGGTCCCGGCAGGGTTGGTGTCTTTCGGAAGCAGGGTGGTGCGCAAGGCGAGTTCGCCATTACTGCCGCAGCGTTCGTGTGGGTTGGAATCAGTCATCGAGCCAAGTGTTCAGTGTATCCGCGGTATATCCTCGGACAATATCCAGGCGTCCGGGGAAAAAATGCCCTACGTCTTCCACGATTTGGATTTTGGAACCGTGCTCTTCTGCCGGCCCCATTTTTTTTAAATCGACGAACTCGTCTGCCGTTCCAGCCAGAAAGGCACTGGGCGATGGCCAGGCCTTGGATTCCGGCCACTCATAGAAGCTCGTCGGCCAAGCTACCGCCATGTATCCCGCGGTTTTTTCGCGCAAGCGAATGCCCAGGTCGAGACCCACGCGGGAGCCAAAACTGAAGCCCCAAATGAAAATCGGTAGCTCTGGGAACTGCTGCTCGAGCCAGTGATAGGCCGCTTCGGCATCGTCCACCTCGCCGACTCCTTCGTCGTACTCCCCTTCCGAGCGACCCACGCCGCGAAAGTCGATGCGTAGTGCTGCACAGCCCGCCTCCAAAGAGCCTAGGGCGCCATGGCGCACCACATTGTTTTGCCGGGTTCCACCATGCACCGGATGCGGATGCAAATGCAAAACTGCAGCGCGCGCAGCTTCCGCCGGGCGCTCAAAGGTAACGTCGAGTTTCCCAACTGGTCCGTCGAGGAGCAGGCGTTCAGGCGGAGGAGTTTGCAGGTCGCGAGGCATGGTGCAGGATTCGGAACGGAATATTGTCGCCTCGCGCAGTGGCTTGCTAAACTGATTTTGTGGAATGGTTTGCCACCTTAATGACGGATATGCCCTTGGATGAGCGCCGTTTTTATGGCGTTTTGCACGATGTTGCGCATAGTTCCCTCGCTGGAGCCATCCGTCCACGTGGGCTTTCCGCCTGGCATTCCTTTGGCAATGCCGAGCGCGACTCCGATGTGCGCGACTTGGAAGTGCGGGTGTTGCGTCGCACCGAAGCCCCGCCCTCAGCCCTGCATGAGTTAGATCTGTATGGATTCCGCACCGCTTCCGCTTTGGAGTTCTTAGTGCCAGCGAATGAAGAGGCGCGGTTAGAGGCCTGGGCTTTGGTCGCGCTTTATGCCGAGCAACTTTACGGTTGGGTATTAACCCGACATATTGATTACGACCATGCCGCTGCATTAGGCGGTAGCGAAGATGGCTTGATGCGCGTTCCCCTAAATGGTGGGCATGGACGCAAAGCGGTATTGATTTCTGCTGAAAGTTTGGCGTGGCTAACCCCATGAGTTTGCCAACCCGCGTTTTTCTTGGATGGAATCAACCGACCTTGGCCCGTGCTGCCGATTGGTTACTAAACGAACACGGCATGGACCTTGGCGAGGTCACTTTGGTTTTGCCCGGGCGTCGTGCTGGGCGTCGTTTGATGGAGCTGTTGACCGAGCGTGCCGATGCCAACTGGACCCCGCCAACCTTTATGACCTTGGCGCAGCTCTCCGATGGCTTAGCACCTTATGCCTTTGCCCGCGCCGGTGATCCGCTACGAAGCCTCGCATGGATCGCTGCCTTGCAAGAAGTCCCTACCGACGACCTGCACTCTTTGATTCCGCATGCACCAAGCTCCAAAGATTTGGAAGCGTGGTGGCCGGTTGCTGAAATGCTGCGTGCACTTCATTCGGAATTAGCCGCCGAAGCTCTCTGCTTCCGCGATGTCCTCCAAGTGGCCGAATACCTTGACACCCCGCGATGGGAAGTACTGGCGAATTTACAAGAACGTTTTGTGAAAATTCTGGAAGAGTGCGCTTGTGGAGATCCTCACTTCATGCGTTTGCAGGCGTTGAAGGCTGGCCGCGTCGAGAACCTCAAAGGCGCTTTGGTGGTTCTAGGTTTGCCAGAGGCCAATGCCCTGCAACGTGGCTTGCTGAAAACAATGGACGCTTCATGGACTTGCTTAATCGCAGCACCAGAAGAACTCGCCGACCACTTTGATGAGTTAGGTTTTGTCGAGCCAAGCGCATGGCAAGAACGCCCGCTAAGCATCGAACCGCAACGCGTACACATTTGCGCCGATGCAAAGCAACAAGCGGAAGAAGTTTTAACTTGCCTACGTACTTCGCGAGGGACCTTTGCCGCAGAAGAGATTACTCTGGGAGTTTTAGAGGCAGCGCATCTTCCAGCTCTGGAGTCTGCTCTCGCCAAAGAAGGCGTGGGCGTGCATGCGCCAAACGGCTTGCATGGCAGTCGCACCCCGCCTGCACATTTGTTGCGAGCGATTGCGGCATGGCTACAAAATCCAAAGGCCGAGGAGTTAGCAGCCGTCTTGCGCCATCCAGATATGGAAGTGCGCTTGGGGGAAGAATTGGAGCAGCCGGTGGACGCAGCGGCGCTCGATGCGTATCGCAGCGAACACTTAGCCTTAGAGGTTGGGCCAAACTGGTTAAGCCCCAATGAGGAGTGCACCGTTTCCGTTGTTCAACACGCGACCATCCGTAAACAATCTGCGGTGGTTTGGAAACTGACGGAATCTCTACGTGGCCCAGCCTTAACGGCCGCTGACTGGGCACCGCTCCTGGTCGATTGGCTGTCGATGATTTATGCATCGAAAGAACTCGACCGCAGTCAAGAATCCGATCGACGCTTAGGCAGCGCCTTGGAAGCCTGCGCCAAAGCACTCATGGCTTGGAGCACTCTGCCTACAAAGGGCGCGACTACTTTCCGTCTCACTGGTGCCGAGGCCATTCGCTTATTACTGCGTGACCTCTCGAACACCGAAGTCCCACCCGGTCGGTCCGAAGAAACCTCCATGGACGCCGTGGGATGGCTTGAGCTTCCACTCGATGATGCGCCGGCACTCTTGTTGACCGACTTCCAAGAAGGCCACGCGCCTGCAGTTCTCCGGGGTAGCGCCTTATTGGATTCCACCTTGCGTAAGCAACTGCAAATGCCCGACGACATTACGCGATGGGCGCGGGATCGTTATCTGGTGGAGTGGCTATTGCATTCCCGAGGCGAAAAGAACTGGCCGCAAATTTTCTTATGCCGCAGGGACTTAGATGGCTCACCCTTGCAGCCAAGCCGTTTTCTATTCTTAGGCGAGGAAGAGCAAGTCATCGCGCAGAGCTGTGCCTTGTTTGCAGCCAACGTTGTTGAAGAAAGTCGTCGCGGGGTAGAATTGCCCACAGCGGTTGCGTTTCCAGGACCGCAGGAAGGATTGGAGTATGAAACTGAAACCTTCTCCTGCTCGCGGTTGAACGGATACTTGTCATCGCCCTATTCTTATTATCTGAAGCACGTGCTGCGCTTGAACGATGCCGATGACCGCGCGCGTGAACTGGACCCTTTGCATTTCGGAGTTTTGCTGCACGATGTATTAGAGCATTTCGGTTCCGACGAAACTTTGCGTGAGCTGCAGGACGCAGAGGAGATTCGCAAAGCGGTGGTCGGCTTTCTCCATGAAGAAGCCGCCAAGCGTTATGGAGAGCAGCCGCGTTCCTTAGTCCAACTACAACTTATACAAGCAGAGCATCGGCTTGCATTATTTGCGCAGGAGCAAGCGAAGGTCCGCGCCGAGGGTTGGGAAATTCATGCCGTGGAATGGTCACCGGAAGGCAAGAGTGTTCCGCTCGAATTTGAAGCCGAGTCCTTTCGCGTGGGTGGACGCATTGACCGCATCGATCGACGCGTCCATGGGGCTTCCGTTGAGTGGCGCATTATCGATTACAAAAGCGGTGATAAAAAGCGGGAGCAAAAGGATTGTTGGATGAGGGTGAAAAAGCAGTGGATGGATATCCAGCTTGCCATTTACCCCTATCTTGCACGGAGCCTTACCGGAGGACGCGGACCGGCAATGAAGGACGGTCCCGTTTCGGTGGTTTACTGGAACCTTGGCGCGCATGAATCAAGCCACGGCATGAGCGGTTTCTATTTGGACGACGAAATGCTTTCCGCCTTAGAAAATCAAGTAGCCTCGGCAGTGCGTGGGATTCGTGCAGCGAAATTCTTCGAGGAAGATCAGCCGCGCATTTATCGCAGTCCCTTTGCCATGCGGTGCATGGGAGGCGGCCTATTAGTTTCCACCGATGGAACCGCCGACGATGAGGAGGAAGGCGCATGAAACTTCCTCCCCAACTAGAGTCCTCCGTCTTATTGGCCTCAGCAGGTACCGGAAAGACCTTTCAACTTTCCAACCGCTACCTCGGCTTAGTTTTACATGGTGCGCCGGTTGAAGAAATCTTGGCATCGACCTTTACCCGCAAAGCTGCAGGTGAAATTCTAGACTCCATTCTCGGACGACTTGCAAAAGCATGCGCGGACAGTGCAAGCCGCAAGGAGCTAGCTGGTTTCTTAGGCGTGGAGGATGAGTGGTCTCAAGCCGAAGCGGTGGCCCTTTTACGCACTCTCCTGCGACGCTTGCCGCAACTTCAAGTGGGTACCTTAGACAGTTGGTTCCAGAAACAAGTCGGTGCAGCAGCATTAGATTTGGGTTTGCCTTTCGGTTGGCGCTTGGCCGACTTTATGGATCTGAAAGACTTGCATCAGCGAGCCGTGGAACAGTCCCTGGCGGACTTGCCTCCACGCCAAACCAGCGAGCTCCTTGCCTCTCTTCAATCTGGACACCCCGGACGCAGTGTCTTGCACAAAACGGAAGAAGAGTTGGATTTAGCCGCGAAGTGTTGGGAAGCCTGTGCATACGACCCAGCCGCATGGGAGTTGCTTTCCGGCGTGCGACCCCCCACCGAGGAGGCGATGCAGCAAGTGTGCGCAATCTTGCGTGAGTATCCAGTACCGACCACGGCGAATGGAGGCCCCCATAAAAACTGGACCAAGGCCATGGCACGGTCCATCGAACTGGCGGAAGCTGGTGATTGGAAAGCCCTCATGGTTGGAGGGTTTATGGAAAAGCTTGCGGCGGGTGAAGAAAAGTACGATCGCAAGGAAATAGAAACCACAATGCTGCGCCCGGTACTCGAGGTCGCTGCGCGGGCAATTTTATATGACTTTCATTTAGGGACTTGCGCCATGCGTGACCTTACCGCGCGGTATGCAGAAAATCGAACGGCCTTGCAAGAGCAGTCATGCCTATTGAGCTTCGATGACTTCCCGAAACGGCTCGCGCAGTGCGCACCGGAAGACCGTACTCGCTTCATGCAACGACTGGGAGTTCCTGCCAAGCATTTGTTGTTGGACGAGTTCCAAGACACCAGTGTTGGACAGTGGCAAGCTTTAGAGCAACCAGCAAGAGAAGCGGTTCAGTCGGAGCAGAAAGATGGCAGCGGAAGTTTGTTTGTGGTGGGCGATGACAAGCAAAGCATTTACGGTTTCCGCGAAGGTGAGCCAAGGCTTTTGCACGGCCTGAGCAAGTGGTACGACATTGCCTCTGCTGAAATGGCGGTCAATTATCGTTCCACGCAAACGGTTTTAGATGCGGTCAACCAAACCTTCCTTGGTTTAGCGGACAACTATGATTGTGGGGAGTCCACAGTACTTTCCCTTGGCCTTGAAGCTTGGAGGGAATATCCGAAGCACCTTGCGCATTCGGCGAAGGAGGGAGTCGTACGGGTCATTGAAGCCAACGGCAAAAATCCTGACAACAATACAGACACCGAGGCCACAATCCTTAGGCGCACGGAGGATCTCTATCGGAAGAATCCTGAGCACCGAATTGGTGTGCTAGTCCATAACAATAAATCGGTGGCACGTTTGTTGGCGCAGTTCACCGCACTTTCCATTCCGGCGTGCGCTGCCGGAGGAAACCCATTGGTCGATGCGCACGCGGTCGATGTCGCGCTCTCCATGTTCCAACTCGCGGATCATCCCGAGGACACGGAGGCATGGTTCCATATTGCAACCTCTCCACTGGCAGAGTTCTGGAAGGTCGCCTTCACCCCGGGCAAGTCCGTCCGCATCGATGCGATGAAGTTGTCGCGTCGTCTACGCAAGCGCTTGCTGCAAGATGGCTACGGAGATCTTTTGCATAAGATGCATCAGCACTTCTGCGAAACCAAGGCCTTTGATCCCTGGAACCTGCAACGCTTTGGCCAGCTCGTTGAACTTGGCCGCAGCTGGGATGCGCGCAGTGATCTACGCCCATCCCGATTTCGCGACATGGTGCAAGAGCAACGCGTTGCTTCGAAGGCTACTGGCCAAGTGGAAGTCATGACCGTTCATCAGTCCAAAGGTTTGGATTTTGATGCGGTTGTGGTTTGGGTTAAAGATAAACGAGGGCGTCGCGATGCTTTCTTTGCAGGTCGTCCGGATCCACGGAAACCAGCTACCGGCGTTGGGCGAAATCCAACCGAAACTACCTTGCTACTTGCAGAGCATCTTAAAGAAACTGATTTCTTAGAGGCTTACTACACCCAAGAAGCGAGTGCTCTCCACGAAATGCTCTGCGTTTTGTATGTGAGCATGACCCGCGCGAAGTCTCACATGGAACTCATCCTTCCAAAGCCGGCGGCCAAGCCAAAATACCAACGGGATTGGATCCGCGCTGCCGATATTGTGCGCCGCATGTTGGTCACCACCAGCTCCCCGGCCGAAGTTCCAGAAGCGGAAAACTTTGACCCTTGGAGGATCGTGTGGCAAACGCATGATTTTGAACCGAGCCTTGCCCCCCGGCAAACTGATCCTTTACCTGGCGCAGAAAAAAATGCGGGTGCGCAAAACCTTGAAGCTATTCAAGGTCCGCTTTTCGCCAAGAGCCGCAACACACGCTCTCTTCCGCGATGGACTCCCTCCTCTGCAGCCAAGCAAGGCGGGGTGATTGCTGCAGCATCGCTCTTTGCCGATGCCTCTGGTTTTGCCAGGCGTCGCGGCACCGCCATCCATCGCTTGTTCGAAGATGTGATTTGGCTCGAGGATTATGCATTGGATACGGCCGCGCGAAAGATGTCCCTGCTGCAGCTCGACCCTGCGCCATCTGCCGAGGAACTGGAACCATGGCTGAAGGACTTCGATGCTTCTGTCACGAAGAAGGGCGTTGTCGAAGCCTTATCCAAACCGAACAACCTCCCCACCGATGTCGAGCTAGAAGTTTTGCGCGAACGCCCCTTCGCAGTGAAAACCATTGACTCCCATGGTGCGGTGGTCATCTTGCAGGGCATCTACGACCGCGTCATCCTCCATCGCCGCAACGGCAAAGTCATCTCCGCCGATGTCATCGATTTCAAAACCGGTGCAGCTCCACCAGATGGCGTTATCCCGGAAACCTACCAGCTGCAACTCGATGCCTATCGCCGCGCCTTATGCGTGCAGCACAACATAGAAGCGACCGATGTGAGCTGTAAGTTGTTGTTTGTAGATTCCGGCGATTTGATTTAGGTTTCTACCGAACGTTGCGGGCGCGCTTCAAAACTGCCACCGCAATTTGGACAAACTAATCCTCGCGCGAAGACGCTTCCTGGATACTCGGCCACAACGGCGCTTCTAACTCCATCGGCGCGCCAGTAAACGGATGCTCGAAAGCCAATTTCCAGGAGTGCAGAGCTTGGTGGTCCAAATCCAACAAAGCGCGGTCCTCTTCGGTTAACTGCTTTTGGATATTGCGCAGGAACATGGCGTCTCCGCCTAGGTACAACTTGTCGCCAACAATCGGATAGCCGATCGCAGCCAAGTGCACGCGGAGTTGATGCTGGCGCCCAGTCTGTGGATACAACTCCACCAAAGTGCGTTTTCCCAAACGCTTGCGCACCTTCCAATTGGTGACCGACTTCCAGCCTTCGCCATCTTTTCGTACACCAATGCGCAGGCGGACTTCCGAATCAAAGTCTTTACCCAGCGGCAGGTCGATGACGCCCTCGTCTTCTTCCATAACACCTTCGACCAATGCGAGGTAAGCCTTCTGCACCGTGCGCGCTTCAAACTGGCGCCCCATACGCGTGCGGCTTAACTGATCTTTCGCTGCAATCACCAAGCCCGTGGTTTCGCGATCCAAACGATGACACAAGGTTGGCATGTCCTGCGTCTTTCCATACAACGCAGTGTGGCGTAAATGGATTAACTGGATCACCGAATCTAAAAGATGACCATGCGAAGGATGTATGTTCAAGCCCGGCGCTTTGTTCACCGCGATCAATTGGTCATCTTCATACACCACAACCAAATCTGTCGGATCAGTGCCATCGACCGGTTCCTCATGATCTTCGTGGCCGGGAGCATCTAAACGCACGACGACTTCTTGTCCGGTGCGCAACTTTAGGCCGCAACGAACGCGACCGACTTCGGCTTGCTGCGGATCTTTATGCGGCAACACCGTGACGGCATCTTCTTCAATCATGCGCTTGATGCCAGTGCGCGACCGCCAATCTAAACGTCCGAATAAAAAACCATCTAGACGTTCGCCACTTTCCAGGCTTCCAATTTCAAAACGCCACTCCTGATAAGGCAAACTCAAGTCGCGTTGACCGCGACGGCGCTTTCGTTCGGGAAGTGGACGTGCCATGTGCAAAAAAGAAAAGCCTCAGCGCACGCGGCACTGAGGCTTTTAGAATACCGCTTAAGCTCTAGAAGCGAGCGTTGCGGCGGATACGCTCCGCGCGTCTAATGGTCTGCACGCGCTCTTTCTTCTCGAGACGGCGTGCGGTGGTCGGCTTCGTGAAAAAGGACCGCTCCTTCATGGAGGTGAATAGACCAGACTGATTACACTGGCGCTTAAAGCGACGCAGTGCGGCTTCTAGGGACTCGTTTGGACGAATTTGGACCTTGATCATCGAGAAAAACTTCTTTGGTTTCTTACCGGGCACCCGGTTACGGGCCGAATAGTCTATCGGCCTCCCTGGATTCCGTCCACATCTCCTCGACCCTTGTCTTCCAGATTTAAAAAATCCCCGAATGCCTCCGATTCTCACGAATCGGTTGAGGGTCAGGTTGTTGCCATTATCTTCCAAAGTGAAGATAGTGGGTTTGCCGTAATCAGCCTTTTGTTGCAGGACGATAAAGCCACCACGGCGGCGGGCAAACTCGGCCAAGTGCATGAAGGTGAGTTCCTAAAGCTCCATGGCAAATGGACGGAACACCCTAAGTTTGGCCGTCAGTTTCAGGCCCAGTGGTCGGAACATACTAGTCCCACAACACTTACGGGGCTGGAAAAGTACCTTGGCAGCGGCGCTTTCCCTGGAGTCGGGGCAGATATGGCCAAGCGATTGGTGGCCCATTTTGGCGAGCACACTTTGGCGAACCTGGAGGGCAGCTCTGAAAACCTGCGTTTGGTACCTGGGATTGGTCCGAAACGTGCCGAGGCGCTGGCCGCTGGATTCCGTGAGGGGCGTGATCGCCACCGCGTTTTGTCAGAGCTGCGTGGTTATGGATTGTCATCTAGCCATGCAAGCGCCTTGTATGAACGTTGGGGTGCCGCCGCCGTGGAGAAGGTTAGGCAGGACCCTTATGCCCTGGTCGGGGACCTGCGCGGGGTCGGTTTCCAGACCGCCGACCGGATTGCGATCACAGTGGGCATCCCTCGGGACAGTCCGGTGCGCGCGCGCGGGGTGCTGGTGCACCTCCTGCGCGAAGCCAGCCGGGAAGGTCATGTATGCCTGCCTGAAATGATGGTGCTGGAGAAGTTGGATGAACTGGAGTTGAGCCAGGCTTCGATTATGGAAGGAGTCCAACGCGCGGTGAACAGCGGCCGCGTAGTTTTGGTGAAGCTCGACCCCGCTGGTATCAAGCCCGACGACCAGGCTTTTTATCTCACCGAGCTACAAGAAGCCGAAGCTGGCTTGGTCGATGAGATTCTTCGCCTGCAGGAACCAAAGGCGGAGCCCTTAGCCACCCCAGACCAGGTCATGCGCGCGATTGAGCAAACCGAGTATCGCCCCGACGAAAGTCAGCGCCTAGCTTTAGAGATGGCGTTGACTTCTAGTTTTTCGGTGATCACCGGTGGCCCGGGTACTGGAAAAACCACCACGCTGCGTTTGTTGCTGGAGATTTTGGATCGAGCCGGTTCCCTGAAGGTGAAGTTAACTTCCCCTACTGGTCGCGCGGCAAAACGATTACATGAAGCCACCGGTCGCGAAGCCAGCACCATTCACCGACTGCTTAGTTTTGATCCAGCAAGCGGCGGCTTCCGTCACGATGCGGAAGAGCCGTTGGATTTGGATTATTTGATTGTGGATGAGGTTTCCATGTTGGACTTACCCCTTGCGCATGCACTCATGGAAGCGGTTCCAGATGGCGCGCGGGTTTTGTTGGTGGGCGATGCCGACCAGTTGCCATCGGTAGGGCCGGGTGCGGTGTTGCGTGACTTGGTGGAGATTCCAACCATTGCCACCACTCGTTTGCAACGCATTCACCGTCAAGGGGAAGACTCTGGAATCACCGAAGCTGCGCATGCGATTTTGCATGGCGAAATGCCTGTGTCTTCTAGCCGCAGCGATGGGCGCGGCGATTTCTTCGTGAGTTATCGCGAAGACCCGGTGGAGGCTGCTGATTTGGTGGAGCACATCATCGCGGATCGCATGCCGGATAAATATGGCATTAATCCTTTGGAGGATTTGCTGGTGCTCTCTCCGATGTACCGCGGTCCGCTTGGGGTCGATGAATTGAATCAGCGTTTAAGCGCACGCCTCAACCCAGATGGCACGGGCTTTGAATGGGCCAAAGATTTACGCGTGGGCGATCGCATTATGGTAGTGCGCAATGATTATGAACGCGAGACCTTTAACGGGGACACTGGTGTAGTCACTTCCATCACGCGCAATGAGTTACTCGCGGAAATCGATGGTTGGGTGCAGTCTTATGGACCGGGTGACATCGATGATCTAATTCCGGCTTACTGCGTGACGGTGCACCGTTCTCAAGGTTCCGAATCGCAGGCGGTGTTGATCGTCCTCGGCAACACCCACTACCCGATGTTACGCCGCAACTTACTTTACACCGCCGTCACCCGCGGCAAAGAGTTGGTGGTTTTGGTCACTAGTCAATCGGCATTGCGTCGTGCGGTGCAAAATGATCAAGAGAGTTTGCGCTTCGGCGGACTCCGCGCTCGTCTGGCTTAAGTTTTTACAAACTCAAAGGCGCCATTCGGCAAAAGGTACAGGATGAGCATTTGCCCGCCACTCACCGTTGGGATATGCACCGATCCCTTGCCGTAAACCACCCAGCCTTCTGGGTTGCCATCGAACGTTGGGTCGCCTTCTAGAGCGAAGCACAAATCAATTTCACCTTCCGGATGACGGTGCTTCGGGCCAGCGCCATTCATGAGAACGGCATCGGAACTGAAGTTTAGAGTCTCTTCGCTTTGCTTAAACACGCGGGAGTAACGCAGAGGGTCTTCGCCGTTGTGCACCAGGCGGCCCTCGTTCATTTCCTCAATCATGTGTGCGCGCAAGGCTTGAATCGGCGCGCTATCCAGCGGAAACTCAGCGGCGAGGGCATTGCGCGCGGCATCGGGCTGGTCAAGATCAAGTTGTGCTGCAAAAGCGAGCAACGGGTGAAGGGAGGCGGGATCGAGTTTCATGGGTTTACTTATTCGTTTTCGGCTAGGTCTTCTTCGGACTCTTATTCAGGATCCTCATCTTCCGAGAGGGCGTAACCCAACTCACTTAAGGCGCCCATTTCTTTCGGGCTAAACGCACGCGGAGGTATGAATGGATACAAATCCATTTTCATGCGCTCCCGAATGACAGCAAGCATTTGCTCCACCTGTGCGGGATTTTGCTGCAGAATGTTTTCATTTTGCTGCGGGTCGTCCACCATGTGGAACAAGCGGATGGCCTCCAAATCATAAACCCCTGGCTCCGCCTCCAGCCGCTCCTCGTTGGGGAGTCGAGGGAGCGTATCGTCGTAGCGCATCGTTGCGTGTAACAACCATGGGCCGTCTTGCAAGGCCACTTGGTCAATCATGACGGTCAAGCGTGGACGCGCGGCAATGGCATCGGTGGTCAGAACGTTGCGCCCATCGAAGTACTCAGTATTTAAACCAGCAAGTTCGAGCAAGGTGAAACCGGCATCGATTAGTTCCGGTGCCTGTTGTAACTCCTGTGGTGCAACACCTGGGCCAGCCAGGATAAACGGAATGCGGTACTCCTCTTCAAACAGAGTTTCTCCGTGCTCCACATTGCGATGCTCGCCAAAACCTTCGGCGTGGTCGGAGGTAAATAGAATCAGGGTTGGACGACCGCTGGCTTCTACGCTGTCGATTAGGCGCCCAACTTGTTCGTCGAAGTAAGCCACCTCTTCCTTGTACAAACCATGCAAGTAAGCACCACGTGCTCCTCCATCGGCCACCACTTCGTCGCGCAAATCATCGCGCAAACTAACCCGCATGTGGAAGGCGTCGGTCACGCTGCGACCATAGCCGTCGGGAGTCATGGCTTCCGTTGCCAGAGTGTCTGCATATTCACTCGGCGGAACATATGGCGAATGCGGGTCGAAGTACTGCGCTAAGAAAAAAAATGGACGGTCATCTTTTTGCAAGCCTTCTAAGTAGCGCAAAGAAGCGTCGGTGGTGCGCTCGCCTTCTCGGTAGTGTACGCGGTAGTTACGACGCGCATCGGAGTCCAACAGCTTGTGCAGTGGGTAGCTCAAGAAGCGCGGGTTGGTCACGTTGCTGACAAAGCCAACCATGGAATGTGCGCGTGCCCAATCCATAAATGCGACAAAAGAATCTTCGTAAGCAAGGCCATGCCAAGTTTCAAATCCTTCTTCGAATTCCTGATACCCGGAGCCCTCCTTAATCTGGAACAACAGCGGATTGGTGACCACTGCAGCAGTGCGATATCCCGCCTCGAAGAAGCGGCTCGCAAGCGGATGGTTGCCGTTCTTCTTTAACAACCCACTGGCTGGCCAACGCGAATAATTTCCACGCATGCCGATTTTTTCAATGTCAAAACCAGCAAGCAGGACTAAGTGGCTTGGCAAAGTTTGGTTAGCCGGCGCTTCTGCAAAAGGAGCCCATGCACCACGTGCGCGCAAGGCATCTAAGTTTGGGGTTGGGATTTCGGGATCCAAGATGGCATCGGCACGCAGAGTGTCGCAAACGATAAGTACGACATCTGGGGAGCCATCGACCGGGGCTTGATCGGAAGTGGCGTTGGAAAGTTCCGGCGCTGGCAACAGCGGCACAATCTCCCAGTTAGCGCGCATGCCGAAGAAAATCGCGGCGGGCAGAAGGTGCAGCGCCAAGCCAAGCACCACCATCGGCTTCGCCTTCAAAGCGAAAGGGCGCATGATGGCAGCGCCCACCACCGCAAGCGCCAAGCCGCCAATGAACCACGATGCAAATGCAAATCCACCCGCCGCTCCGATCAGCAGGGCTCGCGACAAGGATTTCTTGCCCAGGAAGTGGACCAAAATGCCAAGTAGCCAACCCGCGAACAATCCATTGAGGCTGGCGAGGAACAAACGCTCACGCAGCATAGGGTCCATCAAATCCCAACCCGCGCCAACCAGCACTAAAAGGATGCTAGAAAGAGTCGCCCCGGCAACTGCGGCAAAAATGCACTTCATGCGCGTAGTTTACCCGCGTCCCAGGCTCTACTTAGCCTCTGCAGCGTCCCAAGCCTTTGCCCGCAAAGCCTCGATCTCGTCAATGTTGCGCGGCACCACGGAAGAAATCAGTTCATAACCCTCTTCGGTGATGACCACGATGTCCTCAATCCGCACCCCCAGCTTTTCCGCTGGAATGTAGATTCCGGGCTCCACGGTAATCGCCATGCCCGGTGCAAACTTCACTCCACGTGCGCCAACATCGTGGGTCGCCATGCCCAACCAGTGGGAGGTTCCGTGTGGCATGTATTCTGCAAAACCGCGCTCGCGCAAGACATCCATGGCAGCTTGATGCACTTGAGTAATCGTGTTGCCTGGTTTGCACATGGCAAAGGCCGCTTCCTGCGCATCGAAAACTGCTAAGTAAATTTCTGTCTCGCGCTCGCTGAAGGTGCGCCCGGTTGGCCAAGAACGAGAAATGTCGGCCACGTAATGGTTGTACTCCGGCCCGTAATCAATCATCACCACTTCGTTGTCGACCAGCTCCTTATGATTCTCGTTGTAATGCAAAGTGCACGCATTCAGCCCAGAAGCCACGATAGCGGCATATCCGCCAAGGCCCATACCACCGGACATTTGAAATTCATAGGTCATACGCGCGGCCAACTGCCACTCGTAATCCCCAGGCATGGCGGTTTCCATAACCGCCACGTGCCCAGCGGCAGCAGCAATACATGCGCGACGCATGGCCTCCACTTCTTCTGGTGTCTTCACCACACGCATGCCATCTAAGGAAACGCTGATGTCCTTGACCTTGAAGTCATGGTTCTCTTCCAGCATGACGCCGAACTGCGCTTCCCGCCAAACCCGGCCGTCGTAACGATCGCCTTTGACCTCACGCGCCCAACTTTGAAGGTTGTCGCGCGACATCATCCAGTTCTCCGCCGGCTGGCGCTGAATGTAAGCCACCTTGTACGTCTTGCGCAAATCATGCAGCAAATTCTCAAGGCCTTCACTTCCGCGGCCAAGCTCCATTGTGGTTTCAATACCCGTGAGCTGACTCGCTTCCGACGGATCAATCAAGTTGCCGGACCAAACTTCTGCCCCAGCGCTCACCGCCGGAGTCAGCATAATCTCGTGCTTGCCATCGGTGGTCATGACCAAAACCGCATTCGGCGTGGTGATACCGGTGAAGTACCAAAAGTTGTTGTCCTGCCGGAACTCTTGATAGTTTGGGCTTGAGCCTTGCCCGCGCAGAATGATGACACCCTTGTCCTTTTCAGCGAAAAACTCAAGCAGGGAGGCGCGGCGTTCAGCGTGCCAAGCCGAGGTAAACAATTCTTGACCGCGGCCATCGACAGGTTGCTGCTGAGGCATAGCAGCGAAGGCAAGAACACTAGATGTAAGGAGTGCGAGCATGACAAGGCGATTCTACGTGCGCTCTGCGACAATGTTGGGATGGATGCCCCGTTGTATCTGGATCACGCCGCCACCACTCCGCCCCTGCCCGAAGCCCTCGAAGCTTTTCAACGGGCGGTGGAATCTGGTTTTGCGAATCCAGGATCGCTGCATCAGGCCGGTGCCGATGCTGCGCGGATGATTGAAAAAGCGCGCAAGTCGCTTAGGGAGTCCTTTGGTGCGCACAACTATCAAGTGGTTTGGACCGCGACCGGCACCGAAGGTAACCACTTAGGGATTCAGGGTTTGGCACGAGCACAACGCAAAGTGGTAGAGCGCAAAGGACTCCAGCCACGCGTTTTAGTGGGTGCGCTGGAGCATCCGAGTGCGCTACTTGCTGCGCAGGCTTTGGCCGAAGAAGGCTTTGTGGTGGAGACTTTGGCGGGCGATGGCGACGGCATCATTCGTCCCGAAGTTTTGGAAGCCGCTTTGGGCGAGGACGTAGTGATGGTCACCATCCAATGGGCCAATAATGAAATTGGTTCCCTCAATCCGATTCAAGAACTCGTCGCGCGCACCCGACGGGGCGCACCCAACGCCCTCTTTCACTCCGATGCCGTACAAGCCGTGGGTAAATGCAGCACTGCTCTCGATCGTCTCGGCGCCGACAGCTACTCAGTGGCTGCACATAAGTTAGGTGGCATCCGCGGATGCGCCGCATTCCTTTTACGCGAAGGATGCGTGAAACCAAAAGCCCAATTCGTCGGGGGTGGCCATGAGAGCGGACTGCGGTCAGGCACCGAAAACACCATGGGCATTGCGGCCTTTGCTGCTGCGGCAAAAGTGCGTCGTCAGTGGATGACGGAAGAGCCAGACTTTCTCGCCTCCCGTCGTCGGAATTTGGTGACAATGCTGAAGGAGATTGTGCCGGACCTTGTGACGCTTGGGCCAGAAGATGAATCCGAGCAGTTGGGCGCGGTGCTCTCCATTGCAATTCCTGGCATTCGCGCAGAGCCCTTCCTGCATCGGTTGGAATCCGAAGGCGTGTTGGTGGGTAGTGGTTCGGCTTGTCACGCCCATGGCCATACGGAATCTGCCGTGCTCATGGCCATTCAGTTGCCAGCAAATCTTCGCAACTCCGTCCTGCGGTTATCTCTTTGCGGCGATGAATCACGCAGTGACCTGCAGCGCACTGCGAAAGCCATCGAGGGCTGCCTGGCCACTTCTTAACGGCAACCCTTCCTGGTTGAGGCAGATCCTTCCCGGGGAAGTCACTCAACCAAGCGGGCAAAATGCTGGAGACGCAATTAAAGACTAAGCTTCGAGCCTTAGCACTGCGAATAACCGCAGCCCTGGCACTTGCAACAACCCTCTTCAAAGATCAAGTTGCTCACTTCGCAGGAAGGGCATTTGATTTTGAAGGCGCCGCCGGTGCCAGTTCCAACCCGGGAACCGCTGCCGTTGACAGTGGATGCTTTCTCCGAAGGGTTGCCGTGCAATTGCTCGGCATCGACTTCACCGAGCAGAATGGCGTGGAGGCCGAAGCGTTCCTTCACGCCCATGTAGCGCTCGAGAGCTTTGGCGAGACCATCGGCCAGGGACATGATGCGGCCATCGCGGCTTGGCACGGTTAAAGAAGAGCCGATGCCTTCCAGTTGCTTGAGCGTCATGTTGATGGCGCCACCGCAACGCAGGAACAGAGAGATCATGCGACAGATCGCTTCCAGGTCGGAGTTGGCGACATCGCCGCCTTTGCCGAGTTGTGCAAAGACTTCCATTTCACGTTCGGTCTTTGGATCGACCGAAATCTTCACATGCATGTTGCCGAACGGAGTCAGCTGGCGCACGCGAACGCTTGGCATGATTTCCGGAAGCTTCACCGGGACTAAGGGCAGGTAAGGGGCTGCAGCGGCATGTGCTGCAGTTTCCTTTTCCTTCAGTGCCATCGGCTGCATGTCACGGCAGCCATCGCGATAAACGGTGACTCCCTTACATCCTTCGCGCCAAGCCAATAGGTAGGCGGTGCGAACATCATCTTCCGTCGAATCGTGCGGCAGGTTAATCGTTTTCGAAACCGCATTGTCAATCGAACTTTGCCAAGCTGCCTGCATGAGGATGTGCTCGCGTGGTTTGACATCGTGTGCCGTGACGAAGGTGTCGCGCATTTCTTGCGACAAGTTGGTGCTCTCAATCGTGCCCTCTTCCAGCGCGATATCGATGATGGCTTCGATTTCGGTTGCGGAACATCCGGCTTCAATGAGTGCGGCGCGGAAGTCTTCGTTCACTTCCTTCATGATCACTGGCACACCCTCGGCGTTCTTCATCACTTGACGTTGGAAGGCCAAGGAGAAGAGTGGCTCAATGCCTCCGGAACACCCGGAGATGATGGAAATGGTGCCGGTTGGCGCAACGGTGGTGACGTGTGAGTTACGGCGCTTAGGCTTGCCATCTGTCTCCGGCTTACTGCCTTCCCAGGCGGTGAACACCGGACGGCCATCCTTCTCCACCAAAGCTTCTGAGGCCATCAAACTCTGATCGGTCAGACGCGCCGAAAGTACACGTGCAATGCTGAAGCTCTGCTCCGACCCATAACGCACGCCAAGTTGGTAAAGCAAATCTGCAAAACCCATGACGCCCAATCCAATCCGACGTTCCTGCTCCGCGCGTTCGCGGATTTCATCGATTGGGTAATTGTTAATGGTGATGACATCGTCCAAGAAACGAACGGAGTCATGCACGGCGGAATCGAAACCCTTCCAGTCAAATCGTTCTTCCCAACCGGCTGCTTCTGGCGCATCGGCCTTGAAGAAGGTGTTGAGGTTGATGGAGCCGAGATTGCACGAGCCATAAGGCAGCAACCATTGTTCGCCGCAGTTGTGCACATACAGGCCGTTCGCATCGAATGCATTCGGGCCTGGGACTTGTACGTCGTAGACCTCTTCGATTGCATCTTTCGCGATCGACTCAATGCCAACCACAAAGCGTTCTTGATTCGCGCGACGCGTTTTTGCGCCAAGCAAGGATTGCAAACGCAAAGCCTTGTCCGCATCTTCAAAGCCAATACGCTCGGCGAACATCGCCAAGTTAGAACCGCTGATGATTAACTCAAACTGTTGTTTGGTTGCATATGCGCGCATTCCGCCTTTGCCGTCCGGCAACTGGGAAGTGCCGGCCGCACGACGTGAAAGAATCCGCGACTGTACACCTAAACGTGCCAGCATTCGTTGTGCACGTTGCAGCAGAGGCTCATCGCCCTGCGCCAAACGAACCGAAACGCCTTTCTCTAAGTTCCCTTGTACCGAGCCGTCGGCATCGAACATACCGCGTAGCCAACCGCAGTGGAAGTCACTGGAAGTAGCCTCAATCGCACTACCGGCAAGCTTTGCGCCGGGCTTCATGCCGAACTCGGCCGCCAGGTTACGCAGTGGCGCAGAAACCGCACGCCACTCCGAGCGATTCGAAATCGCTTGAAAGCCCGAGAAGTCGGAGCGGTGATTTAAGGTGGAAAGTGCAGCCTCTGCAGCCCCCATTACCGACAAAGCACCTGGCGCCACCGAGCCATCGGCGGTTTTTGCGGACCAAACCGAAAGAGCAGCACCTTGCTCGAGCAAAGCGCCATCGCCCTGAAGCAAGCCGAGCAGATAGCCCTCTTGCTCGAAACCGCGGCCTTGCCAGCCATCCAAGCGACGATGGTCATGCAAAACGATTTCATCGCCCGGCTTTAAATCCTTCAACTCGGTCCACTCCGACTCGCAACGCCAGCGTGTTTTCACGGTGACTTTGCGCACCGGATGGTCCTCAGTCAAACGCAACTCTTGTCCATTCGCACAACGCAGTAGGTAGGTCTGCTTGACTGCTGTTGGGAAGAAACCCAATTCGGAAGTGGAGAACCACTCGCCGTCAACGGCAACACGAGTTGGTTTATGCAGCAACGCGCTCACTTGTTGCGGACCTTCCTCGGTCAACACCCAGGTATCTCCAGTCACGCAAGGATTCGTCGCCTCGTAGGTGCCCAAGTTCGGCACTTGGTTGTCTTCGTTGGCGCGGTCGACGAACAACATGCCCGGCTCACCATTGCGCCACGCGTGTTCAATCACCTGATCCATGACCTGGCCGTACGTCCAGTAATCGGAATCGCTTGGACCCTCGCCCGCTGCGAAGGCATCGTAATCGGCTTCGGAACAGCGACGCCCGACAGCTTTACGCAACCATGCCTTTTGACCGCCATTTGGATTTGCAACCACCATGCGCTCTTCCGGGCTATCCACCACGCGCTGCATCCAGTCATTGGTGACACCGACCGAGATGTTGTAGTTTTGCCAACGACTCAGATCATCTTTCGCGCGCAGGAACTCCAATACATCTGGATGGTCGCAACGCATGACACCCATGTTGGCGCCACGGCGGAATGCGCCTTGCTGAATCGCATCGGTGCCGGAAGAGTAGGCATCGATAAAGGAAAGGGGACCGGAAGTGCGGCCGCCGGAGCTGGCGACAATCGAGCCATCGGGGCGCAGGCTGGAGAATGAGAATCCAGTGCCGCCGCCGGCTTTTTGAATCAAAGCAACATGCCTCAAAGTGGTGAAGATGCCATCAATGGAGTCTTCAACCGGGAGTACGAAGCAGGCCGACAACATGCCCATGGAACGACCCGCGTTCATGAGGGTGGGCGAGTTCGGCATGAAGGTGCCGGTCGCCATGAGGTCATAGAAACGGCGCGACCACTTATCGCCGACTGGCTTACCGAGCTCACGGTATTCCGGAGCAGCTACCGCAGTTGCCACGCGCCAAAACAGGCCTTTCGGGGTCTCGACCACCTCACCGGTGATCTCATCTTTCGCCAAGTAACGGTTCGCCAGAACGGTGCACGAGTTCTTTGAGAGACTTGGCTCTTGAAGGTCGTCGGGCAGGACCGGGGTTACGGGGCTCTGAAACTCTTGCGAGCGGGGGGAGGTGGTTTTCTGAGAGCGAGGCATTGCGGAATTGGGTTCTTGCTCAAGAACGTACCGCGATTCCGCTCTGGCTTCTAGACGAATTCCAGGCAAATCTTGGGGAGGTTGAAGTCAACAACCACAACATCTTGTGTCTTTCGAGCTCGAGCGATTTACCGCCCGGAAACGTCGATAGAGAGCCGTTCCCGCACCGCCGCGACCACGGATTCTGGAGCCACCTCGTTACCGCATCGAAAATGTTGCTCCGGACAGGTCGGATGGCCGTGAATCCCACACGGCCGGCACTCCAAATCTTGCACTTCAAGGATCACATCGCGCGGACCGCGAGGGCCAAAGCCGAAATCGGGGACCGTGCTGCAGAATATGGCGACCACCGGAATCCCAGCCGCAACCCCCATGTGCATAGGCGCGGAATCGTTGGTCATCAGGACCGCAGCGCGCTCCAGCACCGCGTAGGACTCGCGCAGGTTGGTTTGGCCGGTAAGATTGATCAAACCTGGCCCGCCGCCAGAGAGTTGGATGATGCTCTCGGCAAGGTCGATGTCATCGGGTCCGCCAAGTAGGACGACGCCCTGACCACCATCCATCAACTGCTTGATGGCCTCGGCAAAATGCTCCGCCGGCCAACGTTTGGTCGCCCAAATCGAGCCTGGGGCCACCGCCACAAAGCCTGATTCCGGGGCCAGCCGCATGGCTCGGAGTTGCTCCTCTTGCGATGGGAACAAGCGCGGTCGCTCCCACTCTCCCCCGCCAATCAGTGCCAGGTTGCGCTGAATCTCATGCAGCTCCTGCGGGTAAGGGACCAGATTGGTGTACAGCTTGGCGCCCGATGCATTGTCATAACCCACCCGCTCCGGGATGCGGGCTAGGCGCAAGAGGAATGCGGTACGCCAAGAACGGTGCGAACAGACCACGCGCGCGTATTGACGTTGGCGCAAAGCTTTGGCGAGACGGAACAATCCACCCACCCCTTTGTCTGCGCCGCGTTTGTCATAAACCATGACCTCGCGCAGGTCCGGGTGGCCAGCAAGCATTTGCGCTCCTCCGGTCGAGGTCAGAAAGTCCACCGGTCCATCGAATTTTGCCACTGCAGCACGCACCAACGGCTCCGCGCAGAGGACATCGCCCAGAAATGAGGTATCGACGAGCAGGGTGGCTGCAGGCACGACGCTATTCTAGGCCTTGAGGCCATCCTCATGAACACCAACGACCCAATCGTTTGACCCACAGTCTTCCAGGCTCACGCCGGGAAGTCATGCGTCTTGCGTGGCCGATTGGTGTCTCCATGTTGTCTTTCACTTTGAAGGGCTTCGTGGACATGCTCATGGTTGGGCAGCTCGGGACCGATGCTTTAGGTGCCGTTGGTTTTGCCTCGATTGCAACTTGGTTTGCCGTCACTTTCCCTTGGGGAATTTTGCGTGGGCAACGCCCCCTCATCAGTCAACACATTGGCGCCGGTGAGCACGAGAAAGCATTCTCTTTTGGTGTGCATGCTTTTGCATTAGCGTTTTTCTGCGGCAGCTTGTTGCTGATTTTTGCCGGCCCCATCGCCGAAATCTTCAGGAACTTCATTACCACCACTGAGCTGGGGGGCGATGCCGTGGAAATCGGCACTTCCTATTTTCATATTCGTCTGCAGTGGTTGCTGCCGACCTTGCTGACTTTTGCAATCGCAGAATATTTGCGGTCCACCGGAAGTATGCGCATTCCAATGGTGGTGGACCTTTTGGTGCATCCATTGAATATATTGTTTAACTGGGTGCTCATCTTCGGCCATTTCGGTTTACCTGCAATGGGTGCCGATGGTGCTGCATTGGGTACCGGCCTAGCGGACTTGATTGCGCTTGGCGTCATTGTTTATGTGGTGAAGCCTGGGAACAAGTTGAACCGCAAAACCTTAGTCTTAAGCTGGGAACGCATGCGCAAGGTTTTCATTTATGGCATTACCGGCGGCATTCAATTCTCTCTGGAGAACTTGTCGTTCTTGTCCATCACCTGGATTGTCGGGCAGACCAATGCAGTAGCTTTGGCGGTGCACCAGGCTGGAATTCAGCTAGTGCACTTATCGTTGTTGCCGGCAGTTGCCGTCGCCGATGCTGGGTCGGTTTTGATCGGCAAATTTGTAGGCGAACTCGATTGGGAAGGCGCCAAGCGCACAGTGCGCAGCATTTTGCAGATCTTGGTTCCGTTCATGAGTTGCATGGCTGTGGTCTACCTCATTTTCGGCCGCGAGCTCGCGGGGGTCTTCCTGCATAACGATGACCCGGTAGCTCTCGAAAATGCTTTGGACTTGGGCAAGGGCGTGATGGCTGCATGCGCGTTCTGGCAGCTTGGCGATGCCCTGCAAATCACCTTCCGCTTTTGCCTGCGCGCGGCCGGCGATCACATTTGGGTCATGTGGACCGGCATTCTGTGCACTTGGCTGCTGAGCATCCCACTGTGCTGGTGGGTCGTGTTCGTCTACGAAGGCGACGTCGCGATGGTCTGGTGCATGTGGGGCGCAGAAATCTTCGCTGGCGGTTTCATCTTCCTATGGAGATGGAAAAGCGGCGCGTGGATGAAAAAACGCGTGGTCGACGATGGGGCAGAACTTGACGATGCCCCCTTCCATTCCATCGAGCCTTAACGTTTTTGCACAATGGACGTCACTTCACCGGGTTCCGGAAAGTGGCCGTCATCGCCTAACTTGCTGAAGATGAGTGCGCCGTCCAAGTGGACATCGAAAATCCCGCCGACTTTAGGGATGAGGGTTGCATCGACGTCGAAATCCTTCTTCAGTTCCGCGGCCAAACTGGACGCTTCCGGAAGGTAGTTTCACATGGAGCAGTAAGTGATGGTAATCTGCATGGCTTCATTCTAGGTTCGTTTTATGGGGACACGTCTAGAATCCAAAAGATAAAGAACCTGAAACCAAGCATCGCCGCAATCCCGCAAAGCAGGGAAAAGCCTACCTGGTTCCTCTATGCCTCAGTCCCACACTTGTAATAGTCCAAATGGAGTGAAAAGTTGCGATTCTCTCGCAAAGTGCAGAAGCATTGACTGCGGCATTGGCCATCTGTTGAATTGTTCTCCCACAGATTGGAGATGAGGGTATGCTGCCCCCTATGCCCATCGCATAAAGGAGTTCGCGTTCTCGGGACTCCTGCCCCAGTTGGGTTCAAGACATAATGATGAAGTTAAAAACTCTCGCTTGTTTGATTGCACT
The DNA here is from genome assembly GCA_027623295.1 of Planctomycetota bacterium. Lineage (GTDB taxonomy): Bacteria > Planctomycetota > UBA1135 > UBA1135 > UBA1135. The sequence goes on from JAQBXR010000010.1 coordinate 106,373, forward strand.
TTTAGCTCTGGC
>JAQBXR010000011.1 GCA_027623295.1 Planctomycetota bacterium
CACCACCTCGAAACCCTGCATCCACCCCAGATGCAGGGTTTCTTTTTTTGTACGGACCTATTGCAACGGGATTAAATCAACCACCGGTACTTCGAGTTGAAATCGTTTACCGCCGCGTCGCACAAAATAGGACTGAGAGCTGGCGCGGTCGCGGTCAAAATGATCACGATTCAGATAAGCCGAACGCTCCACATAATCTCCGATTTGCATGCCGACCTTTTCCGCTGGCGAACCTGGGATCAAGCGAATGACCTCCATTCCATCGGCCTTTGGACGAAAGATGGCACCGGTACCACGGTAAGCCATTGGCTTTTGACTGAGTGTGTCAGCCGGTAACACTTCCAAACGTTGCGCACGCTGATCAAAGGTCAGGGAATAATCACGCAAGATATCTGTGCCGACAAGTTGGGTGTCCTCGGAAATACGCAGGATAGGGTTTTCATAAAGGGTGCCGAAAAATTCGGCTTGAGCATTAAGACGACCGGCATGGTTTAATTGAAGGCCATCAATCCCCATGGTAGAGCCCACCACCCTAGGGTTTATGGTCCAATCCCAGTCGTTGTTGGCGTGCACTTCGAATCCTAGGCCGGAACCGGAATCTATAAGCAGGCGACGGGTGGTGGAGCCGAAGGATGCGTCGTAATGAGGGCGGTTGGTGCCATGGGAGATGTGTGGAAACGCAACAAGGGTTTCATGTTAGTAGAATCGAAGCATGAGTCCGCTCCTCTCTGTCCTATCCTGCGGTTTGCTTTTGGCAAGTTGCATTGCCCCGCAAAAAGCGGAAACGCTGAAATCAAAAGCGGATGCCGCTGGGAAAACCGAAGTGTTTGTACTTGGCATGATCCACAGCGGCCATCGGACGAGCGAAACTTGGGGACTGGAAGAAATACGCGCCACCATCAAGAATGTGAGCCCCGATGTGATTTGCGTAGAGATTCCACCATCAAACTGGCCTTCGACCCTCGCCACCTGGAAGGAGAAACATGTGGTGGAAGACAGTCGAGTGAAGGTGTTTCCCGAATACGTCGACGTGCTCATGCCGTTGACCGATGAAATGGATTTCGTGGTCGAGCCGAGCGCCGGATGGAGCGAGTGGATGGCCCAGGCACGCGGCGCGAAAATAAAAGAATTCCAAACCGCTGACGTGTATGCCGAGCTGAACGCGCTTTACGAAAAAGATGAAGCCTGGGTGAACTCGTGGCTGGATGAGTACCCGGCGCCAGGCCTAGACGATGATCCCTTTTACATTCACAGTCCACGCTATGACCTGCGCACAAAGGCGGAGCTTGGACCTTATGAACATCACTTGAACGATGTCATCGGGCGGCCAGGTGGTTGGACTTACATCAATGAGGAGCATTTTCTTTTGATTGAAGAGGCCATCCGCAAGCATCCGGGCAAGCGCATTTTGGTGACCTTTGGTGCAGGTCATAAGTATTGGTTCCTTGAGCAACTACGCTGGATGCCCGATGTTGAGTTAATGGATGTCCGCCCTTACTTGCCCAATGCAGATGCGCATAAGCTGCAGCCGAACGATCGTGCGCGCGAAGAGTTTATGACCGGATTCGATGCCATCCGCGTGCATCAGGCGCATTTCCGTGGTGACTCCATCTTCGCATGGGATCGTATTGATGCCATGTTGGATCTGCAAAACAAGAGTGAATTCCTCACGGCCTTAGCTTCCACTAAGGGCACGGCGCTCAGTGAGTTTCAGGATGGCCCATTCTTGGGACCGGTAAATGTCACCTCCGTGAAGGATAACGGCTGGCGTTTAAGCGCCAAGGTGTGGCGCCTTCATGAAACGGAGGAACAGGCTGAGGAAATCATGGCTCTGCTTGAGCGCGATGCATCCCGCCCCGGCGGATTCACTTGGACGGAACTAACACTCCCATCCTGGATGCTTGAAGCGAACGCCTCTTCTACCCGATGAGTGAGCAACCCTTGGAGGTTGTCCTCGCTCTCGGCGGTGGCGCGGCACGTGGGCTAGCGCACATTGGCATTCTCCGCGTTTTAGAAGAGCAAGGCGTGGTGGTCCGAGGTATTGCAGGCACCAGCATTGGCGCCATTGCAGGTGGGCTCTATGCCGCGGGCAAGCTAGATTTTTTTGAATCCTACATACGCAAGCTAGATGCAAAAGGCATGCTGCGTTTACTCGATCCAGTCTTGCCGCGCGCTGGCTTGATTGGCGGCAACCGTGTCGTCAGCCGTCTGCAGGAATTTCTCGGCGCCATAGAAGTGCAGGAACTGCAAACCCCATTCTGTGCCATCGCAACGCATTTGGAAACCGGCAACGAAGTCGTGCTCTCCAGTGGGAACTTGGTGAATGCCATCCGCGCTAGCTTTGCCATCCCCGGCGTTTTTACGCCCGTGCAGATTGATGGTGAATGGTTGGTCGATGGTGGCGTGAGCACCCCCGTACCCATTCGTGCCGCCCGAGCCCTCTGTCCAGGGCTTCCGGTGATTGCTGTGAACCTAAGCAATATCGACAACGTCTTTGCGGAAGAGCCAGCGGATTCGGTGAAGAAAGCTTCTAAGCCACAAACCGAAGCCGAGCGAGAAATCGGTCGCATCGAACGCTTGTTGAAACGCATGAGCGGTGACCGCGGTAAGCGCCCCAGCTTGCTAACTTCCATCTCCGATTCGGTGCTGCATATGGAACACCGCATTTCGCGTTTCCAAATCGCCGCCGATGAGCCAGAGCTACTGTTGGAGCCGTCCGTTTTCGGAGTGGGCTTATTCGACTTTCACCGCGCAACCCCGATCATTACAGCAGGTGCGAAGTGCGCCAACGAAGCAGTCGCAAGCGGTGCGTTGAAACGGCTTATTGCCAAGTGACGTCTGGCTCACCCGCAGCATGATTCGCTGCGCGGGCAAAGGTGAATAGCCAGTCGGACAAGCGATTCAAAAAAGCTAAGTGCTCGGCTGCAACTTCTCCTTCCGCTTCGAGGAACTGCGCTGTCACCAACCGTTCCGCCCGACGGCAAACACTGCGCGCCATATGCAAACGCGCCGACAACTCAGTGCCTCCGGGAAGAATGAAGTTCTTCAAGGGCTCCAGGATGTCATCCCAAGCATCGATTTCGGACTCGAGGGTTGCAGTGGACCCCTCTTCCCAAGCCGGCAGATGCGCCCGCGTGCCACTCGAAGCAGTGGAGGGGGTTGCCAACCAAGAGCCAATCGAGAACAACAAAGCTTGCACCCTACGTAACCGATCCAGGTCCTCTCCTTGTGCGCAAATCGCACACCAACCGAGTATGGAGTTCAGCTCGTCGACATCTCCGTAAGCGGCGATCCGTGAAGAAGACTTTGCAACTCGAGCTCCACCGAACAATCCGGTTTCACCTTCATCGCCGCCGCGGGTGTAGATGCGCATGCTCCGATTGTAAGGTTTGCCTTCGCATGCCGCATCCTGTGCGCACCACGTTCAGGCAAGGTCTTCATGCGACGGCCAGGGACGATGTGTCCATCGCCAGCGCCTACAAAGGAAGCGCAGGGGGACCGCATGAAATCAATGCCCCTTAGTCTTGAGAGGGTGCAAAAAAAACGAAACACCTCAGCCAATGGCCAAGGTGCTTCAAGGGGAAAAGGCAAAAAGCGTCAGGGACAGAGCTACCGCCCCCAACACTTTTCGCTTGTTGGAATCCTACAGGCTGCTGGCGTTGTCTGCCAGGTAGGATGCGACACCTTCTGCAGTAGGTGTCATGCCCGGCTTGCCAGGAGCCCAACCGGCAGGACAAACCTGACCGCTGGTCTCGAGGAAATCCATGGCGTCGAGCAGGCGCAAAATCTCGTCAATGCTACGGCCGAGCGGAAGATTGTTCACCATTTGGACCATTACGGTGCCATTTTTTCCAATAAGGAAGGTTCCGCGCATAGCGAAAGTGGTTTCCTCGTGAAGGACATCGTAGGCGTTGGTCATGCTGCGATCTTCATCGCAAAGCAGTGGGTATTTCACCGGACCAATGCCACCCTGGTCGATGGCGGTTTTGCGCCACTTGGCGTGAGTTTCTGCGTCGTCAATGGAGACACCCAAAACTTGGGCGCCGCGCTTATTGAACTCATCCATACGATGGTCAAAAGCGATCAATTCCGACGGTCAGACGAAAGTGAAATCCTTAGGGTAGAAGAAGAGGACGACGTGCTGGCCCTTGTAATCAGACAAGGAAACCTGCTTGGTCGAGCCGTCTTCCATGACCGCAGTGGCCGTGAAATCGGGCGCGGTTTTATTGGCGAGGACAGACATGGTTTTGTTTACGGGAGTGGGCAGAAGCCCTGGTGCAAGCATTCTAGGGCCGTGGCCATATTTCTCAATTTCGAGACAAAAAGGTGTGCATTAGAATGCAGAAATGGCCCTTTCGCTGCTCCTCCTCGGCATGATTCCCCAATCGACCGAGGTCTCGACTCCTCAGCCCACCGATTCCTTTGCCGAGGTCCCGCTCATGCAGGTCATCCCAGGAACCTTTACTCCCTGGATGCAGCATTTACAGCCCACTGAACAGGAAACTGCGTTCGCAACGATTCCCTGGCGGCCGACCTTTGCCCAAGGAGTGCTCGATGCGAACCAAGCGCGCCTTCCCCTTTTGCTTTGGGTGATGAATGGGCACCCGCTTGGCTGTACGTGAAACAATGGAGTTGCGGGCCGTGCGTCCGTTTTTTCCAACCCGAAGGTTTTGATGGCGATGGCTTCCTTCCTGCCAGCCGCCGATGAGGTTTGGCGCTTGCAACGAGGCGGCGACGAAGAGTGTTTATTTTTCCAGCGCGCAGTGAATGGTGGCAAGGTGATCACCGACAACGGAACCCGTCAAGGGATTTACGTCATGTCCCCCTCTGGTCAAACTTTGGCACGCATCAATAGTTTGAATGCAGAGAAAGTTCTCGTAATGATGAAGGAAGGCTTGGCCAAGTGGGATGCAATGCCGGAACAAGAGCGGTGGTTGCCCGATGGTTTTTCCCTGCAAGGTGAGGAGCGATGGGAATCTTCTCTTCCTAAAGATGGCTTACGTTTGGAACGGATCGTGCGCGACATACCGAAAGATGGTTCTCTAGATGGTGAGCGTTATGCCAAATCGAATGTAGATAGTGTGTGGTTTTCAAAGGACGAAGTGTGGTCCATCCTTGAGGCTGCCGACGCTGCTCTCCCCGCTACATCGCTCTATCAAATCGAAGACCAGTGGACGGACCAAACCAACACCGCGCGGACTCTCGGCGACTTCCGCGGGGAAGTTGTGATTACCGCCATGGTATTCACTCACTGCCAATATGCATGCCCGCTCATCTTGCAAGACTTGCGCGGCATCCAAGCGCAAATTCCTAAAGACAAGCAAAGCGACATTCGTTGGCTACTGGTCTCCATGGACTCCGATCGCGATACTCCGGAAGTCCTTGCAGATTACGCTGCAAAGAACGATTTGGATCCCGACAGCTGGACCTTGTTGCACGGCGATGACTTTGCCGTCCGCACCATCGCAGCAGTTCTTGGCGTGAACTATGTAAAGGATTCCCGCGGCAACTTCTCGCACTCAAACATCATCACGGTGCTCAACCGCGACGGCAGCGTGGCCTACAAACTAGAAGGCCTTAACGCCGATTCCACCGCATGCGTACAGGCCGTCCTTGAGGCGGTAAACGCAGAATAGTTTTTTGAAAATGTCCTCAAGTGGCAAATTTCGCCAGCTCCCAGGCGATGCCGCTTGGTGGGTTTTCCTGAGTGCCGAATTCGCCACCCTCAGTATTTTCTTTGTGGCCTTCGCTTGGTCTAAAACTGCAGACCCGGAAGTTTTTGCGCAAGGACAAAGGCTCCTCCACCCCGATGTCGGGTTTGCAAATACCCTAGTTCTCATCACCAGCGGGTTCTTTGCAGCAAGAGGGGTCTTGGCTTTACATCAACAGCGCCACACGAGTTGCGCCCGATGGTATGCGGCAGCTGCAGCTTTAGGAGTGGTCTTCCTTGGCATTAAAACTTGGGAGTACGCAGAAAAGTTGGGCGATGGCATCAACCTAAGTACCAGCAACTTTTTCTTCTTTTACTTTTTCCTCACCGGCTTCCACTATTTGCATGTCATGCTTGGAGTTGGTTTTCTTTCCGTCATGGCTTGGAAGGTTCGGCGTAAACCGGTTGAGGAAAGCACTGTCATGAATTTTGAATCCAGCGCTGCGTTCTGGCACATGCTGGATTTGGTTTGGGTCATCCTCTTTCCCCTGCTTTACTTAGCATGAACGCTCGCTCGATCAATACGACTTGGATCGTGCTGCTAGCGTTGACAACGGCAAGCTACTTCTTTGCGGAGGCCGATAACGCTACCCCTTGGATCTTGCCGCTACTAGGGATTGCATTCCTCAAGCTCGGACTCATTCAAGCAGTCTTCATGGAGCTCTTCGGTTGCCGCCCGATGTTCCTGCGCATCGCCCTTGCCCTCGACTTGCTCATAGTCGGCTTGATAAGTGTGCCCTTTTTAATTTAGCCGCTCATCAACCACACTTCGCAAAGCGGCTTCCAAGACTTCGGCCGCTACCGCGGAATTTGCGGTTGCCGTATCCAAGACCTCTTGGTGATTCGGGCGACTCCCGCCAATGCCGGCTGCAAGGTTCGTCAGCATGGAAATTGCCATAACCCGGGCGCCTGCTGATTTCGCCGCAATGGCTTCGGGAATGGTGCTCATGCCCACAGCATTCGCGCCTAGCTTGACGAGCATCCGCACCTCGGCCGGCGTTTCATAGCAGGGACCTGACAGGCCTGCATAGACTCCAGGCACCAACTCGGGCCGTCGCTTGAGCAATTCCGCGCGCCATTCTGGGTCATAGAGATCCACCAAATCCATGAACTCCGCGCCAAGGCCGCAATTTTGCCCCTGCTGCAGGGGATTCGGCAGGCTCATATTGATGTGATCGGTGAAGGGCATGAGTGAGCCCGCCGGACGCTCTTCAGACAAGGAACCCGCAGCATTCAGTAAAAGCACATTTTTCGCCCCCCAACGCACCATGGCGCGGACTCCGCGGACCAATTCTGCCGCGGAATAACCCTCATAGGCGTGGACACGGCCAGAACACATGCCAATCCGGGCTCCCGAATCGCGCAGTTGCCCTAAAACAAGCTCTGAGCCATGCCCTTGAACCTTTGGAGAAGGCCAATTATCTAACCCACGTAGGTCCAGTACGTCCGTATCTTCAAGCAGACCAGACGCTCGATCCTTCCAGCCGGACCCAAGCACCACCAAGACATCAGGTACGGCACCATGCTGGCGATTCAGGATCTCAACTAGGGCGTCTACCTTCGTGCACTCTTCAAACATCGGAACATCCTAGGAAAACCATGAAAGCCTCGCTTGCCCCCCTTCTCCTGCTTGTCGCAGCATCCTCTTGCTCTCTCACCTTTGGTGGTTGGGGCGAGAAAGTCACCTCAGAATCCACGCTCCACTTCGAGCCTGCTGCCGGAACGACCTCCATCAACATTGACTGCTTTAATGGCAGTATTGAACTCCTCGCAGGCACTGAGGGCAGCGCCATCGACGGCAAATCCACACTTCACGCACGCGGCCGCACTACGGAGCATGCCCAAGAACGTCTGAGAACGATGGAATGGCAGTTCAGCCAAAGCGGCGACGCCGTCACCCTGATTCTGACCAAGCCGGAAGGTGGCTCGAACAACGCTGGTGGAAAGCTACAAAGCCTTAGTGTTCCAACAGGCTATGACATCACGATTGATACCAGCAATGGCCACGTGACCATCCCGGCTGGATTTGAAAACCTGCACATCGATACGGGTAATGGTGCTGTCACCATTCATGGCGGAAAGAAGGTTTACGTCGACACCTCTAATGGTCGGATTGAATACTTCGGTAGCTCGCCAGACTTTGAATTGAATACGTCCAACGGCAGCATTGAAGTCCAACTCGAAGGCAACTGGAATGGACGCGGTGTAGCCGACTCTTCCAACGGCCGCATTGCGGTTCGCTGCAACGGTGTCATCGACGCGCGCCTCCACACCTCGACCAGCAACGGCAAGCCAGTGGTTTATGGCCCTGAACTCGGTAAATCGGCCGGTGCCGGCTCACTGGACCTCGATACCAGCAACGGCAACATCACCGTCACTCACGCATTCGCGGACTAGTCTGAGTTAAACTCCAGGGGTAGTGAATCTTCCTACCCCATCTTCGCTCGCCTCCGGCGCGGCCATACTCAGCGACCTTCGCTTTCAAGGAGGGTTGATTCTGCTAGTTGGCCTGGCCGGAGGTCTTTTGCCATTATTGACTAAATGGAATGAACGCAAGTTGCACAACGCGCTCGCGCTTTCCACCGGAATCTTTTTGGGCGCGGTGTTTTTACATATGCTCCCGGCCTTGCCCAAGGCGGTTCCAGAAGAGGAAGAGCATGGCGGCATGCTGCTGTGGAGTTTTGTTTTGATCGGCGTGCTTGGGGTTTACTTCCTCGAGTCCTTAGTGTTTCGCACCCACGATCACGATGACCTGCACCGACACAAAGCAGTGGGTTATGCGTCCATGACTGGCTTGTCGATTCATGCACTGACTACGGGTATTGGCTTGGCCGCAGCTTCGGTTGCAGAAGTGGCCATGCCAGTCTTTGTTGCCATCATTGCGCACAAAGCCTTCGAGGCCTTTTCGCTCATGTCGGTGTTCATGCTGGCGCAGTTCCCCAAGAAGCGCATGCTTGGATTTATCCTCGCCTTTGCGTGCTTTACTCCGCTCGGCATTTGGGCAGGCAGCGGGCTGTTTTCCACATTGAGCGAGACCGGTTTAGCCGTGGCAGTTGCCTTAGCCGCAGGCACTTTCCTGTTTGTTTGCTTGAGCGAATTATTGCCCGAAGTCTTCCATCATAAGGAAGACATTCTGCTGAAGACCATATTGCTCCTATTAGGAATCAGTGTGATGGCCGGAATCCATAGCTTAGAAGGCTAACGTGGAATTCCTTCAATCCTGGTGGGCGGCAATCTGGGGCATCCTTGCGGAGTCCGGACCGTGGTTATTGGGTGGATTCCTAATTGCGGGTCTGCTGAATACTTTGATCCCAAGGGAAAAAGTGTTCCGCCACTTCGGAGGCAATAACTTCGTTTCCGTGTTCAAAGCGGCCATCTTGGGGGCGCCACTTCCTCTGTGCTCTTGCTCAGTAATCCCCACCGCCGCGGGCCTGCGCGATGCCGGAGCGAGCAAAGGCGCCACGACTTCTTTCCTAATCGCAACGCCAGAAACCGGGGTTGATTCGATTGGAATTACTTGGGCGTTGATGGACCCGCTGATGACATTGCTGCGCCCCTTGTCCGCCATCGTGACCGCCATCTTTTCAGGCTTGATGGTCAACCGGTTTGCCGCAAGCACCCCGGAAGAGGATGCCCTTGCCTCTGACAAGAAAGAAGGTGGGCAGGAAGATGCTCCGTGCTGTGCCTCTAAGGCACCGCCAAAGCCATCCTTAAAGGAACGATTGATAGGCGCAGTGCGCTATGCCTTTGGCAAGTTAATGGCGGACCTTACGCCATGGTTCTTGCTCGGCTTCTTAATCTCTGGCTTGATCACCGTATGGGTGCCAGATGACTTCTTCGGCGATACCCTGCCGAACGGTTGGCTCTCCATGCTGGCCATGTTGGTTGTCAGCATGCCGATGTACATTTGCGCCACGGCGAGTACGTCTGTCGCTGCCGCCATGATTGCAAAAGGTTTAGACCCCGGCGCTGCAGTCGTGCTGCTTCTTGCTGGACCGGCTACCAACATCACCACCATCTTGGTGGTACGACAATTTCTGGGGAAAGCCGTGGTCAAGATCTATCTCTTCAGCTTGGTAATTTGCTCTTTGCTGATTGGCTGGGGCGTAAACTTCCTTTACTCAGCATTAGAATTAGATCTAAAGAATACGGTGCCGCATGTGCACGAAATGGAGCACGGCTTAGTCTCCACCATCGGAGGCCTAATACTTTCGGCACTGTTGCTTTACCACGCGTGGGCGCTTTGGCTGAAACCAAAACCGATCTCCGATGCGGTTACTTAGTTGCTAGACGATTAAGTCAGCATCATGCCAGCAGTTGCGGCAGTGCAGTAAGTAGCAATCGTTCCAGCGCACATCGCGCGGAAGCCTAGACGGGCGAATTCGCCGCGGCGTCCAGGAACAATCGTCGACAGGCCACCAATCTGAATCGCAATGCTGCTGAAGTTGGAAAAGCCGCACAACGCGTAGCTTGCTATCACACGGGAGCGTTCGCTCAGCCCAGCATCATTAAAGCGACCAAGCTCCAAGAAGGCAACGTATTCATTCACCGCCATCTTGGTTCCAAGCAGACGGCCGACATCGGCGGCCTCTTCGTAGGGCACACCGATTAACCATGCGAAGGGCGAGAAAAGAGTGCCGAGAATGCCCTGCAAGTCATGTCCACTCCAAACCATGCCGATGAGTACGTTAACGACGCCAAGTAATCCAAGAAATGCGATAAGCATGGCAAGAATATTCAACGACAGCTTCATGCCATCGGCCGCGCCACTTGCTGCAGCATCTAAGCCATTGCTGTATTCCGATGCCGGTTGAGCGACGTCGCGCCCCAAGGTTTCAGAGACTTCGGTTTCTGGAAAAACGACTTTCGCAATCGCTAAACCCATGGGTGCAGACATCACCGTGGCAGCTAACAAGTGCCCCGCGATATCGGGCACCACACCTTGCATCAGTTCCACGTAAACCGCGAAGACCCCACCGGCAACCGTGGCAAAGCCAACAGTCATGATGGCGCCAAGTTCACTGCGCGTCATCTTGGGAAGATACGGGCGCACCAATAACGGAGCTTCCGTTTGGCCGACAAAGATATTGGCCGCTGCAACGGTGGATTCCGAACCGGAAGTCCCCATGAGCTTCGACATAATCTTAGCCATCACGCCGACGATGAGGCGGACCAAGCCTAGGTGGTGCATGAGGGCGAACACCGAACTGAAAAACACCACCGTCACCAATACCACCGCGCCTAGAACTGCGGGTTCTTCACCAAACCCAAGTACATCTCCGCCAATCACTCCGCGACCGGCATTCTTCGCAATTTCAATGAGGCCGTTAAAGAAGGATTGGGCACCTTGAAAAAACCACTTGCCTGCAGCAGTCTTCAAAACCACAAAGGCGAGGAGCATTTGCAAACCAAGACCCACTACCAAAGTGCGCCAACGAATCGACTTCCGCGCTTCACTGATTGCGAAGGCGAGTCCGATTAAAACTAGGATTCCAAAAAGGGGCTGCAGAGACACCTGGCGCCATCTTACCCATCCTTGCCCAGCGCGCGAGTCGATAGACTCCAAGCATGGTCCTTTCTCGCCGCTCCTTCCTTCGCACCACCACGGCCGCCGCCGCTGTAGTTGCGGCTTCCGCAGCCTCTGCTGGTGCAGCGCTCCAGCAACGCGGTGCGCCTCAAGACCCAGGCGAAGATGCCAAAACCAAACTCGCACTCAACCTTGAAATGTGGTTTGGCGCGCACCCTTTTGTAGAGCGGATTCATCACGCTGCGGACCTAGGCTTTCAGCACTTCGAATTTTGGCCGTGGCGCAATAAGGATTTGCCCGCGCTCAAAACGGCCATGAAAGAAACCGGCATGCAAGCCACTCAATTCACCGCATGGGGTTTCTCTCCCGGCATGAACGACCCAAAGAATCTCGAAGCCGTGCTGAAAGAGATTGAGGCTTCTTGCCAAACCGCGAATGAGCTTGGAGTCCCCATGATGACGGTGGTTGGCGGCAATGATCAGCCTGGCATGACTGCAGAGCAAATGCATGGGCACATTATCGAAGCCTTAAAACATGCGGCTCCGATTGCAGAGAAGTACCAGGTCATGTTGATCTTGGAGCCGATGAATATCCGGGTCGACCATAAGGGCCACTGTCTTTATGGAAGCCCCGATGGCGTGCGAATCTGCCGCGAGGTTGATAGCCCATGGGTGAAGTTGAATTGGGACCTTTACCACATGCAGATTTCCGAAGGAGATTTGTGCGGCCGGCTACGCGAAGGCTTTGATCAAGTTGGATACATTCAACTCGCGGATCATCCGGGGCGGCGTGAACCAGGCACTGGTGAAATTGCCTATGGACGCGTCATGCAGGAGTTATGGGACCTTGGTTACCGCAAGCCGGTTGGCGTCGAAGCTTATCCTTCGGAAGAGGAATCCAAAAGCGCCGCACGCCTCCGCGCAAACATCGTTTTTTAATCAGGCATGAAGTCCCTCACTCCCCTAGTGTTTCTTCTACTCCTTCCTGCTTGCACTGCACCAGGCGTAGGAGGCGGCAGCGACGATGACTTCGTAGATCTGTTCAACGGCAAAGATTTGTCGGGTTGGGTCAACGTGAACGGTGCCGATGACACTTGGACTGTGCGCGACGGCATGATTGTGTGTAACGGAAAACCAACCGGTGTCATGCGTACCGATCGGATGTACCGAAACTTCATTGCGGAGTTTGAGTACAAACACATGGTTACCGGTGGCAACGCTGGCTTCTTTGTTTGGTCCGACCCGGTCCCGGCACGCGGTGTTCCATTTACGCGCTCCGTGGAAGTGCAAGTCATTGATGGCTGGGAAACCGATAACTGGACCAGTCATGGCGACGTCTTCGCGATTCATGGCGCCACAATGCGCCCCGATCGACCCCACCCCTCCGGCTGGGAACGTTGTCTTCCAAGTGAGCGGCGTGCCAACGGTACCGGCGAATGGAATCATTTCCGTATTACCGCGGTCGATGGCACCATTAAGTTAGCGGTGAACGGAAAAATAGTTTCCGGTGGTTACGACATCCGCCCCCGCCTTGGCTACTTGTGCTTGGAATCAGAAGGTTCCGAAGTTTACTTTCGTAACCTCAAAATTCGGGAACTTCCAGCCAAGCTGCGCTTAGGCGATGAGTTCATTGCCGACCAAGCGCGTGGCTTCACCAGCCTATACAACGGACGCGACCTCAGCGGATGGGATGTAAAACCGGAGCATGAAGGCCATTGGAAGTCCGAAGACTGGTGCCTTACTTACGATGGTGCTGCAAGTGACTTGTGGTCGGAAAAAGAATACGGCGATTTCGAAATGATCGTCGACTGGCGTTGGACCGGTGAAACGAAAGATGTCGAAGTGCCCGTGGTGCTTGCCGATGGCAGCGTGCAGACCGATGCCGCTGGTAAGGAGGTGAAGCAGATCGTTGCGGAAGCTGGAGACAGTGGCATCTATCTCCGCGGCTCATCCAAAAGCCAAGTCAATATTTGGTGTTGGCCTATCGGTTCCGGTGAGGTTTACGGCTACCGCACCGACGGCTCTATGTCCGAGGAAGTCCGCGCTGGCGTCACACCAAGTGAAAACGCCGATGCTCCCATTGGAGAGTGGAACCGCTTTCACATCACCATGGTTGGCGATCGGTTAACCGTAGTCCTAAACGGGAAAACTGTCGTCCAAGGAGCGCAGCTGCCCGGAGTCGATGCCCGTGGCAAGATTGCACTACAGCACCATGGTGCGCCGCTGGAGTTCGCGAACTTGTTTATACGCGAACTCTAAAACAAAGGGTTGGAGTCATGCTCCAAGAGGACTGGCCTACTCGAGGCCTAACTGCTTGCGCAGGTTCGCGTCGTCCGGGAAACGGTCGTAACCAACCTGCCAGGCAGCCATGGCCTTTTCGTGGTTGCCCTGCTGTTCATAAAGGTTGCCGAGCAGGAGGTGGGTTTGCGAGAACTGAGAATTCGCAACTTGATTCTCTTGCTGTCCGACCAAAATCTCAAAGTGGCGAATCGCCTCTGGCTGCTTGCCAAACATAGGAGGCCAAAAAGAGTAGGAGATGGCTTTGCTAAACCGAGCGTCCCAGTTTTCGGAATCGGCCGCGAGTACTTGATCATAGATGCCATCTGCCTTCATCGACCACTTACCAGCATCCATCCCTGCCACGCCACCGCGAATGATGGGCTGCAAGTAGGCGTAACCAAGCTGATTCATGAGATTCATATTCTCCGGGTCGTTCAGGACCTCTTGCTCCAGCAGCGCAATGGCTTCTTCAATAAGACCTTACTCCTTCAGCTGGTCCCATAGTTCTTCGCGGCCTTGCCCCTGAAATTTCGGGTCCAAAAGCTGGGCAATGGAAGCATTCAGCAACTTCTCTTTCGCCGCGGCAACCATTTCTTCGTTTGCGCCTTCGCCCATGGCATCTTGAAACATCGTGGGGCCTCGTTCATCAAGCGCCTCGGCAATCATGCGGTTGATGGTTTCGGCATCTAGACTGCGATTCACGCTTTGAGCAACTGGGCGATCGGACATGGAGTCGAAGCGCTGCTCCATCTCCATCATGCGCTCATCCATGCTTTCCAAACGCTCTGCGATAATTCCAATCTCAGGCAGCATTTGCAGCTCCGAGGCGGTGGAGTCCTCATGACTCATGTCCACAGAAAAATAAAACGCGACCCCACAAAGGAGGACTACCGCGAGGAAAAGGGTAAAAAGGCTCTGGTTCATGATGGCTTTGAAAGAGTGGGGAATGGGACTTTTCAGTCCATGTGAGTACGCACCAAGTCGAGCAAGTCAGACCCGAATTCCTCGTGTTTTACCGGACCGATGCCATGCACGGCAAGCAAATCCTCCTCACACCCCGGCTGAGAAATCGCAACGCCCTCTAAAGATCGATTGCTCAGGATGCAGAAGGCTGGCACGCCTCGCTCCTCTGCTTGCTTGCGCCGCCACACTTTTAGTTTCTCCAGCAGGATCAAATCGCCCTCGCCCTCTAACATGACCTTCGAGGCGACGGAGGTCCCGACCAAGGTGCTCTGCGCTCCCGGCGCATCGACGAGTACGACCTCAATCACGGCATCTTCCGCCAAGGCAGCCTCTGCTTGCGGGCCTAAACTGAGCATGGGGTATTCACTTCCCACCACTGCCAGGTAACCACCGTCTAAAAGCCCTTGTGTGAGCAGGTCCAATTGCGGCATGGAAACGGCGGAAAGCACACCGAAAGATTGCGGCCAATCCGGGATCCCTTTCGCCCTACTGCCCTTCAGTATTTTCAGAATCTTGCCGCGCCCATAACGTCCGTCCATCTGACGTACCGTGGCAAGAATTGCCTGAGCTTGCGTATGCGATTCTCCAGTCAGAGTTTGCGCAACCGCTCCCCCATCGGCACAACGATCGCAGGCGTCACAGCCGGCGGAAAGGTCACTGGCGTCGGGGTCGCCAAAGTATTCAAGAATGCGCAGCCACAAACAACGGCTGCCTTTGAGTGATTCGTAAATGCGAGTGAGGCGACGGCTTGCGGCCTCGCGATAACTCGGCTCCGGCTGTTGCTCGATGAGAAAAGTATGCGTGCGGTAATCCGTACCGCGCCAAATCATGAGGGCAGTGGAGTCTTCTCCATCGCGCCCAGCGCGCCCGACCTCCTGATAATAGTCCTCAAAAGAACGCGGCATACTCAAGTGAATCAGCAGGCGGATGTCCGGCTTATCAATGCCCATTCCAAAGGCATTGGTAGCAACCATGGCATCGACCTCATCGTCGATAAAGGCATCTTGCACGCGGCTGCGATGTTCTGCATCACAGCCTCCGTGGTAGAAGGACGCCTTCAGCCCAGCATGACGCAAGGTCTCCACTGCATCTTCGGTGGCTTGGCGGGTGGTGGCATAGATCAACGCCGGCGCTTTTCCTTTGCGCGCCTTGACTGCATTCACCATGCGAGCGAGGCGCGCATCGTCGGAAACGGCCTTTTCGACCTTCAACCTAAGGTTTGAGCGGAAAAATCCACGTACGTAGACGTCTGGATTTTTTAACCCGAGAGCTTCTGCAAGCTCACCCCGAAGTTGCGGGGTCGCGGTTGCGGTGAAGGCACCAACGCGCTCCGGCTTCAAGGTCTCGAGGAAGTCCTTAATCCCTAGGTAGGCTTCACGGAACTCATGCCCCCAGCGCAACACACAATGCGCTTCATCGACGGCAACAAAAGGCACTTCTACCAACTGCAGTAAATCCAGAAAGCGTTGCGATGCCAGGCGCTCCGGCGAAACATAGAGCAACTTTAAACGCCCCTCGGCAAAAGCCTGCTCCACACTTTCTCGCTCGGACATGCTCTGATTGCTGTCTAAGCTGGCCGCGGGGATTCCAAGCTTATGCATGGCAAGAACTTGGTCGCGCATGAGGGCAATCAGCGGCGAAATGACCAAGGTGGTGCCCGGCAGCAAAATCGCAGGCAGCTGGTAACACAGGGACTTACCGCCGCCGGTCGGCAGCACCGCCACAGACTCCTGCCCGGTAAGGATGGAGCGGATGACCTCGGCCTGGCCAAGGCGGAACTCTTGAAAGCCGAAATACTTCTCCAGGTAGCTGTAAACCACCCGCCGACTGAACGAAAACGGGGCCTCAGGCATGGAAAGACTGCGGAAGCGGGTGCATGCGAGAAAGGATACCAAGGTGTCAGGTAGACGTCTGCGTGCAAAGTGCGACACACTTGTTATTCTCAATAGCCATGGAAACCGTACTCGTAATTGGCGCCAACCGAGGCCTCGGATTTGGCTTTGTGCGGTCCCTGCTTGACCGAAAGCATTTTGAGGTCATCGCCACCGCTCGCGATTTAGACCGGTGCGAAAAGCTAACCGCGCTGAAAGATCACTCCAACCTAACCCTGCTCGAACTAGACGTGGCCAACGAGGATTCACGCCAGGATTTTATCGATGCCCTCAACCAGCAACCTCTGGACTGGGTGATTTACAACGCCGGCATTTACGGTCCGCACGGTCTCAGCCTGGGAGAACTTCCAGAGCATGAATGGCAAAAAGTCCTTCATGTGGACACAGTGGCACCACTCCTCATGGCGCAAGCCCTGCTGCCAAACCTCCGCGCCGACCGCCCCGGTCGCATGGCATTCCTTTCCAGCAAAATGGGAAGCATTGCCGACAACGGGTCCGGCGGATCCTATCTATATCGCTCCGCCAATGCCGGTCTCAACGCCGCCGTCCGCAGCCTAGCCATAGACCTGAAACCGGACAACATTCCCATCCTCCTGCTCCACCCAGGCTGGGTCCAAACCGACATGGGTGGCCCCAACGCCCCGCTCCAAATATCCGAATCCATCCAGGGCATGATTGAGCAAATCCGAACTCTTGATATGGCTCGGTCGGGTTCTTTTGTGGAATGGAATGGTTCCTCTATCCCTTGGTAATGTCGTCTGAGTGGAATCTCCTTTTCGCTTCGACTAGGACGGGAATACCGCCCCAGACTCACGAAAAGGAGATTCCACACAGCCTACGTAGATCAGGTGGTACTCAAATAAATGTTGAGCCATGTCTCCGTCCCAAATATTAGAGGAAATTAACGTAGGCGTTGGCCTGTGGTGGTTTCACGACCGGTAGTCCATCTGCATGTGAATGAGGGCGTGGAGTTTTGTGAGTCTGGGGCGGGTACCCCCGTCCTAGTCGATCAAAACTCCACGCCCTCACTCACTCAAACGAAAGAGAATCAGTCCGAGAAGTCACCACGCATCGCCCTCGCTTTGCGCGCGTAGGCTTCTTCCAGCATGTCCGCCACTGCTGGATAGTTGACCACTTTTAGGCCCGCTTCGAAGTCGGCGATGGCGGAGTCGAAGTCGGACTGCTCCATATAGAGGCCACCGCGTTCCGCGTAATAGATGACGGTGTTGATGCGACTCGGCCCCAGGTCTAGCAGCCGGGTGTAGGCTTCGATGGCGCGCGCATAGTCACCGGTCTCTTGTGCCGCCGATGCGGCTTCGGCTAAGCCATCGACATCGGCAGGGAGTGGTTCGATTTCTTCGCCGGTGCCGAGAAAAGTGACTGTGACTACACTGGAATTACTGAGCCACTTGCGTGCTGCAGAAGCGATATCGGAGGCGGACACTTTGCTGATGTCTTTGCCCCTGGATGCGTAGGCATCGGCCAAACCAAGTGCTTGAAAGCGAGCCACCGTGGCTGCCTTAGCGAAGTATGGGCGTGCACGCAGTGGCTGGTTATTGTGGCCTTCGATGAGCAGCTTTTTAACTTCCTCTAGCTGATCGGAAGCACTGTCGTCGTCAAACACAGAGCCATCGCGGTAACTGTTTAGCAGGGCATCGACTTCGGCGGCAACCGAGGCTTCGCCAGTCCAGCCAACTTGGAACATATCGCGGTCGGTGCGTCCTCCTATCTCAATGCTGAGTTGAGCACCGCTCGGAAGTTCTGCGCGAGCGAGTAGAGATGCGAGAACCTCAAGAGCGACGCGACCCTTTTCTCCATAGGCAGGGGTCAACCAAACTTTGAGATTGCGGTCGCGGGGTAGCGCAGAACGCATGGCGACCAAGCGCGCGCGATTCGGGATAGGCTCTTGCGAAATGATCGGTGCGACTGGGCCCGAAGGTAAATTTGAGAATGCTGCTTCAATGGCATCTAAGGCATCGCCAGCGGCCAACGGGCTTACCACCACAACGGCCACGCGGTTGGGCTGGTAGTGCTCGCGGTAAAATTCTTCAATTGTTTCCACGCTCAAACCAGGAGCGCGAGTGTGCCCTTGCGGCGTACGTAATCCGAAACGATAAGGATGTAACTGAAACACAGCAGCCTCCACCTCTTCTTTGCGGCCGTCAGCGGAACGGTAACTATGAGCCTCTTCCAGATCCAAGCGATACCGCTCATGTAACACCGCTGCACTCTCCAAACTCAGATTCACCAGGCGATCGGCTTCCATGACCAAGACCTTTGCCAATTCCGCCGGCGGAAACTCGTGATCGTAATACATGGTGTAGTCATCACGCGTGTAAGCGTTCGACTCACCTCCCCATTTCACAATCGTTTTTTCGTGCACATCGGTGCCAGTGGTGGGCGTGCCTGCGAACATGGCGTGTTCGGTGAGGTGCGCTAAGCCAGTGATGGCTGCGGTTTCATTGCGCGTACCGGCTGACACGGCAAGAAAGAGAGTCGCCGTCTCGGCTTCTTCTTGAATCGCAACGGCGTATAAACCATTCGCTAAAACACGGCGCTCAAAAGTATCGGCGCCAATTCTTAGCGGTTTCAAATCCTCGGTTTGCTGTGGAGCGGGCACCGAGACAGGATTCTCTGCGCAACCCATCAGGCTGCACAGGATTAACGTAGAGGAACCAATCATTAGTAAGGCCGGGTCGCGCGCATGCGAGAGAAAGTTGCAGTCAGGAGCGCCACAAAGATTCCGAGCAACAAGCCAGCGAAGGAAGTGAACATCATGATTCCAGTGGGAGTTGGAATTTGCTTGGCACGCTCCGCAACCGCTTGCGCATAAGGATCAATGACCGAAAACTGTAATCCGTGCTCGAGGTGAAATTCCAACTCTTCCCGTCGCGAGGTGATCTTGTCAGCCATTGAACGTGCTTGATTGTGTTCCATCTGCAAAGCGGTTAAGCGTTGACGATATCCAGGAACCTCAGCGAGCAAAGTGTCGAGTTCCAATTTACGCGCCTGGTAGATGTCGCGCTGAGAAGTAAAGCCTGCTTCAAAAATATCAATGTCGACCAATTTTTGCGACAAACTTGCCACCATCTTGTCTTGCATCATGGTCGACGCCGACAAAACTAGATCTGCATTCTGCGCAGCCTGAACGCGCACCAAGTCCAACTCGGTTTGTATGCGCAGAACTTCTGGGTGCGCGTCGGTGAACTTAAGGCGAGTCAAAGCCAATTCTGTAGACAAGGTGGCCACGCGGGCCAAGGAATTGGTGTAATTCCCAGGAAGGGAAAGCTCTTGCCGCGAAACCACAAACTCTGGGCGCCCCTGCAAGGTAGTTTCCACAATCGGACGCTGTGCCTGAAACTGCTGAGATTGACTATTCAACTCAAACAACTTCTGTTGGATGTCGCTCCGTTCGGTCAACCAGTTCTCCATGTCAGTGCCGATGTCGGCGGTTTCCAGCGACACTAGATATGCAGAGATTGCGTCAGCGGTTTCCTTCGCGCGAAGGTGAGCATTCCCCTCATTAGCTTTGAAGGTTTTCAGGTTTTCACGCATGCCCAAGTCCGACATCTCCTCGAGAACAAAAGCAAAAGCCTTCACTGAAGCATTTGCGATTTGGGTTGCCTCTTCTGCAGTACGGCCATAACCGTAATAGGCCACCACCCCATCTTTCGAAACATCGCCCCGAATGTTGGTCTTCAAGCGTTGCGCATCCATTCCTGGCAACATTTCCGCAGCGCGGATGACCACGGAGCGACTACGAAGAAGACTAGTGATGCCAATCAGGCGACCCTCCTCTTGCAAAGGCAGCAACGGATCTTCTGGAATGTTGCCCTCTTCGGTTCCAATCGAAAGCCTTAAAGCATCCGCCGGAATCATAATCTCCGACGTTGCGACAAAGTCCGGTGGGTTCACCGCACTTTGATACAGCCCCACTCCAATGGAGCCAGCCATAACGAGAAGCACCACGTGCTTACGACGGTAGATTGCACCGAAAATCGAAGTTGCTTGGTTCATGTGCTTAAGAGGGCGTCGGAATTAGATGCGGGGAGAGAGAGCGGGTTCCTCTTTTGAATCACCCTTAGAATCTTCAAGAAAGGCCACGTAAATGCAACCGAGAATGGCAATGAAGGTCCATAAGAACTTCAGCCAAAGGAACACCTCTACGAATCCTTGCACGAAAGTAACGATGGTCGAAATACCAAGCGCCATGGCGAGGCTACGCAAACGCGGATTCGCAAGCGGTGATGTCACCACGCGAAGAAGGGTGGAAAACACCGTGAGCAGGAGGGTGCCAAAAGCCACCACTCCAACCATGCCAAGGTCAGCAAGGACTTGAATCGGCGCGTTGTGCACCTGCAATTCGTAGGCGTTGAAGTAATCCTTAGTGCCCTCGACTCCAATACCAATGGTTGGGTGTTCAAAGAAGGCCTGTAATCCAATCTGGTCAATGTGCCAGCGGAAGTCAGCCGAAGAACGGCTTAGATTTCGCACATACTCGTAAACCATTTCCAAGAAGCCCGTCGACAAGCCAACGAACAGCAAGAAGCCACCCACCCCAAGGAAAATCGGGGAGAGGTGAGGCCAGCGGAAGAATGGAACCATCATGGCTGCCAAACCAAAGGACATCCAACCGGAGCGTGACCAGCTAAACAAAACACCAATGACCAACAAAACGAAAATCACCCACATGGCAATGCGCCGTTGGCGGGTAATCAGTTCCTTTGGCTGCAAGGCAAACCACAACACAATGATTCCAACCGTGGAAGCCACGTTGGAATAACGGTTGGGGTGGGTCATGAGCCCGGTCAAGCGTGCCGTAGCACCCCAGGGCGCTTCAAAAGTCTCGAAGCCCTCGCCAGCGAAAGTAATGATTTGACCGGTAGCGGCCGAAGCCACGCCTTGAATTAATTCAACTCCCAAAGAAAGCAATGCCGCCAAGATGAAATAGTCGACCAGCATTTCCAGCTTGCGTGTGGTATTCACTGCAATAGGCAAGAACAAAGCCAGCACGATGTATGGAATTCGCGGCAAAAAGTTGGCGAGCGACGAAACCGGGCTTTCAACATTTAGGAAAGTCGTCGAATAAGCAATCAGAATGAGCAGAACTGCAATACCGGTAGGGCTCAAGGGCCAATGCGCGTCTCCCTTTTTCAGGATGTTGCCGAACAGCTTTCCAAGGAGCAACATTCCGAGCAGGGTAGATAGGCCAGGAATGACGTCGGCCACTAGAAGCATGCCGGTGGTGAACAGGATCATGCGATCCATCGACCAGATACGATTCACGATGGCAAGCGCTGTGGTCAAGCCCACCAAGAGTAACCCGATGACCATCGTCGCCAAGTAGTGACTACCCGTCTCGAGCAGTTGCAGTGGGTTGGTGTAGGTGTTGCGCAGGCCGGCTAGACCATCTTGGTAAACGAAATAACCAAGGCCTCCCCCTGCGGCCACGCACAGCACGGCCATAATCACCGTTCCAACGGTTCCGAAATCCCGGATCCGGGTGGGCGAATCTGCAGTGGTCATGGGCGCAATACTTACCAGGCGAGCTCGACGAGAACCGAAGACTCTAAGGGCAATCGGATTTCAAGTATATCATTCTGCAGGGTGCACCAAGAATCGGAATCGACCACCTGGGCGCTAGTGCTAGCCAAGACCGACAGCGTTTCTGGAACTTCACTTTCGAGGCGGGTCAACGCTTCGGCATAAGCCGCTTGCGCACGACGCGTGGTGGTTTGATCGACCCCAGCAATGGTGCCTTTGCCTCCCTTCATGCCCCTCTCGATAGCATTCAATGTTTGCTCGGGCACTCCCTCAGAACGGAGTTGCTCAAGAGCTGCCGCTCCAGCTGGCCCGGACAATCCCTTGGAGTAGGGAGCATAGGCCCTCTTAAAGGCGGCATCTTCGCGCGGGTTGCCGTGCGTGTTGTCCAGAAGCTGCACCATCTGGATGGATTTCGGCTTTCCCTCCAGGCGGATACGCACGGTGCGGAAACCTTTGCTCTTCTCATCGTTTTGGGTCAGAACCTCGGCTCGCACGGTATCGAGTGCCTCCATGGTTTTGGCATCGAGATTCAAGCGACGCAGAGACTTCTCATCGCCGGTGCCATAAACGTAAGCTTGGATTTGCTTAGCACCCTTTTTCAGGGAAGCAATATCGATCCCTGCGCGACGCAGCATACGAACTGCATGGCGTTCCATGCCACCACCGAAGGTGTTCACAGCGAGCAGATATCCCTTGTTTCCCTCGCGCGAGGCGAACAAGGAAATGTTGGATGGTGCTCCACCACGAACCACGGGCACAGCTGGCAAATCGGCGGCCGTGGCCATCATGCGCATGCCGCTTAGGACAGCCTTCGGTGCGCCAGCCAAGGTGAACACGCCCACAGATTCTCCAGCGAATTCACGCTTCGTATCCCATGATGCATCTTGCAAGAAGAAAAAGCTCGCGTCGTGCACCTGGGTACGCGCCAAAGAAATGACGGTCGCCATGTAGTAGTTGGCAGCGCGTTGATCATCGAGGCCAGGGAAGTTTGGCTGCGGCAACCCAATGTTCCACTCGGAAAGGATGAGCTGTGGCGGATCAATGCCGGCGGCCACTGCTTCGTTCAAAATGACTTGCGGCACTTGCAGCATGTCGTGTTCCGACGGGTAACTGCCGTAGTGATGCCACGAGTAAAAGTCAGGCTGGAAGCCTTTGGCTTTACAGGCACGGAACATGCGCTGACACCATTCCAGTTTTTCTCCAATGG
This sequence comes from Planctomycetota bacterium, assembly GCA_027623295.1. Lineage (GTDB taxonomy): Bacteria > Planctomycetota > UBA1135 > UBA1135 > UBA1135. The sequence continues at coordinate 23,123 of JAQBXR010000011.1, forward strand.
TGCCAGCGAGACCCGGTCCACCGATTTGAACGCTATTCCCTAAACCTTCACGCAGAAAAACGCCGACCTCAGCAAACCAGTTGGCGAAACTTTGAATATCGGAAGGCCAAAGGTCGCCCAAGTTTGGCTCATTCCAAATCTCAATGTGACTGACGGTTAAGCCGTCAGCACGCAGGCGTTTGACATCGCGGATGACATCGTTCGCCCAGATTTTTGCCTCGGGGATTTCAGAGAGGTGCACTCCACCTTGCTTCCGGCCAGCTCCTTTCTTCTCTCCCGAATAGCCGACCGCCGTCAGCATGACGTCCAGACCAGCCTCCTTGGCCAATTGGGCGGTTTTGAGGTGGTCTTCATCCAGTGCACCATTGGAGTACTTCATCCACATACGCAACATGCCACCAGTCGGTGTTACGGCATCTGCCCACGCGCGCCAACATCCTGGCGAAGCATTGCGCAAATCATTCATGCCGTAAATCAATCCCGGCGGAATGAGTTGAGTGGGTGCATTGAAATCAATGTTGAAGTCATCGCCCACGTTGGTATTTGCGTACGCGAACAACGCGTTCTCCGGCAAATTAATCACCTGCATTGGGCGGTTCGGAACAAAGACTGGCGCCGAGCGCTCACCTGGGAGATTGGCTGCTGGTTGACTGCTGCTATCGGAACTTCCACCGCGGGTCGTGTCACCTCCAGAATTACCCTCGCGAGTTTTACGATTTGGCCTTTCCGATTCTTCCTTCTCCCCGGAGCGTCCCTTGACCCAACCCCCATCACGCTCCCGATTTTGCGTGCAAGAGAAGCTGAATGGAATTAAAAGCAGAAGGATGAGGAGTCGGTTTATTGCAAGTACCCAAGGCCACGAAGCGATTCTTCGATAGCTTTATTTTGTTCGTCGTCTAGTGCGGGGTTATCGGATCCACCACCGGAACCCAGGTCGGGCTCAGGCGTGTCATCCCAAATCGGTTGTTCCGGATTCGCGTACAGGTCGCCGCGAATCTTTCCATCCATCCAAGTGGGCACTGCCTCCCCCACCATATAAAGCAGAGTTGGAGCGGTGTCTTGAATGTGCATGCCTTCAAGGACTTTGCCAGCCTCGAGCCCTGGCGCCTGAACGGCAAAAATCCCATTGAATCGGTGTTGTCCCGAAATCATAGCGTTCTTGCGCTCGCCGAAGGTTTGACTGTCATCCCAAGCCTCCTTAGTAATGCAGCTCAGATCCATCATTTGAAACTGAATATCCGGTGCCTCGACGGTGCGTGGGCCAGAGTAAATGTCATCTTTATCTAAGGAGAAATCGGTGGCCGGCTTGCCATCGGGACCGATGATTTTTGCCAGCGCCTCACGCACTTCGGTCATGGCCTGTTGGTAAGCGGCCTCGCCCTCAACCACGCCTTCTGGCTCGCGCCCCACCCGGTTGATACAAATGCCATGCATGGCTGCGAATGCCTTGGTTTTCGACCAGACGATGTCGCGCTGAGAGGGAACCGTGCATTTTTTAGGCTTGAACAGTGGGATTTTGCCCAGCGGACCGATGGCTTTGCCGACACCACCCAAACCGACCTTTCCGAGTACATCCTTAAGATGCATTTTGGCCACAGTCCAATAAGGAGTCTGGCGGCGGACCTGAAAGCCCTCGTCCTCCAGCCACTTATTGACGTGGAAGTCGACGTTATGCGATCCAAAGCCGTGGTCGGAAACCAAGGAAATCGGCACGTCATCGCCCAAAATCGCTCGGGCTTCCCCGACGAACTCATCTGCCAGGCGGTAAGAATCTTTGATGACCTCGCCGTAGAGCTTCTCACCCTCTTCCGTCCATCCGGCATGACTGCGGTCCTGGAACTTCCAGAAATAGTGTTGGCAGCGGTCCGTCACGGAGACCACGGTAAAGTAAAAGTCCGTGGGCTTGTTTTTTAGGTAATGAGCCTGCAGCTTCAGGCGGTCCCGCTCAATCTTGAACAGATGATCGCGCAGCACTGCATAGCGGGAAAGGTCGTCGGAATCGGTCTCGGTATCACCGTCGTAAGGCGCATAATCGACATCCGGCTCATAGGGACGGCCCAGAATCTCTTCCATTTCCGCCACCGTTCCGGGAGGCCACGCAATGGTGTCACCGGTGAGAGGCATTGGGATTCCGGACACCATATAACCATCTTGCACCGGAAATGGCGGGTAGGTCATCGGGACCGAAAGGCTTCCGACGCTCCATCCGCGGTTGCTCAAGAGCGACATGACGTCTTTACTCAGGTAGTTGCGCGAATCGTTGAGCAACACGCCGTAAGTCCCAAGATTACGCCGGATGAAGTGGAAAACCCCGTGTTTGCCGGGGTTGATGCCGGTAAACATGGAGGTCCAAGCTGGAGGGGTCATGGGTGGCTTTTCAGATTCGAGATCCCCCGAAACGCCCTCATTTAAAATCCTTCCAATATGGGGTAGTTCCCCTGCCGCGATCATTGGTCGAATGATCTCGTAGGTGGCGCCATCAATCCCGACAATTGCAAGCTTGGTCATGGTGTATCCTTCGTACCCCTTGGAGGTGCACATCGGCCTCTAGGTAACGGTATGATACCGCTCCCACGACGGAGTACGTAGATACGCCATGATTCGCCGCCGCAGTTTCCCCCTTTTGATGCTCGCCGCTATGCCTCTAGCATGCTCGGCATCCCCATACACAGAAGGGCCTAGCCTAGGTGAAAACCCTGGCCTGCTGCCACTGAACCTGGAGGCTGAAATCGCCAATGGTCAGTTCTTCGTGGGGCCTGAAGACAAGGTTTCCGTCAACTTCCATTTGCACACGGAGTTGAACCGCGAGTATCGCGTGCGCACCGATGGCAGCATCTTGATGCCTTTGGTCGGCCGCATGCAAGCCAGTGGCAGTAGCCGTGAGCAGTTAGAAGATCGCATCTTGGAAGCCTACGCCGCTTACATTGTGGATCCGGTCGCTACTGTCGATATCGAATACTCACCGGAACGCAAGGTGACCGTGCTCGGAGAAGTCGAGCGCACTTCGGTTCTTCCTTTGACCAGTCCTCGCACTACGGTGCTGGATGTCATTGCTAGTTCCGGCGGCATTGGTGTCGATGGAGACCGCACGGGTGTTTTGATTGCGCGTCGCATTGACGGCCGCATGACAATTAAGCATTACGATTTAAATGCTTTGTTCGCGCCTGATGATCCAAACATGCGCACCGAAATCCCTTACGTTCAAGCTGGCGATGTGATTTACGTCCTTCGCACTTGGGAAGCGGCTTACTCTGCCAAACTTGATCTAGTTAAGGAAACGCTACAAGCCATGACCTTTGCAGAACGCGTCATCCTCAACGGCCCACGTACCGCTGAAGCCCTTCAAGGCGATCTCGACGAAGACGGCTAAGCTGGCCGCCCCTACCGGTGAACACCAATACCAAAGGTCCTTTTCAGCTCTTTTATGAGCACATCTATGTCATCGTCTTAGTGACGGCGGTGGCTGTAATTTCCGCGTACTTTGTGACCGGTTCGATTACGCCGCAGTATCGCTCGCAAGCGCGCACCTATCTTCCTAACGCAACGGATACGGTTTCGTTGACCTCGGAAGCGGGCAACGTGCCGAACAGTCCATTGCTGCCTACTGCAAACCCGGACTTCCAGTCTTCGTTGCTGGGTGTTTTGAATGCAGCTGACACTCGCATTCTGGTGGCATCGAATGTGCCAGAGCGCGATAGTGAGTGGCTGAAGAAAAACGTTGAGTTTAAGATTGACCGCTACAACCTGATTACGATTACGGCGTTTGACCCCGAGCCGAAGATGGCGCTTAAGGTGGCCAATGAGTATCTGCGCGCCTTCACCAACAAGATCGATGACACGACGAAACAGCGTGCGGACGGTCGCCAAGCAACCTTCGCTGCCGGAATCACCACCAGCTCCAAAGAGCTGAAGGGACTTGAGGCTGGGCGTCTAGATTTCATGCGTGAGCATGGTGCAATTGACTTCACCAGCGAGCTTGCTGAGCTGAACAGTCGCCAGATTGAATATCAAAACCGCATCACTTCTAACATAACCACCTTGGCTGGTTTGGTAGCGCAGCGCATTACCATGCAGAGCTTGTTAGAGGCGCGGCCTGAAACTGCCGAGACTTCCTCCACCCTGGTGAACAACCCGTTGTTGGAAGAGCTCAAGCGCAACCTTTCCACTGCAAACCGTGAACGCGTTGGTTTGGCTCTGCAGTTCACCCCTAACCATCCAGATGTGATTGCGAAGGAAAAGGAAATCGATTCCATCGGTGCTGAGATTGCGCTCATGGAAGAGATTGTGCGCGGCTCCTCGACTCTCGGCCCAGATGCTCTGCACGAAGACTTGCAAACGCGCTTGGTCGATTTAGATTTGCGCGTGGCTGCTCTCACCAAACAAGGTGAGCTCTATGAAGATGTCCTGGAGACTACCAAGGCGCGTCGCTTGGAGCTGAGCTTGCTACAAGTGGAGTTGGAAGCCATGGATGCACGCATCAATAACGTGCGCCAAACCCTGACGAACTACCGTGACCGCAAAGCGGAACTCGACATTTACCTTTCACGGAATCCGACATTCTTGCTCACGCCAGAATTACCCGTGGAAGCAGCCATGCCATACTTGCCTATTCTGTGGGTAAACCTTTTGGTTGCGGCAATCCTCGGTCTTTCCATCTCCATCGTCTTGGTGCTCATCATGGCGCAAGCGAATGCATCGCAGGAGAAAAACCTGTGGTAAAAGTCGCCGATCGTCCTGAGTTCGCCGAAATCCCTGAGTCGTTTCGTGAAGTCATTGCACTTGACGTTCGCGCAAAGGCATTCGAGGTTTTGCACGGTGAAGCTGTTGCGCGCAAAGATTTATCCGCAGCTCCAAACACTCAGTTTGACAAGATGCCGGGCCGCGTGGTTCGCTTCATTCTCTTCCTTGGCGTCGGTGGAACGGTTGGCGTGATAGCTTGCCTCATCGCCATCTACGTGATGCGTATCCTAGTCACAATCCTCTGATGGCTACCTACAAAGAAATCGCCGACCGCAAGCTCAAGTTGATCGAACGTTATCGCTCGGCCTTGCTGGAAGAAGTCCTCGAATCAGAACGCGCCGAAGCTTTGGTGCAGGCTGAAGAGGAACGCTTTGCTTGGAAGAGTGACTTCCGCACACGCGATGAAATCAACCAGCTCTACAAAGAGCGAAAGCGTTGGGACCGCCGTTTCTTGGTAGACACCTTTGTGCTAGCCATCATGTTACTTTTGGTGGTGGCCTCCACTCCGCAGCTAGTCAACCTCGTGGCTCCAAAGGACAACTTTCGTGGATCAGGTGAACGTCGCCCGCAAGCGGCGGCAGTCGAAGGAACACTTCCGGCAACTGAAAACGCTGGCGAGGAATCTTCCCTCCGCGAGATCGGCTACGACAACTAACCTAGAGGTCGCGCTCTTTTTTGACGCGTGACCAAGCATCGTTAATCGCTGCCATCTTGTCGTTGGCGTACTGCATAAACTCTTCCGGCAGCCCTTTAGACTGGAGAGTGTCCGGGTGGTACTCACGCACTAACTTGCGATGAGCACTTTTGACTTCTGCGTCCGTAGCGCTTGGGGTAACCCCAAGAATCTCATAAGCCGACGAAGCCGTTGGCGCTGCGCCGTGTTGCGCGTCAAAGGTGGCCTTGCAAGCTTGGTAGTCAGCAGCAGACATGCCGAAGTCCCGGCTGATGCCTTGAATGAGGATTTCCTCCGCTTCATGCAAAAGCCCATCTGCCAAGGCCACTGCAAGCAAAATACCCACGATGTCATGCAGACGTTCTGGTTGCGCGCGGAAAAGGCTGCGAATTTGATGGGTGAACTCAGAGACTGGCGTGCTCGTGGCGCGCGCCTCATTAAACACCTTGGCCGCAATGCGACGATCTTCTACCGATAGGCGTAGGGATTGCTGCAGGAAGGCATCGAAAGCCAGGATTTCATTTTGAGTAACTTTGCCATCGGCCTTTGCAACCTTGGCAGCAAGCGTGGTTAAGGCCACGGCAAAGACCATTTGCATATCCCGCTCCGAAGGACGAGCAGAAACGCGACGTGCAGCACCACCATATGGGTTGGTGTTCAGGTTACCGCTCGAAACATTCGAGCCCACGGCAGCGCCCAAAATGGCACCCATCGGTCCAAAAATTCCACCAACCAATCCCCCGACAATGGCTCCAAAGATTCCCATGGGCGGGATTCTATCGGGCTTCGCGGGAATGTGGGACGCTGGTGACTATTCCTTTAAGGAGAGCGCTGCGAGTGGCTCTTCCAGGAAACGCCATTCGGTTTTATTGCCAGCCAGGGAGTTGTTTAGATTTCATGGTTTACGTTGCCCATTCAGGAAGCACTTCAATGGTTCCGATGTTAGCGGACGGGATTTTGGCTGCCCACATGAGAGCTGGATCGAGGTCGGCCACTTCGATGGCATAAAAGCCGCCAAGCTGTTCTTTAGTTTCCGCAAATGGACCGTCGGTGTGGAGGAGGACTTCTCCATTTCGCACTTACACGCTGGTTGCAGTAGGCATTTATGGGAGATTGGGTTGCGACGCAGGGCGCCTAAGTAACGATTCTGACGACTTGAGACGCGCGAGATAAAAAAAAGACGTAAAATCCATGATTTTCTTCTTCCCCTTTTTCCAATTTCCTGGTTAGGCTTGAATCCTTGGCAATATCGCCATTCACCCCTCGTTCTCGACCCTTGAAAAACCTGTTACTTCCCCTTTTGGCTATTGCAATAGCCGCCCCACTCACAGCGCAGACCATTGACCAGGATTCCCCTACCAATAACGCCTGCATGGCTGGTTTTGGCCAAGTTGACCTAGCTCAGTCCTTCATTCCTGCCGCCTCGAATTCCTCCGGCGCTGGAATTTTCATGTCTACCGGTTTTGGATCTCCAGAGACTCTAACCATCGAGCTGTGGGATGCGCTTCCAACTGCAGGTGGCGTGATGATGGCTTCGGGTACTGGCGTTGCGTTCCCTGGCGCTTACTTTGACGTGTTCTGGGCACCAGTCGCTGTGACTCCCGGCAACACCTACTTCTTAGTTTTCAGCACCACCTTTACTATGTGCTACGCGGGCGCTACGAACAACCCGTACCCTTTCGGTCAGGTTTACGCGAACCCAGGTTTCGGAGGTTTCCCACAGTTTGATTACACCTTCCACACCTACACCGGTGGTGCTGGTGGCTTTACGCTTTCTGCGAGTGGAGTTTGCCCAGGTCCAATTCAGATCTCCCTTTCCGGTGCCTCCGCAAACGGCGCTGTAGCTTTTGCATACGGCCCAGCTGGTAGCTTCGTAATTCCATCCAGCGCTTGTGCAGGCACGAGCATCAACATTGCTAGCCCAACCCTCGCCGGCATTTTCTCTGCTGATGCAAGCGGTAACTTCTCCGTTGCACCATCCCTGCCTGCAGGTCTTTGTGGACTTACCCTACAAGCTGTCGACATGACGACTTGTGGTGTAAGTAACGCAGTGGTTCTTTAAGCAATCCCCCTGACATTAGCCGGGCACTTCTCAGAAGTGCCCGGCTATTTTTTTGCGTCTACTTTTTGGGCAGCTGCCAGCACGCCTGCATGAGCGGCGGGATGGCTGATTGCAATTTTGGATTGCGACCACCAATGGGGCCATATGAGGGACCTCTCTGAGCTCCCCAACGTTTTGGTAGAGCGCCTGAACCATTACTTTATGACCTATAAGCTCGCGCCAGGTAAGCCTTCCACGGTTAAGATTGGTGCGCCTTACGGCCACGAACACGCGGAAAAGGTGATTGAGGCTTCGATGGAAGATTACCAAGAGGCCTTCCCTGCAGGCGATCGACGGAAAGGCTAAGCGAGCTCAGCCCTTCACGTCTAAAATTTATTTTTGGGCAGGAGCCGCAGCCGGCGCAACCTTTGTTGGCGGCTGCGGTCTCCATTGAAAAACTTATGCACGCAGAGGATCCACCAAGGGAAGGGCGCGCTATGCATGATGCGTGTCCAACTGGCTACTTCTTTAGCACTTCGAAATCAGGCATCCAGCTTTCAAAAGCACCGAGCTCTTCATCGGCGAGTAGGCGGTCCTCCAGAGGCCACCCCCATTTTGCGTGAAAGGGACGTAGGTCGCGTTGCGTAGCGAGAGACATTTGGCGTACCCAAAAACTTCGCTTGGCGTCGTCATTTCGGGGTTGTTCCTCGCTAGAGAGTGCGCGTGCCGAGGCGAAGGTCCTGCGAAAAGGTTCCCACCCGAAGTGTTTCTGAATTTGTGCATAACACAATAGCGCAATACCTGGCTCCCGCTTCCAAATGGAAAAGTCCGGACCATCCTGTAGATACCTTGCCCCCGCCTTCTTTTGGTTTTGCAACCAGTCGTTTTCCCATGGCTCAATATCTGCCATCATCTGCCCGGAGTAAAGGGAGAACAAATTATTGGTGACTTCTCCAGTGCCATCGAAGGTCCACGATGGCTTTTGGCGGTTATGACCGAGCTCGTGAAAACATCCCCAGTTGCCTTTGCTTTTGAGCTCCTCAAGATCAAGTAGGACAGCAAGTTTTTTCCCTTGGTCGCGGGATTCCGCAACATCTAAGTGCATCATGATTGGATAACCGGAATGCATGTAGCCGGCACTAATCAAAATGTCGGCCACGAAACGTTCGGGGCGTGCGGGAGGCTCTTCCGCTCCGAATAGGAACTGCGTTTCCACGACGCGATCCCAGTAAGCCATAAGGGATGCGGGGTCCTCTAACTTGCGCACCGATGCACTTGGAACGGTGAGGATCAAGTATTGACCACGCAGCTCTGCCCATGGGCCGGGTGCATCGCGCATGGCTTTCCACATTCCCTGAGTGGTTTGACCGCTCTGCCAAAACGGAGCTGGAATCGCCCCGACAACTTGAATGTTCACCGACTCAGCGACGGCTTTCTCCTTCTGGAAATAGAGTAAGCCGCCAAAGGGGCTGGTAATGCGGGAAGTCACGGCGCCCGTCGTGGAAACCGAAGGCCAACGAGGCCAGCGATCCTTATGCCACAACTGATCGGCATGAGCGCCAATGCGATAACTCCAACCGCTCTCGGCGCCTTCCGGAAACTCCAATTTCACGACACTTCCTGGGTCTACATAAAGACCCGTCGATTGCCAGCCAAGCTTCTTTTCATCACATGCAATCATGCGTGTGACAGGTCGACTTCCTTCCGGCGAAGCTCCAGGAAAGGAGGAAGAACCCGGCGCAATCATGGGGGCGTCAGGAGTTGCATCGCGTAACCTGCGATCGACGGCAACCACAGACAGGCGCACTAACGGTGCATCTTTAACTTTGAGTGGATGCTCTGGAGTTGGGGCAAGGGCGGCATCTAATTCAGGGAGTAAGGGCAACAGCTTGGGGAGAAGCAAAGCATCGTCGGTGGGGAGTACGCGCAGTGCCGATTCCAAAGGTGCTAAGGACGGCGGTAAATCACCACTTGCGATTTGCGCAACAAGGTTTTGACAGTTCACACCAACGCAGGCTTCGCGGTTCACCAAAAACTCATTGTCGGCAGAAGCTCCGGCATAACCATCGGTAAACAACAAGCCAAAGGGGGCCAAGATTTGGTTCGCCGCCATGTCGGTAGTGAGGTCCCATCCATCGGAGGCGTGAATTTGTTGCCATCCCCATGGGCAAATCGCAGCTAACACAGTGCCGCCCTTAAGCACCCAATCGTGGATTGCCGCTAAAGTTTCGGGGTCTAAAGGACCGGCGCCTTCCACAATAAGTAACTGCAGAGAAGTAAATTCGGTCGCAGGCATCGGGACCACGGAATAGCCCTGTGCATCTAGCGTCTTGCGTAGGCTCATACCCCCACCACGCAAAAAGGCTACTTGACCGGGTGAGGCATCACCGCGTAACCAGTGCAAGGATGACATCATCATGCCATCGTCCTCTTCGAAAAAGGTTGGGTTGAAATAGCCGTTGTGCGCAATTGCAAAAACGCGCCCCTTGCCCGCAGTTGCGAGCGCCGCAACGGCTTGCGCTTGTGAATCTCCCGAGGTTAATACAGCATGCGCTTGGGGACCATAAACACAAATCAAACCTGGCGCACCTGGGCGACTTAACGCATAACCATCTGATGGGAACTCAGAAAGGGGGTCTGGAATTTGGGCAAAAAGGGTCAAGAGGGCGACAACAAGCATGACCCAGCTTAACCACTAATCTTCGTAGCGGCTGCACATGTATTGAATGCCCGATTCCATGATCAAGTTCCAAACCTCACGCACTTCAGCGGTGTACTCCGGATCCTTTTCTTCTACCGTTTGTAGCAAAGCTTCGAGCCAATACTCATAAAGCTGCGGGGGAATATCTAAATCCTTGCGGGAGTGACGCTCAGCCATCCGGCTCAAATATAATCCAGGATCAATCCCTGGCTGCGAGGCAAGCATGACCATTTGCATGGATGCTTGGAGCATGCGCATTTGACGCTCCATATTGACGCGCTCAAATTTGACCCTTATCGCGTCCTTTTTACCCAGAAAGAGATCCTAAAAGCGTTCAAAAAAAAGCGGAGCGGCCTGGCAGCGCTCAAAGCTGGAATGAAACAATTCGGTTTGGCTTTCAGGTGTCACAATTGACCCTGTGGGAGTCGAGCTGTGGGAGTCGAGGCCTGAGGTAATAATTGACCCAAGCCTCATCCCCTACACCACGCAAAGGTTATCCTCGGGATTGCCAAAACCATAGCCATGCTTCTCACACTCCTTATTGCTGCCCAACTCTCTTTGCCTGATGGCACCCCCGCGCTTCCTCATGGCGATTGGCGGGCTTGGCTTGACAGCCCTGGAGGCGACTTGCCCTTCGGCTTAGAAATCCGCGGTGCGCCAGGCGAATATGAGAGCTGGTTTCTGAATGGCGAAGAACGCATTCCGGTACCGTCTACCACTTGGGACGATGGCGCCCAGGAGATTGTTTTTTCGATTCCCCATTATGATTCGGAAATCCGTGCAAGCATTGGCCTGGATGGAACTCGCTTAGATGGAACCTGGAAAAAGCGGAGCGGCTTAGATCGCTGGTCCGAAATGCAGTTCCATGCGGTAGCCGGAATCCAACCACGCTTTCGCCCTATGCCTGCGCTCCCAGGTGAGTACCGTGGTCACGCCGGCGATGGCAGCTCCAACTTTGGTGGGCGCTGGGCGGTGCATTTCGATTCCAGTAAAGACGTGTCAGTTGGCATCTTTGAAGAAGGTGATCAACATTCCGTGACTGGAACCTTCATGACCACGCTTGGCGACTACCGCTATCTGGCGGGTCATCACAGCGGCCCCTTATTGGAGCTCTCCTGCTTCGATGGCGCGCATGCCTTTCTTTTCAAAGCCATGCTGCGTGAGGACCTAACCCTAGATGGAAACTTCTGGTCTTCCGACTCCTGGCATGAAACTTGGACCGCAGAACCGAACGCTTCCATTGAACTACCCGATAGCTTCGACGAAGTGCATTGGGATGCCGACTTTGATCTCTCCAAGCTTCAGTATCCAGATCACACTGGCGCGAAACGCTCTCTTGCCGATGCCAGTCTTCAAGGCAAGGTACGCATCCTGAGTATTTTTGGCAGCTGGTGTCCAAACTGTAATGACGAAGCAGAACTTTGGTCTGAGTTATCGCAACGCTACTCCGATCGCGGACTTCAAATCGTTGGCTTAGCCTTTGAGCTCACCGGCGATGAAAAGCGCGACCTAAAGCAAGTGCAGCGTTTCCGTAAATTACATGCGTTGGATTACCCCATATTGCTAGCCGGTGTTGCAGACAAAAAGAAGGCGCAACAATCCTTCCCCGCGATCGATCAAATCAAATCCTTTCCGACTGCAATTTTCCTTGACCACCAGGGAAAGGCACGCGCCGTGCATTCTGGATTTTCTGGCCCAGCAACTGGACGTGCGCATGAGCACTTGCGTAATGTTTACATCGACCTAATCGAAACGTTGCTTGCAGAAGCCGAAGCTGCGCAAAAAGATTAGATCTTGGCCAGCTTCGCCCGATGATGCGCCGCAGCTTTCTGAATGTAAGGCACGGCGGGCTTGGTCGTGCAGCGGTTCGAATAGAACTACTGTAAAACGCGGCGCAACATATCGGCCGCTGCCCACACTTCGTAACGGAAGCGCTTCACCTTTGCTGCTTGCAGGCATTCCGTAACTACCGACGGGCTCACCTTAAAGAAAGCCGCAATCTCGCGACGTTTCCGTTCCGGTAAAAAGCGCATGGCTGGCTCTGGGCCTTCCAGAACTTCCACCACGCCCTCGCGTAAAAGGGCACGCACAAACTGAGCTTGACGCTCAGTCCATCCCCACAGCAGAACTCCAATACCGGCGAAGACGCCAGTCAGGCTGCGGTCATCCAAATTATTGAAGCCTTGCACGGCTAAGAATAAACGTTGGTTGGTGGCTTCTTCGAAAGCTGAGTCAAACTGCTCCGAGGTTTCATGCGGCGTGCCCATTTCACTTGGAATCATGGCGAACCGGCACTTCACTGGAGTGAGCCGTAAGGTCAGCTCGCAAATCATCTCAACCAAACGCGCGCTGCCATCGAACAAACCACGTGGAGCATCTTCTAGGTTGACGCGGAAGAAAAGCCGGCCATGTCCTGGAAGCTCAATTGCACTAGCCAGGATTTCGGTATAGCGCTCACTCACCGCTTCGGCCACCATGGCAAGGCGTCGTTCCAGAACGGTTTCGGTAGTGCCGCCAGCGGCAACCACGCGTGCTTCTAAAGCCAGAGTTCCCGTGCTTACGCTTGTGGCCAACATGCTTTGATTATTGGCAACAAAGGCTGCAGTTTCAAGCGCCTTTCCAGAATTCTGCTTCGATAAACACGCGTTTCACCGAAGGGTACATTTCCTTGATGACCTGATCCATACGAGCCACAGTTTGCTCTATTTCGCCGGCCAGCAGGGAGTCCTCGAAATCTACGCTCAAGTTTGCGAGCACAAAATCCGGCCCCATATGCATGGTGAGCACCTCATTTACGCGAGTGACCTCTGGGAAGTCCGTAATTACTTGACGCATACCTTTCACTTGCTCCGGGTCCGCAGCTTCGCCGATTAACAAACTCTTGGTTTCATAAGCTAACCAAATCGCAGTAGCGCCAAGGATGAGGCCAATCAAGATCGATGCGCAACCATCGGCCCACCAATAACCAAATTCGTGACTCAGAAAAACACCAAAGAAGGCAACCAGCAATCCAAGCGTGGCTGCAGAATCTTCAAACACCACCACGAAAACCGATGGATCTTTACTCTTCTTCACGGCCTCAAGAAAACCCCACTTCCCTTTCGCGCGAATGAACTCGCGCAAAGCTATTATCAAAACCACACTTTCAAAAATCAGTGCTGCACCAAGCACTATGTAGTTAATTAAGACCGACTTCATCGCGACTGGGTGCTGCAGGTGATGAATGCCTTCGTAAATCGAAATGCCTGCACCTACTGCGAAAATCAAAATCGCAACCACAAAGCTCCAGAAGTAAATTTCCTTGCCATGGCCAAAGGGGAAAGCAGCATCGGCGGGTTTGGCCGCGCGCTTCAATCCATAAAGCAATAACACCTGGTTGCCGGTATCCACGAGTGAGTGAATACCTTCCGAGAGCATGGCGGAGCTTCCGGTAAAGAGAGCTGCAGCAAACTTGGTTACAGAAATCAACGCATTGCCGACCAGCGCTGCGTAAATGATGAACTTCGAACCGGAGGATGACACCTTAGAACCTTATTTAATTTTGGAGGGTGCCAATTTTCTTTTCCACAGCCCGGCGAATGGCACCACTCGCCACCAATTCGGTCATGCGGTCCAGCTCCGGCCCCATATAACGGTCGGATCCAAGGGGTGGAATATTTTTTCGAATAAAATTGTAAGCAGCCTCAGCACCTTCTCCGGCTTTGATTTCCTTGTGAAACTCACGGCCCTGCGCGGAAGTGTAAAGTTCAATGCCAAGCACGCGCTCGGTGTTTTGCAACGCGGTTTCCAACTTACGCGCGGCAAAGTTCGCCATCGAAACGTGATCTTCCTGATCAGCAGAAGTGGTCACGGTATCGGCGCTCGCAGGATGTGCATGGGTTTTGTTTTCACTCACCAAGGCTGCGGCTACCACTTGCGGGATCATGAGACCGGAGCTCAAGCCTGGCCTTGGAGTCAGGAAGGCGGGTAGGCCGGACATGGACGGGTGAATCAAGGTACTTACCCGGCGCTCCGAAATGTTACCCCAAGAGCAAAGTGCGTTTGCGGCAAAGTCGAGCGGTAACGCGATGGGCTGCCCGTGGAAGTTACCCGCGGAAATGGAATCGCCCTTTTCCGGGAAGACCAAGGGGTTATCGGTAGCGGAGTTTGCCTCACGCACCAAAACTTCACCGAGGTAAGCCAGGGCATCTTTCGCGGCACCGTGAACTTGTGGCATGCAACGGAAGGAATATGGATCCTGTACGCGCTCGCAGCCTGCATGATGCTTTTTCACTTCTGACTTACGCAACAACTGGCGCAGGTTTGCCGATGCAGCAACCGCACCCGGGTGAGGGCGCACTGCGGTCACGCGCTTATCGAAAGGCGCATGACTGCCCATGAGAGCTTCCACGGAAAGCGCACCGGCGATATCCGCGGTCACCGACAAATCCAGCATGCGCGCCCACGAGACTAGACCAATTGCATTGGAGACCTGCACTCCATTGATCAAGCCAATACCTTCCTTCGCCGCCAACTCCATTGGCTCCATTCCCATCTTCTTCAAAGCGGCCTTGGTCGACATGACCTTGCCGGTTGGAGAAACCATTTCACCAGCACCAATTACCGGCAATGCCTGATGTGCAAGCGGAGCCAAATCGCCGCATGCACCCACACTTCCTTGTTCGGGCACGCGCGGCAACCAGCCTGAGTGCACTAAGTCCATAAACCAACGCACCAACTGGGGACGCACCCCGCTCACGCCGCGGCACATGGAATGAATGCGCAAAACCAAAGACAAGCGCTTGGCGTTCGCAGACATGTCTTGGCCCACACCCACTGCATGCGACAACAACAAGTTGCGCTGCAGAGTGCCGGTATCTTCCGGAGAGATCTTCTCCTTGGCCAAAGCACCAAAGCCAGTGTTCACTCCATAAACCGGAGCGCCTTTCTTGACGATGGCGTCGACCGTAGCGCGAGCTTTCTTGACTCGGGCGACCGCATCGCGACCAAACACCAGTTTGATTTCATCACCCCGCGCAATCGCTGCAAGGGTGTCTCTGGAAAGGTCTTCGCCGAGGTTAACGCGCAACATGGCAAGGATTTTACGTGTGCGGTCAGGAATATGCGGGCGCCAATCTCGAGAGGATCCCACGGCCTCGGCTAGCCTTAAGGCTTCAGCTCAAGCCCAGTGTCGTTTTCAATCCACAGCTCGTCGGCCTGCCTAATCAGCAGGTCGCCTCGCTTGACAACCACCCGATAGAAGCCTTGTTCGAGTTCCGCCATGCCTTCACGGGGCTCACCGTTGAGAAAGATTTCAGACGCTGGAATGGGGCCACCGTCACGGCGTTGAAGGCGGAGGGTGGCTTTATGCACCACGTTTTGCATCTCGATGCGGAAGGTTTTGCCGACGGTTTTCACTTCCCGTCGGGCGGTACGTTTACCTTCGACTTCGACGGTGAGGAGCAAGTGACCGGTGCCTTGTGGGTGATCGCCTAAGGCAAAATTGAAGCGGCCCTGGGCATCGGATTTGCCTTCGCGTTTGAGTTGTGCCGGAGTGGGAAGGCGAACCGCGACCGGGCTCTCCCCGAGGCCCGGATACAAAGCAGCAAGTACGCGATCTGGCTGCACGGCTTCTAAACGAAGAAGCGCATTTGCAATAGGGGTGCCATCGACGTCAACCACTTGTCCATCCACGGTGGCGCTCGCTTGGCGAATCACGAAGTCGGCGGAAGCGGCCGAGGAAATGCTTGGCTGCACCGCACGCACTCCAGGAGTGCTGATGCCGCTCGGATGAAAGGCGCGCACATCCATGAGGGTAGAAATGGGCACGTCCTCCAAGCGATAACGTCCTTCGCGGTCGGTGAGGACATCTTGCCAATCCTCCCAAATCACCTGGAAGCCGCCAATGCTTGAGGCGCGCGGGATAAGCGTAATCGTCGGTAGCGCACCACCTGGCCATGATTTCACCCGGCCGCGCACTGCACTCCCCTTCGGCAAAGGCGGAAGCTCGACAGGCTTCCCATCCAACAACCCTGGAAACAGATTCGCTTCATACCGCACCGGCACATGCCCTTCGGCGCGAATGTCCAGCACTACGCGCCGGCCGCCAGGGATGCCATCTAACTGGACCAGGCCTTTTTCATTGGTAGTACCGCCACGCAAACCCAAGTCGGTTTTGACCTCGGCGCCTTGCAAATCTTGGTTCTTGTGATCTTTCAAATGAAACACCACCGACAAAGTTTCGCTCATGAAGAAATCGCGTTTGGTTTCCGCCTGCCCCAGCACGCGTTGCATACGCACGCTGCTTGGCATGGTGCGCGATTGAAGGCGCACAAAATGAAGCCCTGGTATCAGACCCTCCATACGGTAGAAGCCATCGGTGTCCGAAAAAGCGGTCAGGCCATCTTGCGGCCCACCTTGCACCCGCATTTCCACGTTCGCCTCACCCTCGCCCGTGGCCCCGTAGATTTTGCCGACCATTACACCAGGGCGTTGCACTTGAATCAGCGAGTCGTCACGGCTGCCGAGGTAAAACATTTCCACCTGCAAAGGGCCGACTCCTGGAAGTGGGCGACCCTCTGCGATTTCCAAGGTCGCCGGGTCGATGGCCCCGTCCGTCTCGGCAGTGGGTACTTCTTCTCCGTCTAGGTTCTCCGAATTTTCCTCGGCGGGGCCTAAAAGCAGCACCCAGGCGAGCAAAGCCACCAAGAAAACGCCTCCACTCAGCAAGAAGAGTGGGTTGATAGCGCCGGCTTGCGTGCGGAGTGGCTCTCCAGGCAGTGTTTTAGGGTTCGGAAGTTGCACCTTCGGTATAGCGACGGGACTAGGAAAGGTTATCGTCCAGGGCATGGAGCTGCCAACCTCCGACCTGCTCGGGAAACGCCGATCGAACACCGCCAAGACCACGGTAAAAGTGGTCCTGGGTCTTGTGGTCATAAAAGCGGTGGCCTTCCTCTACACCGGCTCGAGCGGCATCCTTGGTTCCGGCCTCGATTCGCTGTTCGATGTGCTCGCCTCGCTGCTGGTTTTGTGGTCCATCATTACCGCTGAGCGCCCCGCCGACGCCGATCACCCGTGGGGTCATGGCAAGGCTGAAGGCTTGGCTGCATTGTTCCAATCCCTGTTTATTTTGGTGAGCGGTTTGGGCCTGATGGTGCATACGGCGGACCTTGCGATTGATCCGGTAAACCCCATCATTAAAATGCCGTGGGCCGGTGTTGGCGTTATGGCCGTATCCAGCGTCGCCACGATTTGGCTAGTCCGACGCCTTCAAACCGTCGCGCGCGAAACCGGTTCGCCAGCATTGGCTGCGGACTCCAAGCATTACACCTCGGACCTGATGATGAACCTGGCGGTCATCGTGGGTCTTGTTTTAGGTTGGCTGCTCGATGGCACCTCATGGCCCGACTTGGTGGTGGGTGTGGGAATCTCTTTGTTGATTCTCAATACCGCACGCGAACTGTTCTTGTCTTCCATCGAGATTTTAATGGATCGCGGTTTGCGTCCGCGCGAAGCCGCTGCAATTTTGGAATCGGTGGCGAGCTTTGCCCCGCGAGTCGGAGGCTTCCATGATTTGCGCAGCCGCCATTCCGGAGCCGATATTTTCTTGGAGTTGCACCTGGACTTAGATCGCGACATGAGCTTTGTGGAAGAACATGATTTAAGCGAGGAAGTCGGTGCGGCGATTGAAAAGGCCTTGCCGAACAGCATGGTGACCGTGCACGCCGACCCGTTGTAGAGTTTGACCCGTGCTGGACCGCGGTAGGCTTTGGCTTACTTTTCGTTTTCGCGATCGACAGCGAAGGGAATGTGCCGTCTTCCCAATGCTTACCAATGGTCGGCATAAGCCGGTCTTCGCACCACGCACGAGTTTAATCGCGCACCATGATCTCTTCTTCCGACAAAAGATCGCTGAGAGCGTAGAAATCGAGTTCTTGAAAACGGTTCATGAGTACATCGGCTCCAAGTGACTGAGAGGCGGATAGAATACTCGGTCCTTCCGACCTCGGAACCCTGTCATGAGCCCAGCTGAATCCCTCGATCTTGCCGAATTTCACGGCGACGGCATCTCTGCCGAACTTTCCGCCGCTGTCCACTCCCTCGCAGAACGTCTGCCTATGGAAGTGCGCTTTCACGAAGTCGACCTGAGCCTGGAACGCCGCCAAAGCGATGCGGAAGGCTCCTATCGAGATGCCGAGAAGGCGATTCGCAAGTACGGCGTGGCGATTAAGTACCCGACGACTACTGATATTGAAAGCCCGAACAAGGTGCTGCGGGACCGTTTTGATTTTTCGGTGATTCACCGTCCGGTGCGCAGCATTCCAGGTGTAAAAACACGCTACAACGGCCAGGTGGATCTCAACATCGTCCGGATTGCAGTCGGTGGAACTTATGAAGACGCCGGCCGACGGATTGGGTCCGAGGCTGCAGTTTCGGTACGCGTGATTGAACGTCGCCCAAGTTTCCAAGCGGCGAAGTTTGCTTTTGAACTCGCGCAAAAGCTGGAGTGCGGCGTGTGCAGCGCTTCCAAATACACGATTCAGCGCGCGACCGATGGTCTGTTTGAGGAAGTGGTCACAGAAGTTGCCGCCACATATCCAGACGTGCACCACCATGCCGAACTTTTCGATGCCCTGCTCGCCAAGCTCATCATGAAGTCCGAGGATTACAATGTTGTGGTCACGCCAAACGAATACGGCGACTTCTTGTCCGACACGGCATGCGGCATGATTGGCTCGATTGGTCTCGGCGCCAGCGCTTCTTATAGCTTCGATGACAATGGCAATGTGGTTCTCGCCATGTTCGATCCTGCCGGGGGCACCGCTCCAGACATTGCAGGTCAAGGTCTGTGCAATCCATCCGCCGCGATTTGGGCTTTTGGGCAGCTGCTCGAGCACCAAGGCTTCCGTGCACTCGGTGGCGCCCTGAACGATGCCGTGCGCGATGCGATTTCGGCGGGCAACACTACCGGTGACTTGGGCGGCAGCTTGAGCACTATGGAGTTCACCGAAGCCGTTTGGGAAGCCACCGCCGCACGCCTGATTGGTGGCGTGAAAGCCTAGTCCGTTTTCAGCAGCGCGGCCGGAGTTTTAAAGTCCTTTGGCCGCACATGCATCGGCTGCGTTAAACTTTCCGCATGCTCAACGTTGGCTTTGACATTCGCCCCGCCCTGTTCGATTACGCAGGTATTGGGCGCTACGTACGCGAGTTAGGCACTGCCCTCACCAAGATGGATGAGAGTGACGGTCCCTTCCTCGAAATGTTCGCGCCTTCTTGGCGTGGCGGACGTCAGATCCCTCCTGGGTTAAAGGCCAGCCGTCATAAGATGAACTTTGGGTGGCTGCCCGGTCGCGTCATGGACAAGATTGCCCTGTTGCCCGGCATGGACGCTGGACGCTATCCCGCCAAGGTCGATGTCTTCCATTGGACCGACTACACCTACCCCTCGGTCAAGAGCGCAGCCAAGGTTATGACTTTGCACGATGCCGCGTTTGTGGCTGACCCGAAGTTTCATGGCTGGGATACTTCGGTCCTTCTAGATCGGGTAAGGCGTGCACTGCATTCTGCGGACCGCATCATTGTGGTGTCGGAGCCCGGACGTTACGACGCGGAATTGCTCGGCGCACACTCCGACAAAGTGGTGGTGGTGCCGCACGGTGTCAGTCCTTATTTCCGCCCGCCGGAGATGGAACTTGCCGATTCCGGTTTCTTGCTCACCGTTGGCACTTTGGAGCCGCGTAAAAATTACATGCGTAGTTTGCGCGCTATGGAGCAAGCCTGGGATCGCGGCCTTGCACCAGACTGGCTGATTGTCGGACGCCCCGGCTGGGACCACGAAAAGTTTTTAGCCCAAATGGAAGCCTCGCGCCATCGTAAGCGGATCCGTTGGGTGCAAAGTGCGACCGATACGGAGCTACTGCGTTACTACCAAGGTGCAATGGCTTTGCTGTTCCCGTCTCTGCACGAAGGTTTTGGACTCGTGGTTTTGGAAGCCATGGCCTGTGGAACGCCCGCCATTGTGGGCAATCAAACCGCGCCGGCTTGGGTCGCTGGACATGCCGGTATGCGCGTAGATCCAAATTCGATTGATTCGATTTCGGAAGGCATCGAACGCATGGTTTCTGAGAATGCTTGGCGCAAACAAGCAGCCGCAGTCGGCGTAAAACGCGCCAAAGAATTCACTTGGGCGAAAGCTGCTGAACAAACCGTCGAAGTTTATGAGGCTGCAGTTGCTGCATACAAAAAAACTGCAGGAGTACTCGTCTAATGAACACCTTACTAATTCAGTTGGGCATGGGGAATGCCGCTTTTGCATTTGGCGAGTTGGCTTTCGTCTTTGTGATTGCACAATTAGCCGTCAACGTTGCCTGTGCGGTGGGCGTTGCCAATGCTTGCCAAAAGCTGGAAGCTAATGGACGCGAACCGGTCATGGTGCCACGCTTAGTTTGGATTGTCGCGACCTTCTTCACCGGACTATTTGGCGTGCTGATTTACTGGGCGATGCACCACTCCACGCTTAGTCGTGAGCCTTAAGTGTTCTTAAGCTAGAACGGATTCTCTTAAAGCGAGCCCGCTAAGTAGCGGATGCCAACCACCACTCCGTACATGACGCCAAGGCCGACGGCGAGAATGAGGAGTTGGATGCCTAGCGGTTGCTGGCTGAGGTCACCTAGACCGCTGGAGCGGCCATCGCCAGTCATCTCGCGCCGTAGACGTGCGCGTGCACGTTCTGATTCGGACACGGCGGGTGCTGGAGAAGCGGTGGAAGCTGTGGGTGCAGCGGCTGGGGCTTGGTCGATGACATCGAACGCAACCGCACCTAGGGTGACCAGATCACCGGGACGAATGAGGAAGCGTTGTTTGCGTTTACCGTTCTGGAAAATGCCGTTGGAGGAACCAAGATCTAGCAACTCAAACGCGCGACCGGTTTGCTTAACTTCAGCGTGACGTCGGGAAATGCTGCCATCGTCCACTTTGACGGCGCAGCTATCCAAACGGCCAAACACCATGCCATCGACCAAGTCGATTTTCTCTCCGGTTTCGCGGCGGCGCAGTTCCATGGCCCATACTTTAAAGCTTCCGTATGATGAATGCAGCGAGTTCGTCCACGACGCCCTCCTTCGGCATGACGCAAAGTCCCGTCCTTGAAGTTCAGCAACTCGGCTTAAGCCGTGGCGGTCGCAGCTTGATTGTGCCTCTAGATTTGCAACTGCTCGCTGGCGAACGAGGTTTGTTGCATGGCGGTAATGGCAGCGGCAAAACCACCTTCATGGAAACCTTGTGCGGCTTGTTGCCGACCACCGAAGGCAGCGTGCACCACCTTGGACGCATTGGCTATGTGCCGCAAGAACCAAACTTTCCAGATCACCTCACTTGCACGGATTATCTAAAACAACTGCATCAGCTTGGTGGCCGTGGAAGAGCGAAACGCAAAGCTGAAGTGGGCCTTACATTACAGCAGTTCCAGCTTCAAAAACATGCTTTCGACTGCATTGGAAGCCTTTCCCGAGGATGGCGCCAACGCATGAACTTGGCCCGCGCCTGGCTGGGCTCACCAGAGTTGTTGCTCTTGGATGAACCGCAAACCGCGCTCGACCCAAGCGGCATGTCTGCCTTACGCGAAGCCATCGCCCAAGCTGGACAGAGTGCCGTCCTCATCGTCGCCCCCCAAGGTGTCGGTTGCGATGATTTAGCACCTCTCCTTGCCAAGCTCCAAACTCCGGAGTCTGTATGAGTCCCATGCTCCGAGGATTCCTGCGCGAAGTTTTGCCGTGGACCTGGCAACTCTTCTTTGTACTCGCTGTATTCACGGCCGCATCGCTCAGTTTCGATGCTTCGCTCGGCGCACATTCCCTAGGCACCTACCTGGCTTACCTCAGTCTCTTGCCAATTGCGCTGTTGTTCCGCATCGGCACCGTGCTCGATCGGCGCGCGCAACAAGGCTGGCCGCAACAAGAAATTCTGCGCGACCCAACGGCACGCAAGGCTCCGCTCACCGAAATGGTTGCAAGCGGCATCCTGCTCAGCGGCGTGCTTTTGCTCGGCATGGCTCCCCTTGCAACCGGCTTCTATGCCATGCCCGACGCCTCGTCTGGACTCTACCCCGTGCATGTGGAGTTCGAGAACACCGCTGATGGCACCGAACGGTGGCTTTTTGATTTGGGGTCCACCGTTCCTACAACCGCGCGCCTGCACCTCACTTTGGATTGGTCCGAAGCCACCGTTTCCGCCAAGGACGCAAAGCTGCAAGCCCCCGATGATCGCTTCGTAAAACCAGTTCCCGGCGAACTCGTGCATTGGAGTGTCTCACCCAACGAAGCCCGGGTCGGAAAACTTGTCTTGCAACCGAACTCGCAATCCGGCCTCATCCTACGCAAACAGCTCTGTCGACTAGAAATCCCGCGCCCCACCGCCGACGCCCTGCCGCGTTTGCTCTTCCATCAGTTTCTATTCTTCCTGCCACTGTTCGCCATCCTTCTAGCCTGGTTCCGCTGCGGCCGGATCCGCGGCACGCTTAGTGCAATGGCCACTTTCACGATTGCGAGCCTTGCCGCCCTGCCACTTAGCCCGGTGGATCTCGGGAGTGGCCCGGTTGCAGCACTCGCCAAAATATTGGTGCTGCTCAAAATCGCCTTGCCGCCGGTAGAAGGTTTACTCGCCACCGGCCACCGCTTCGAACGCCTCGCCGACACCACTCCAGACCTCGGCAGTTTGAGTTGGCTTTTGCTCGGCACCCTCGCTTTATGGTTAGCTTGCCGACGTCGCCCCGCGCGCCAAGGATGAAACGCAAGCTTCCAAACACCGCGCAAATTCTGGCCGTCGGCTTAATTCTTCTTGGGCTTGCAGGGGCCAGTCTTGGAACCACCCAGCCGCTTGGCGCCCGCTCCTGGCAAGGCCTCCAGGGCTGGTGGACCTTGCGCCGCTATCACCAAGCCGAGGCCGACACCGATCTTCCCGCTCTACTCGCACTCGGGAAGGAGCATTTGCGCCTCACAGGTCAGGGCGATGCCCTCGAATTCGCGGTCTACAAGGTGGCTTACGGCGCCTCGGGTCCATCCAGCAACCGCCTCCCCTCCGATGCCCTCTATTGGGCGCAAACCGGCCTTCAAGCACTGGACACCTCCATTAATCAGATGCCAGACCCCTGGAGTAGCCTCCAGATACAAGCCTATACCCTGGTGGAGCGCGTTTTCCCACTCACCCAATCTCCTGAGGATCTCTATGCCGGCCTCCGCGCCATGGAGGACCGTCTAGCGGCTGGCGGTGGCCTCGCACCTAGCTCGAGTGGCCTGTCAGCGCTCTACAAGAGCTTTCTGGCGCTGCCACCATCGGAGCGCAACCCTTTCATTCTCAAGCGGTTAGAGCGAAACATAATCCCAGAGGACGAATAGCTCTATAGCCCTTACAATCCTCGACGATGGAATCAGTCCTTGAGCACATGGCACAGAATCCCGAGTTATGGGCATTCTTGTTACTTGTGGCATGCGGACTTGGGTTACCGCCATGGTCGGAAGAGCTGGTCATTCTCGGCTCTGGATATTTCGTAGCCTCGGGCGAACTCAGCTACCTTTCCGCCGTCATCTGGTGCTGGGCAGGAATTTTGGCTGGCGATACCGTCATCTTTAGCCTCGGACGCTTTGTCGGAGATCGAGTCTACCACTGGCCGGTTCTACGCAGCCACCTCCGCCCCGCCCGACGTCGCCGGTTCAATAGCAGCTTCCTAAAGCGCGGAACCAAGGTGGTGTTTATCGCCCGATTCTTCCCAGGGGTCCGCATGGTGGCCTATTTAGTCGCCGGCAATCTCGGCATGAAGTATTGGAAGTTCGTGCTGCTGGATTCCATCGGCGCTGCGCTTATCGTGCCGATTTCGGTCTATATAGGCTGGAAATTCGCCTCAAACCTGGACCATGTCCTGGATTTGATGCACCAATATCGCGTTCCACTGGCCATCGTTGGTGCCCTGGTTCTTGCATTCGCTTGGGTGCGCCTTGGGCGGGCGCGCAAGGAAAAACTCCTGCGCATTTTGAGAATGCGTAAAAATCGCGACAAAAGCGGTTCTTAGGCCGGTTTCCCCTACCCCTATTTGGCGTGGAGTCGTTAAAATCCGCGCTTCGCTTTTCCTCCCGAACCCTCAAATTTGAGCGTGGGACGAATTCCCCCCCCCTCCAATCGAAAACGTCGATGGACCAAATAACCAACATTCTTCCTTGGATCGGAACCGCGGCCGCGCTTGTCATGGCCGCTCTGGTCTACGCCAAAGTCATGGCTGCTCCGGCAGGCAACGACACCATGCAAAGCCTTGCGTCTGCCATCCAAGATGGTGCGCGTGCTTTCCTAATCACTGAATACAAGCTCCTCGCAGTGTTCGTGGTCGTGGTCGGCGGAGGCCTCTACGTATTGCCAGAAGGCGGCGGTCTGCACACCATGATCGCCTTTTTCACGGGTGCTTTTGCTTCAGCACTTGCTGGCTGGATTGGTATGTACACCGCCACGCGCGCGGCAGTACGCACCACGGAAGCCGCCCGGACAAGCCTCGCCGGTGCGCTCAAGATTGCGTTTGGCTCGGGCACGGTCATGGGTATGACGGTGGTTGGTCTCGGCGTACTTGGCATCGCAGTGTTCTTCCTAGGATTTCACTACGAACTTCAACAAATCCTTGGCTTTAGTTTTGGCGCCTCGGCGATTGCATTATTCGCACGCGTCGGCGGTGGCATTTTCACCAAGGCTGCTGACGTTGGCGCCGACTTGGTAGGCAAGGTCGAAGCTGGTATCCCCGAAGACGATATTCGTAACCCTGCCACCATTGCCGACAACGTAGGCGATAACGTGGGCGACGTCGCCGGCATGGGCGCTGACTTGTTTGAGTCTTATGTCGGGTCCATCATCGCAACCATGATTCTTGGTGCGGCTTTCGCCACTGGCGATATCCCTCTTACGGATCAACCACTCGTGGTCCTGCCACTGTCCATTGCGGCGGTCGGCGTGATTGCTTCCATCGTGGGAACCTTCTTCGTTTCCACCAACGATGAAAGCAAAATCCACGGCGCCCTGTTCAAGGGTCTCATCATTGCTTCCATCGTCTTGTTGGGTTTTGCTTACTACCTAACCAACATGTCTGGTGCTGATTTTGGTGACATGAGCAACATGAACTTGTTCTACTGCATTGCAGCTGGACTTGCTTCGGGTGTGATTATCGGAAAAATCACCGAGTACTACACTGCTATGGAGTGCAAGCCGGTGAAAACAATCGCCGAGCAAGCCAACACTGGGGAAGCTACCACGATCATTTCTGGACTAGCTGTCGGCATGAAGTCCACTGGTCTTCCAGTCATCGTCATCTGTGCAACGATCGCAATCTCCCATTACCTATGCGGTACTTACGGCATCGCCCTGGCAGCGGTTGGCATGCTTTCGACTTTGGGCATTTCACTCGGCGTCGACGCTTACGGCCCGGTTGCTGACAACGCTGGCGGCATGGCTGAAATGGCTGGCTTGCCTCCCGAAGTTCGCGAGCGCACCGACTCACTTGACGCTGTAGGTAACACTACTGCGGCGATTGGTAAAGGTTTCGCGATTGGTTCTGCTGCGCTTACTGCGTTGGCATTCTTTGCGGCTTACGCTGCCGGCGCCGGCGATGTCGACCTCGGCATCGATAACCCAGAAGTGGTCATCGGCATGTTCATCGGCGCGATGTTGCCGTTCTTGTTTGCCGCAATGACCATGGAAGCTGTGGGTAAAGCAGCCTTCGCAATGATTGACGAAGTCCGTCGTCAGTTCCGCGAGATTCCTGGCATCATGGAATACAAAGGCGAGAAGGGCGCTCCAAACCGTCCCGATTACGATGCTTGCGTGGCCATCTCTACCAAGAGTTCCATGCGACAAATGATCATGCCTGGCGTGCTTGCCATTGCAGCCCCTATTGTTGTCGGCATGTTCGGCGGCGTAGTGATGCTTGGCGGCCTTCTTGCTGGCTCACTTGCTGCTGGAGTGATGATGGCCATCTTCATGTCCAACGCAGGTGGTGCATGGGATAACGCTAAGAAACTCATCGAGACTGGTGAGCACGGCGGCAAAGGCTCCGATGCACACAAAGCAGCAGTGGTTGGCGATACCGTCGGTGACCCGTTCAAAGACACCTCCGGCCCAGCCTTGAACATCTTGTTGAAGCTGATGTCTGTGGTGTCGGTACTGCTGTTGCCTTTCTTCATTGAGTTCAACAAGTAAGGAATAAGCTGTTGATACCAAGCAACAGCGAAATTAAGTCTCGTGCACTAGCTGAAAAGCTGGCGCACGAAGCTTTCCTGCTGAAAGGCGAGAACATCCGCATTCTGAATGTGGGAGAGTTCTTGTTCCTCACCGATTACTTCTTGATCATCACCACACAGAGTGTGCGTCAAACCAAAGCTCTTGCCGAAAGTTTGAAGGTAATTGCCAAGCAGGAAACCGGTTCCAAAGGCCACGACGAAGGTGCCGCAACCTCAAACTGGATGTTGGTGGACTTCGACAATGTGGTGGTGCATATCCTCACTGAGGAAGCCCGTGAGTTCTATGACCTCGACGGCCTTTGGGGCGATGCCGAGGAATTGGAGTTCGACCCAAGCTAAAGCGTGACTCCACGACTAGGCTTTTCTTCAAAGTCAACCCCCTTCGATTTAAGTCGTCGCGTAACGACTGCCGTCATCCGCGACGAGCACATACTCCGGCACACGCAGAGCCATCAGGGCGGCATTGCGTTCCCCTAACTCTCCCTTGGCTCGAGCCACGTTGCGATAGCCGACGGAGTAATCCACGCAGTAGGCATTCTTTTTAGGGCCAAGCGCCGCTTGAAAGGCGTGGTCGTGAAAGAGATAAGGTCCACGTTTCACCGCCCGATGTTCCGCATGCATAGCACGCCAAAAATGCCCGAACACCACCGCGGTCTCTTCTTGGTAAGTCTCCCACCAAGGCACCCGCTCAACATGGCGCATACGACCACCAGCACGAAAGGCCTCCGTGGTTTCGCGCTCCAATCCCGATGTCATGACGGTGACCGGATTGTCATTCTGCTGCGCAAGGTCAGCCGCCATGGACTTTCCCTCCACCCCAGCCGCAAGGCACGAAGCGGTAATGCTCTTCTCCGTTTCATAGAAGAGATTCGCCAAGGGTCTGTCTTCCCCGCGTAAAGCGTCCACCGCCGGGGCATGCCAACAAGCATGTGCCACGCGAAGATCCGACCGCTCGGCAGCCAAGGGCAGGGTCCGTAGGAAGACCAAGAGCTCTTCACGCATTTCATCATTCGCAAGAACTTGAGGAATTGCTTGGCCAGTGCCTCGAAGCTCCTGCTCCTTGCCAAAAAACCACTCGTTTCCGGCTCGTTTCTTGTCCAAGAGCAAGTTGAGTTCATGATTACCGAGCATGCAAAGCGCATTCCCATCCTGAATCATCCTCTGGACCCAAGCGACCACTCCAGGGCTATCCGGTCCGCGGTCCACAAGGTCGCCCACGAACACCAGGAAGCGCCCCTCTGGGTGTGCGCCATCCTCTGCATACCCCAAATGCCCCACCAGGTCTTGAAGCGCCTCAAGCTCTCCGTGGACATCTCCAATCACGTCCAAGGGGCGGTCCTCAGGCAATTGCGCAATGTGGCGACACATAGCCAGGAAATATAACGCTGCGGCACCCCCGCACCGAGCAGTGCTTCCGGAGAAAAAAAGAAGACGGGCACCCCGAAGGATGCCCGTCTTATATTTCGAAGTCCTAAGACTACTCGCCGAAGTTTAGGTCGAGGACAGCCCAGAAGGTGTCTTCGTCGCCGAAGGCACCGGTCTTTGCGTCAACCATTGCGTAGCCGAACCAACCCTCTACGTTACCACCGAAGGTGGTTCCGAGGGAGATGTCAATCTCGTCCCATTCGATTGCACCAGTTTCAACGTTTGCGACTGCAACGCGACCGGTCCAACTTTCAGATGGGGAGAAGCTAAGGCCGATTTGCCAGGTGTCGGTGTCGGGGGTCCAAAGACCATCAGCGCCGAGGAGATCGGAGAAACCAGCTGCGTTGTGGTAACGAGTGGTGCCGGTCGTCCTGAACTCTTCGTCCGAGCTCGAAATTGAAACGTCTAAGCCGCCGCTCTCCACACCAGGAATGCTCTCAAGAGCTTCAAGGTCGATGGTAGTAGCGATGTACCATGCGTCTCCATCTAGGAGATCACCCTGCTCGAACGTAGCGTACTCAGCTTCGTAACCGAAGCCCATGAACTCACCAGAGAGCAAGATGCCGAGCCAAGACTCGAACTCAGCGCCAGTGTCTTCGTTGCGGATCCAGTATGGAGCCAAATGCATAGGGCCGAGCTGCTCTACGTAATCGAAGACCCAATTAAAGCCTGCTACGTAAATGAAGTCGTCACCTTCATCAGTAAGAACGCCTGGACTTCCTACAGAATTGAAGCCATTCTCACGGCCAGTCATCGCGGCGAAGTGGATGTTCAGGCCACCGGCTGGGTGGTTGTACCAGACACCAGCGTTCGTTGAAGGACGGTTGTCCCAGTCTTCGGAACCAAGAATACGACCAGAACCTGCGGTGTAGTAATCACGACCGATCTTGGCAGTGCCGCCCTCGCCGAAAAGGCTATCGACAGAAACCCAAGAGCGGGTGAGCTGGAACGTATCTTCTGGATCGTCGAAACGACCAGGAGTGTTACCCGAACCAGCGTCACCCCAGGTCTCGCGGCCGTTGAAGCCGACGAATGCCGTGGAGGACTCGGTTACGTTAAAGGTGAAAGTCATACGTGCGCGGGTATCAACGTCGCGGTTGTTGGTTGCATTAGCGGTATCGCTATCAAACCAACGGTTACGAGTGCGGAAGTCACCACCAATGGCGACGCCACTGTTACCGGTAGGAGCAGTAAGACCAGAGTTAAGATCAGCTAGAGCGCGCTCTAAGCTATCGTTTTGTTGTGCTACACCCTGACTAGTCAGAGTGATCGCAGCTACTGCTGCGAGAGTGAACAGGCGAACCTTCATTCGAAACTTCCTCTTATGGCCCCAAAGGGCACTTGGATTATGTTTCTGCTGACTGGCCTGAATGGCCTTTGTCGGCGAGAGATGGATTGTTGATGCAACTTTCACGTAGCGGGAGCCTTTATGAAAGTTGGTGGGACATTTTGCCAACGCGGCAGGTCTAGGCAAGACCTTTTTAGGAATTTTCCAAACCAGGGCCGAAGCCCATGGGGGTTACATCGGAAGCACACCCTCTCATTTGACCGCCTTTTCTGAATAAACCGCTAAAGCCTCCATAAGTCCATTGTTTGAAGCTAGTTAAGAATACACTTTCTGTTCCGTTCTTGTCCAGTAAAGGGCCTCTTCGGTATAAGTAGCTTGAATTCATGAGCTTACACCCCGGTTCCCTTCGATAAACTCACCTCCCCGGCTTCCCTCATGCGCATTCTCCATTTCCACGATGCCCCCCATATCCATGGAGGGGCCACAGCCTACCTCAAGCGGCTTTTGCCCGAAATGGCTTCCCGTGGGCACGAGAACCGCCTCTTCTGCCTAGATCAGGCCGCAGAATGGCTCCCTAGTGAGGATCAAGCCCACTTTACCTATCAGTGGCCCGCGTCCGCTTTGCAGCGACGAAGGGATTTTCACCACTTCCACGCTCCACTAGCTGAGGCTCTGACAATGTGGATTCAAGAACAAGGCCCCGACCTCGTGCATGTCCAAAATTGCTCGGCTTTCCGTTCTACGATTTTTCCTACTATCCTTAAATTGGGCGTCCCCCTGCTGATGACCGTGCACGACTTCTCGCTCATAGACCCAAACCCTTGGGGATTAGAGCGTTCGGGCATTTCGGGCTTACTGAAGCAGATCCTCGATCGGCAATCCCTCGCCAAAGCACGAAAATCTGTTTTCGAATGTACCCAACGCTTCCTTTGTCCAACGGAAACGTTGCAGAACGGAATTGGCTTTCCACGTGGCAAGTCTAGACTGCAAAGGCTTCCCATTGAGCTTGCAGGGGCTCCTGAGCTCCCCCTGGACCGATTGCATCTGTTTTTCGCTGGCACCCTCTTTCGCTCAAAAGGGGTCGATGTCCTGTTACACGCGCTTGCGGGGAGCACCGGGGATCTGCGCGATGCTACTTTGGAAATTGCTGGCTGTGGCGACCAGGAGGACAAGCTCAAGGCGTTGTGCAGAGAATTGGGACTTGACGCTCGAGTTCGCTTTTTGGGCTTCTGCTCTGCAGAGGAAATGGAGGCCGCCTACGCTCGAGCCAATCTTCAGGTCTTGCCATCCCGTGTTCCGGAGAACTCGCCGCTCACTGTCTTAGAAGCGGGTGCACGGGGACGCCCATCCATCGCCTCGCATGCTGGAGGAGTCCCGGAACTTCTCGGCAACGGCAGAGGATGGACCTTTCCCAACGAGGATCACGAGGCTCTGCGGCAAGTCTTACAGAAATTGGCGCGGGACACCTCTGCGCTTTGCAATCCTGCTCGTGGCATGCGCCAGTGGGTAAGGCATGAATTTGCCCCGCAAAAGCACTGGGATCATGTGGACTCCACGTACCATGAGCTCAAGCGATGAAAATTCTCCTGGAGGGTCACCGGCTGGCAAGGGTCAGCAATTTCGGCGGCATCGATTCCTACTGGCACAAGCTGGTACCGGAACTGCTGCGTAAGCATCCGGAAGACCAAGATTTTTCGCTCTACTCCGCGTTTTTGAATCCCAAGCATGGCCGCGGATTACGGGAGTATCGCAAACGTGGAGCCCGCGTGCATCACTGGTGGGCTTCTCCGGAATGGTTAGATGCAAGCGCTCGGTTCGGTGCACACTTGGAGTGGTATTGCGGACAAAATGACATCGTCCACGTGCCGGAACCGGTGTGGAAGCTACCTACACAAGCGAAGATTGTTGTGACTGCCCATGACTTGATGTACCTGCATCATCCGCAGTACCTCGATCCACACTGGGTTGCGCGCTTGCAGGAAGGCACCGAGAACCTCGCGTCGAAAGCGGCGCATTGGATTTGCGTGAGTGAACACACGCGGCAGGATTTGGTGCGGCACTATGGTGTCCCGCTAGGCCGGACCGAAGTGATCTTCCACGGAATCGAAGAGCATTTCCGTAGCGTGCATGAGCAGCCGGAGCAGATTGCCCGGGTCCGCGCACAGTTTTCCCTGGCAGAGCGCCCGTACTTGTTGTTTTTGGGTTCGGTCGAGCCGAAAAAGAACCTGCCCATGCTGCTGGAGTCCTATGCCAAAGCCTTAGAAAAAGGGCTGAAGGCGGACCTCGCGGTTGCCGGACGCGCTGGGTGGAAAGCCGAAGCGG
Source organism: Planctomycetota bacterium (assembly GCA_027623295.1). Classification (GTDB taxonomy): domain Bacteria; phylum Planctomycetota; class UBA1135; order UBA1135; family UBA1135. Next base: position 54,557 of record JAQBXR010000011.1, read on the forward strand.
TACGCGCCGTGGCCGATGCCAACCCTCTACTTAAGGATCGTGTGAAGTTCCTCGGCTTCATTGAGCAAGAAGATTTGGCGCCGCTTACCGCCGGTGCCCATGCCATGGTCCTGCCATCCCGCTATGAAGGATTCGGCATGCCGGTCATCGAAGCCATGGCTGCAGGAACTGTCGTACTGTGTTCTGATCGCGGTGCCCTACCCGAAGTCGCAGGTGGCGCCGCCGAGTTGTTCGACGCGGACGATGTCGACGCATTGGCAGATTTGATTCTGCGCATCGACGAAGACTCTGCGCTCTGCGAGAATCTACGCGCCCGAGGACTAGAACACTCTGCTTCTTTCTCGTGGGCAAAGTGTGCTGAGCAACATTGCATCGCCTACCGCAAGGCGATGAACCTCCCCAGATGAAAATCCTCTTCGACGCCACTGCCATGGCACTTTCGGGCTACCATAAAGGTGGCGCCTATCGTTATGGCATGGAAATGTTGCACAACATTCCAAAGGTCATGCCGTCGGATTGGGAGATGGGGTTGTACTTCAACTTTTTCCGCGGGCATCACCTGGAGAAAATGCGCGCGACTTGTGAGCTTGCAGGTCTTTCTGATTCCAGAGTGTCGCGCATTCCGCCGCAAATTTTGCGCGCACTGAAAGCGCCGGCGGAATGGACTGCGGGCAAGCATGATTTATTTCATGGTCCCTTTGACCTTATTCCTCCAAGTCGTAAATCTGCGCGTGTGGTCACGATTCACGACCTTGCGTTTTTGCGTGCACCGGAAGGCCTTCCACAGGAATGGGTTCGCGAACGCACTGCAACGGTTCCAGCTGCTGCGCAACGCGCGCATAGAGTGCTTACGGTTTCGGAATTTTCAAAGCGCGACATTGTGGAGCGTTTGCAAGTGAACCCCGATCGCGTGCAAGCGATTTGCCACGGCATTTCGCCGGGCTTAGTGAAGACCGAAGATCCGGAAGCTGACTTAGCCCGACTGCAACAACGTTACGCAATCGAACCTGGTTTCGTGCTTTACCTTGGCACCTTACAGCCGAACAAAAACATCGAGGGTTTATGTGCGGCTTACCAAGAAATGCGCAAGCGTGGTTTTGAAGGACAACTCGTTTTGGCTGGAGCCAAAGGTTGGCTCTACGATGAAATGTGGCAGCGTATTGCGCAACGCGGCCACGATGAAAACGTTTTGCTCACTGGCTTCGTGGACGATGAAGATATTTCGCGCCTTTACGGATGCTGCGCCACCTTCGCGCTCATCTCCTTCTTGGAAGGCTTCGGCATTCCAGTCATTGAAGCCATGGCTTGTGGCGCTCCGGTAGTTGCAGCCGATGCTTGTTCGCTTACTGACGTGACCGCCGACGCAGGTTTATTAGTCGACCCAAATGACACGCAAGGCATTGCCGATGCCTTGCTTACCGCAGCAACTCCAGGACCTCAACGCGAAGAGTTAGTGCGTCGTGGTTTGGCACATGCTGCCACTTTCACCTGGGCGAAGGCCGCCAAAGAACATGTCGCCGCTTATGCGAAAGCTTTGGAGGTTGCAGGTTCATGACCCGTCAGCACCCACTTCGGTTTTCGGTTTTTGTGCCCACTCTAAAACGTCCAGATTTACTGCGGCGCAACTTAGAAGCCTTGGCGCTGCAGTCGCGCCTACCCGATGAAGTGCTCGTCTCCCTTCGCGCCGATCTTGATCCCGAAGGAGTAGAGACGGTGGACAACTTCATTCAGCATCATTCGAAGATGAATATCGTGAAGGTCATGCTGACCGAACCTGGCATTGTGGTTGCAGAAAACGCGATCCTCAATGCGGCCACTGGCGATGTTGGCTGCCTGCTGGATGACGACGCCATCGCCCGTCCGTTTTGGCTGGAAAACATTGCGCGCCATTATGAAAACGATGCGCGCGTGGGCGGTGTTGCTGGCCCTGCGATTAACTTTATTAATGGCAAACCCGAACCGCGACATGCTCGTTTCCGCAACCGAGTAATCTTCCCGGGTTTGATTATGGATCAAAGCACGCGCCACACCGACGGCGTGGTGGAAGTCGATCATTATCGTGGCGCCAACATGAGTTTGCGTTTGGAGCCACTGCGTAAAGCCGGTGGTTTTGATGCCAACCTTCGCGGGGATTGTTTCCGTTTTGAAATGGATGCGTGCCTCGGAGTCAAACGTCAGGGCTTCCGCTTACTCTTCGACCCCGAAGTCGAAGTCGACCACCACGAAGCTCCACGAGTGCTCAACACGGAGCGTTTCGACGCCACGGCCATTTTCAACAACGCCGCAAATGAAACCTATGCCTTAATGAAAGGCTATGGACCCATCGGACGTTTTGTGCATATGGTTTTTGCCTTACTTGTGGGCAACTTTCCTTGTCCCGGTTTGGCCTGGGGTGTTGGCGGAGGCCTACTCGGACTGGTGTGGAAAAACCGAAACCTCTTCGGCATGGGCGCCATAATGCCCGCGTGGAAGGGCCGCTTTGAAGGATGCCGTATGTTTTTGCGTTGGCGCGCGGAACAACGCTAGAGCGCTGCTTGCAGGCCGTCAGACAAGTCGCTGCGCTGAATCACTCCGTCTTCCGCAAAGGTTGCGGCGCGCACTAATTCATTTTGTAGCTGACGGATATTGCCCGGCCAAGAAAAGGCTTGCATAGCCGCCACGGCCTCTTCGGAAATCTTTGCTGCGGGCAAACCTTGCGCGGCTTGTTGGGCGAGTAAAAAACGCACTAAGTGCGGAATGTCATCTGCCCGTTGACGCAAAGCTGGAATCTCCAGCGGCATGACGGCTAAACGGTAGTAAAGGTCTTCGCGAAACTCGCCTTTCGCTACGCGTTCCTGCAAGTTGCGATTGGTTGCCGCAACAATGCGCGCATCTACCCTTTTCGTTTTGTTCGAACCGACCGGGCGAATCTCTCCGTCTTGCAAGAAGCGCAACAGCTTGGCTTGCAAGTCCAACTGGATTTCACCGATCTCATCTAAGAACAAAGTTCCCCCTTCCGCTTCTTCCGCGTAGCCAATGCGATCTTTATGCGCGCCAGTAAAGGAGCCTTTCATATGGCCAAAGATCTCGGCCTCTAGAAGTTCCGCAGGAATCGCAGCGCAGTTCACGGGCACCAATTTCTTACGGCGCCGCGCACCAAACTGATGCAAGGCTTTCGCAACCAACTCCTTGCCCGTTCCGCTTTCACCCAAAACCAAAACCGGAATATCGGTGCGCACAATCCGGCCAATCAAGTCGAACACTTTCTTCATGGCGGGACTTCCACCAATCATGCCGAATTGCTGGGGAATGGAACCTTCCTCTACCACTTCCGCCTCATGCTGCGATGCCAACCATCCCTTCACCAGGGAAGTTAAATCACGGCACTCCGCGCGCGGCAAGCGCTCCATGCGGTCGAGTAAATCTTGTAAATCCTCGAGCTCCCCGCTCATGATGCTTTCATCATCTCAATACCGCGCCGGCAATAGTTCAGCCCGGAGAACAGGGTTAGTCCCATCATGAGCCAGAACACTCCAGCAAAGAAGTATGGGTTACGCACATGCTCTAAAAGTGGAAAGTGAATCACGCTAGGGATGCCGCCAAGGATGCCAAGTGCAATACAAATGTAAACCACTTGCAAAACCAACTTTAGCTTTCCAAAACGGTCGGCAGGAAATTCCATGCCCTTACTTTCTATCAAGCCGCGCAATGCGGTGACCAAAAATTCGCGCCCCAACAGAAGCACTACCGCCCAAACCGGCATGACGCCAAAGACATCATCGGGGCGGGCATATTGGGGACTGGCCGCGAGGTAAATCAGCGAACCCAAAATCAAAACCTTGTCCACCACTGGGTCGGCCACGCGGCCGAGTGCCGTAACCCAGCCGTATCGTCTAGCTAGGTAGCCATCGGCAAAGTCGGTGATGGCGGCAATGAGGAACAACCAAAATGCCCAAAGTGCTGGACCGCGCGCCGCTTCGAAATTTTCTGGCACCACCGGTTCGACTCGCATGACTTCGCCCATAAACGCAAACGCACCGATAGCCAGCACGAGGCGGGAGCCGGTTACGAGGTTCGGAACTTGTCTGGCGAGCATAAAGGAGGTTCAGATTGAGGGTTAGCGGACGACCTCAGCTTCTAAATCGTAACCATCCGCGGCAGTAACTAACACCTCTGGCATGTTGCCGGTGGTTAGGTTGTGCTCTGGATCATGAATTTTGACCAAGCCATCTACCTCTGGAGCATCGGCCCAGGTGCGACCAAAAGCCCATTCACCGGCGGATTCATCAATCAGCACCGGCAGTTTGCGGCCGACCAAGGTTTCCTGAAAGCTCGCATGCAGACGCGATTGCAGCTCCATGACTCGCTCTTGACGTTCAAGAGCCTCTTCGGGACTGCAACGGTCATCATCGGCACCCGCGGGCGCACTGACTTCTGGTGAAAAGGAGAATGCACCAAGGCGTTCAAAGCGGAATTCCTCGAGCCACTTCAGGAGCTCTTCAAATTCTTCGCGACCCTCACCCGGGTGGCCAACAAGCACCGTGGTGCGCAAAGCAATCCCCGGAACTTCATCGCGCAGACGTTGCACGATGCGCGTCACGCTTTCCTTACTTCCACCCCGCGCCATGCGCTTCAACACTTTGGTGCTGATGTGCTGAGTTGGGATGTCCAAATAAGGCAGAACGTTTGCGTGCTTGTTGATGACCTCGGTCAAGCCCCACGGAAAGTTGTTGGGGTAGGCGTACATGACGCGCAACCACTTCAAGCCGTCGACGCCAGCCATGGCATCGACCAACTCTGGCAAACGCGCGTGGCCCTTGCCTTTATCGCGACCATAACCAGTGCTGTCTTCCGCCACCATGACCACTTCGCGCACGCCTTGTGCAACCAGGCCTTCGACTTCTTGAACCACGACTTCCACCGGCTTACTCGATTGGCGCCCACGAATTTGCGGGATGATGCAAAAAGCACAGTTGTGATCGCAGCCGTGACTTGGACGTAGGTAGGCGTAGCTCCGCGGCGTTTGCAGCAAACGCAAAAACTCGCCTTGGCCTTGTGGAGCGCGTCCGCCAGAATCTTCGCGGACCTTACGGCCTTTCAAAACCTCCTCCACAATCCGCGCAACGTTGGAGTAATCACTAAGTCCTAGAATCGCATCGATCTGCGGGAACTTCTCCTCGACCTCGGGACGGAACTTCTCCGGCAGACATCCAGCCACAATCACGCCGCGTAGATTGCCGGCGGCCTTCTTTTCCAGGAGCTCGCGAATTTGCCCTTCGGATTCTTCCCGTGCAGGTCCAATGAAGCTGCAGGTGTTCAGAATCGCGACGTCGGCCTGGTCGACATCTCCGGTCAGGGTGTAACCCTCCGCACCGAGTCGACCGAGAATGTTCTCTGAGTCAATCAGGTTGCGCGCGCATCCTAGATGGACCAATGCGACATGAATGGCACGAGTGCCCTCCGCTATTGCGGTTGTTGATTCCGTTCTTCCCACTCTTCGACCGTCATGAGCACCTCTCGCGCCTTCGAACCTACGAAGGGACCGAGCACTCCTTGTTCCGTCATGATATCTATAAGGCGGCTTGCGCGGGTATATCCAACGCTAAGAGCTCGCTGAATCAGCGATGCGGAGCCACGTCCGCTCTGAAGGATGACGCGCACAGCCTCGTCGTACATGGGGTCGTCCACCTCACCGGAGCTTCCAGCAGCTGGGCCCTTCATTTGGATGAGATCCTCGAGGAATTCCGGCTTACCGTGACGGCGTAGGTGATCACAGACATCGTTCACCTCCTTGGTGCTCACGAAAGCGCCCTGTCCACGCACCAGGACGGCGGACCCAGGTGGGCGGTAAAGGAAGTCACCGTTGCCGAGTAGGCATTCAGCGCCACCTTCATCTAGAACCACGCGGCTATCGATGCCGGTGTTCACGCGGAAGGAAACACGAACTGGGAGGTTTGCCTTAATCAAGCCGGTCACCACGTCGGTCGATGGACGTTGGGTCGCCACGATGAGGTGAATACCTGCCGCACGCGCTTTCGCTGCAATCCGTGCAATGGCAGTTTCCACTTCCTTCTTGGCGGTCATCATGAGGTCGGCGAGCTCATCGATCACGATTACATAGTAAGGAATGTTTGCTGGGTATTCCTCGGCGTCGTAAGCGTCGCCGAGGATTTTTTGCAGACCGGTCACGCCGATTTGGTTGTAATCGTTAATGCTGCGCACCCCAACCATCTTGAACATGTGCAGGCGATCTTCCATCTGACGCACCGACCAATCAAGAACGAATGGCGCACGCTTCATGTCGGTGACCACTGGGCACAGCAGGTGCGGGATGTCGGCAAACACTTGCAGTTCGACCTGCTTGGGGTCGATCATGACGAAACGCACTTGATCCGGGGTGCGCGTGAGCAGCATTGTGACCAAAATACTGTTGATACAAACCGACTTACCGGAACCGGTAGTTCCTGCAATCAACATGTGTGGCATTTTGGCGAGATCTTCCACCGCCTTCTTGCCAAGCGTGTCGCAACCCAAAACCATCGGTAGTTTGTTGGTGAGGACATCTAGTTTTTGGCCATCGAATACGTCCTTTAGACGCACTGAATCGCGTTTCAGGTTTGGCACCTCAATGCCCACGGTCGAGCGTCCGGCAAGTGGGAACACAATCCGCACCGAGTGAGTGCCGAGCGCAATGCCGAGGTCTTCCCGCTGACTCTTCAGCTTTTTCACCGAAACGCCTGCAGCAAGTTGAACCTCAAACATGGTTAGCGTTGGGCCCCGTTCTGCACCGACCACTTTTCCATCCAGGCCGAAGGCATCAAATGCAACTTGAAGTTTGCGGCCGAGCTCATTGATTTCACCACGTTGATCTTCGTGGTTCGAGTTTTCACTCTTAATCAACAAGTTGCTGGAGGGCATGGACGCCAGAGTTGGTTTCCGTTGCGCCTTCTTCCTCCTAGCTAGCTCAAGACCTTCATCGGCATCCAACTCTGCACTGCGCATTTCTGGTGTCTTGGAAATGCCCGGCAAAGCGAACTCGCCATCTGGGTTGAGCGCCGTGACTGGTTTTACTTCTGATGGAGCAGGCTTGGGTTGCGGTTTTTCAGCAGCCGATTGCTCTCCGCCCAACGGTTCCCCCTCCGCGTCATCGGAAACATTCTTGCCACCAATCTTAAGCTTCATCGGGGGAGCGACTTCATCGACCACGACCACTTCTTCTGCCTCAGCAGCAGCGGCCGCCGCCTTTTCTTGCTCGATTTCAAAGGGCTGCATTTCGCCACGCAGCATGTTCCAGAAACGACGCATGCCACTGGCTGCCCTGGCGCGGTTCTCTTCCGCCTCTTCCAAGATGGCTTTGCGCTCCTTACTCCCCCATGGCAGGTCTTGCTGCTTCAGGGAACCGGCGCCGCGCTTCAATAAATCGCGAACTAAAGGAACGAAGGCCCATTCCGTGGCCATGAAACTTGAAAGGCAAGCAAGCAAAGTCAGCACCACGCCAATCCCGAAGGGGCCGAGTGCTTCACTTAAGGACGGATAGACCGTAGAGCCAATCCATCCGCCCTGCCCGCTAGGGAAGGTGTTGGTGCCAACAACATCGCCAGAAGCCTGGGCAATTAGGGAGCCGGTAAAACTCAGTAATACGATGCCGACTAATTTGAACTCGGCATAGCCACTGCTGCTTTCACGTAGTAATCGCGCGATACCCCAAAAGGCACCAAAGGCGGGCATGACAAAGGCACCCATGCCAAGAAAGACCAATAACCAGTCTGCCAAGTTGTAGCCGAGGCGTCCGCACAAGTTGCCCGAGCCTTGCTCATAACTCAGTAAAGCAACCAACACATAAATCGACGCGGCCGCCAACACCATGCCGAAAGGTTGGCGCCCGCGTTTGCCTTGCAGAGCTGCCAAACAAACCGAGCCAAACCAGCGCAAAGCTGATGCCACGGTCAGGAAAATCGTGGCGGCCCAACCAAGAACTACACCTACACCGGCACCCATAAATCCAACCTGAGTTCCAGCTTGGTTGCGTTTGGGGGCGCGCTTTTGGGTCGTCTTCTTTTCCGAAGCCGTTTTGCGCGTGGTTTTCTTTTTCCGGGAAGTGGCCAAGACGCCCCTATCCTAAAGCCTAGGCCCTCGTAAAAACAGAGGAAACGGCCTAGTAACCGCGTAATCTCGAATTGGACGCCTTAGAAAGGGGGCTTACTCCTCTTCAGGGTCCACGTCCTCGGTGTAGCCGAGCTGACCCATCTGATTCATGTCCTTCGCCGACATTTCGACCTCATCGCCGATGGCTTTGGGCAGAGCATCAAAGAAATCCTGCATGGCGGTAAGCAATTTCTCAACCTGATCCGGCTGTTCGGTGGCAAAGTTTTGCACTTCATCGTCGTGGTAACGCCATAGGTCTTGATGACCGCTCTCCCACTGCACCATTTTCCAATCTTGCGTGCGCCAGCCCTGCTTCCGCGCCTTGCCCAGCTTGAACTGTTGAGCTTCCATGTAAATGGTGCGGTCCGGCGAACCGAAGCCACTCTGCAGAGCCCCTTGAAGTGGGTAAGACTCGACATCGTCCAAGTCGCTCGGGCGCTCTAGGCCAGCCGCGGCGAGAAAAGTTGGGACGATGTCGAGGTGGGCGACGGTTTCCGAAACGCGAGTTCCAGCGCCGACGCCTCCAGGTAGGTGAAGGATCATGGGCACATGCTGCGTGGCCTCATACAACGACGGCACGTGGTCGTGAAAAATCTCGCCTTCTCCAAAACACTCGCCATGGTCAGAGGTGAGCAGCACCAACGTATTCTTCAATCCGGGGTCGCGCGTTTCTAGAACTTCCAGGATTTCAGCGAAGTAATCGTCGAGCATAGCAATCTCCCCGCGATACCGCGCCATGGCATCGGCATCGGTAGGGTCGAAGGCGGTTGGCTGCGCTTGCCCTTTTTTCTCCAAAGCCGCTGAGAGGTAAGGCTCGGTCGGACGATACGGTGCGTGGGCATCGTAAAGGTGAAGGAAAAGGAAGTACGGATCTTCCTGCGGGATACCCTCCAGCCATTCGGTCGCACGTTGCTGCACCAAAGGACCGTCGGAATAGGCGGTTGGCGCGTGCGGAATGAATGGATAAAACCCATTTACCCAACCGGTATCCGCAAAACGGAAACGTCGCAAACGGAGCAGCGGGTTTTCCAGCAAACGATCATCGAAGCGCTCAAAGCCTTGATCGAAACCAAAACGCGCCACTAACGGGAACGCTGCAATGAAACCGCCGGTGCGATATCCATGATCGCGTAAGTGCGTAGCAATCGAAGGAACCCCGTCCTTTGTTGCCATGCCAAGCATGTTGGCGCGCAGACCATGCGACGGTGGATAAACCCCAGTCAACATGCTGGCATGCTCTGGCCCCGTTATGGGAGTGACTGCAACTGCATCGTCAAAAATCAAACTCCGCTCTGCAAAGGCGCTTAATGTTGGCATTTCCAAATCAGTGCCGCCGTACATGGGAAGGACGTCGGCGCGCACGGTGTCCCAACTAATCAAAACGATATTGGGTGACCCTTGGGGAGCTTTCGCGATGGGCGCCGGCAAAACCTTTGCGGTCTCCTCTCCACTGACGAGCAAGAAGATGCCGAGTGCTCCCGGAAGAAGAGCACCAGGGCACAACACGCGCCAGAATTTATCGATCGATTTCCACGGCATGAAAATTACCGCGAGAGAGACCGCAAGACCAATCCCGTAGCGCAGAATCGGCGGCTCTGCATCGCGCACGATAAACATGGGCACCATGAAGAATCCATGGCGTAAAACCAAAAGCATAACGCCAACGATGCTCGCAAATTTAGCCTTAAAAATGCGACTCAACACCAAGAACACCAACCCGTAAAAACCAAATGGCATACAGATGGCAGTGAGGGTTACCACAAATCCTTCGACCGGCTCGCCCGGACCAAGGTAGGTCTGCACAATGTCAAACAGCGCGAGTGATGCACCGAGACGAAGTAAAAGAGAGCGAGATTCAGGCATGGCTGGAGGTGTTGTTCGGCCCCAGGATGAGATCCAGCAGGGCACTGGCAAGTCGTGCCTTGGGCATAGGTCCCAGAGGGTGACGACTTCCTTGTTGGGAGAATAGTTCTACAGCAGAAGCTTCCGCGCCTTGCGCTTCCACTCCATTCAAAACTAAATAATCCAGATTCTTCGCCGACATCTTACGCCGGGCTTCCTGCTCGGCATTGTGAGTTTCCAAAGCAAACCCTACCGCAAGACGACTTCCTTTTCCCAAGGCCAAGGTAGCGAGGATGTCCGGGTTTGGCGTCATTTCCAAAACGAGGTCCTCCCCCGCCTGACGCTTCAACTTGGCTTCCGAGACCGCACGAGGCCGATAATCGGCAACTGCTGCAACTCCAAAGACGCCGTTGCAAGAGGGCCATTCCGCCTCACAAGCCGCCAGCATTTCCAAAGCGCTTTCCACGTCCAAACGCGTGACTCCCTCAGGGGTTGATAAATTCACCGGGCCACTCACCAAACAAACTTCATGTCCTCGAGCAACCAGTGCTGCAGCCAGTGCATAACCCATTTGTCCGCTGCTGCGATTACTAAGGAAACGCACCGGGTCGATGGCTTCCATAGTCGGGCCGGCGGTGAGGAGGTAGCGGGCCATGGAAAAGACTCGGTTAGTTTTGGTCCTCTTCTTCTACATCACCAACGTAACCTAAATCGCTCAACGCTTCGGCATCGGCTTGGGACTGACTAACCTCACCTGCTACCACTTTTTTCAGTTCGCCGAAATAGGCCAACAACTCAGCTAAAAGACTCCCGGCAAGTTCCGGTTGCTGCTCGAGAAGGTTCACCTCTTCACTCTGACGGTATTCCCATAACTGCTGAATGTCATCAGCAGCAACGCCCTTTATCAACTTCCATTTAGGCGTTCGCCAAGCTTGAATGCGGCGGTCGCCACCTTTGGCTCTTTCCAAATTGAAGTGCTGTGCCTCCATGTAAACCTTGCGTTCTTTGTCCACCATTCCACCTGGCAGCAAGGCTTGCTGCAAAGGGAATGCGTTTTCGTTACGCTCCGAGCGCGACTCAAGGCCAGCGGCTGCCATTAAGGTTGGGTAGATATCACTGTGCGTAACAGTCTCCTCAATTTTAAGGCCAGCTCCCTTATGGCCGGGGAGGTGCAAGAACATCGGCACGTGCTGAGTCGCTTCGTACAAGGACTCGGTATGGGTTTTATGCAGATTGCCTTCTCCGAAACATTCGCCGTGATCCGATGTGAGCAGCACCACAGTGTTTTCCAAACCGGGGTCATGCTTCTCTAATTCTGCAAGCATCTCGCTTAAGAAGTCGTCCATCCTTGCGACATCGCCACGGTACCGCGCGAACGGCTTGACATCTTCCTCCATGGCCGCGAGGGGGAGCGCTTTGCCTAAACCGGCATCGGCGATTTCCTTGTACTTCCCTTCTGGATTCCACGGGCCATGCGCATCGTAGAGGTGGAGGAATAGGAAGTAGGGGTCTTCTTCCGGCAGCGAATCGAGCCAATCAAAGGCACGTTGTTGGACGATGCCACCTGGCGTCGATGCGCGCGTACTCTTGCCCATGATAGGAGCAAAAGGAACCACCCACATGGAATCAAAGAAGCCGAGATCCTTCAAGCGCAGGGCGAAAGATTCGTCCATGCGGTCATCGTAAACCTCAAAGCCGCCACCGAAACCAAATCGATTGCGCATTGGGTAGGCTGCAACGAATCCGCCGGTGCGATAACCGTTTTCCTTCAACTCCTCCGGCAAGCGCACGACGTTCTCCGGCAAAATTTCTCTCACGTTAGAACGCATACCATGCGACGGCGGCACCACTCCGGTCAACATGGATGCGTGCGACGGCCCGGTAATCGGAGCGTGTGCAACCGCATCGTTGAACTGAATGGAAGTGTCTGCAAACTCCTGCAGGCGAGGCATCGGCAGCATGGTGCCGCCATACATGGGAAGAACGTCAGCGCGAACAGTGTCCCAGCTAACCAAAACAATGTTTGGTGATCCCTTTTTCGCAGATGCAACTGGCCCTGCCGAGGTGTCGGCTTTCTCGGGAGTGTTCAGAAAGACAATCATGCAAACCAGGCCAACAACCGTCATGACGGGCATAGCCTTCTTCAGCATGGCGCTTAGTTTTGGCCACGGCACAAAAAGGACAATCAAGCATGCGACAATGCCAATCGCGAAGCGCATCGATGCGGCTTCCAGGTGCCCCCACCAAAGGTGCGCAATAATGTACTTGATGAACCGGGCGAAGAACAGAAACCAACCGACTGCCAAAACCTTATTTTCTGGCACAAACTTCCGTACCGGCCAAAAAACCAGCCAATAAAACGCGAAGGGCATCAGGCAAGCCGCCGACCACAACTGCCAGTCGCTATTTGCGGGCGAGATGTTGTGGTGAAGAACCATCTGCAACGCATCGAAAGTGCCTAGTGCAAAAGCGAGGCGCAGGGCGAAGTTTCTGGGGTCTTTCATGGGTGCAAAAGCGTAAACCGCAAGCGTATCCGATATGTCGGGCTTTTCCTACGGGTTCAGGAGGTCAAAGCGGCCTCGATGGCCGCCAAAATCACATCGGTTTCGACCATCCGGCCTTCTCCAATTTCACCACAAGCAGTGCCACCGACTACCGGACCCACTTGGATCCAACCATCGGCCGCTAAAGTCGCGATATTCCGCTGCACAGCGGGGTTTCCCCACATGCCCGGGTGCATGGCGGGAACAATTAAACGTGGGCCTTTGGTGCCATAGGCCAGTGCAAGGCTGCCAAGCAAGTTCGGCGCCAAACCTAGAGCTAGATTGCCAATGGTATTGGCGGTCGCGGGAACAACGACGAGCACATCTGCATCTTTGGCAAAAGAAATATGATCCATGCCGGCTGGGTCGGCTGGTTCAAATTCATCAACCAAAGCAGGATTTCCGGTGAGGCAGGAAAACTGCAGCGGCGTGACCATTTCAGCGGCGGATTCGGTCAGGATCACTTGCACACAATGCCCAGCCTGGCTGAGTTGGGAGCAAAGTGCAGCCGCCTTAAAACAAGCTGCGGAACCACTCACACCAACGAGGATTCGTGCCATCTAGGCGTTCTCCTTGGTGTAGCCAAGCAAGTCCTCGACCTCGGCCTCCATGCGCGAAAAGTCATCGTTAATGACTTGGTGCATGTAATCCTTGGCGAAAGTCATTTCCTTTTCCACCACAGCGAGGCGCAGGTTCATTTGTTCTTCGGTTTCGGTGCCGCGATCACGCAGACGTTGACGCAAAATCTCCAACGACGGCGGCCGCACAAAAATCGAAATGATGGGGAGACCGCAGTCCTTCAACTGCTCCGCACCTTGCACATCGACTTCAAGAACGATGTCATGCCCTTTCGCCAGTGAAGCCTCCACATGCTTACGCAAAGTGCCGTAGTGCTTGCCGTGGACTTCGGCGTATTCCAAGAAGGCGCCACTAGCGACCCACTCCTGAAACTGCTGTTCGGTTACGAAGTGATAGTCGTAACCATCCTTCTCCCCTTTGCGTGGCGCACGCGTGGTTGCGCTGACGGAAAAATCCACCGTACTGCGCTGCACCAAACGATGGCACAGCGTGGATTTTCCGGAAGCGGTTGGCCCGGAAACGACAATCAGTCGTCCAAGCTCACTCGACATTGGCCAACTGCTCCTTCATTTGCTGCACCACCATTTTCATGGCGACGACCAACTCGGAAAGGTTTTGGTCCGAAGACTTATTGCCCAAAGTGGTGATTTCTCGGTGGCATTCCTGAACCAAGAACTCCAACTCGCGCCCCACTGGCCCACCGGCCTTTACTTTTTCTGCAAGACGTTGCAGATGAATGTCTAAGCGCGCGATTTCCTCTTGGATGTCAGCGCGTTCCGCCAACACCACCAACTCGCGGGCCAAATCAATCGGCTCGCTGCGTTCGATGCTGTCCAGAGCTTTACTCACGCGCTCGGTCAAACGCGCTTCTTGTGCAGCGCGAACCTTTGGCACCATTTTGTCGATCTTCTTAATCGACACGGCCAAGCTTTTAATGAGGCGCTGCATCTCCTTTGCAAGTTGCTTGCCTTCCTCTTCGCGCGAAGTCAGTAATGCCTTTAAGGCTTCTTGCGTTGCGGTCAAGACCGCTTGGGCGACACCTTTGGTGATTGCAGGTGCTTCTTCGGTGCCATGTTGCGCACCTGGAAGCGCTAACAACTCCGCCATCGAAGGCTCCGCCCGCTTAAGCTTCAGCTCCTTTTCCGCTTTACGCCAAGCCTTGATATAGCCACGTAAAACTTTGAGGTCGAGCTCGGCCACCGGTTGCTCCATAAGGCGCACACGCACTTGCCCAGTCACGCTGCCGCGCTCCAACACCTTGCGTAATTCTGCCTCAACTTTGGATTCCAGCTCTAAACGATCGTGCGGCAAACGCAACTTTGTGTTCAAACCCTTACCGTTCACCGACCGCAGTTCAACCGATGCCGTCGCATGACGGTTTTCGCAACGACCTCGGCCATAGCCAGTCATGCTGAAAAGATTCATAGGCCCGGGCGGCTCCCCGGCTTCACGGCAGGTCCGACGTTGCCACTAGCGCACAGTGGGCAGTCATCGGCTTCCCAGGATGGGACTTCCAAATCCAAACAGCGGTAGTAAGGGATTGTCCCGAACGGGTTGTCTTTACCGCTGCGATTCACGATCGATGCCGCACTGATTTGCTTTACACCCATCTCGCGCAACATGGTCACGACCTCGCCGGCGCTTTTACCGGTGGTCACGACATCTTCCGCGACCAGAACATGCTCGTCGGGAGCAATCGTGAATCCGCGACGCAGTTCAAATCCACCTTCGGCGGCGCGTTCTGCAAACAAACCGCGTACACCAAATGCGCGCGCGAGTTCATAAGAGAAGGTCACCGCACCCATTGCTGGGCCGAGGACTACATCGAAAGGTTTCTCTTGGCCGGTGGTTTCTTGCACGTAATGGGCAAGATCGGCGCAAACCGAAGCAGCGAAGTTTGGGTACTGCAGCATGCGAGCGCACTGGACATAGCGACCAGCATGGCGTCCGGAAGAAAGCAGAAAGTGGCCTTCGAGCAGGGCTTCGCTTTCACGCAAGGCCTCGGCAGTGCGTGTTGCGACTTGTTCCCGCGTGGGTGCGG
Source organism: Planctomycetota bacterium (assembly GCA_027623295.1). GTDB lineage: Bacteria > Planctomycetota > UBA1135 > UBA1135 > UBA1135. The sequence continues at coordinate 69,686 of JAQBXR010000011.1, forward strand.
TGGTCACCACGAGACCTACTGGTTGTCGCCGGCAGGCAGAACTGGTGCAGCACCGTTACCGGATTCCGGAGTTGTCGGAAGTTCGACTGCAGAGTTCAAATCCAAAACGGAACCGGTGTTGGCGTCATCGGAGGTCCAGTGCAGAGCCAAAGCTGTAAGCACAAACACACCGAAAAGAATGAAGGTCACCTTGTTCACGCCGCCAGCGCGAACGCCGAAAGTCTCAGCACCAGCGCCACCAAGTGCGCCGCCGAGTCCACCACCCTTACCTTCTTGAACCAGGATGACCAGAATCAGAAGCAGAGCGGAGATGAAGAAGAGAGTGTAGAGAAGGAAAGCCATGGCTTGTTCAATGCGACACGAACAGTGTCATTACGCCTTCGCGGCGTCGAGGATGGGACCGAAATCGTCGATCGAAAGTGATGCGCCGCCGACCAAAGCGCCGTCGACATCGGGGTTGGCAAGTAGGTCAGAAGCATTCGCGCCCTTGACCGAACCGCCGTAAAGGATGGGGATGGTTGCCGCAGCCTCGTCACCTAGGATACCCGCGATTTGACGACGACACTCAGCATGTGCCTCTTGTGCCATTGCCGGAGTCGCAGTCTTGCCGGTGCCAATCGCCCAAACTGGCTCATAAGCCACGCTGATGCGATCAATCTGGGTCGACTTGACCACTTTCAGGTTCTTGAGCTGACGGGCGAGCACCTTAAAGGTGTTCCCAGCCCCACGCTCCCCCAAGGTTTCCCCGACACAAAGCATGACGTCGAGCTTGGCGCGGAGTGCGATTTTGACCTTATCGAAGAGCATTTCTTCGTCCTCGCCAAAAACATGACGTCGTTCGGAGTGGCCAATCAGCACCACTTCCACACCCATATCACGCAGCATGTAGGGCGAAATCTCGCCGGTGTACGCGCCTTCCTTTTGGCCGAAGCAGTTTTGCGCGCCGAGGATGACATTGCTGCCCTTCAAGTTGCGGCGCACATGATCGAGATGAACGAAGGTCGGGAAGACCGCCACCTTGCGCTCGCTCGATGCACCTTGGTGCCCAGCGATGTCGCGCGCCAAAGCCGAAGCCTTGCGTTTCGTGAGGTGCATTTTCCAGTTTCCTGCGATGTATGGGGTTCTAGCCATGATTCTGGGATCTTCGGGGGGTTAGATCTTCGGCTCTTCAGCCGGTAAGTTGGTGGAATAACCATGCAAGTTACGCTCGCAGGCTTCCAACACATGGGCGACACGGGGAAGGGTCGCGGAAAAAATGTCCATGGGCAACGCTTGGTCAGCGTCAGACCAGGATGCGCTTGGGTTTGGATGAACCTCCACAAGGAAGCCATCTGCGCCGGCGGCGGCGGCGGCGAGCATCATCGCGGGGACCAATCTGGCCACACCGGTGCCATGGCTTGGATCGACGATGACCGGGAGCCCGGTGCGTTGTTTCAGCGCCGGGACTGCGGCGAGATCGAGAACATTGCGCACTGCCGGGTCAAAGTGACGCAACCCACGCTCGCAAAGCATGATGCTCGGTGCACCACCTAGAGCCACGTATTCCGCAGCGAACAGGAACTCCTCTAAGGTTGCGCTCATGCCGCGTTTCAGCAGAATCGGCAGTCCAGCGCGGCCGACTTCCTGAAGCAGCGGCGCGTTGGTCATGTTGCGCGAGCCGATTTGGAGAACGTCGGCGTGCTTGGCCACGAGATCTAGGTCACGGACATCGAGGACTTCGGTGACGACAGCGAGGCCAGTCGCTTTTCCAGCGGCAGAAAGCATTTCCAGGCCGAGTTCTCCCAAACCTTGGAAGCTATAAGGGGAGGTCCGTGGCTTGAATGCCCCACCGCGAAGTCCGGTCGCACCGGCGGCTGCCAATTGCTCGGCCAAGCTCATTAAGGAGTCAAAATTCTCCACCGCACACGGTCCGGCGATGCAACTTGCACTGCCTCCACCAAATCGAGCGGCCTTAACCTCCACAATCGAAGGCAAAGCGGCCAAGCTTTCATGCGCTGCGGCTTTCTCAGAAAACACCGACTGGATGCCATTCCAGGTTCGCAGGAGTTCGACAGCGTCTTCCTTAACTCCTTTCATGTAAAGGGTTTCTGCGCCGACCATGACGTCGACCATGCTCCCGCCACGCTCCTCTGCCCATACGGTAAGCCGCTGGCGCAGGGTGCTTCGCTCCTCAGCCGGGAGGTTTTGCAGTCGAATTTGGTACATCCAGGATTTGTAGGTGTGCTTCCGTCAAAAATGGCTGCAAATGATAGGTTTGCCATGAAAAATGGTCAATCCTGCAACCAAAAATCGCAGAACTCCCTATCCTTTGCGCCGATGGATCGTCTCGACAAGGAAGCTTATGAGCTGGAGCACCTGCATCCGGCCGCCAGCCATTCGGCTAACTCGGTGGGCCGCGCCTTCGATGAAATCCCCGATGCCTGGCGTACCCGCTTCGAGCGCGACCGCGACCGCGTGATTCATTGTTCGGCGTTTCGGCGCCTAATGTACAAGACGCAGGTTTTTATTAATCACGTGGGCGACAACCAACGTACCCGGCTCACGCACTCTTTGGAGGTGCTGCAGGTTTCGCGATCCTTGGCCAGCGCGCTCGACATGAATGAGCCGCTGTGTGAAGTGGTGGCGTTGGCGCACGACCTTGGCCATCCGCCCTATGGACATTCAGGAGAAGTGCTGCTGAATGAAAAAATGAAAGACCATGGTGGCTTTGCGCACAACCGTCAGAGTCTGCGCATTGTCAATATCTTGGAAACCCGCAGCCCGGATTACCTCGGCCTGAACTTAACCGAGGAAACTAAATCTTGTTTGCGCAAGCACGAGGTCGTGACCGATACCGAGACCGGCGCGCGTTTGCGTTTTCCATTGCTCGAGGCGCAGTTGGTCGACTTGGCCGACAGCACCGCGTATCACTATCACGACGTGGACGATGGCATCCGCGAAGGCATTCTTGATCCAGTCAAGATGATGGACGACTTGGAAATCTGGGCAACCGCAGTGGCCGGAGCGCGCAAACGACACCCGGAAGAAGGTGAGGGATCCTTGTTATGGCGTCGCGCCGCCAACGAGTTGCTTGGCGTGGCGATTGCCGATGTCCGAGTCGAATCCAAAAAACGTCTGGCCGCTACCGAAGCAAAGTCTGCCCGCGAAGCGCAAGCCTGCGACGGTCGCTTAATCGGTCACTCCGAAGCCTTCCAATCGCAAGTTGCATTACTGCATAAGTACATGTATGAAAACATGTACTACAAAGAAGAAGTCAACTGGCACGTACGTCGCGCCACCGAGTTGCTAGATAAAGTTTTTGATGCCTTACTCAACAAGCTAGACGCCGTCCCGCAACGCTTCTTTGAAAATGCTGACTCGGATCATCGTGCAGTATGCGATTACGTTTCCGGCATGACCGATCGCTATGTCGATGCGGTTGGGAAAGAGCTAGGCGTGTTGCCGGCTTATTAGGTTCAAGAATTTTCAGAAGGCGCGGTCGGCCGAAGATCATGTCGGCCTTCGATCGCTTGCTTAATCCACACTTGCAGCACACTAATCCCGGTGTGGCAGGCTTCGGACAGCGTTGCTCCGTTCGCTAAACCGCAGGCGATCGCAGTGGATAAGGAGCAGCCGGTGCCATGTAGGTGTTCCCCACCCAGCACACGAATGTGGCGATACTCGAAGGAATCGCCGTTCTGATTTTCCAAAACATCGGCTACCCATTTGGACGGCTCGCGGCCTTCGAGCTCGGCGAAGGAATCGGTATGCCCACCTTTACGCAAGATCGCTTTGCAGTTTTTATAACGCTCGCCATTGCCGTACTCCAACACATTCGGAGTCACCACGGTAGCCAGTGGGAACAAATCGCTTTCCATCAAGCGAACGCCAGCGCGGGTGTTTAGATAAACCTCGGTTTTACTTTTAGACGCCGCGGCAACCGGGTCAATCACAATCGGGATGGCTTCGTGCCAAGGCTCTAGCGCGGCAACCACTGCTTCGACAATGTGGGCATCGCCAAGTGCGCCGATTTTGATTGCTTGCACGCCATCGTCCAATGTGTGAAGGATGTCATGAGCAATCTGCACGATGTCACGCAGCTCCACACTTTCTAATCCCATTTCACCCTGCTTGGTGAACATGGTTTCTACCACGCGCGGCGCCACACCAAGCGCCCGACAAACTGCAGTATCCATTTGTACCCCGGCGCCCATGGTTGGGTCGCTGCCGCCGAGGCACAAAACTGCTTTCATAACAACCCGCGTTAAACCTCGCGGGTGATGAAGTCGGCCATGATGTTGTAGCCGCAGTCCACGTAAAGAATTTCACCGGTCACACCAGAGGCCAGCTCGCTCAACAAGAAGATGCTGGCTTTGCCGACGTCTTCCCCGGTCACATTGCGGCGCAACGGAGCGGCGACTTGCTGAATGTTGACCTTATCTTTAAATCCTTTCACCACCGAGGCCGACAAGGTTTTTACCGGACCAGCACTAATCGCATTCACGCGTATGCCGATCGGGCCAAAGTCGTTTGCTAAGTAACGCACACTCGATTCGAGCGATGCCTTTGCCACACCCATCACGTTGTAAGACGGCACCGCGCGAATGGCACCTAGATAAGACAGCGTTAACAAGGAAGCCCCTTTCTGCAGCAACGGCTCGGCTGCTTTGCACAGGGCAATGAAGGAGTAAGTCGAAACATCGTGCGCCAGCGTGAAGCCGTCGCGCGAAGTATCTACGAAACGACCCTGCAAATCCTCGCGCTTGGCGGTTGCAATCGCGTGCACCAAAAAATCGACCTTGGGCATGGTTTCGCCAATCTCCGCGAAAGCCCTGGCGATGGCGTCGTCATCGGAAACGTCGCAAAGGATGGGGGTCGGTGCGCCAAGCCGCTCCGCTAAAGGTGCAACCTTGCGCAAAAACCGCTCGCTCGCCACGGAAAGAATCAGTTCGGCCCCCTGAGCGTGCGCTTGCTTAGCGATGTGCCAAGCCAGGCTGTGTTCGTTCGCGACTCCAAAAATGAGTCCTTTTTTCCCTTTGAGCAACATGCGATTTTCGATTTGGGGGGCCGGCGGCCGGAGGCGGCCACGGGGCATTGTCGCGATTCGGGCCTTCGACTCAAGCCCTGCTGCCTGCTTCCTCGCCCGCAGCCGTTAGAATCCGGGGCGATGTCGTCTGAAACTCTCGCCCTACGCCATCTTGAGGACCTTCTTGGCTATCACTTCCGCGACCAGGAGTTGCTGAAGCGCGCGTTGACTCATGCCAGCGTACAGGAGGACCACAACGAGCGGCTCGAGTTTTTGGGCGATGCCGTTTTGGACCTAGTGGTCAGCGAGTTGTTGTTCCGCGATTACGCCGAGGTGCGCGAAGGCCGCCTCACCGAGTGGAAGTCCTTATTGGTGGCGCGATCGACCTTGTCCCGCGTCGGCGAGCGGCTTGGACTGGAACGATGGATCCGCAGCGGCGGGAATTTGCGCGAGCGCAGGACTTTGCCACGCTCCCTGTTTGGCAATACCCTCGAAGCCCTCTTGGGCGCGGTCTACTTAGATTGCCCGCCGGACGATGTTTTGCCGACCTGCAAGCGTTTAGTGATTCATTGGCTGCGACACGACTTAGCCAGTTTGCCGGATAACTTTGCACGCGCCCAGGCAAAGCAAACTTTGCAAAACTGGGCACAAGTGAAACAAGGCACCATGCCGCGCTACATGCTGGTGGATTTCCACGAGCATCCGGAGACTCAAGCTTTTCAAATTGCGGCCGAAATTGGCAATCGCACCTTCGCCGCGGCTTGGGGAGCGAGCAAAAAGGAAGCGGAACGTCGTGCCGCCTGGGAAGCGATTCTGGTTTTGCGCGCCGAAGGAACTTTAGATGAAGAAGACCATGGATAAAGTCAATTTCAAACAGAAGCTCGCTTTGTTCGAGCAGACTTGGACGCCAAAGATTATTGGTGCCCTGAATGGACAGGAAGTGAAACTTGCCAAGTTAGAGGGCGAGTTCTTATGGCACACGCACGACGAGGAAGACGAAATGTTTTTGCTCCTCGAAGGCTCCCTCACCATACGTTTTCGCGACCGGAACGATGTCATCCTAGAAGTCGGCGAAATGTTGATTGTGCCGCGCGGCGTAGAACATTTGCCGATTGCTCCTGATGGCGCAAGCGTCTTACTCATCGAGCCCGCAGGTACAGGGCACACGGGCTCGACGGTTTCTGATCGCACTGTGGTGGATCAGGAGTGGATTTAGCTTTGACCTAGTTGGTTTCGACGCACCGGAAAAGGCGGTTTTTTACGCCGTAGCGACAATTAATGGAGCCAGTATTAACGAGATCATGGAAACCATGGGCTCCTTCTATGCTCGCGTAATCTTAACTCGGTCAGACTTCCAGACGCAGCTGACTAGAAGCCATCATTTCCGAGAACTCTTTCTGGATGGACTCCAGTTTCTTCACGAAGGCTTCACGATTTTGTTCAACAATGGAACCGGCAAGTTCGCGGTAGTGGTCGATGCCACGCTCCAAATTCTCTTTGCACTCGCTTATCGTTTTAGCGAGTCGGTCGGACAGGTCTTCCTTGTAGCGCGTGATATCACGGCGCAGGAAATCAATGTTGAGGGAGAGCTCCTTCAACATCATGTGCGGGCGGCCTTCGCGTAAAGGAAGGCTCTTGCGGCCGTAAATGTGCGCCACGATGCCATCTAGGTTGGTAACCTGTTGGAAGTATGCGGTGTTGGGGCCGCAGCACACTGAAGTGGTTGCACTTTCATCGATGCCCATGGCCGAAGTGGCTCCCCCAGCGAGGTCATGGCAAATGCAGGCCTTATCCATAACTGCATTTTCTGCCTCTAGCTTCTCCGTGGAAGTCCCTGCTGAGCTCCAAATCTGCTCCAGCTTGCGCTTTTGGAATGCGCGACTCGCAGTGCAGATAGGCGCTTTGGTGAATTCAGAATCGGCGGCGAGAAAACCTTTCGGACATTGGCTGCCTGGCCTGCCCGCGCGAATGCGGTCACGCCGGGTGGTTTCGCTTGCGGAGGACAGCAAGGACCAAAACGGAACTCCCAGCGGCGAGGAGGGACTCAGGTCGATGTCATGCTCCGTTGCCATAACGGGAATGTGAAAAGTGTGAACAGGCTGAGTTGACTAGGGTTTTCGAGGAGGTAGAAGGTGGCAGTATAGCCCCCAAACCTGCTTCGGAAACCCTTGTTAATTACTTCGAAATCGTGGGTAATACACGACCGCTGGTCCATGGAACTCCAGCGGCGTCGACCTTGGCTTTCATGGATGGCACATTCTTCTCCAGCAAAGCCTGAATGGATGGCTGAAGCTTGGCGAATTCGCTGCGCGCGATCTCCACTTGCTCCCGCATGGTTCCGGTCGGGCCGTGGCTGCTGCCAAAACCGCCCCACCTTGCGGTCCCAAGACGATCCTGAATAGAAGGCGTTCCTTCATGGCCACGTTTGGTGCGTAAATCGTCACCGGTAATGGCGCGACGCAGGGCTTCGATTTCCAACTCCATCAGGCGCAGTTCTTCAGCCAATTCCAGCGGTGCACGACGTCCCTCACGTACCGCATTTTTCATCGCCGTGACATCGGTGAGTGCAGAGCTGAGCAGGCTCACGTTACTGGAAATGACGCTTTGCAGGTCTCCTATCTCGGTACGCCACGCGAAAGTTGCGGCAGCATCTACCGCCGGTAAGGTTGGCGCAACAATGTCAATGACCTCAAAACTTTGGCTCTCTCCCCATGGAGCAATGCCGTTTTCGTCAATGCGTAGAAGTTGCCCGCTATAGGTTCCAGCGGTGACCATCGGCCCCCGTCCTCCACCTTGAGTTGCACGTAAATCCCAAGCAACTTTCTGCATGCCTTTCCCTGATGGCGCATCAAGACGAGCCATGATCTGGCCTTGCGCATTTTTGATTTCCAAACGCATGTGCGGCGCTTCTTCATCCTTTTCTTCACGCAAGGCATCCCAGCCTGGATAAACCGTGTCTTCTCCATCCTTCTTAGCTTTCTCCTCCTCCTTCTTACGTGCTGACTTTTTCGATTCCAGCCCATCTCTTAAGTGGTAGCGGAAGATTGCGCCAAACTCTGGGTTGTCCGCGGTGTAGTAACTGTCGCCCTGGCTTCCACGGCGTCCACCCAATCGGTTGCTTGGCACAAAGAGTTGTGCGGCCTTCACCGCAAAAGTGTGGATGTCCTCTTGCACCAAGCTGTCACTCAACTCGCGCAGCGGTGCATAATTATCCAAGATGTAAAAGCTACGCCCAAAGGATGCACCTACTAAATCGTTCTCGCGTTGCTGAATCGCAAGATCTCGGAATGGAATGTTCGGAAGTCCACCTTTCATTTGCTTCCAACTTCCCGCCCCATCGAGCGAAACAAAAATGCCGAACTCGGTGCCAAGGAAAAGCAAATTGGGCTGCACATGGTCCTGCACCAAACGCCACACGAGATGACGTTCAGGCAAATCTGCCACGATCGAAGTCCAGGTGCGTCCACGGTCAATGCTCTTCACCAAGTACGGATTAAAGTCACCTACCTTGTGATTATCGAGTGCCGCATAAACCACATTGGCATCGAACAAGTCGGCCTTGATGTCGTTCACAAAAGCGGTGGTCGGGACATCGGCGATTTGTTCCACCAAGTACCAATTTTCGCCGCCATCTTCACTGACTTGAATGTGGCCGTCGTCGGTGCCTAGGTAAAGCAAGTTCTCCTGTACCGGTGATTCACTAATCGACGTGATGTTTCCATACATCGACATAGCGCGTAAATCCCAAAGAGCATCTAAGCTCCAAACACGGTCCATGATTTTCAAGGTCAGGCGATCTAGATCTTTGGAAACGTCGGGACTAATCGTGGTCCATGAATCGCCATGATTATCACTCCTGTGCAAAACATTGGAGCCGTGATAGATCCGCGCCGAGTTGTGCGGACTAATCAAAATCGGAGAGTCCCAGTTGTAGCGCAGGTTGTCTTCCCCCAGCGCCGGCTGCGGACGGATGTCAATGCTTTGCCCACTGCGCCGATCGAATCGACGAATGTAGCCTTCTTGCGATTCACCATAAATGATATCTGGGTTACTCGGATCAATCGCATTGTCGTGTCCATCGCCGCCGAGAATGATGCGCCAATCAGCATTGCGAATACCTTGACGGTTCAGCGTGCGTGATGGGCCGTACTGCGTAGAGTTGTCCTGAGTACCGCCAACGATGTTGTAAACCGGCCAATCATTATCGACGTCTAACTTATAGAACTGGGTCAACGCAAGGTTGGAGCAGTAACGATAAGTTTCACCGCGGTCATACGAAACATAGAGTCCGCCATCGCAACCGACCAACAAGAAATTCGGGTCGGTCGGATGAAAAGCCACCGCATGGTTGTCCACGTGTTTGTTGCTGTTCCCCACGGAGTTCCAAGTCGCGCCACCATCTTCGGTGCGCCCAAGCTGGACGTTCGCTTGATAAAGGGTCTTGGCATGATGTGGATCCAAAAAGATCTCTTGGTAGTAATGCGGACCCGTGCCACCGCTGACGTAATCGCTTTGCTTCGACCAGCTTGCGCCTCCGTTTTCGGTCACCCAAAAACCACCACTCGGCCCGGCAAGTTCAATCGTGGCATAAACCACGTCTGGATGGTCTCGTGAAATCTCCAGGCCAATCTTGCCCATGTCCTTTCCAGGCAAACCACTCTTGATCTCCTTCCAGGTAGCGCCGCCATCGATGGACTTGTGAATTCCAGATTCCGGACCACCGTTGATCAATGCCCAAGCCGTACGTTGACGCTGATGCGTTGCTGCGTACATCACTTGCGAATCACGCGGGTCCAAAACGATATCGGTCACACCGGTGTAATCTCCAGCGCTCAAAATTTGCGACCAGGTTTCACCACCATCTTCACTCTTATACAAACCGCGCTCGCCACCGCCGGACCAAAGCGGTCCTTGCGCAGCAACGTAAATCACATTCGAATCCTGTGGGTCCACCACGATCTTCGCAATGTGTTCGGTTTCTTTCAAACCCATGTTGCGGAAACTTCCCCCACCATCATCGCTGCGATAGATCCCATCGCCATAGCCAACGTGACGTCCGCCAACGGCTTCGCCACTACCTACCCAAACCGTGTTGTGGTTGGAGGGATCCAAGGTCACGCATCCAATCGAGTAACTTCCGTATTTCTCGAAGATTGGATCGAAGGTGGTGCCCGCATTGGTGGTCTTCCACAAATTGCCGGAGCCTGCAGCGACATACCAAATATTGGGGTTTACCGGATCAATCGCAAGGTCCGCAATACGCCCCGACATCAGGGCCGGGCCGACCGAACGGAACTCAAACGCGGAAAGAAATCCTGCGTCGAGTTTTGGGGTATCGTCGTCCTGCTCTTCTTGAGAGACAGGAATCAGTGCTAACAGTATTAGGAAGAACAAAGACATGAGACGGCGATTCTAAAGTAAACTAGCCAGATGGCAACGCGTCTTCCAAAACGGAGCGCGAAACCGGGCAAAGCTTCTTCCGAGGAGTCCACTCCAGTTGCGCTGCTGCGTGCCACCCCATCCTTCCACGATCTGGCCGCCCAATGGCGCGACCAGACGGGTGTTCGTTTATGTTGGGGAGGCTTGTGGGGCTCCTCCAAGGCCCTGTTAAGTGCCGCCTTCGTCAAGGAATGGCAAGAACCGCTGCTGGTGATCTGCGCCGATGCCCAACAGGCCGCGCTTGCCGTCGATGATCTCACCGCCTTTGATTGTGGAGTCGTTCCCTTTCCTGCGCGGGAAAGCTCGCTAGGCACCGAGGCGGAAGTCCTGCGCGAGCGCCATCACGCCCTGACCTTGGCCGACCGCGAGGGCTTCAAGGGTGCGATTGTGGCTCCCCTCGCTGCGCTGATCCAGGCGGTTCCTGCCGCAACCAAACCCGGGGAAGGCGATGCCTCCGATTTATTAGTCCTCACCGAGGGTATGGCGCTTGATCCGGAACAACTCACCCGCACTTTGGTGGAGGCCGGTTTTCAACGCGTTCCTTCGATTACCGAAGCCGGTGAGTTCGCCCGCCGTGGTGACATTCTCGACTTCTACGCTCCCGCGATTGGCGAACCTTTGCGCCTAGAGTTTTTCGATGATGAGTTAGAAAGTGTGCGCGTTTTTGATTTAGCCACGCAACGCACCCGCCATGTGCTGCGCAAAGTCGAAGTGCCCCTCGCACAAGAGCTGCAAGAAGCCGCCGGCGCCGAGGAACTACTCCCCCTCGAACGCTTCGCGGCCAACATGCGCGTGGTGATGTTCGAGCCTGCGTCAATTGAAGAGCGCCGTATGCAACTGCGTTTTCTTGGACCGCAAGCGGTGAGTGCACTGAACCGTTTGGAGGAAGGCCTCGGCCAACGCGCAGTCCTAGAGATTTCGACCTTGCCCGGGGCCGATGGCACCTTGACTACTTTAAGTGTCGAGGAATACTGCCAAGGCGTTGCGCCGGGCGTTTCGGTGTTGGCCGAACGCGCAAAAGATGGCGAGCATGCCACCGTTCTTTGCTCCACCGATGCGGAGGCCGATCGCCTACGTCAAATATTGGAAGACAATGGCCTTGCCGACCACACCCTGCAAATGAAGGCCGGCGGTTTGGAACGCGGCTTCCGCATTCCGGAAGCGCGCTTGACGGTTATTCACCATCGCGAGTTCATTCCAGGACATGGCTCGCACCGCCCCAAACCACGCAAGCGACGTGACCATCCGACCGAGGCGATTGAATCGATCATGGCCTTGCGTCCGGGCGATTTGGTGGTCCACTTGGTACACGGGCTTGCGCTCTTTCGCGGCTTAGATTCGTCCGGCGCAAAGGCCTCGCAAGACTACATTTTGCTGGAGTTCGCGCAAGAAGCGGAGCTCAAAGTTCCAGTTTCGCGCGTGGATCTCGTCGAGCGCTTCATTGGTGCGGGTGGCGCCAATCCTGAACTCGACCGTCTCGGTTCCGGCGCCTTTGAGCGGCGGCGGAGTAAGGTCGAAGCAGCGGTCGAAGACTTAGCCGCGGAAATGCTTGATATCCAGGCCAAACGGCAAGCTGTACCCGGTTTCGCCTTTCCCGAGCCCGGCTCGGAACAACTCGAATTCGAGGCATCCTTCCCCTGGGAGGACACCCCCGACCAAGCGCAAGGCACACGGGAAATCCACGCCGACCTTGCCTTGCCGCGGGCCATGGATCGCTTGCTTTGCGGCGATGTCGCTTATGGCAAAACCGAGCTTGCGGCACGTGCTGCTTTCCGCGCCATCTTCGCTGGAAAACAAGTTGGGATTTTAGTGCCAACCACAGTGCTTGCTGAACAGCATTGGCGCTCCTTCCAACAACGCTTTGCTGATTGGCCGATTGAAATTGCCATGCTGTCGCGCCTGGTCTCGCCCGACAAGAAACGCGAAACGATTGCTGGACTGGCAGATGGCTCGGTGGACTTGGTGATTGGAACGCATCGAATCTTATCGAAGGATGTGGTATTCAAAGATCTCGGCCTGGTCATCATCGACGAAGAGCAACGCTTTGGAGTGCGGCATAAAGAGCAACTCAAAAAGAAACGTGCGCAAGTCGACGTTTTAACCCTGACTGCAACTCCGGTCCCCCGCACCTTGCATATGGCCATGGCAGGGATCCGCGACATCACCTCGTTGAGTACCGCACCGGTCGGACGGCAAGAGGTTCACACCGAAATTCGCTACGACGATGAAAGCGCCATGATCACGGAAGTGTTGCGGCGCGAATTGAGTCGTGGTGGCCAAGCCTTCTTTTTGCACAACCGAGTGAAGTCCTTGGACCTCATGGCGGAGCGCTTACGCAAGTTGGTTCCCGAGGCCACTGTGGCGACCGGTCACGGACAGATGGAGCCGAAGGAACTTGAAAAAGTTATGCTCCAATTCGTGCGCGGCAAAGTGGACGTCCTTTGCGCCACCACCATCATCGAAAGCGGTTTGGATATTCCAAATGCCAACACCATTTTCATTGATCAAGCGCAACGCCATGGACTTGCTGACTTGCATCAACTGCGCGGGCGTGTTGGACGTTCCGATCGCCGCGGTTACTGCTACCTGCTGCTCCCGCGAGGCAAACCACTGCCGCTTGATGCGCGACGCCGGCTAAAAGCCATCGAGGAAATGAAGTACCTCGGCGCAGGTTTTCAACTTGCCATGCGCGACCTTGAAATTCGCGGGGCAGGCAACCTTCTTGGCTCCGAACAAAGCGGGCACATTAACGCGGTCGGTTATGAAACTTACCGACGCCTGCTCAGCCAAGCCGTCGCACGACTGAAGCGGCAGAACCAGGTCGTCGCCTATGGCGGGATAGAGCCCGCCTGCGATTTAGCCTTGGGCCTAGACGCCGCACTTTCCCCCGAGTTTGTGCCGGACGAGGACATCCGCCTGCAGCTGCTCCGGGAATTTGACCGCATTCGGGAACCGGCCGAGATTGACGCCGTGCTCGAAGCCGTCCGCGACCGCTTTGGACCGCCACCCGAGGAGCTCATCCGCCTCGCCCGCCTTTTCTTCCTCAAACACCGCCTCGGCGCCTTCGGCCTCGATGCCCTGCAGCGCGTCGGCAATCATTTGGTGTGCAGCCTGCGCGAAGCCCGCGTCTTCGAAAAGGCATTATCCGGTCAAGATATCGACCTAAGGGTCCTCACTGCGCGTAAAGCTATGTGGATGCTGCCATCGCCCACCCTCTCCCCGGAAGAAGTGCTCGAATTGGTGTATACGACCGCAATCTCTTGCCGCCTGCCGCGAAAAAGGCGACAATCGGCACGCGGTAAGTAACCATGAAGCTCCTCTCCACCATTCTTCTGTTGTGCATCCTCGCTCCTTGGGCTTCTGCCCAGATTCCGGAGCAGGAGGAAGGTGTCGTCGATGCCGCTTGGGTCGTATTGAATGACTCGGTTCTCACCGCCTCCATGGTGAATCAGGAGGCGGAGCGTATGGCCAAGCGCGATCCGAGCATGACCGAGGATCAGCTCATTATTACGGCAACCTTGTCCGGAGTGCGCAACATGCTGTTCGGTGAGATGTTCATCTCCTTAGGCTTTAACGATGCCCTACTTGCCCCGAGGCTGGAAAGCCGGATTCAGGAGCTCATTTTGGAAAGCGGTTCCCGCGCTGGTTTTGAGGCTAGTTTGCTACGTGATGGTTACCCCACCATCGAGGACTTTCGCAAGGACCTGCGCCGCGTTTTTGTCGAGAGCACCGTGAAAAGCGTGCTTGAGGGCGTGGCTCCCACCCAAAGCCAGGGCATGTTGGTCCTTTCGAGCCCCACACCAGGAGAAATTCGCAAAGCCTATGACTCCGACGCCAGCTTCCGCCATGTTGAGCCCGTTCTAGAGTGGGCTCCGCTGAAATTCTTCAATGAGCGCGGCAAAGCTCCTGCCGCCGAACGCGCCGCCGAGGTCAGCAACCGTCTCAGCGCAGGCCAAATGACCATCGAAGAAGCCTTGGCAGCTGCCGATAATGCCCGGGTTCAAAGCGGGATTCACGAGGGCATGAAGCCTGAATTGATTGATTTTCTCGAGTTTGGCAAAGCGGGCGATGTCATGCCCCTTGGTGGCAATGCGGGCGGTAGCGCCCAATTAGTTCTCCTGATTGGGCGTACGGAGGCTCAAAAGTTCACCTTCGAGGAGGCGCAACTCACTATTATCAATAAACTTACGCTCGAAAATCGGCGTAGGGCTGTGGCCGAGGCGGTCGCAGCTCAGTACCACTCTTCCTATCTTTGGGTGAGCCCGGAGCTCCCCGGCCTGGAAGATTTCTTAGGCCAGATTTACGGAGGCGAAATTTCCGCCTCAACTTCCGCCGAACTGTAGAATAATCCCGGCTTTCTGCGAACCGGAACCCGGAGTCCGCGTTGGCCCCTTTGTCATGGTTGAACATCACGCTGACTTAGTCGATTACGAGTACCACCGCCCGTGGGAGCACGAGCACACGTTTAACGACGTGCTCGCTGAACAGCTCCGCCGCGCTCCGTACATTATCGCTTCCATTTTTGTGCACTTTTTGATCGGCCTAGTTGTGGCCGGCATCATGGTGCTTGTCGGTAAGGATGATTCCACGCCGCCGCAGCTGGTCGCCGCACCGCCACCGCCTCCTCCCGAAATTGAGGAAGAGGAAGAGCCGGAAGAGGAAATCATCGAGGAGATCGTTGAGGAACCTGTCGTGGTGGAATCCGAGCTCGAGGAAGTCGTCGAGCAGGAAACCCTCGAGGAAACTGGCGACCCTGACATGAACGCTGACGCAGCCTTCGATTCCGATGCGTGGAACAACGACGTCGGCCTTGGTGGTGGTGCTGGTGGTAAGTACGGCGGCCGTGGTGGTCGTGGCGGCGGTGGCAAGACTAAGGAGGAAGCTGCTGTGCTCGACGCCCTCAAGTGGCTTAAAGATCACCAGTCGCAAGGCGGCTTCTGGGACTCCGACGAGTTCATGTACAACGACGTCTACGACGGCAAACCAGCAAGTGATGGCGCAGGAAACCCTGTAAACGACGTCGGCCTTACCGGCCTTGCTTTGCTGGCTTTCTTGGGTAACAACCACACCCTGAGCTCCGGTAAGTACAAGAACGTAGTTTCCAACGGCATCAACTGGCTGAAGGAAGTGCAATCCGATACCGGTTTGTTCGGCGAAGATGTTGGTAACGCAACTCTGTACAACCACTCCATTGCAACCATGGCTATGGGTGAGGCGTACTACTTCTCCAGCAAGAGCCCTGTGCTCAAACGCCCGATGAAAAATGCTGTTTCGGTCATCGTGAACGCACGCAACAACTACAGTGCATGGCGTTATGACCTGGAGCCTAACGGCGACAACGACTCTTCGATTACGGGTTGGATGGTGTTCGCACTGAAGACCGCAGAAGACGGCAAAATCCCTATCGACCACGCATGCTTCGAAGGTGCGGAAACTTGGTTTGCCTCCATGGAAGACAAGAACACGGGTCGCACCGGCTATGCCTGGGGCGATGGTGGTGGCGGTCCTGGATCGCTGCCTTCCCGTCCACCTCAGTACATTGAGAAGTTCCCGGCAGATAAGTCGGAATCGCTCACCGCTGTGGCACTGCTCTCGCGCATCTTCATGACCGACACCAGCAAGGTGAAGTCGTGGAAGGATCACGAGAACTACGAAATGCTCAAGAAGCAAGCTGACTTGATTGCCAACAAGCTTCCGAAGTGGGACGAGGACGATGGTTCCATCGATATGTACTACTGGTACTACGGAACCTTCGCCATGAACCAGTGGGGCAATCCTCACTGGAATAACTGGAAGAAGGCGATCGAGCAAGCTCTGCTTCCAAACCAACGTCGCGAAGACAAGGAAGACAACTTCTTTGGCTCTTGGGACCCAGCTGGTCCATGGGGCGATGACGGCGGACGTGTTTACTCCACGGCAATCTGTGCTCTGATGCTCGAGGTGTACTACCGTTACGCCCAAGTGCTCGGCGCTCGCTAGGAGTTGAAGCTCACTTAAAAGAGGTGGATGACGAAAGTCGTCCACCTCTTTTCTTTTGCCCAGCGTGTGTTGGATGATCTTCGCCTTGAAAACCGCCGAAGAAAGCCAGCTGCCGGTGGACAAAGCGGCCTACGCCGATGGCACCCCACTCCCCACCTGGGCTTTGCGGCAAAACCCTGCAAGCCGTCGATCTGACCGCCTGCGTTGCAACCAACACAGTCATCCTATAAACACGTTATCCTTCCGCGCATGAAACTCTCCACCACCCTACTCCTGGCAGCGCTCCTGCTGCCAACCTTAGGTAGTTGTGGCGGCGGTGAATCCGTCGACCCCCCTGCCGATTCCGATTCCGATTCCGCCACCGCGCCTGTAACTGAAACGGTTACTGAGCAAGCTCCAGCCAAAATCGAAGAGGCCGCCAAAACCGAATCCGGCATGGACCAGCTAGAGGCTCTGGAAAACCAAGCGACTGGTGCCGTCGAAGCCGCAAAGGAAGCGACCAAGGAAGTCGTCATCTCCAAGGCCGCACAAGCACTCTTCGATAGCTACTGCGTCACTTGTCATGGAAAAACCGGCAAAGGTGATGGGATCGCCGCTGCAGGCCTTCCAGTCAAGCCAGCGAGCTTCACAGATGCTGCATGGCAAGCTTCGGTAACCGATGAGCACCTTGCTCTCGTCATTGCAGAAGGTGGCGCTGCTGCAGGCAAAAGCCCTCTCATGGTGGCTGCACCTGGCGCCAAGGATAATCCAGAACTGCTCAATGGCCTGGTTGCCATCGTGCGTGCTTTCGGCGAGTAATTCACTCCCCTAAAAAAACTAAAAGGCCTGACCGATCACTCGGTCAGGCCTTTCTGTTTTCCTTAGCTCAACTAAGGAAAGCCATTGATCAACGAAGGGCGGCCACAGCCTTAGCTAGGTGCGACTTTTTGCGCGCAGCATTGTTGGAATGCATTTGGCTCCACTTGACGTTCTTATCGATCATCTTAGTGGCCATGGCGAAATTGGTCTCAGCCGACTCGAGGTTACCCGCTTCGACGGAATCCAAAGTGCGCTTGATCCAAGTACGCATTGCGGAACGGCGACCGCGATTACGCTCGCGGCGCTTGAGGCTCTTCTTAAGCGAAGATTTTGCTGACGGGGTGTTAGGCATGACGGTCGTTTTCCTTAAAACTGGCGGAATATTGTAAGGGGTGCGGCGAATCCTGCAAGCCCTTAGAGGGCTTCAATCCGACAATTCCCCAGCAATTTAATTTTTAGGGGTGTCTTCTCCACGAGCTGCTCGGAGAAAAGCTTCAGAATCTAAACCGCTCGCGGCATCGTTGTCGTATTGATTAGTCCGCAAGGCCTGCTCTGCAGCTAGGTTCTTGCGTGCGCGCATGGCCTCGGTATCGCGCGGATTGGCATTTAAGGCCTTCTGGTAGAAATCTAGGGCTTCGTCGACCTCGCCTTGTGCAGCCGCAAGACCGCCGGCACGCTTGGCAGCCTCAGCGCTGATACCTGCCAGGCCACCAAAGACGCCCAGAGCGGCACCTGCGTAACCTGCGCGCTCGAGGGCATCGCCCCAGCCAATCCCTTTGGAAGGATTTCCAGCATCTTTCATGAAGGCACGGCGCATGGAGCGCGCTTCCGCGTCGGGATTGCGGGTGAGCTTGGAGAACTTGGCCGCCAAGCCAGAAGGGCCGGAGCCAAGCTTGCCCATGAAACTTGATTTGCCGCCGGCCAAAGACACCACGGCTCTAGTCAGCAATTCCGCGGCGCGGCGATCTCCTGGTGCAAAATCCATCACCTGGTCACAGAGTTCGGCGGCAAAATCTGCTTGTCCGCGCTCCAAGGCTTGGTCAGCGCGATCGAGGTGTTTCTTTAGGTTCATGAGGGTGCGAGGGCGAGAATCCGGACGGGAAAGTGCCGCTAGGTTATTCTAGGGTAAGAGACACGATCATGGACATCGTCATTTACCCCGATCCGCGTTTACGTAAGAAAAACGCGCCCGTCACCACCTTCGACAAGAGTTTGGCGACGAACGTCCGCGAGATGTTCGACGCCATGTACGCCACCTCTGGCGTCGGCTTAGCGGCTCCACAAGTGGGTTTGAATATCCGTTTGCTGGTTTACAACCCATCAGGTAAGTCCGACCTGCCCAACGAGGAGGTCGTGTTGTGTAACCCCAAGATGGTGTACAAATCAAAGGAAACCGAAAGTGGCGAAGAAGGGTGCTTGTCATTCCCAGAAGTGAATGGGCAGGTCATTCGGCCCCTGAAGGTCAAGATCGAGGCGCAAAACCTAGAGGGCGAGGCTTTTGAGCTGGAGCTAGAAGACTGGGACGCACGCATTTTCCAGCACGAGCTCGACCACCTAGATGGCATTTTGTTCATCGATCGCATGACGCCGGCCAGTAAGAACCAGGTCAAACCGGTGCTCGAGGATTTGGTTCACGACTACAAGCAAGCTCTTGCAGATTCTTGAGGCTGATGGAGACCTACCAGCCTCCTTCCAAGGGAGTGGTTGTGTCGCGACGGTCGGGGTCTTTGATGGCGTCCACCTCGGACACTTTCATGTCCTGCGCGAAGTTGTAGGCCGCGCGAAAAAATCCGGGATGCACGCGGTCATGGTGACCTTTGACGATCACCCGAAATCGGTTTTGATTGGACGCGCGCCCGCTACGGTGACGAGTTTGGAGCACCGCCTGCTGCTGTTCCGCCGCGCCGGAATCGATGCCACCCTGGTGCTGCGCTTTACTCCAGAGCTACGTGAGTTGTCGGCACAGGACTTCACCCATAAGTATTTGCTGGATGGCCTCGGACTGCGCGAATTGGTGTTTGGCTTTGATTCCAAGTTTGGCAAAAACCGCAGCGGCAATCCGGAAAGCTTGCGTCCACTTTCCGAGGCGCTCGGTTTTGCCATCACCGAAGTCCCTCCGCTAAAACTTCACGGGCGCGCCATTTCGAGCACCTTCATTCGCGAAGCCGTGCAGTTAGGCGATTTAGAAAACGCTGCACTCATGTTGGGCCGCCCGATCAGCGTGCTCGGCACCGTGGTCCCCGGCGATCAACGCGGACGCGAGCTTGGCTTCCCCACTGCGAACCTAGACCTGCATCATGTTCTGCATCCGCCGCATGGAGTCTATGCCGGCTTGGTCCGTCTTCCAGGTTCAACCAAACCGGAGTTGCTCCCGGCTGTCATCAACATTGGCATCCGCCCCACCTTTGAAGGCAGAGCGGAAAAGGTCGAAGTGCACCTCATTGATTTCGATGGTGACCTCTATGGCCAGGACCTCGAGGTTTACTTCCTTCAGTCCATCCGTGAAGAGGCCACCTTTGAAAACGCGGTGGCTCTAGGTGCTCAGATCCAAGCCGATCTGGCAGATGCGCGGGGAATCCTGGCAGTTGCAGATCAGAATTGGCGAATCCCCGGTGAATTCCTGCCGATAGAAGGCAGTCGCGCCGGAGATCTTCGGCCCGGCACTAGGTAGTCCACGAAAGCACCTAGCGGCAGAGGCGAGGAAAGTGTATTCTTCTGCCCACAAAACGGGAGGGTAGCTCAGTTGGTAGAGCAACGGATTGAAAATCCGTGAGTCAGCGGTTCAAGTCCGCTTCTTCCCACCAAAATTTGATTGAGCGGAGAGCGCATGGCGTCCTCCGCTTACTTTTTTGACCAGTTTTGACCGTTCGGTACAGACCATGCTATAGTTCCGACATCATGCCTTGGGAAAAACAGTTCGATGTCGAAGAAGCGCTGCAACGCGCAGGCGATGTGTTCTGGGAAAAGGGCTACGAAGCGACCTCCATCACGGATTTGCTTCAAGCCATGGGCATTCAGAAGGGTAGTTTTTACGACACCTACGGCAGCAAGCGAGCCGTTTATCTCCGCTCCTTGGAACAGTATTTCCGGTCCCGGATTATTCAGTTCCAAAAGGAAGTGGAAGGCTTAGGCCCAAAAGAAGCTTTAGTCTCCATGCTGAATGGCATTCTTAAAGAGTGCCTCAGCAGTGTTGGGACCCGCGGCTGTTTTGTAGTCAACTGCGCGGTGGAGCTTGCCCCCTTCGATGAGGACGCTCAAGCCATCACGCAAAGGTCCTTACGGGAGCACGAGAAATGGGTGGAGGGACTTATTCGCAAGGCCGAAGCTGCCGGTGAACTCCCGGTAAGTGCAGACCCAAGTGGCAAAGCAAAAGCGCTGCTCGCATTCATTCTTGGCTTGCGGGTCTACGCCCGATCGGGTGCACCCAAATCCATTCTGCGCTCCCACGCAGACCAAGCCCTTCATTTCTTAGAGCACTAATCCGCTAGGCAGCATAAAGAATTCTCCCGCTTGAGCTCCTATGCCCTAGTCTTGACCAATCGGTACAAATACCGCACCTACAAATCATAAAACCATGACCACTCACAACAAAGATTCATTCGACCTTTCCGGTAAGGTCGCCCTCATTACCGGCGGCACCTCAGGCATCGGCTATGCCACCGCACTCAAGTTCGCTGCATCGGGGGCCAAAGTCGTCATTGGTGCACGTCGCGAAAAAGAAGGCCAACAGTTGGTTGAAGCGATTAAGGCTCTTGGTGGAGAAGCCGTTTTCCTCAAGACCGACGTCACCAAAAGCGATCAGGTGCAGGCCTTAGTAAACCTTGCAGAAGAACGATTTGGAGGCCTCGACATTGCCTTTAACAACGCGGGCATTGAAGGCGCAGGGCTCATTCCTCTGGCAGACGAAAGTGAGGAAAGTTTGCGTCAAGTGATGGAGGTGAACTTCTTCGGCGTCTGGCATTCTATGAAGGCCGAAGTCGCAGCCATGATGAAACGCGGTGGTGGCTCCATTATTAACACCACTTCGGTGGCGGGACTCAAAGGCATTGGCACCTTCTCCACTTACGTCTCTTCCAAGTTTGCATTGGAATGGCTGACGCGCTCCGTCGCACAGGAGTTGGCACCTGCAGGCATCCGCGTGAACAGCGTTGCCCCTGGTCCCATCGATACCGATCTACTCGATCGCGCAACCGGCGGCGACTACACCATCTTCACTCAAGCTGTTCCGCAGCAACGGGCTGGCACCAGCGAAGAAGTTGCCAATGCAGTGGCCTACCTGGCATCGGACAGTTCCACCTATGTCACCGGACATGCACTCCGGATTGACGGCGGCATGTTGAGTTAAGGTGCACGAGAATTAGACAAGGGGTGATGACTGGTTGTCATCACCCCTTGTTTTCGTAAAAAACGGAACTCAGTCCTTCTTCGGCTTAGAACTGCTAGCCATCATTGCCGCCAAATCAGGGGCAATGGTCACACCAGATTTCGTGGTTTGCGCGGCTGGGGTCACCCGCTTAGGTGCCTCGGCCACTTCCACCACTTCTGGCTTCGGCTCAGCTTTCGGCTTTGGCGATGCTTTTGGCTTCGCTTCTGCTTCGGCCTCAGTTCCTACCTCGGTCTTTGGCTTCGCCTTTGCTCTCGGCCTTGGTGCTGCTTTTGGCTTTGGCTCTGGCTTGGCCTCAGCGACCACTTCTTCCTCAGCTTCTTTAGCTTCAGCTTCTGGTTTAGGTGCCCTGCCACCACGCGCCTTCGGCTGGCGCTTAGCTCTCTTCGGGGCCACTTTTTCAGCAACAGCTTCCGCAAGAGCGTGAAGCTTTTCGGCCTTCACCTCTTCGCTGACTTCTTCCTTCTTTGCAGCAGGGGTTTTCTTCTCTTCACCAGAATCTTCTTCATCGGCATCTGACTTTGCGTCATCTGCAAACGGAGAAGTCGTGGAAGAGCTGCGACGACGGCGACGGCGTGGAGCACGCTCCGAAGATTCCGAATTCGCTTCCAACTTTTCAGCAGGTTCCGACTTCACTTCGGCTTTAACTTCCTCTTCTGAGTGAGAGCTGGAAGCATCGTCCTCGAACTTGGCGATTGGAAGTGGCTCATTCAAGCTGCCCTTCTTCTCACGTGCCATCGGCGACTCTGCGCGCGGCACCAAACCAAGGATGACCGGCGGGGCTTTCTCTACAGCCTTTGCTTGCGGCTCCTCAGCAGCTCTAGCAACCGGCTTAGTTTCAGCTCTAGCGGCTGGCCTAGATCCGGATCTAGGTTCTT
The DNA here is from genome assembly GCA_027623295.1 of Planctomycetota bacterium. Taxonomy (GTDB): domain Bacteria; phylum Planctomycetota; class UBA1135; order UBA1135; family UBA1135. The sequence continues at coordinate 92,169 of JAQBXR010000011.1, forward strand.
CACGCTTTGCTGCAGGAGCACGACGTTCGGAATTTTCATCACGGCTATCGCCATCGCTCTGGCCTTCCTCGTCCGCACCTTGTGCAGTACGACTCCGTCCACGTCCGCGACCACCACGACGACGACGACGGCGACGAAGTGAACCGTCTCCCTCCTCTCCATCAGATTCCTTCGAATCGCTATCGCGATCCTTGGAATCGTTATCACGGCTTACTTCTCCACCACGAGGCGCGGGACGCGCTTCGCGACGAGGCCTTTCTTCCTCAACCAACTCAGGTGCTTCCACAAGACGACGAGAATCGCCAGTAGGTTCTTCACCCAAGAAGACGCTAATGAAGTCATCGACCTCAGCCAAGGACAGCAGCGTCATGTCGAGCATGTCCGTTGCGCGTTTGCGAGTTGCCGAGTCCGGTGGACGGATTAAAAGCAATCCAGCGCTTGTACGCTCGACACCAAAGATCTTCACCAAACCGCGGAAACGAGCGGAGTAGTCCTGCCAGTTGCCGGTCTTGCATTCGAGCCAGAAGAACTTGTCTCCAATGGAAGCCATTAAGTCAGCTTCGAATTCGCGACCATCTTCCAACATGCCTTTTACGTTGGCAAGGAGTTGGAATTTCTCTTCACCCATCGAAGCGCTCAGGCGTTTCGCGAGTACTGCAAAGACGTAAATCTCAAGCCATCCCCCGGTAAGGAACTGACCAATCTGTCCATCCTTAGTAGGAATGACACGCAGTTGCCGCTTCGGGCTTCGGTGGTAGTAGAAATCTTTGAGCATGCCGTGGCGATGCAACAAAGTTCCAAACTGCACCGCAGCGGAACGGCCGGCTTGGGAGTAACCATCGATATCAATACGTTGTCCACGACCGGTAGCGACACAGCGCTTCACCTTTTCGTAGAACTCCGCAAGTAAATCGAAGTGGGTACCCAAGTGACGGGCAAGGTGCTCGAAAGCTTCATTGCGGTCGAGGTCATCTTGCCCCTCGTAAACCACAACCTTGCGGGTTTTTAGATAGTCGACCAAAAGGCCGGTCGGAGCATCCTCAGGAATCTCTCGCGGCACCGCTCGACGTGGTGTTTGATCACGACGGGGTTCGTTACGGCCACGACTTTGTGAGTCGCGCTCGTTACGGCCGTCGCGCTCGTTACGTCCATCGCGGTCTCCTCCTGCACCGCCGCGTCCTCGTCCGCGGCTGCCTCGACGCCCCCGAGAAGAGTCTTGTTCTCCGCGAAGTGCATCGTAACCACCGCCGCCGAGGTTCTCTCGGAGTGCTTTGATTTCGTCTTTGAGAGCCCGGATTTCGTGCGTAAATTCTTGCGCAGAAACTCGGGCTTGCTCCGGGGAGCGCCGACCGCGGTTAAATCCGTCGTCGTCTTGCGCTCCCGAAAAGAGGCGTTGGAACCAGCCCATGTCGCGGCATTGTGGCGGATTCTGCGCAGAATGGCAAGCTTCACTATGTGTTGTCTTATAAGATGGAACCGTGACCATCAGCATGACGCCAATCCTTCTCAGCATCCTCGCATCTTGCTCCCAACAGCACCAGGAACCGGATTCTGTGAACGCTGAAGCTCCCAAAAATCATCTAGCCAATGAGACCAGCCCATACCTACTTCAGCATGTTTACAACCCAGTAGACTGGTATCCATGGGGTGATGAGGCTTTAGAGCGTGCTAAAACCGAGGGCAAGCCAATTTTCTTGAGCATCGGCTACTCGGCCTGCCACTGGTGCCACGTGATGGAGCATGAGTCTTTTGAGAACCAGGAGATTGCCGCATATATGAATGAGAACTTCATTTCTATTAAGGTAGACCGCGAGGAACGGCCCGATTTGGATGCGATTTATATGGCCGCCGTCCAGAAGTTGACCGGGTCCGGCGGCTGGCCGATGTCGGTTTGGCTCACTCCGGAGCTCAAACCTTTCTATGGAGGGACCTACTTTCCGGCTGAAGCGAAGTATGGGCGGCCCGGATTCTTGGAGATTCTGACCTTCATTGCCAACTCCTGGGAAGGCCGCCGCGCCGAGGTCGACGCCGCTGCCGATTCCCTCACCGAAGGGCTAAATTCCAAGTTCCCCGAGGTCGAAGCGGGCAAAGGCTTGGTGACTCCCGCCGAGCTAGAACTTGGCCAACAGCAGTGGGTCGCCTCCATGCGGACTACTTACGACAACATCAATGGCGGCTTTGGTCAGGCGCCGAAATTCCCTCGTGCGGAAGACCTGCGTTTCTTACTCGCCACCGCCCAGCATTTGAAGGGCACCATTCCTGGAGCACAGGCCCAGGAAATGGCCTTGTTCACTCTGAAAAAGATGACCGAGGGAGGCATGTACGACCGACTCGCCGGTGGATTTTCGCGCTACTCGGTGGATGGCCAATGGCTTATCCCCCACTTTGAGAAGATGCTCTACGATCAGGGCACCTTAATTCCGGCCTACTTAGATGCATATCGTTTGAGTGAAGATGAATCCTATGCCCACATCGTGCGCCAGAGCTGTGACTACCTTTTGCGTGAAATGGTGGATGACGCCGGCGGCTTCCACAGCTCCACCGATGCGGACTCGGAGGGTGAAGAGGGTAAGTTTTTCGTGTGGACGCCAGCCACTCTTGCCGAAGTCCTCGGCGAGCAAGATGCCAAATTTGCCGCGATCCTATATGGAGTCACCGAAACCGGAAACTTTGAACACGGTCAATCCGTTCTGACCGATGCCAAGCCTGCTCCAATTGCTGCTTCAGAAGCCGGCGTTCCAGTGAGTGAAGCCGAGGCCCTGGAGGAAAGCGTGCGCGCACGTTTGTATGAAGCACGCCTCAAACGCATTGCTCCCGGAACCGACGATAAAGTCCTAACTGCCTGGAACGGCCTCGCAATCGATGCTTTGGCTATGGCAGGGCGTCGCTTGAATGAAGAGCGCTATACCTTGGCTGCGGCGCGCGCGGCTGACTTCTTGCTGTCGGAAATGAAGTTAGAAGATGGGCGTTTGCTCCGCGCATGGCGTCAGGGCAAGGCGCAGCATGCAGCGGTGCTTGAGGACTATGCCTACTTCACTAATTCTTTGCTTTCCTTGTTCATGAGCACCGGAAATGAGCGTTGGTTACTGGAAGCGCAAAACGTTGCCGCTCTCATGCTGATCGATTTCTGGGATGAAGAATCCGGCATCTTCTTCGACACCGACGGGCGCGATGAAAAACTACTGCATCGTCTGCAGCAGCCTTGGGATGGTGCAACCCCGGCCGCCAACGCGGTTGCCTTAGAAGCCTTAACCTTGCTGCATGCATTCACTCAAGATGAGAAATGGCGCGCACCAGCACAGCGCGGCTATGCGGCTCTCATGGGAATGGCATCGTCCAACCCACGGGCTTTTGCCTCGACCCTGCGACCGCTGGCGTGGGCAGTGCAGGAACCAGGAGTTGCTGTCGTCGTTGGTACCGGTGATTCCGCTTCGCTCAGCGTCTGGCGTGAGGCTCTAGCCAGCTCCGCCTATGCCGATGTGCTGCCGGTGTTACGCCCAGCCGCTGACATGGAAAGTGACCTCAGCCTGTTCCTTGGACGCGGACCGCAGGATGAAAAGGCCACGCTTTATCTTTGTGAAGGCCAGACTTGTCAACTTCCACGCACGGAGCCGATAGAATAGGTCCGCATGATTGCCGAGGAAACGACCAAACTCTCACGCACCGATGTGGGCGAGCTTTACCGCCGGCCACTTCTGGAACTAGTGTTTGAAGCGGCGCGCATGCACCGTGCGCATTTTGATCCGCGCGAAGTGCAGTGCTCGACACTGCTTTCGATTAAGACCGGCGCTTGTCCGGAAGATTGCACTTACTGTTCGCAGTCGGCCCATAACGATTCCGGCCTTGAGCGCGAGTCGTTAATGGATCCGGAAGATGTCGTGGTTGCCGCCGAGCGAGCCAAGAAAGGTGGCGCCGATCGTTTCTGTATGGGCGCTGCATGGCGCAACATTAAGAACAATCAAGATTTTGAAGACGTGTTGGAAATGGTGGGCAAAGTTAAGGGTCTCGGTTTGGAGACTTGCGGCACCTTCGGCATGCTAGATGTAGAGCAAGCCAAGCGATTGAAGTCGGCGGGCTTGGACTACTACAACCACAACTTGGACACCTCGCCTGAGTATTACGGCGAGGTCATCACCACCCGTACTTACGACGATCGCCTTAAGACTTTGGCCAACGTGCGCGAATCTGGCATGAAGGTTTGTTGCGGCGGCATTCTGGGCATGGGTGAAAGTGAGGAAGATCGTATTGGGTTGTTGCATCAACTTGCTATTCAAAATCCACCACCGGAGTCGGTGCCAATTAATACTTTGGTCCCCATTGCAGGCACGCCACTTGGCGAAACGCCTCCACTCGCTTGGGACCAGTTGGTGCGCGCGGTCGCCGTGGCACGCATTCTTATGCCGCACTCCATGGTGCGTTTGTCCGCCGGACGCAGTGCCATGTCCGAAGAAGCACAAGCCATGTGTTTCTTAGCTGGTGCAAACTCCATCTTCTTAGGTGATCAACTGCTCACCACGCCAAACCGAGGCAAAGATGCCGACGTTGCGTTGTTTGAGCGCCTTGGCTTGCACGGCATTCGTGAATGCGGGCCGTCGGACGTGGTTGAAGTTTAGGCTTCGCCAAACCCTGGACCTTCCCTTGCAAGACCAGCTACAAGCCGAAGCGAATGCTTGGCGGGAAGCTGGCTTGGAACGCAAGTTAGTTTTCCCGGGCGAGGGTGTCGTGGATTTCACTTCAAGTGATTACCTCGGACTCGCGCGCGATGAACGCGTAGTGCGTGCCGCGAAAGAAGCCGCCGATGAATTTGGTGTTGGCGCGCCAGGTGCACGTTTATTGAACGGTAACTATCCGGTGCATGAACAAGCGGAAGTAGAAGCTGCCCGCTGGATGGGAAGCGAAGCCGCTTTGTTGTTCCCTTCGGGGTGGCAAGCCAACTTGGCATTGCTCACCACCTTTGCCGACCGTCTTGATGTCCTTTTCTGTGACTCACTCAATCATGCGTCACTCATCGATGCCGCGCGCTTGAGCCGCGCACGCGTGGAAGTGTTTGCGCATAACAACCTAGATGCACTCGATGCCGCGCTCGCTTTACACCCCGCTGCGCGCCGACGCATAGTGGTGGTCGAGGACGTGTACTCCATGGATGGAGACCGCGCGCCACTGCAAGCATTGTTGCAGTTGTGCCAGAAACGCAATGCTTACCTGATTCTCGACATGGCCCACGCCGCCGGCTTGTATCCGGTGGAAGGCGACATGCATCCGCGGTTATTGGCGCGCATGTTTACCGGCGGCAAAGCATTGGGTGTTGCAGGTGGTATGGTTTGCGCATCACGCTTAGCGATTGATGCCTTGATAAACCACGGCCGCAGTTTTGTTTTTACGACGGCGGTCCCGCCCATGATCGCAGCAGGGTTACGTCGCGCCATGCAGATTGCGCAAGCCGAACCGGAACACGCGCAAACGGTTTTTGCACGTGCCGATTTATTGCGCACCTTGTTTGCAGATGCCGGAATGGAGTGCCCAGGAGAATCGCCTATCGTGCCCGTCATGATTGGGGATTCTGCGCGTTCGATGGCGGTTGCAGAAAAGGTGCGAGAGGCTGGGTTTGAAGTTCGTGCCGTGCGACCGCCGACGGTTCTGGAAGGCAGCAGTCGTTTGCGCATTGTGGTGCATGCGGCACATAGTGAAGAACAGATTCGTGGCTTAGCCACTGCGGTGCTTTCGGCTCTGCGAGAAGAACGGCGCAGGACTTTGGTGGAAGACACTCCACCGACTCCAAGTGCAACACCTCTCATCGTGTGCGGCACCGACACCGATGTCGGCAAAACCGTGGTCTCGGCTTTGCTGGTGCGCGCTTCATTGCGCCATCACCAAGCCACGCACTACCTCAAGCCGGTTCAAACTGGAATGGATTCAGACACCGACACGGTGCAAAAGTTATCCGGTATTGATGCATCAGAAATCGTTGCACCCTTGGTGCATTTCCCACACCCTGCATCGGTGGACCAGGCGGCGGAAGAGGCCGGCGAAATTGTGGAAATGGAAAGTGTTTTGTTGGCCGCACAAAAACTATTTCAAGGCGCGCCGAAGGCTGCCTGGATTGTGGAAAGCGCTGGTGGATTGCTCGTGCCGTGGAATGCAAAGCAAGACCAAGCTGACTTTCTTGCCGCGCTGAATGCTCCCGTAGTTTTGGTTGCGCGCAGTGGCCTAGGCACCTTGAACCACACCCTGCTGACTCTCGAAGCGCTCGCCGCCCGACGCATCTCGGTGCGCGCGTTGTTCTTAGTTGGACAACCGCATCCGCAAAACCGCGCATCGCTGGAACGCCGACTACCCTACTTGCCCATTTTTGAAGTGCCGTGGTTCAAAGATTTGCGAACCGAGCACCTCGACTTCTGGCTCAATGGTGAGCCGCAGTTGCATCACTTGCTGCAGCAATTATTTTGAACGACCTCCCTCAACGCGACCGCAAAGTTTGCTGGCATCCCTACACGCAACATCAGTTGGATCCGGAGCCACTCGCGGTCGTCTCCGCAAAGGAAGCCACCTTAACTTTGGCCGATGGCACCGAAATGCTCGATGCAATTTCATCGTGGTGGGCGAACTTGCACGGACATGCACGTCCGGAGATTACGGCAGCCATGGCGGAGCAGTCGGCGAAGCTAGATCACATCATGTTTGCGGGGTTCACGCATGAGCCCGCGGTACGTTTGGCGGAAGAGTTAGTCGACCTAACCCCCGAGGGCTTGTCGCGCGTGTTCTACTCCGACAATGGGTCCACTGCAGTGGAGGTCGGCTTAAAAGCGGTGTATCAAACTTGGGTAAGGCGCGGTGAGCCTTCACGCACCGTCTTCCTCGCTTTAAAGGGTGGCTATCACGGTGACACTTTTGGCGCCATGTCGGTTGGTGAACCCGATCCCTTCTTCGCAGAGTTTTCACCCTTCCTGTTTCATGTGGTGCGCGTGGCACCCAACATGGATGCGGTCGAAGCCGCGCTTGCGGATCTCGAAGGACGCGTTGCAGGTTTCATTTTGGAACCCCTAGTGCAAGGCGCCGCCGGCATGAAAATGCATGGAGTCGATTTCCTTAAAAGCCTGCGCGCATGCTGCACGCGAAACCGCATTTTCCTGATTGCCGATGAAGTCATGACTGGCTTCGGCCGCACCGGACATTTGTTCGCTTGCAACGCCGCCAACATCGCGCCCGATGTCATGTGCTTAGCCAAAGGATTGACCGGCGGCATCTTCCCTTTATCGGCCACCGTCGTCACCGAAGAAATCTACAGCGCTTTCCTTTCCGATGAACGCGCCAAAGCCTTCTTCCATGGACATACTTTTACCGGCAACCCCATCGGATGTGCGGTCGGCTTAGCTTCCCTGGAAATCCTGCGCCGCGAGGATACGCCGGCAAAGCTGCAGCAAATCGGGGATCGTTTACACGCGCAGCTGAAGGACATGGAGCAGCTGGACGGCGTCATGGAAATCCGCCAGTGCGGTGGCATCGTCGCCATCGAACTTCAAACCGAGGACCAGGGTTACTTAGCCGGCTTAGGCGAAACCCTCCGCGCCGGATGTCGTGCACAGAAGCACGTCCTCCTGCGCCCGCTCGGCAATGTCATGTATGCCATGCCGCCTTCCTGCACCACCGACGAAGAAGTTGACCGCATTGCAACGGCTCTGCGTGAAGTCGTAGAAGGCGTTTTGGCTTAATGCTCCCCCGCGGCACCGCTAGAATCCCCAGCCCATGCCGCTCCTCACCCTCACCGATGTCGCCAAAACTTATGATGAAAAGCGCCCGCTTTTCACTGGGGTTAGCCTCACGGTGAACTCCAAAGACAAGATTGGGCTGATTGGGCCCAATGGTGCCGGCAAGTCGACCTTGCTCAAAATGCTGGCGGGGATTGAGGTGCTCGATGCCGGAACCCGGGTCGCCAAAAAGAACTTGCGCATTGGATATCTGGAGCAGGAACCGCACTTTCCGCCCGATATCACGATTGAAGATGCGGTGCGCACCGGCCTGGCTGGACGGGATGAAGTGCTGGCCGAGCTAGAAGAACTCTACGCCGAGTTCGCGGACCCGGAGCTCACCGAAAAGCGCATGGGCACTTTGTCGCGCCGCCAGGAAAAGTTGCAAAACAAGCTCGATGCCATGGGCGGGCACGATGTCGAGCACCGCATTTCAGCTGCAATCCATGGTGTTGGTCTTACTGACTCCTCGGCTATGTGCGCGAATTTGTCGGGTGGTGAATCACGCCGTGTAGCCCTTGCACGACTCTTAGTGGACTCCCCAGACCTGCTCCTGCTCGACGAGCCGACCAACCACCTAGATGCATTCGTCATTGCATGGTTGGAGAAGCAACTTTCGGCGCTCAAAATTCCGCTGATTTTGGTGACGCACGACCGCTTCTTGCTGGATCGCGTCGTCGACCGCATTGTGGAAGTCGACCGCGGTAAGGCTCATTCTTATCCGGGCAACTACCAAACCTACCTGGAGCGTCGTGCTGAGCGTTTGGACGGCGAAGCGAAGTCTGAAAAAACTCGTCTTGCCTTGCTCAAGCGCGAAACCGCTTGGATGCGTGCTGGCGTTCTAGCGCGGGCTACCAAAGCCAAAGCGCGTATCGACCGCTTCCATGACATCAACGATGCCGACAAGCTGGTTGGCCCTGCCGAGCTTGAAATGGAGATCCCAGCGGGTCCACGCCTCGGCACCAAAGTGGTGGAAATGGAAGGCGTCGGCTTTGCTTATGGCGAGCGCACCATTTTGAAGAGTTTAGATTTCAAAATGGAGAACGGCATGCGTTTGGGTGTCGTGGGACCGAACGGCGCGGGCAAAACCACCTTGTTACGCATTCTGCTTGGCCAACTGGCACCTAAGACGGGCAGGGTTAGCATTGGTGAAACCGTCGTCTTTGGCACGATTGAGCAAAACCGCGAGGATCTTGACCCAGAAGCTACCGTGGTGGAAGAGGTAGCTGGTAAGTCCGATCACGTGGCCGTCGGCGAGCGCAAAGTCCACGTGGCTGGGTTCCTCGACAGCTTCCTCTTCCCGGGAAACAAGAAGATGGTCAAGGTGGGTTCGCTTTCCGGTGGAGAGCGCGGACGAGTTCTGCTCGCCAAACTGCTGTTGCAAGATTGCAACGTGCTGATTCTCGACGAGCCGACCAACGACCTTGACCTGATGACCTTGCGCGCGCTGGAAGAAGCACTCTGCGCATTCAAAGGCTGTGTACTTTTAGTCAGTCACGACCGTTGGTTCCTCGATCGCGTGGCCACCCACGTGCTTCACCTCGACGGCCAGGGCGGCGCATTCCTTCACACCGGCGATGTCAGCTCCCTCATGGAACGTTGGTCCCCGCCGACCGCCGCCTCCGTTTCCAAGAAGTCGGTGCAAAGTAAACCGCAGGAACTTGGCAAGGGCGGTGCCATCGTCAGCGAGGCCGGAGTGAAGCTATCCTTTCAAGAGCGCAAGGAGCTGGAAGAGCTAGTCGTGCGCATTGAAGTGAATGAAGCTTCGATGGCCACGCTCGACGCCAAACTCATCGACCCGGTGACTTATGAGAAAGCGCCTGCTGTAGCTGCTGACTTACAACGCCAGCGGTCCGAGCTCGCGTCCGCTCTAGAGGCGGATTTGGAGCGTTGGGAAGGACTCGCCGCGCGGGAAAACGTTTAATTCCCGTTAGGGCTATCTAAAAACTCGATTATCGGGGACAATGTGCGCCTCGGTCTATGTCAGGCCGACTGCAGCCCTAATTTGTACGGGCATTGGTGTGATGTCCGAAAACGAAACTGAGACCCCTGAGACCCCGGGATTTGATTCCCTTGGTCTACCCGACTTCCTCGTTAAAGCAATTGTTGACGCTGGTTATGAAACCCCGTCTGCAATTCAAGCCAGCACGATTCCTGTCCTTCTTGAAGGCAAGGACATTGTGGGCCAGGCGCAAACCGGTACCGGTAAAACGGCTGCCTTTGCGTTGCCTCTACTAGCGAAGATTGACATCAAGATGGCCGCACCTCAGGTGCTGGTGCTTTGCCCCACGCGCGAGCTCGCGATTCAGGTGGCAGAGTCCTTCCAGAAGTATGCGCGCTACATGAAGGGTTTCCATGTGCTGCCAATTTACGGTGGCCAGGCTTACCCACTGCAACTGCGCCCTTTGAAGCGTGGCGTGCACGTGGTAGTCGGAACTCCCGGCCGCGTGACCGACCACATTAAGCGTGGCACTTTGGATTTGTCGAACCTGAAGGCCCTGGTGCTGGACGAGGCTGACGAAATGCTCCACATGGGTTTCATTGAGGATGTCACTTGGATCCTCGACCAAACTCCATCCGATCGCCAAATCACGTTGTTCTCGGCAACCATGCCGTCGGCAATTCGTCGCGTTGCGCAGAAGTACTTGAACGAGCCCGAAGAGATCTTGATTAAGGAGAAGCATGCAACTGCTGACACGATCAACCAACGCTTCCAGGTAGTCAGTGGGCCGCGCAAGCTAGACGCACTCACCCGCATTTTGGAAGTCGAAGATTTCGATGCCATGCTGGTGTTCGTACGCACGCGTAACTCCACCACCATTCTTGCGGAGAAATTGGAAGCACGCGGTTATGCCGCGGCACCCTTGAGTGGCGATATTGCGCAAGCTCAACGCGAGCGCACCATCGACCGCTTGAAGAGCGGTCAACTCGACATTGTGGTGGCGACCGATGTTGCTGCCCGCGGTCTAGATGTAACTCGCATCAGCCACGTCATCAACTTTGATATCCCAACCGATACCGAGGCTTATGTACACCGCATCGGCCGTACCGGTCGTGCAGGTCGAACCGGCGAGGCGATTTTGTTTGTGGCTCCACGTGAGAAGCGTTTGCTGCGTTCGATTGAGCGCGTGATTCGTCGCCCGATTGATCAAATGGAGTTGCCGACCACGGACGATGTCAACCGCACCCGCATCCACCGCTTTAAGGGAAAAATGCTCGAAGCTTTGGAGAGCCCTCAACTGGAATTCTTCGAGAACCTCGTTAAGGGTTTCTTGGAAGACAACGAGGAGCTCACCCCTGAAAAACTTGCTGCTGGCTTAGCTGCCATGGCGCAAGGGGATCAGCCGTTGTTGGTGCAAGAGCAGCGCCATGATCGTTCTGAAAATTTCGCCGATCGCTCCAACCGCAAGGAACGCTACGACGAACGTACGCGTAACGACCGTGAAGATCGCCGCGATGGCTTTCGTGATGACCGTCGTGATAGTCGCGATAGTCGCGATGCCCGCCGTGGGCCAAAGCCGCGAGTTGAGTCCAGTGCCGAACAAGGCATGGTGCGCTACCGCGTCGAAGTTGGCCATGAACATGGTGTTCAGCCAGGAAGTATTGTCGGTGCCATCGCCAACGAAGCTGGTCTTGAAGGACGCTTCATTGGCAAGATTGAAATCTACGAAGACTTCAGCACCGTGGATTTGCCAGAAGGTATGCCGGAAGAAATCTTCCGGACCCTCGGTCGCGCGCAAGTGTGTCAGCAGATGTTGCGCATTTCTCCTGTACGCTCCGACGGCAAAGCGCCGCGTCGCGCACAGAAGAGTCGCCGCGATAGCTAAAGAGGTTTACTTCTCAGCGCCGTACTTGCCTTCCTTGCCGTAAACATAACGGTGGAAGAGTTGGTGGAGGTCTTCGTTACCGGATTCCTCCACCAAGTGGCGCTCTAGCTCCGCAGTGGACACGGTTTTCAGCGCATGCTTTTCATAGAAGCTTGCCATGTGCTTGATTAACTCCTCCTCGCCGATGGTCCCGGCCACGCGGCTGAAGAAGAAGGATCCGGCACGATAAGAAGTGCTAGGCGTAGTGCGGTTCCACTCGTCTCCCGAACTAAGTTCAAACGGCTTGCCTTCCGTCTTGGTGCGCGATGCTGGGGTACGGCCGCCATCGGAGAAGTAAACCGTCCAAGCTTCGTCCCACCAGCCGTCGTTTTGACTTTGTGGTTTTGCACCGCGGCCAAACCAGCTGTGGAATAACTCGTGACGTAACGCGCCCATCGCGGTGGTGGTTGCGCCGTCATATTCCATCGAGCGACTGCCCGGCCAAATCACGATTTCAATCGGACCCGTGTGCTGCCACGCACCCATGGTCTTGCTGAACTCCTCCATATCGGACTCGACTTGCTTCAACACAGTTTCCACGGAAGCGCCAGCATCGTTGCGCACCGTAACGCGAATCTCTTTGGTTTCACCATTCAACTTAAAGGTGCCGCCTCCGATTTTAACATCCTTTGCCGGAATGATGACGAGCATGTGCGAAAAAGCAGTGAAGTGATCCGGGAAACTAACTTTCCAATGCAGCGGCCCGACTTCCGTGGTGACGCCGTTACTCACCAAAAGGTGCTTGACCTCGGTGCCCTTGATCGCGACGTCCAAATCAAACTTGAACATGTCGTAAAGCAAGTTGGAAGGGAACCACATTTCCATATAGCGCCCTTGGTTCAAATCGGAAAAGAAGAAGTCCCAATTTAACTTGCCATCGCCCCAGCCAATCGGGTTACTTTGCGGAGAAACGGGTTGACGCAACTGGTAGTCAAAATGGAGCGTATAGATTTTTCCAGGCTCCAACTCGCGCTCGAGGATAAGCATGGTTCCCGACAGGCGACCAAAATCGTGAGGCGCACAAGTTTCCACCGCGATGGACTCACCATCGAGAGTTATGGTGTCAATCTTTTGGCGCAAGTCGAAGACCGGCATGCCGCCGTCGCCGGTCATTTCAAACACCATGTCGGCGGTTGCCTTTGCCTTATTGGTATCCAGATCGAAAACTACTTTGGCATTCACCGAATGAATGTTAATCGGTACCGCAGTCAGGCCATCGATCTCGCGCGGGCTTGGTTCTTGGGCCAAGGACGGAGCTAAAAAGGCCACAAAGAGAGGAATCGCAAGAAAAATCATGTCCTCATCGTAGCAATGCGGCTTTCATGGGAACTCGAGCCTAAAATACGACACTAATCATGGTGCCGCTACGAAACTCTCTCTCAGTGATTCTGTCCCTCCTCGGTTGCGCTATGGCTTTTACGCCAAACACTTACGCACAGGAGCAGGGTCTGACTCCCGCGCAACTTGCTGAAGAAGTTGGCATTGCGCCTTCCTTAATGCAGTTTTTTGGCCCGTTGCCAGAGAACATGAACCTGGCCGACGCCCCCGCCACGCCAGAGCAAATCTCTCTCGGCAAGAAGCTGTTTTTTGAGACCAAGCTTTCTAAAGATGGCACCCTGTCCTGCAATTCCTGCCACGGATTGGACAGTTTTGGCGTGGATCATCAGTCCTTTTCTTCCGGCATAGGCGGACAACTTGGCGGGCGCAACTCACCCACCGTGTTAAACGCCGCCGGGCATAGAACTCAATTTGGGGATGGTCGCGCCGCTAATGTAGAAGAGCAAGCCAAAGGCCCGATTCTCAATCCGGTGGAAATGGCTATGGATAGTCCCGAACAAGTCATCGATATTCTGGCCCAAGATGCGAGCTATCCAAAAATGTTCGCCTCTGCATTCCCAGAAGATGCGAAGCCTCTGAGTTGGGATAACCTCGCGCGCGCGATTGGGGCCTTTGAACGTCAGCTAGTCACTCCCGCTCCATGGGATGCGTTTTTGACCGGCGATGCCACAGCGTTGACCCCTCTTGAAAAGAAGGGCTTCAAAGCCTTCATCGACACCGGATGCTTCGGTTGCCACAACGGCCCGTTTATGGGTGGTCAGATTTTCATGAAGGTCGGCTTGATCAACCCCTGGCCCAACCAAGAGGACCCCGGACGCGAAGCCATTGCCGGTGTGGAGGGGCATCGCATGGTGTTCAAGGTGCCAAGTCTGCGCAATGTGGAGCAAACCGGACCCTATTTCCACGATGGATCGGTCGAAACTCTGGAAGAAGCCGTGCAGATGATGTCTCACCACCAGCGCGGTATAGATTTCACCGATGCAGAGG